>NZ_JBEORJ010000001.1:0-889938 GCF_040302185.1 Micromonospora sp. NPDC127501 | reverse complement strand
CAGTAGTAGAAGTTCGGCTGCGCCTCGTAACGCACACCCAACTCCCGCTCACCATGACCACCCTTACGGTCGGCCTGGGTCTGCGTCGTCGGCTTGCCGGTGGTCGGTGCGGCGAACGCGGTGGTGACCGGGCCGGCGATAGCGCCACCGGTGAAGGCGAGCCCGGCAGCGGTCAGCGCGGTCTTACGAATCAGATCGGTACGCATGATGGCGTGCTCCTCTGCATTTGGGGGTGCCCGCACGGCAGTCAACGGGGGGTCAGTGCGACCGCGCGGGGAAAGTTCGTGGCGACGCCGGCGATCTCCGGGGGGACCTGCTCGGGCGTTGCGGGGGATGTAACCGGGGCGGCCTGCCGGATGTTCCCGGCGGCTGCCGCGCCCCACGACCCGACGGTCGCGGTGGCATGCCAGGTATAACGACTCCGCCCGGCCCCCGATTCCACGCCGAGGGTGGCATCGAGCACCCGACATCAGCCCCCACAACCGGCCGGACGACGCAGCCCGGACAGCAGCGAACCGGACATCCGGTGCCAACGGGACGTCAGGGCTGATCAGTCGCCGGAAGCTGGCCGCTTACGAGTCGAGTACCTGGTCCACGGCGCACTGCCAGCAGCCAACATCTAGGCTCTGACCGAGAAGGGTGGATCATGAACGCTGCATCTTGCCGGGCTCTGGCTCCTTCCCCGCACGGGGTCGGCCGATGAGCGCAGTGGCATTCCTGAACATCGCCATGAACGGGCACATCAACCCGACACTGCCCGTCGTGGGTGAGCTCGTTCGTCGTGGTCACTCCGTCACCTACCACACGACGCCGGCGTACGCCGAGCAGATCGCGGCCACCGGGGCGCGAGTGCTCCTCTACCCCGGGGAAGACCTACCGCTCTCCGGCCCGCCGACGCCCGTCACGGTGATGGAGCAGCTTGCGCGTACCGCCGTACGCGTCCTGCCCGCCGTCCTCACCGACCTGCGGGGCACCCGGCCTGATCTGATCGTGCACGACTCGCTGTGCCCGTGGGGTCCGGTGGCCGCCCGGGAACTCGGCGTGCCGCCCGCATCGTCGTTCACCACGTTCGCCTTCAACCGGCACGTGCCCAGCCCCACCCGCGGCTCCTGGAAGCTGCTCAGCGCCGCGGTGGCCCTTCCCCGCCCGACCGTGAGGTACCTGGGGTCGCGCTGGGAACTGCGGCGACGGTACGACACCCGCGCGTTGCCCCTGATCGACCTGGCCAACATCCGTCAGCCCCTCAACCTGGTCTACACCTCGCGGGCGTTCCACCCCGAGGCGGACAGTTTCGACCAGTCCTACCAGTTCGTCGGGCCGAGCATCGGTGCCCGCCCCGCAGACTCGTCGTTCCCGGTCGATCGACTGCGGGACCCGGTGGTGTACGCCTCGATGGGCACGGTGTTCGATGCCCCGCAGCTGCTGCGCACCTTCGCCGACGCGCTCGCCCCGCTGGGTGGCACCGTGATCATCTCCACCGGACACACCGATCCCGCCGCGCTTGGCCCGTTACCGGGCAACGTGCTCGCCTACCGTTCCGTACCGCAGTTGGAGGTGCTGGCCCGCGCGACGCTGTTCATCACTCACGGCGGGGTGAACAGCGTCAACGAGGCCCTGTACGCCGGCACCCCGATGCTGGTGGTCCCACAGGGCGCCGACCAACTGTTGGTGGCCTCCCGCATCGTCGAGCTCGATGCCGGCCTGTCGATCCGCACCGAGGACGTGACGGTGGAGGCAGTGCAGGCCCTCGCCCGGCGCCTGATCGACGAGCCTCGGTTCCGGGCCGCCGCGAGCACCCTGCAGGTCGCCCAGCGGCAGGCGGGCGGCTATGCGCGTGCCGCCGACGTACTTGAGCACTTCGTGCGGCAGACCGGCCCGGTGACGCAGCCGGGCTCCGCCGATCTGCCACCACAGGGCTGACCGATGTCTCCCGTCGTCGTCATCCTGCTGCTGGTCGCCGGGTTGTCCGAGGCCGCCGGGCGTCTCCTGCCGGTGGTGGCACGCCTGTCCGGCGTGTCGCACGTAAGGGTGGTCAGCCTGTTGCTGGCGGGCGCGATAGTTGACGGCGCGGTGTTCGCGCTCTGGCCGCTGTCCGCGTGGGCCGTTGCCGGTCTGGTGCTGCCCACCGCACCGGCCGACGAGGCCGCACTGGTCTGGACACCAGGCCTGGCTGCTCCGCTGGTCCTTGCCGGCGTCCTCGCGTTCCCGCTGCTCGGACCACTGCTGCACCTGTTGCTCGTGGTGGGAGTGGGTGCCGGCCTCACCGGTGCACTCGCCACGGCGGCCGGAGTCGGCTGGTGGGAGGCCGCCGGCTGCGTAGCGGTCGCGGGAGTCGGGCTCGGCGTCTCCGTCGAGGCCGTCCGCCGCCTCGTCGTGAAACTCAACACCAGACGAGCACCGGAGCCAGCCGCGTGATCGGGCTGGCGCTCCTGTTGCTGCTCGGGGGACTGGGACTGGTGCTGATCGCCGAGGCCCTGCTGGCCCGCTACGAGGTGCTGGTCTACGCCGCAGGCTGGCGCACACCCACCATCTCCCGCCCCGAGGGCATGTCCTACGCCCGCGGGGCGGACCCGGGCCGCCCCCCGGACGCCTACCTGGTCTATCTGGACGGCATCGGGAAACGCCGTTTCCACGACACCCGCGATGGTGGCCGACTGGTCAAGGCGCTGATCAACCGAGCGCCGGAGCTCAGGGTGCTGGGCCAGGTGCAGCCCTACTCCCCGCTCGCCGTGCCGCTCGCCGACCGGCCGGTCTGGACCTGGGTGCGCCGTCGCATCGGGCTGCTGCTGTTCCTGCACAACGTGATGCAGATCTTCGTCGCCGCCGACCGCCGCTACCGTCCCCTGTACAACCGTGCCGTCGGTGCGCAGATCGCCACCGAGCTCCGGGTCGCCGGTTACCAGCCGGACAGCGGCATACCCGTGGTGCTGCTCAGTTACAGCGGTGGCGCACAGGTCGCCAGCGGTGCGGTGAACGAACTGTGGGCCGAACTGCACGCCCCGCTCTGGCTGATCACTCTCGGCGGCTTTCACAACGGTGCCAACGACATCACCCACGCCCAGCACCTCGACCAGCTCACCAGTGCCGGCGACTGGATCGAGCGGGTCGGTACCTGGATCTTCCCGCAGCGGTGGCGGCTGTTCCGCTGGAGCGGATGGAACCGGGCTGACCGCGAAGGCAAGATCACCGTGCACCGGCTCGACCCGGCCACCCACATCGGTCCCCGCAGCTACATCGCCCCGGAGGCCCGCCTACCCGATGGCCGCAGCCACCTCGACCGGACCACCGACACGGTGCTCGCGCTGATCCGGGACCGCCTCAGCCTGACTGCGGAGACCGACGGCCCGCTGCCCTGAACGCTCACGCGTCGGCGTTCAAACCCGCCCGCTGATTCGCCTCCGCCTGAGAAAGTCCGGAGATCTGGAGCAGTTGACTCACGACAACGCGCAGTTGAGAGACGACGACAGTCCCGGAGGACCCGACACCCTCGGCGCACGCCTCGTTGATGTCACTGATCACCTGTAGCGCCCGCTCCCGCGCGCGGTCCGGCTCCCGTCCCGCCAGGAAGTCACGGTGCAGGAGCCGGAACGCCTGGCCGAAGTGCTCGATCGCCGTGGAGAGGCCGGCCGGCAGCGTCTCCCGGGCGCGCAGTGCCGACACCGCCCACTGGGCCATCTCGCGGCTGCTGGTGTAGGCGAGTTCAAGATGCTCGGCCGCCCGCGAATACCGACGCATGATGCCCAGCCGTCTCCTCCGCCACGGTGAGAGAATCGCGACTTCGCACGCTGCGGCGACCACGTCGGCCGTGTTGCGTCGTTGCGCCTCTGCCGCACGCAGTCGCTGTAGGGCATCCTCGGCCTGCCGCACGTCGCGGTGAGCCAACGCGTTGGCGGTAGCGGTCATCTCCCGGGCGATGGCATCGACTGTCGGACCAGCGGCGCGGTGCACGATCCGCACCGGATTGAGCGGCAGGATCAGCAAGGCCACCACGATGGCCACCAGAACACCGACCAGTGCATTCGCCGTCCGTGGGACGGCCAGGTCCGGCCGTTCCGGAGACACGGTGCCGAGCAGGACGGCGGTACTTCCCGCCTGCACCATGACGGCTCCGGTGCCTCGAAAAACGGCGGCCGCCGAAATGGCCAGTGCCACCACCACACCGGTCTGTATGGGCCCCGCCCCGATGAACCGTATGATCCCGTTTCCGACCAGCACTCCCAGGAACACCCCGGCGAGAAGTTCCAGAGTTCGCCGGGCCCGGTTACCGATGGCCGCCGCGATGGTGCCGACCGCGGCGGCGGGCGCGAACAGCGGCTGCGGATTGTGCAGCACGTCGCTGGCAACAAACCAGGCCAACCCGGCGGCTACCCCCGCCTGGACCGCGAGGATGAGGTAGGTGCGAAGCCGTTCATAGGCCTCGCGGCCCTCGCGCAGCGCACTCTTCGCCGGTCGGGCACCCCGACGTCTGCTGCGCACCTCTCACCCCCACCATCGATCGGCTCTCTGACGATCGTCGTACGACGGCGAACGTCGGGTGCGAGAGATCCCCAATCTGATGCGCCACCGGCGGCACTTGGGGGTGGAGGGTATGTGGCTGGCGGGCGGTGGGTCAGCCAGCGTCGAGTAGCTCCAGGACCGCGTCGCGGGCGGCCAGGACGGCTGCCTCGGACTGCGGGCCGGGGTTGAGGATGTCGAAGGAGTGCTGGCCGTCCGGCACCTCGATCACCTGCATCGGCCAGCCCCGTGCGGTCGCCGCGGGGAGGAACGCGTCGATGCCGGCCAGGACCGGCGGGATGTCCTGGCCGGCGCGGGTGAGCACCAGTGGCACGCCGGTGCCGGAGCTGAGCGCCTCGACCGGCAGGAACCGGGCGTCGACCTCCCAGCCGGGGAACGGGATGAGCAGCGGGTACGTCAGCGCGATCCCGCGTAGCCATGGCGGCGGGACCCGCAGCCAGTCGGCCGCGAAGAGGCCGCCACCCGAGAAGAACCACAGCACCACCCGCTCGGGGTCGACCCGCGGATCGGCGCGGACCTGCTCGACCATGGCGGCGATGTCGTCGGCTGCGGCGGGCAGCGCCGTCAGCTCGGACACCTGGTAGCTGACCAGCGCGGTGACCACGCCGCTCGCGGCGAGCAACGCGCCGTAGCCGCGGTAGAGCAACCAGTCGCGGGGATCGGGCGCGTCGGGTGGCAGCGGAGCGCCGTGCACCACCACGACGGCGGGCGCGGGGCCGGCGTCGCTGGGCAGGTGCAGGTCGACGTTGGCGTGTCGTTCGACCGGCGCGGCCGGGATGGACAGGACGAAGGGCCGTTGTGCGACGGGCGTCGTCATGGCCTCATCGTATCGATCATCGACCCGCCCGGCTGCCCCAAGATGATCTACAAAGGACGGTGGGTCAGGTCGGGTCGCCGGGTTTCGCGGCGTCGCTGGCCTGGGCGTGCCGCTCCAGCAGACGCTGCCGGATCTCCTCGGGGGTGTACGCGCGCCGACGCCGTTCGGCCCGCGCGATGACCACACCGGAGGCCGCGACGCCGGCGAGCCCGGCCAGCCCGAGAACCTTCCACCACCGCATTCGTTGCCGCATCGGCCTAGGCTAGACCCTCATGAGCATCAGCCTGGATGAGGCCGTCGAGTTGACCCGCACCGGTGACGTGTGGGTGTTCCGGGGTCGCAGCGTGCCGGACCGGGCGATCCAGTTCACCACCAACAGCCCGGTGAACCACGTCGGGATGGCGGTGGTGCTGGACGACATGCCACCGCTGATGTGGCACGCGGAGTTGGGCAGGTCGTTGCCGGACCTGTGGTCGGGCAGCCACCAACGCGGCGTCCAGCTGCACGACCTGCGAGATGCGGTCTGCGTCTGGGCCAACCGGTACGGCCAACGGGCCTGGCTGCGGCAACTCGACCCGCCGGCCGACGCGGAGATGGAGCGGGCGGTGCTGCGGACGATCGCGCGGTTGGACGGTACGCCGTTCCCGTCGACCGCCCAGTTGGCGTGGCGCTGGGTGCGGGGTCGGGTGCCGGCGCTGCCGCGCCCCGGCCGGCTTCCCGCGCTGCCGCACCTCGGTCGGCTGTCGGAGCTGTCACGCCTCGGCCAGCCGACACCTCGGCCAACCCCGGCCGCCCGCGCGAACCCCTCCAGCCCGCCCCGGTCGGCGGGGGAGCGGGACCGGGCGCTGGAGACGGCGTACTGCGCCGAGGTGGTGGCGGTGACCTATGAGGCAATGGGGTTGCTGCCGGCGGGCCGGCGTCCGAACTGGTATGACCCGGGGCGGTTCTGGAGCGGGGACGACCTGGGTCTGGCCGCTGACGCCCGGTTGGGTTCCGAGATCGAGGTTCAGGTGCCGCCGCGCTGAGGTTTGACCTGGGCGGTGACCGGCAATTGCTGTGACCGTGAACGCCTCCACGGATCTTGACACGTTGGCCGACTTCTTCGACCGGTACGGCGTGGCGTTGACCTCCGGCGACCTGCCGGCCATCGCCGGCTGCTACGCCCTCCCGGGACTGGTGGTGGCCGACACCTACAGCTTCTCGTTCACGTCCGCCGCGGCGGTGGCGCTGTCCTTCGTGGGCGCCGCACCCGACTACCAGGACCGGGAGCTGGTCGCGGCCCACGCCCGGATCGAGGACGTGCAGCCGGTGTCCGCGCTGTTGACGATGGTGGCGGTGGAGTGGGAGTTCCTGGACAGTCAGGGGCAGGCCGTGCCGGGGGAGCGGTACCGGTACCTGCTGCGTATCTCGGATGACGGACCACTGATCTGCACGGTCGTCCGGACGGGCTGACCGACGGGGGCCGGTCGGCCCGATCCGTACCCGCCCGGTTTCCGGTCCGTGCGGCGCTGGCTACGCTGTCGCGTCGGTGGGGGACGAGGGGAGACCTGATGGCGGTGCGGCCGGACGGTGCGGCAGCTTCGCGGGCGGCGCGGGTGTTGGCGTCGGTGCCGTGGATCGTGGTGCTGCTCGGTGTGTGCGCGCTGGTGGTGCTCCTGGTGATCGCGCTGTTGTCGTTCCGGACCAGGGAGCGGGACGCGCCGCCGCAGGCCGCGCCTCCGGCGTTCCTGCCGACCGCGCCCGCCGCCACGTCGGCCACCGGTGGGCCGACTCCCGCCGCTGTGGAGCGCCGCTCGGTGTCGCCGCGACCGTCGCGCAGTAGTCGGACGCCGTCACCGCGGGCCACCGTCACCGGCTCGCCGACTCCGGGGCGGACGAGCGTCCTGATGGCGCCGCCGGCGGACGACACGGTCAGCGCCCGGTACCAGGTCGGTACGAACGGCTGGGACGGGGACGCGGCGGTGCTGGCGATCGCCAACGAGTCGAGTCGGTCGGTGGACTGGCAGGTGGAGTTGGTGTTCGACGACGACACCTGGACTCTGCGAGTGAGTGATGACTCGGGCATCTCGGTGCGGGGGCGCGGGGATGGGGAGTTCGTGTTGCGGGGCACCAGTTCGCTGGATGCGGGTGACTCTCGGACGCTGCGGATGCGCGTCGGCTGGGGTGACTCGGCACAGCGTCCGGTCAAGTGCACGATCAACGGGGCCGACTGCCGGATCGGCTGAGCCAGCGCCGCGCCGCAAGACCGCCGCGCCGCAAGACCGCCGCGCCGCAAGACGGCCGCGCCGCAAGACGGCCGCGCCGCAAGACGGCCGCGCCGCAAGACGGCCGCGCCGCTGCGCCGCTGCGCCGCTGCGCCGCTGCACCGCCAAGGCTTTCCGGGCCGGGCCGCCGATCGCTACGCTGCGCGGACGGTCCGCTGAAGGAGGTACATGTCCGGCATGCGCCGTGTTCCGCGCCCGCCACGCGGTCCGGTGGCGATCGCCACGTCGCCCTGGATCGTGGTCGGCGCCGGTGTCGTCGTGATGGTGGTCCTGCTCATCGTGGCCCTGGGCACGTACCGGGGACGTAGCCCGGCGCCGGACGGCGCCCAACCGCCGGCGCTGCCGGTGCCGTCCGCGGTGGTGGCGCCGAGCGTGCCCACCTCGGTGCCGTCTCCGGCGCCGGTGCTGCCGGGGATATCCGGCCGTGCGAGCGGGCTGCCGCCGAGCGCCGCGGCCGGGTCACCATCGGCCGACCCGACGGTCGGTCCGACCGGGAGGCCGACGGCGACGCGGTCGCCGAGCCGGGCCGCGCCGGGGCAGCCGGCGATGACCGGGCGGTACCGGGTGGTGCAGAGCTTCGACGGGGGTTTCATCGGCGAGGTGGCGATGGTCAACACGTCCGCCCGGAGCCGTGGTTGGACGGTGCGGTTGGAGTTCTCCGGTGGACGGCTGGTGACCACCTGGGTGGAGGGTGTCCCGCAGGGGACGGTCCGCCAGTCCGATGACGGCTTCACCTACGTCAGTGGGGTCGAGGTGCCGCCCGGCGGGTCGGTGTCGCTGCGGTTCCACATGGAGCGGGCGTCCAGCACGCCGAGGGAGTGCACTGTGGACGGGGTTCGCTGCAACGGGCTCTGAGCGGCGCTTCCGCAAGGATGCTGCTTTGTTGCGACCATGTTTGCAAGGTATTGCAGAATGTTTCGGCAAGGGTTAGCGTGCGGCCAATCAGCGACCAGAGGAAGGCGTCGATGAAACCCCCGCCGATACCGCGCACCGCCCTGCTGGCCCTTGCCTCCCTGCTCACCGTCACGCTCGTCGGCGCTCCGGTCGCCGTGCACCCCGCCGCCGCGGGCCCCCGGCCGTCCGACGGCGCCCCACTCGCGACCGGCGGCGCGACCCAGTGGCGTGACGAGCCGACCGCCGAGGCGCTGCTGAAGGCCGGCGGCAACTCCGCCCGAGCCGAGCAGTTCTACTTCGTCCTGCCGGACCGGTTCGCCAACGGAGACCCCCGCAACGACCGGGGCGGCCTCACCGGCGACCGGCTGCGGACCGGCCTCGACCCGACCGACAAGGGCTTCTACCACGGCGGCGACCTCAAGGGCGTCATCGACAAGTTGGACTACATCCAGGGGATGGGCACCACTGCCATCTGGCTCGCCCCGATCTTCAAAAACCGGCCGGTGCAGGGCGCCGGGAACGACATCTCGGCCGGCTACCACGGCTACTGGATCACCGACTTCACGCAGGTGGACCCGCACTTCGGCACGATGGAAGAGATGAAGCGGCTGGTCAAGCTCGCCCACCAGCGCGGCCTCAAGATCTACCTTGACGTGATCGTCAACCACACCGCCGACGTGATCAAGTACGCCGAGGACAAGTACGCGTACGTGGACAAGGCGACCTCGCCGTACACCGACGCGCAGGGTCGGGCGTTCGAGGACCGCAACTACGCCGACGGCTCCCGGGCGTTCCCGCCGGTCGACACGGAGTCCTTCCCGTACACGCCGACGTTCGCCGACCCGAGGGACGCGAGCGTCAAGGTCCCCGCCTGGCTGAACGACGCCACCATGTACCACAACCGGGGTGACTCCACCTTCGCTGGCGAGAACAGTGAGTACGGCGACTTCTTCGGCCTCGACGACCTGTGGACCGAGCGTCCCGAGGTGGTCCGGGGCCTGACCAAGGCGTACGGGGACTGGATCGGCGCGACCGGCGTCGACGGCTTCCGACTGGACACCGTGAAGCACGTCAACATGGATTTCTGGCCGCAGTTCAGCCAGGGCATCGAGCGGGCCGCCGAGAAGGCCGGCAAGAAGGACTTCTTCATGTTCGGCGAGGTGTACAGCGCCGACCCGGAGATCAGCTCCAGCTATGTCCGCCAGGGCGGCCTGCCGGCCACCCTCGACTTCGCCTTCCAGGAGGCCGCGCGGGGCTTCACCGCCGGCGCCGGCTCCGCGAAGGCGCTCGCCGACGTGTACGCCCGTGACGACCTCTACGCGGCCCGGGACACCGACGCGGGCCGGTTGACCACCTTCCTCGGCAACCACGACATGGGCCGGATCGGTTCGTTCATCGCCGGTGGTGGCAGCGACCCGGCCAGCCACCTGCGTCGTGACCAGCTCGCGCACCAGTTGATGTTCCTGACCCGGGGCCAGCCGGTGGTCTACTCCGGCGACGAACAGGGCTTCACCGGCCCGGGCGGGGACAAGGACGCCCGCCAGGACATGTTCGCGTCGAAGGTTCCCGACTACCTCGACGACGACCTGCTCGGCACCGACCGCACGCACGCCAGCGACCAGTTCGACCCGACCCACCCGCTGTATCGGACCATCGCCGACCTGGGCCGGCTGCGCCAGGCCCACCCGGCGTTGCGCGACGGTGTGCAGGTCACCCGGTACGCGGCCGACGGGCCCGGCGTCTTCGCCGCATCCCGGATCGCCCCGGCCGACCGCACCGAGTACGTGGTGGCCGTGAACAATGCCGGCACCGCGCAGACTGTCACGGTGGACACCTGGTCGGCCGGCGCCACCTTCACCGGCATCTACGGCGGCTCGGGCGACGAACAGGCCAGCGGTGACGGGGAACTGACCCTCACCGTGCCGCCGCTGTCGGCGGCGGTGTACCGGGCCGGCAGCCCCATCGCACCGGCGGCCGACAAGCCGACCATCACCATCACCAGCCCGGCTCCGGGCGCGTCGGTCGCCACCCGGGCGGCGGTCACCGCCCGGGTGACCGGCGACCCACTGGCCACCGTCACCGTCGCGGCGCGGGTGGCCGGCGGCCGGTGGACGCTGCTGGGCAGCGCCGACCACGCCCCGTACACCGTGCAGCACGACCTGACCGGCCTGGCCGGCGGCACCCGGGTCGAGTACAAGGCGGTGGTCGGCGACGGTCGGGGCCGTACCGCCACCGCCCGGTCCACCGCCGTGGTGGGGACCCCGGCGCAGGGCAGCTCCCGGGAGTGGGCGGTGGTGCACTACCAGCGCCCGGCCGGTGGGTACGACGACTGGGGGCTGTACGCGTGGGGAGACATCGACCCGGCGTACGTCACGGAGTGGCCGAAGGGGCAGCCGTTCGCCGGGGAGGACTCCTACGGCCGGTTCGCCTGGGTGAAACTCAAGCCGGGCGCGACGTCGGTGAACTTCCTGGTTGTCGACAAGGCTGGTACGAAGGACGTCGCCCAGGACCGCAGCATCGACGTCACCCAGACCGGTGAGATCTGGCTCAAGCAGGGCGACCCGGCGATCTACCCGAGCAGGCAGGCGGCCGCCGGTGAACCGGAGCCGCCGGTCGAGGAGGGCACCGCCGTGCTCCACTATCGGCGGGCCGACGGCAACTACGACGGCTGGGGCCTGCACCTGTGGGACGGCGCGGCCAACCCGACCGAGTGGTCCGCCCCGCTGCGACCGACCTCCGTCGACGCGTTCGGGGCGGTGTTCCGGGTGCCGCTGGCGGCCGGTGCCACCGGCCTGAACTACATCATCCACCAGGGCGACACCAAGGACCTGCCCGACGACCAGCGGCTCGACTTCGCCAGCGCAGGCCGGGAGGTGTGGCTGCTCGCCGCCACGCCGGGCCGCCTGCTGCCGTCGACGGCCACCACCGCCAGCGGGGACACCGACATCAGCAAGCAGAAGGCGCACTGGATCGACCGGTCCACAGTGGCGTGGCAGACCCCGCCGACCGACGGCAAGACGTACGCGCTGGTCACCGCGCCCACCGGCGGGGTCAGCGTGGTCGACGGCGAGCTGACCGGCACGTACACCACGTTGCCGCTGCGGGCGCAGCGCAACGGGCTCACCGAGGCCCAACGCGACAGGTTCCCGCACCTGTGGTCGTACCGTAGCTTCGCCCTGGACCGGGCGGACCTGGCCAAGGTCCCGGCGGCGCTGCGGGGGCAGCTGCTGGTGACCGAGCGCGACGCCGAGGGCGCGCTGCTCGCCGCGACCGGCGTGCAGATCCCCGGCGTGCTCGACGACGTGTACTCCCGGGCTACCGACGCCACGCTCGGGCCCACCTTCGCGGGGCGGACGCCGAGCCTCGCGCTCTGGGCGCCGACCGCCCACAGCGTGCGCCTGCACCTGTTCGACTCGCCCACCGCCGCGCCGAAGACGGTGCCGATGCGCCGCGACGACCGCACCGGCGTCTGGTCGGTGCGCGGCGACCACACCTGGACCGGCAAGTTCTACCGGTACGAGGTGCGGGCGTGGCAGCCGGCGGCGCAACGGATGGTCACCGCGTCGGTGACCGACCCGTACTCGGTGGCCCTCGCCGCCGACTCCACGCACAGCCAGCTCGTCGACCTGAACGACCCGGCCCTGGCCCCGACTGGCTGGCGCACGCTGCGCAAACCGGCACCGGTGCCGGCCGCGAAGGCGCAGATCACCGAGCTGTCCGTGCGGGACTTCTCCATCGCCGACGACACCGTGCCGGCCGAGCGGCGGGGGACCTTCCTCGCGTTCACCGACCCGGGAACCGCCGGCATGACCCATCTGCGGGCGCTCGGCGACGCCGGGGTCACCCACCTGCACCTGCTGCCGGCGTTCGACTTCGCGACGATCCCGGAGAAGCGGGGCGACCAGCGTCAGCCGGCCTGTGACCTGGCAGCGCTGCCGCCGGACTCGACCGAGCAGCAGAAGTGCGTGGCGGCGGTCGCCGAAACCGACGGCTACAACTGGGGGTACGACCCGCTGCACTACACAGTGCCCGAGGGCGGCTACGCCGTCGACCCGGTCGGCGCGACGCGGACCACCGAGTTCCGGCGGATGGTCGCCGGGGTGAACGACGCCGGGCTGCGCGTGGTCATGGACGTGGTCTACAACCACACCTCGGCGGCCGGCACCGACGCGAAGTCGGTGCTCGACCAGATCGTGCCCGGTTACTACCACCGGCTGCTGGAGGACGGCATGGTGGCCAACTCCACCTGCTGCGCCAACACCGCCCCGGAGCACGCCATGATGGGCAAGCTGGTGGTCGACTCGCTGGTCACCTGGGCCCGGCAGTACAAGGTGGACGGCTTCCGCTTCGACCTGATGGGCCACCACCCGAAGGCGAACATCCTGGCCGTCCGGGCGGCCCTGGACCGGCTCACCGTCGCTCGTGACGGCGTGGACGGCAAGGCGATCATGCTCTACGGCGAGGGCTGGAACTTCGGCGAGGTCGCCAACGACGCCCGTTTCGTCCAGGCCACCCAGGCCAACATGGCCGGCACCGGCATCGGCACCTTCAACGACCGGCTGCGCGACGCGGTGCGCGGCGGCGGGCCGTTCGACGCCAACCCCCGGGTGCAGGGCTTCGCCTCGGGGCTCTACACCGACCCGAACGGCGACGCGGTCAACGGGTCACCGGCCGAGCAGAAGGCCCGGCTGCTGCACGCCCACGACCTGATCAAGGTGGGTCTCACCGGCAACCTGCGCGGCTACCGGTTCACTGACACCGCCGGGCGTGAGGTCACCGGGGAGCAGGTGGACTACAACGGCTCCCCGGCGGGCTACACCGCAGCGCCGGGGGAGGCCGTCACCTACGCCGACGCACACGACAACGAGATCCTGTACGACGCGTTGGCGTACAAACTGCCGCAGGCCACGACGGCGGCGGACCGCTCCCGGATGCAGGTGCTGGCGCTGGGCACCGTGGTGCTGGGACAGGGCACCGGGTTCGTCACCGCCGGCACCGAACGGCTGCGGTCGAAGTCGCTGGACCGCAACTCGTACAACTCCGGTGACTGGTTCAACCAGATCCGCTGGGGCTGTGAACGGGGCAACGGGTTCGGTGCCGGTCTGCCGCCCGCGCCCGACAACGAGGACAAGTGGTCGTACGCGAAGCCGCTGCTGGCCGACCCGGCGCTGGTGCCGGACTGCGCGGCGATCAACACGACCGACGCCCGGTACGCCGAGTTGCTGCGCATCCGGGCATCGTCGCCGGTGTTCGGGCTGGCCACCGCCGAGCAGGTACAGCGGAGGGTGGCGTTCCCGCTGTCGGGTGTGCAGGAGACACCGGGTGTGCTGACCATGACCCTGGACGCCCGGGGGCTGGGCGGGCCGTGGAAGTCGCTGACCGTCGTCTTCAACAGCACCCCGTCGGCGGCCAACCAGACGGTGACCGGACTGCGCGGAGCGGACGTGGCACTGCACCCGGTGCTGGTCGACTCGGCCGACCCGGTGCTGCGTACCGCCTCGTTCGACCGGGCGGCCGGCACGTTCACCGTACCGGCGCGCAGCGTGGCGGTCTTCGTCCAGAAGTGACGTGAACCGGCCCCCTTCCGCGACTCGCGGAAGGGGGCCGGTCCGTTGTGTTGGCGCTACGCCGTCGTCACCCGAGGGTGCTGAGTCACCGTCACCCGAGGGTGATCGATCAGGCGAAGCAGTTGTCGATCGTGCCGCCCGGGATGGCCAGGCAGTTGGTCGGACGGTTCGCGGTGATGGCGGACTTGTCGTCCACGTTCACGTCTCCGAAGAAGCTGAAGACACCGCCCGGCTCGAAGGTGGAGAAGTTGTGGGCGACCTTCGTCTTCGACAGGTTGACCTCGCCGAAGATGTTGAAGATGCCGCCGCCGACCCCGATCGGGCCCACGGCCCGGTTGCCGACAACCTCGCTGTCGCGCAGCGTGGTGGTGCTGCCGGCGTTGAAGAGCCCGCCGCCGAAGAAGCCGGCGGTGTTGTCCTTGATGCTGCTCTTCTCGAAGGTGGCCACGCTGTCGAAGGCGATGGCCACACCGCCACCGACACCGGCGGTGCTGTTCTTCTCGACCGTGACGTTGTGCAGGTTCAGCTGGCTGTCCGCCGCAGCGATACCGCCACCGGCGAGAACCGCGGTGTTCGAGACGAACTTGGTCTCGTACGCCGTGGTGTTGCCCTCGATGTCGAGGTAGCCACCGCCGAAGCCGAGCGTCTCGTTGTCGGTGATCTCGGCCTTCTTGAGCTCGACCGTTCCGCCGTTGACGTCCTCGGTGAAGATCTCGGCGGCGCCGTTGGAGATACCGCCACCACCGATGACGGCGGTGTTGTCCTTGATCTTCGACTCCTCGACCTTGAGCAGCCCGGCGTTGAAGACGCCGCCACCGAAGAAGAAGGCGGTGTTACGGGTGACGGTGCTGTGCCAGATCTTCGTGGTGCCGAAGTTGGCCACACCACCACCGTTGCCGCCCGACTGGTTCAGGACAACCTCGGACTCCAGGATCTCGGCGGTGCCACCCGGCTGGACCAGGATTCCGGCGCCGTCGTTCTCCTCCGGCTCCTCGACGAGCGGCGTGACGACGCCCGGCTTGGCCTTCGGGGTGACCTTCGGCGCGGCCTTGAGGCCCGCCTTCGGGTTGGCCTGCCGCGCGGTGAGCGCCTGGGCCAACGGGGTGCCCGCCTTCACCTGCGCGGCGATTGCCTCGGAGTCCGAGTAGGCCGCCCAGACCGCGGCCGGCTCGACGCCGTTCTCCAGTTCGAGGGTCTGGCCACCCTTGATGGTCAGGCCCTTGATGGTGAGGTGACCACCGGCGCCGACGTTGAGGATGCGGAAGTAGTCCGCCGTGGCTTCCCGAGAGATCGTGGTGTGCTCGCCCTTGAGCGTGATCCGCTCGGTGATGACCGGCAGGCCGTTGCCCTCGTAGTCGTTGCGGGTCAGGTTGTAGGTGCAGCCCTTGGCCAGCTCCAGCACACCGCCGTGCTTGTTGTTGGCGAACACGATCGCCTGAATCAGCTTGTCGGTGTCGCAGGGCACCTCCTTCCCGCGCTCGTGGTCCTTGTCCCGGTCCTTGTCCCGGTCCTTGTCGTCCCGGTTCTTGTCCTTGTCCCAGTCGCGTCCCTCGTCACCCCGGTGGTCGCCGTCCTTGCTGACCTGCGCGGTGTTCCAGTTCAAGCCGACCGCTCCGGCGCTGCCCGCGACGCCCACCGCCGCGAGACTGATCACGCCCGTCAAACCGGCCACGCCACTGGCGAGCCAGAGCTTGCGGCGGCTCTTGGCCGTCGCCCGCCCGGAGGCTTCGTTGTTCGTTAGGTAGTTGGACATCGGAGCTCTCTGCCCTCTCCTCGTACCAGACAGGGTCGCCGCCGTCAGACGGGCGTCCCCTGCTACAAATCGGTTGTAGCTCCCAAAACCACCGTATGAGAAGGTTCCTCGCCTCGCGGGCTTATCCGAGAGAAGCCCACATTCGGTTCATGTTGCCCCCAGCGGGGCCCGGACCGACACACCGCCGCCCAAGCCGGCCTGCACGCGCCTGACCTGCCCAAATGGGTACGCCCCTCCGAGCCGGTCACGGCTCGAAGGGGCGCGCCCTCTATGTGGTTCGGCCCCACCCGGTCAGGCGAAGCAGTCCAGAACGTTGAAGCAGTTGGTCGGACGGTTGGCAGTGACGGCGGATTCGTCGTCCAGCGTCACAGTGCCGCCGATGCTGTTGAAGATGCCCCCCGGCTCAAGGGTGGAGAAGTTGTGCGCCACCTTCGTCCGGTGGAGCGTGACCTCGCCACCCTCGGTGTTGAGGATGCCGCCGCCGCGGGCGAACGGACCGACGGCCCGGTTGCCCGACACCTCGCTGTCGCGCAGTGTGGTGACGCTCTCCTCGTTGAAGAGGCCGGCACCGGAGGAGCCCGCGGTGTTGTCGTTGATCCTGCTGTTCTCGATCGTCGCAACGCTGTCGTTGGTCACGGCCAGGCCGCCACCCGAGCGACCGGCGCTGTTCTTGACCACCGTGGCGTCCTCGAGGGTGAGCTGGCTGTCGACCACCGCGACGCCACCACCGTCGAGCAGGGCGGTGTTGTCACTGACCGTCGTCTGGTGCAACGTCGTGGTGCCCTCGACATCCAGGACGCCGCCACCGAAGCCGAGCGTCTCGTTGTCGGTGACCTCGCTCTTGTAGACCCAGACCGAGCCGCCGTCGACGTTCTCGGTGAAGATGTCGGCAGCGCCGTTGGAGATGCCGCCGCCGCCGATGATGCCGGTGTTGTCCTTGATCTTCGACTCGTCGACCTGGAGTACGCCGGCGTTGAAGATGCCGCCGCCGAAGAAGAAGGCGGTGTTGTGCGCAACCGTCGTCTTGCTGAGCCTGGTGCTGCCGAAATTGGCCAGCCCGCCGCCGTTGCCGCCGGACTGGTTGTAGAGCAACTCGCTGTCCAGGATCTCCGCGCGACCACCGGGCTGCACCAGCACCCCGGCGCCGTCGGTGAACCCAGGCTGCTCGACCAGCGGCACCACCGCCGTACCGGCACCCACCGGCTTCGCCGCTGCGGCTACCGGCTTGGCCGTGGCGGCCTTGCCGGCAGTCGGGGCGGCCTTCGTCGCTGCCGCTGCGGGCTTGGCTGGCGCCACTTTCGCTGCCGGCTTGGCGGGCGCTGCCTTGGCGGTGGCCTTCGCGGTGGCCTTGGCGGGCGCTGCCTTGGTGGCCGTCTTGGCGGTGGCCTTGGCGGGCGCTGCCTTGGTGGTGCCCTTCGCGGCCGGCTTGGCGGCGGTTGCTGGCGGCTTCGCTGTCGCTGCTGCCGCTGGCTTGGCGTCGGCCGCGGCCGCCGGCTTCGCAGCAGGTGGCTCGGCCACTGTCGGGCGGACCTGGACCGAGTACGGCGCCCAGACCGTCGCCGGGTCCGCGGTCATCGAGGGCTGAAGGGTCTGGCCACCCCTGATGCTCAGGCCCTTGAGCGTGAGGTGCCCGCCAGCGCCGACGTTGAGAATGCGGAAGTAGTCCGCCGTGGCCTCGCGACCGATGGTGGTGTGCTCACCCTTGAGGGTGATGTGCTCGGTGATCACCGGGAGGCCGTTGCCCTCCTGGTTGCGAGTCAGGGTGTAGGTGCAGCCCCTGGCCAGCTCCAGCACGCCGCCGTCCTCGTTGTTGGCGAACGTGATCGCCTGGATCAGCTTGTCGGAGTCGCAAGGGACCTGCCTGGTGCGGTCCTTCTCGTCGTCCTTGCCGTCCTTGCCGTCCTTACGGTCCTTGCCATCCTCGCCGCTCCGGTCGTCGAAGCCGCTCCAGTCGTCGCCGCTCCACTCGTCGTCCTGACCGCCCTCGTCCTTGGCGCCGCCCTTGTCCGCGCCGCCGTCGTCGCTGACGTTCTGCCGGTCGGTCGACGGCTGCGCGTCGGACACCTGGTCGGCCTTTGGCTTGTCGTCCCGAGCGGCGACGCCGCCGAGGGCCGCCAGGCCGACCACGCCGGTCAGCCCGGCCACGCCGGCGACCCAGAGTGCCCGCCTTCGCCGTGTTGGCGGAGCTGTCGAGGCCCCGCCGTCGGTACTCGTTACGTCGTTGGACATCAGAGCCTTCCGCCCTTTCCTGCTACCAGACGGGATCGCACCGCCCGAGGCGCCACGACCAGCTACAAATGGGGTTGTAGCCTCTGATCCTCACCGTATGAGAACCATCTTCGCGATGCGGACTTATCCGAGATAACCACGCATTTGGCGCAGGCGCGGTGAGGGCGACCAACCGGTCCGGGCCGGCAGAAAGGGCCCGAGCAGGACGAATGCCGAACGTTGCTGGCCTTCGAGGGGTGATCCACTCGGTTCTCTTGAAAGCGC
This sequence comes from Micromonospora sp. NPDC127501, assembly GCF_040302185.1. Lineage (NCBI taxonomy): Bacteria > Bacillati > Actinomycetota > Actinomycetes > Micromonosporales > Micromonosporaceae > Micromonospora > Micromonospora sp. NPDC127501. Next base: position 871,635 of record NZ_JBEORJ010000001.1, on the reverse strand, counting down.
GGTATCCGAGCGACGGGACAGCGCGACTTCAAAGGAAGCCGAGTGCATCACGAGCGAGCCCCTGGCCCGCCAGCCCTCAAGAAGAGGGCCAGGCGGACCAGGGGCGGGCGGACCAGGGGCGGAGCTTGATCCGCAACAGCCGGTTCAGCTGGGCAGGCGGGGGCCGGCCTCGCGCTGCTCGGCCAGCCAGGTCTCCACCTCGTCGGAGGTGCGGGGCAGCCCGGCCGACAGGTTGACCGCGCCGGTCGCGGTGACCAGCACGTCGTCCTCGATCCGAATGCCCATACCGCGCAGCTCGGCGGGGACCAGCTCGTCCTCCGGCTGGAAGTACAGACCGGGCTCGACGGTGAGCACGTAGCCCTCGCCCAGCGCGCCGTCGCGGTAGGTCTCCTTGCGGGCGTTGGAGCAGTCGTGCACGTCGATGCCGAGCATGTGGCCGAAGCCGTGCAGCGTCCACCGCCGGTAGACGGTCGACTTCTCGTCCATCGCCTCGTCCACGCTCACCGGCAGCAGCCCCAGCTCGGACAGGCCCTCGGCGAGCACCCGCATGCAGGTCAGGTGGACGTCCTTGAACTTCACCCCGGGGCGGATGGCCTCGATGCCGGCCTGCTGCGAGGCGTACACGATGTCGTAGACCTGGCGCTGTAGGGCGGTGAACCGGCCGCTCACCGGCAGGACCCGGGTGACGTCGGCGGTGTAGAGGTTGCGGCCCTCGACACCCATGTCCATCAGCAGCAGGTCACCCGGACGGGTGGCGCCGTGGTTGTGCACCCAGTGCAGGATCGTGGCGTGCTCGCCGGCACCGACGATCGAGCCGTACCCGACGTCGTTGCCGTCGTGGCGGGCCCGCAGCGCGAAGACGCCCTCCAACAGCCGCTCGGACACCGCCCGGTCGGCCGGCAGGATCCGGGCGACATCCTCGAAACCGCGTACGGTGGCGTCGATCGCGTCCTGGAGTTGGCCGATCTCCCACTCGTCCTTGACCAGCTTCATCTCCGAGATGGCGATGGCCAGCTCACGGTCGCGGGCCGGCTGACCCTCCGTGCGGGGCCCGTCGTAGGGGCGGACGGCCGCGTCCACCTGGGCGTCGAAACCGCGCAACACCCGGGTACGCCCCGGAGCCAGGTCGGCGAGCGTCGCCTCCAGGCCGGTCAGGTCGGCGGTGGGCAGGCCCAGCTCGGTCGACTTCTCGCCGAGGGTGTGCCGCCGGCCCACCCACAGCTCGCCGTTGCGGCTGCGGAAGAACTCGTCGGTCTCCCGGGAGGACCGGGGCCGCATGTACAGCGTCGCGTCGTGCCCCGAGCCGTTCGGGCGCAGCACCAGCACGCTGTCGGCGTCGTGGTCGCCGGTCAGGTAGGCGAAGTCGCTGCCCGGCCGGAACGGGTAGTCGGTGTCGTTGGCCCGGACCTTCTCGGTGCCGGTGGGGATCACCAGCGTCTCGCCGGGGAAGGCCGCCGAGAGGGCCGCCCGCCGCTTGGCGTAGTTGGGCGTCTCCGGGCGGGGCGTCACGGGGAGCGCGGTGTCGCTCCAGCCCTGCCGCATGAAGGACAGGAACGCCTCCGGGAAGTCCGGATCGTGCGATTCCGTACCGTCCGTCGGCGTACCGTCGGTCTGCCCCTCGGTCATTGCGCCGCTCCCTCCGCTTCGTTGCTGGTCCCGACGGTACCGCGCGTCCGGTTGGCCGTAACGCCCCCTGGGAGTCGGGTGGATCGACGGACGGCTGCAAGGGCCGACAGCGCGCGTGGAAAGATGGCCACCATGTGCGGACTTCTGGCCTTCTTCAGCGCGAACGGCAACGCCGCCGCGCATCGCGACCACATCGCCGGAGCGTTGGAATGCCTGCACCACCGCGGCCCCGACGAGACAGGGGTCGAGGTGGTCGGCGACGCCTCCGGCCGGTACGCGGACGGCGTGTTCGCCCACAAGCGGCTGGCCATCATCGACGTCGCGTCGAGCCACGAGCCACTGCCCTACGCGAACGGCCGTTACCTGCTGACCTTCAACGGCGAGATCTACAACTACATCGAGCTGCGCGAGGAGTTGATCAGAAACTTCGGTGCCCAGTTCGCCACCGCCGGTGACGGCGAGGTGATCGTCGCGGGCTACCACTTCTGGGGTGAGCAGGTGCTCACCCGACTGCGGGGCATGTTCGCCTTCGTCATCTGGGACCGGCAGGAGCGCCGGGCGTTCGGTGCCCGCGACTACTTCGGCATCAAGCCGATGCACTACCTGGAGACCGCCGACGGCCTCTACCTGGCCTCGGAGAAGAAGGCGCTGCTGCCGTTCGCGCACAGCAACTACCAGGGCGACGCGGGCGTCGACACGGCGAACCTGAGCCACTATCTGACCCTTCAGTACGTCCCCGAGCCCGGCACCCTGCACAAGGGCATCAGCCGGATCGGTTCCGGGGAGTACCTGAACTGGACCCCGGGCGGCCGGATCGACGTACGCCGGTGGTACCGGCCGGTGTTCCGGCCGGCGCCGGTCGACGACGAGCAGAAGCTCTACCACGAGATCCGCGAGACGCTGCGGGAGAGCGTGCGCATGCACATGCGCTCCGACGTGCCGGTCGGCTCGTTCCTGTCCAGTGGCATCGACTCCACAGCGGTGGTGGCGCTGGCGCGGGAGTTCAACCCGAACATCCTCACCTTCACCGTCGGCTACGACGTGCCGGGTTACTCGGAGATCGACGTCGCCCAGGATTCCGCCCGGCACCTCGACGTCACCACGATCCCCACCAAAATCGGTCCGCAGGACATGATCGACGCGCTGCCGAAGATCGTCTGGCACCTGGACGACCCGGTGGCCGACCCGGCGCTGGTACCGCTCTACTTCGTGGCCAAGAAGGCCGCCGAGCACGTCACCGTGGTGCTCTCCGGTGAGGGTGCCGACGAGTTCTTCGGCGGTTACACGATCTACCGGGAACCGCTGTCGCTGGGCACCGTCAACGGTCTGCCCGGCGGTGTGCAGAAGGGGCTGCGCGCGGTGTCCAAGGCGATCCCGCAGGGGGTCAAGGGCAAGAGCTTCCTGGAGCGTGGCACCACCCCGATCGAGGAGCGTTACTACGGCAACGCCCGGATGTTCACCGAGGAGGAGAAGCAGCACCTGATGCGCCGCTACGACCCCTCGGTGCGCTACACGGACGTCACCGCCCCGATCTACGCCGAGTGCACGGAGCTGGACGACGTCACCAAGATGCAGTACGTCGACCTGTACACCTGGCTGCGCGGCGACATCCTGGTCAAGGCCGACCGGATCTCGATGTCGCACTCGTTGGAGGTGCGGGTGCCGTTCCTCGATCGGGAGGTCTTCGACGTCGCAGCGAAGATTCCGGTCGATCTGAAGCTGCCCCCGCGCTCCGACGCCACCAAGTACGCGATGCGTCAGGCGTTGCAGGGTGTCGTGCCGCCGGCCATCGTCAACCGCAAGAAGCTGGGCTTCCCGACCCCCACCCGGGTCTGGCTGCGTGGCGAGATGTACGAGTGGGCCCGGCACGTGCTCAGCACCTCGGGTGCGGGCGACCTGCTGGACCTGTCGTACGCGCTGCGCCTGCTCGACGAGCACAAGCGGGAGGAGGCCGACCACTCCCGCAAGGTGTGGACGGTGCTGATCTTCTGCATCTGGCACGCGATCTTCGTGGCCAAGACCCTCGACCCGGGTATCCAGCGCAACCAGTCCGCCCTGCTCACGAAGCCGGTAGTCGGCTCCATGGTCCGCTGACCCCCTGCCCCACCCTGTTGATCAAGAGGTTTGCGTCACCCGGAGCGGTTCCGGTGACGCAAACCTCTTGATCATTTCAGGGGGTGGTTAGCGGCGGGCGCAGGTGACTGTGGGGAGCCCGTTGGTTCCTGTGGAACTCGCCAGGAAGCCGAACGTTGTGGTGCCTTCCGGTGCGACAGTGCCGTTGTAGGCGACGTTCGTCGCCGTCACCGTCGAGCCGGACGATGTCTGGGTGGCACCCCAGATCTGACTGATCGCCTGCCCGTTGGGCCAGGTCCAGCTCGCTGTCCAACCGGAGAACGGCGTACTGCCGTGGTTCATGATCGTGACCTCGCCCTGGAAGCCGCCCTGCCAGGCGCTGGACACCTTGTAGGTGGCCATGCAGTCACCGCCGGACGGTGGTGGGGTGGTCGGGTCGGTCGGCGGATCCGTCGGGTCGGTCGGCGGGTCGGTCGGGTCGGTCGGTGGGTCGGTCGGCGTGCCACCCGGACCCACGCCGGTGACCTGGCCGCTGCCGCCGTCGAAGGTCACGTCGGAGCAGCCGAAGAAGTTCTCCTGCGAGTCCGAGCGGACCCAGCGGGAGTAGATGATGTGCCGGCCACTCTTACCCGACGGCAGGTTGCCGCTGAAGTAGTAGTGCCCGTCGTTGCTGCCGACCGAGCCGCGCTGCGGCGGGTTGGTCACCGTCAGGAACGGCTCCTCCAGGTCACTCCAGGCCAGGGCCCGCGTCGGGCTCCAGCTGTTCTTCGTCACGTAGAAGTAGAACGTGCCCGGGTGGTGCGCCCAGTTGCTGTACTTGAAGTCCAACCGCGCCCCGGCGGTCAGGTGGGTCAGCGGCCAGTCGGTGCGGGGCAGGTCGTAGCCACGGAAACCGGTGTTGCCGCCGCTGCACAGTTGCCCGTCCGGGATGAAGCCGGTGGTCCGGCCGCCAGCGTCGGAGCGCAGCACGCTGAACCAGTTGTACAGCGAGTTCGCCCCGCTCTGGGCCACGGCGGCGGAGCACGCGGGGTTGTTCGGCCGGATCTCACCGGTCTGGCTGCGGCCGTCCTGCCAGCACAGGTAGGTGCGGCTGCCCGGCGTCATCGCCGCGCCGTGCGCGGCGGCCGGCTGGGGATCGGACGCCAGGGCGACAGCGCCCAGCGCGAGGGTCATGGCCGCGGTGAGCAAGGCGGCCGTACGGGAACGGTTCACGGGTTCTCCTGACTCGCGAGGGGCGCTGCCTGAGCCGCCCCGCCGCAATCGGGTGGAATGTGGCGTGATCGCCCGCTGTCGTGAGCGGTCGACGATCACGGCGACGTGCCCCGGCGGAAAACAGCCAGTGGACGTGCGCCGTCGACGGTCCTGTCCTGGACCGGTGCCCTCGCGTCTAACCAACCCGGCAACCGGCGGTGCCGCAGCCCTCGCACCGCCCGGTACGCGTCATCCCACCACGCCGTAGGGTCGAACGCAATAGGCCTTCCTCGATGCACGAGAAGACCCGCCGGTCGTCGGTGGACGCCATATCCTGCGTACGGGGAGCGGGAACGGAGAGGCGGCAGCCGGTGCCGGACGTGTTCGACGAGGTGCACCGCCGGTGCCGCGACGGCGAGCCGGTCGCGCTGGCCACCGTGGTGGCCACCTGGCACTCCGCCCCGCAGCCGCCCGGTGCCGCCATGCTGGTCGCGACCGACGGCACTGTCGTCGGCAGCGTCTCCGGCGGCTGCGTCGAGGCGGATCTCTACGAGCGGGCCCGCCGCGCGCTCGACACCGGCCAACCCGAGCTGTGCCGCTACGGGATCAGCGACGACGACGCGTACACAGTGGGCCTGACCTGCGGCGGCATCCTCGACGTGTTCGTGGAGCGCGTCGACGCGAGCGCCCGGCCGGCGCTGGACGCGGTCGCCGCCGCCCGCCGCGGCGGCCACCCGGCGGCGATCGTCACCTGCGTGGCCGCCGACGTCAACGACGATCCACCCGCCGCCGGTGGTTCTCCCGGCACCGGGCCGACCGACCCGGCCCGGCGGCTTGGCCGGCGGTTGGTGCTGACCGGCCAGCGGTCCGTCGGCTCGCTCGGCGACGACCGGCTCGACGACGCCGCCCGCGCCGACGCCCTCGGGCTGCTCGCCGCCGGACGCAGCGGAATGCTCCGGTACGGGTACGACGGGCAGCGCCGAGGCGGCGGCATCAGCCTCTTCGTGACCACGTACGCCACCCCGCCCCGGATGATCGTCTTCGGTGCGATCGACTTCGCCGCCGCGGTGGCCCGGATCGGCGCGTTCCTCGGCTACCGGGTCACCGTCTGCGACGCCCGGCCGGTCTTCGCCACCGCGCGGCGCTTTCCCGAGGCGGACGAGGTCGTGGTGCAGTGGCCGCACCGCTACCTGCGTACCGAGTTGGCGGCCGATCGGCTCGACGAGCGGACGGTGCTGTGCGTGCTCACCCACGACCCCAGGTTCGACGTGCCGTTGCTGGAGCTGGCGCTGCGCCACCCGCTGGCGTACGTCGGCGCGATGGGCTCACGACGCACCCACGACGAGCGACACAAGCTGCTCAGCGAGGCGGGGCTCAGCCCGGCGCAGCTCGCCCGGCTCGCGTCCCCGATCGGGTTGGACCTCGGTGGTCGTACCCCCGAGGAGACCGCCGTGAGTGTGGCCGCGCAGATCGTCGCGGCCAGGTGGGGTGGCACCGGTCGCCCCCTCGCGGTGCTCAACGGGCCGATCCACCAGCCGGGGTAGCGCGCACGTCGGTGCGTGGCCTTCGGCGCCCATCGGGCCGTGCGCTGTGCCAGCCTGGTGCCACGGTGATCGGCTCGGCGGCCGGTGGCGACGACGAGAGGATCGGCATGGGATACGCGGTGGTGCTCGGTGAAGCGCTCGTCGACCTGCTCGACAGCGAACTCGACGGGGAACGGGTCTATCGGCAGGCCATCGGCGGCGGGCCACTGAACGTCGCCGTCGGGGTGGCCCGACTCGGCGGTGCGGCACAGTTCGTCGGCTCGCTCGGTGACGACGCGCTGGGCGGCCGGATCCGCGCCTTCCTCACCGCCGCCGACGTCGGGGTGGCCGGTGCGATCACGGTCCCGGCGCCGACCACGCTCGCGGTGGTCACGTACGCCGGGCCGGAGCCGGACTTCCGTTTCTACGGCGAGCCGGCCTCCTACGGACTGCTCGGCCCCGACGATCTGGACCTGGCGCTGCTGGAGGGCGCCGACGTGCTCTACTGCGGCTCGATCGTGCTGCTCCGACCCGACACGCTGGCCGCCGCCCGCCGGGCCTGGGGGCTCGCCACCGGTCTGCGGGTCTTCGATCCGAACGTACGCCCCCGGCTGCTGAACGGGCCGGCCGCGCTGGAAGGGCTGCGCGAGGTCGTGGCCGAGTTCGCCGCCGGCGCGCACCTGGTCAAGTTGAGCGCCGCCGACGCGGTGCTGCTCTATCCCGGCGAGCCGGTCGAGGGGGTGGCGGCGTACCTGCGTGAATTGGGGGCGGCCACGGTGGTGGTGACGCTCGGCGCGGCCGGCGCGGTGCTGGCCGCCGCCGACGCCGACCCGGTCCGGGTGCCGGCCCCCAAGGTCAACGCGATCGACGCCACCGGCGCGGGTGACTCCGTGATGGCCGCGCTGATCGCCGACCTGCTCGTCGACGGCGAGCCGGAGGACCCGCAGGGCTGGGCCGAGCGGGTCGCCTTCGCGCTGCGGGTCGCCGGCCTGGTCTGCGAATCCCCGGGCGGCGCCACCGCCATGCCCACCCGCGCGGCGGTGCGAACTCGCTTCAACACCTGATCCCCCGCCCTGACCCCACCCCCGCGTCGATCTTGCACTTCCGGTCGACGTTTTGTCCGCTGCGCCCAGCTTTCGCCCCGCACAAAGTGCAAGATCGCTGCGGAGGTGGGGTGGTGGGGTGGTGGGTCGGTCAGGCGTCGCCGTTTAGCTGGAGATAGCCGCGGTGGGCGGCGACCAGGGCCGGGCGGGCCCCGAAGGGGGCCTCGGCGGCCACCCGCTCCGGCGGAGCGCTGCCGGTGTGCGCGGCCCGGATCAGCCAGGCCAACTTGGCCAACTCCGCGTGCTGGGCCCGGACGAAGTCGACGTCCACCGGGTCGCCGTGGCCCGGGATCACCACCGTGCGCGCGGTGGTCAGTCGCAGCAGGTCCGCGATCGCGTCCGGCCACTGCAAGGGGTACGAGTGCTCGAAGGCGGGCGGACCGCTCTGCTCCACCAGGTCCCCGGCCACCAACACGTCGGCGTCCGGCACGTGCACCACCAGGTCGGCCTCGGTGTGCCCCCGCCCCGGGTGGCGCAGCAGCACCCGTCGACCGCCCAGGTCGAGGACCGTCTCGACGTGCACGGTGTGCGTGGGGGCGAGCAGCGGGGTGTCGGCCAGCTCGGCGGCGAGCGCCGGGTGCTCCGTGCGCAACTCCTCGTACGCCTCCCGGCGCAGCCGCTCCGGCTCCTCGCGCAGGGCGGTGGCGGCCAGTTCGTGCGCGTACACCGGGCGGGCTGGGTCGCCGGCCAGGACCGCGTTGCCGAAGCAGTGGTCGTAGTGGTGGTGGGTGTTGACCAGCGTCAACGGACGGTCGGTGACCGCCCGGACGGCCGCGGCCAGCTCGGTGGCCTGGGCGGCCGAGGAGAGCGTGTCCACCAGGAGCGCCTCGTCGTCGCCGACGACCAGTGTGACGTTGACCCGCAGCAGCGGTTCGGCCAGCACGTGCACCCGGTCGGCGACCTCGACGAAGCCGGCGTTCACGACGCCCGCCCAGCGCGTTCGACGAAGCGCGCCCGGTCGACCAGGATCCGGTCCACCCGGCCCCGGGCCACCGTCTGGTCGCCGTCGCTGACCGTGACCTCGAACGACAGCCGGCGACCGTCGACGGTCGCCAGCAGCGCCTGCGCGCGGACCGTCCGGCCGACGACGGTCGGCGCCAGGTGCTCCAACTCGACCCGCGTGCCCACGGTCGTCGAACCGGGCGGCATTCCGATCGCCGTCGCCGCGACGGTGGCCGCCTCGGCCAGCGCCAGCACCCGGGGAGTGCCGAGCACCGGTACGTCCCCGGAACCGACCGCCTGGGCGGTGTCCGCGTCGGTGACGGTCAACTCGACCTGGGCGGTCAGACCCGGCGCGAAGGCCGGCTCGGGCTGCTCCTGCATGGTCGTCAGCCTAGGTGCTCACTGGACGCGTCGAGCACGCGCCCGACGATCCGGACGCGGCCACCCCCGACGGCCAACGGGTGGTCCCCGTCGGTCGATGCCGTCCCCGTCGTTAACCTTGACCCCGATGGCCGTCGTGACTGACCCCCAGCCCCCCGCCCGGACCGACCCGCCCGCGTCCCCGGACGGGGGTCGTCGGCGCGTCGTCGCCATGACCGTCTGGGCGGTCACGTTCGTCGCCGCGTGGCTGGCCATCGGGCTGCCCACCGACCCGGCGTACGCCTTCGTCTGGATCTGGCTGGCGACCATCGCCTGGAACAGCGAGCGACCCTGGCGCAGCCACCTGCGCTTCGCCCGGGACTGGGTGCCGGTGGTGCTGCTGTTCGTGATCTACAACCTCTCGCGCGGGTTCGCCGACAACGGGGCCACGCCGCACGCGATGGAGCTGATCGTCGCCGACCGGTTCATGTTCGGCTGGGCCACCGGCGGTGAGGTGCCCACCGTCTGGTTGCAGCAGCACCTCTACCACCCGCAGGTGCACTGGTGGGACGTCGCCGCGAGCTGGGTGTACTTCTCGCACTTCGTGGTGGCGCTGGCCGCCGCCGCGGTGCTCTGGCTACGTGACCGGCACCGCTGGGCCGCGTACATGAGGCGCTGGGGTTTCCTCTGCGCGGCCGGCCTGGTCACCTACTTCATCTACCCGGCCGCCCCGCCCTGGTGGGCGGCGCAGAACGGCCTGCTCACCGAGGTCGCCCGGATCTCGACCCGGGGTTGGAAGGCGTTCGGCATGCACGGCGCCGGAAACGTCCTCAACGCCGGTCAGATCGCCTCCAACCCGGTCGCCGCGATGCCGTCGCTGCACACCGCGTGGGCGTTGTTCGTGGTGCTGTTCTTCCTGACCGCCACCCGTCGTCGCTGGTGGCCGCTGCTGCTCGCGTACCCGCTGGCGATGACCTTCACCCTGGTCTACTCGGGTGAGCACTACGTGATCGACGTGCTGGTCGGCTGGGCCTACGTGGGGCTGACGTTCCTGGTGGTCGGTCTGGCGGAGCGTGGCTGGGCGGCCTGGCGGGCCCGCCACCCGAGCGCCAAGACGGCACGGCCCACGGACCCCAGCGACCCCCCGCCCGGCCAACCCGAGCCCCCAACGCCACGGGAACCGGACACCACCACCCACCCCGCGGTCCCCGCCGACCACTGACCCAACCCCGGGGGCCGGGGCGGGGTCAGGATCGGGTGCGGGCCTGGTGTGCTCGCGCGGTCAGGTCGGCTGCCAGGGCCCAGGCCTCTGCCAGGTCGCGGTCCTGGGCGGTGGCGCCGGAGCCGCCCGCGGTGTCCGCGTGGACGGTGGCCAACCCGAGACGGCGCTGGATGGGCCCCTGGACCACCCGCACGCTCTGGATCCGGGCGTACGGCACGATCACCAACTGCCGGGTGAGCCGCCCGGACCGGGTGGCGAACACCCGCTCGAACAGCCCCGCGCCGAACGCGGCACGGCCCAGCGGGTGCAGCCAGCGGGTCCGGCGCGGCGGCGGGCTCAGCGTGAGCGCGTCGAGGCGTACCCCGGGAAGCACCTCGGCGACGATCATCGTCGCCGTCGGCAGGTCGCCGACCGGCAGCAGCCGGTCGGGCCGGTTGCGGTCGTCGGCCTCCGCGACGGAGTAGCCGGCCACCTCCAGCCGCAGCCGCAGCCAGCCCTTCATCCGCCACAGCAACGGCCAGGTGGCCCGCACGGTCTGCACCCGCTCCAGCGGCACGGTCTGCGCCCGCGTCTCCAGCAGCCCGTTGTGCACCCGCAGCGTGCCGCCGTCGCGGGCCAGCCGGAAGTTCCAGTCGTCGAGGACCCGGCGGATCGGTTGCAGCAGCACACCCGCCATCGCGGTCAGGGTGCTCGCCACCGCCACGAACGACCACGAACCGGCGGTGAGGAACTGCACCACGACGAAGGCCACACCGAACGGGAGCAGGAACGCCTGCGGCGTGAGCAGTTGGCTGATCAGCAGGTTCTGGTTGCGTACCGCGTGCAGTGGCCGGCCCGGCACGGCCGCCGGTGGCGCCGTCGCACCCGGGGTCACCGGGGCCGCCGGATCGCCGGGTGCGGGCTGCTGCGCCACCCGCCCGGCCAGCGCCAGCAGACGCTCGCGCAGCACTGCCGCGTCGGCCACCCCGAGGTACGCCAGTGGCGCCTCGGTCTTGCCGCCGCCGACCACTTCCAGGCGCAGCTCGGCCAGGCCGGTGAGCTGGGCGAGCAGCGGCCGGACCACCTCCACGGCCTGCAACCGTTCCAGCGGGATGGCCCGGGTACGCCGCCAGAGCAGCCCCTCGTACACCCGTAGTTCCCGGCCGACGACGTGGTAGCCGGTGTTGTACCAACTGACCACCGACAGCACGGTCGCGCCGAGCGCCAGCACCGCCACCATGGCGGCGAACCAGCCGAAGCCCACCCGGGACAGCGTCGACCAGGACAGCCCGGCGATCACCACGACCAGGGACTTGGCGCCGTGCAGCACCGGGCTGAGCGGGTGCAGTCGTTGCCGCGGTTCGCCCGCGCCGCCGCCCGGTGGTGCCGGCCACGGCGCGGGCGTGCCGGGCGGCACCGACCCGGGCGGTGCCGCGCCAGCGAGCGGTGCGCCAGCGGGTGCCGAGCCAGCGGGCAGCACCGGCCCCGGTGGCGTCGGGCCGGTGGGTGGCACGGTGCTCGGCTCGGCGGGCCCGTCGCTCATCGCAGCGGCCCTCGGCGCGGTCGGCGGCTGCCCGCGCGGGTGCTCACAGCCCCTCCGCCCGGTCCTCGCCGAGCGCGGTGAGCCGATCGCGCAGCCGGGACGCCTCCGCCGGACGCAGCCCGGGCACCCGGGCGTCGCTCGCCGCCGCCGCGGTGTGCAACTGCACGGTGGCCAGGTCGAAGGCGCGCTCCAACGGCCCGGCGCTCACGTCGACGAACTGCATCCGCGAGTACGGCACGATGGAGAGCCGGCGGACCAGCAGCCCGTGCCGGACCAGCAGGTCGTCCTCCCGCTCGGCGTACCCCCAGGCCCGGACCGCGCGGACGATCGCGACGGCCCGCCACGCGCCGAGCACCAGCACGACGGCCACGGCGAGCCCGAACAACCAGTGACCGCTGAACGCCCAGCCGACTCCGGTCACCGCCAGCCCGATGGCGACCACGATCGCCAGCCGGATCAGCTCCACCCAGATCAGGTCGGTGGAGATCGGCTGCCAGTGGACCGTGTCCGGCCAGGGCTCCAGCGGGCCCCGACCACCCGGCGCAGCCGTCAGCAGAGCGCCGGGCGCGCCGGGCTCGGGCGGCAGGAGGCCCGGAGGCGGCAGGTCGGGCGCGCGCCGGTCGGCGGCGGGTGCCGGCCGGTGACCGGGCGGCAGCGCGCCCGGTGGGAGTGGCGCGGGCGTCGAGACGTCCGGCGCGGTGGGCTCCGGGCCGAGCGTGCCGGGTGCCGGGAACGCGCCGGGCGGCGGCTCGACGCCGGGTGGTGCGGTGGCCGGGGTGGGCGGCCAGGACGGGGAGGTGGGGCCGGGGGAAGCCGGAGGGTCGCCGCTCACAGGTCGAGCGTAGGCGATCCGGGCACCGGAGTGACGGCACGCAGGAAGCCTCGAGCGTCGAGGAAGTCACCGAGGCTGCCCCGGTGCTGGGCGCAGGCCAACCAGGTCTTGCGCCGATCGGCGTCGTGCAGACGGGGATTGTTCCACTCCAGCGCCCAGATGGCGGCGGACCGGCAGCCCCGGGCCGAACAGACCAGGGCCTCGTCGGCGGGGGAGGGGATGCTCATCCCGGCCAGTCTAGGGCGGCGGGACGGAGAAGTTGAGCGCCGGGCGACCACGGGGGGAGCCGCCCGGCGACGGGGTGAATCGTACACGCGGCGGGCCGCTCCGCGCATACCCGCGATGCGCGATTCGGCCGCTGGGGACGGCGCGGGCAAAATCGGCTTCTCCCCACCTCGACACTCAGCAAGGCGTGCGAGTCTTGATACCGCACGAGCCGCGACGACCGACAAACGCTGTGGAGGACCGGTGGCCCAGCCGACCATGCCCGACGCCCCGACGCCGAACGGAGCGGCACCTGCCCCGGTGACCACACCCGCGCAGGACGCCAGCCTGCTGGAGAAGGGCCTGTTCGAGATCAAACGTGTGATCGTCGGGCAGGACCGGATGGTGGAGCGGATGTTCGTCGCGCTGCTCGCCCGCGGTCACTGCCTGCTCGAAGGCGTGCCCGGGGTGGCCAAGACCCTGGCGGTGGAGACCCTCGCCAAGGTCGTCGGTGGGTCCTTCGCCCGGGTTCAGTTCACCCCGGACCTGGTGCCCGCGGACATCATGGGCACCCGGATCTACCGGCAGTCGAGCGAGAAGTTCGACGTCGAGTTGGGCCCGGTCTTCGTCAACTTCCTGCTCGCCGACGAGATCAACCGGGCGCCGGCGAAGGTGCAGTCCGCGCTGCTGGAGGTCATGAGCGAGCGGCAGGTGTCCATCGGTGGGGAGAGCCACCGGGTGCCGGACCCGTTCCTGGTGATGGCCACCCAGAACCCGATCGAGCAGGAGGGCGTCTACCCGCTGCCGGAGGCGCAGCGGGACCGGTTCCTCATGAAGATCGTGGTGGGCTACCCGACCGACGCGGAGGAACGGGAGATCGTCTACCGGATGGGCGTGGCCGCGCCCGAGCCGACCGCGGTGTTCGACACCCCGGAGCTGATCGCCCTGCAACGCAAGGCGGACCAGGTTTTCGTCCACAACGCCCTGGTCGACTACGCGGTTCGCCTGGTGCTGGCCACCCGGGCCCCGGCCGAGCACGGCATGCCCGACGTCGCGCAACTGATCCAGTACGGGGCCAGCCCGCGCGCCTCGCTGGGTCTGGTCCGGGCCACCCGGGCCCTGGCGCTGCTGCGCGGGCGTGACTACGCGCTACCGCAGGACGTGCAGGACATCGCGCCGGACATCCTGCGGCACCGGTTGGTGCTCAGCTACGACGCGCTCGCCGACGACGTACCCGCCGACCACATCGTGCAGCGGGTGATGTCGACGATCCCGCTCCCGGCGGTCGCTCCCCGGCAGCAGGCCACGCCGCCGTCGATCGCGCCACCGCCGGGCGCCGGCTGGCCCGGGCAGCGCCCGTGACCTCACCCACCCCTCGTCCGGCCCCCCTCGCCGACCGTAGCGAGGCCGTGCTGTCCCGGCTTCAGCTGCTCGTCACCCGCAAGCTCGACGGTCTGCTCCAGGGCGACTACGCCGGCCTGCTGCCTGGACCGGGCAGTGAGGCGGGAGAGTCCCGGGAGTACCGTCCCGGCGACGACGTGCGCCGGATGGACTGGCCGGTCACGGCCCGGACCACCACACCGCATGTGCGGCGTACGGTCGCCGACCGGGAGCTGGAGACCTGGCTCGCGCTGGACCTCTCCGCCAGCCTGGACTTCGGGACCGGGCAGTGGCTCAAACGGGAGGTCGTGGTGGCCGCCGCGGCCGCCATCACCCACCTGACAGTGCGCGGGGGCAACCGGATCGGCGCCGTGATCGGCACCGGCGGCGGGGCGTCCGCCCCGGCCCGACGCTGGCGGGGCGGACCACCGCCGTCCGGTCCCGGAGTGCTCACCCGGCTGCCGGCCCGCTCCGGGCGCAAGGAGGCGCAGGGCCTGCTGCGTGCCGTCGCCGGCACCGCGATCCAGCCCGGCCGTGGTGATCTGGGCGCCCTGATCGAGATGCTCAACCGTCCGCCCCGCCGTCGCGGAGTGGCAGTGGTGGTCTCGGACTTCCTCGCGCCGGCCGAGCAGTGGGCACGGCCGATGCGCAAGCTGCGCGTCCGCCACGACGTGCTGGCGATCGAGGTGGTCGACCCGCGTGAGCTGGAGCTGCCCGACGTGGGCGTGTTGCCGGTGGTCGACCCGGAGAGTGGTGAGCTGCACGAGGTGCAGACCGCCGACCCACGGCTGCGGCAGCGCTACGCCGAGGCCGCCGCCGCCCAACGGGCCACGATCGCCGCCGCCCTGCGCGGCGCCGGCGCGGCCCACCTGCGTCTGCGTACCGACCGAGACTGGCTGCTGGACATGGTGCGATTCGTGGCCGCGCAGCGGCACGCGCGTACCCGGGGGACGACACGATGATCCGTTTTCTGCAACCGTGGTGGCTGCTGGCTGTGCTGCCGGTCTTCGCCCTCGGCGCGTTCTACGTCTGGCGGCAGCTGCACCGCCGGGCGTACGCGATGCGCTTCACCAATGTGGACCTGCTGCGTACCGTCGCGCCGAAGGGCCTGGGCTGGCGTCGGCACGTCCCGGCGACCGCGTTCCTGCTCTGCCTGCTGGTGCTGGCCACCGCGCTGGCCCGTCCCGCTGTGGACACCAAGGAGCCGCTGGAGCGGGCCACGGTGATGCTCGCCATCGACGTGTCGTTGTCGATGCAGGCCGACGACGTGGCGCCGAACCGGCTGGAGGCGGCCCAGGAGGCGGCCAAGCAGTTCGTCAGTGAGCTGCCGGAGAGCTACAACCTGGGCCTCGTGTCGTTCGCCAAGGCGGCCAACGTGCTGGTGCCGCCGGGCAAGGACCGGGACGCGGTGACCAGCGCCATCGACGGGCTGGTGCTGGCCGAGGCGACCGCGACCGGTGAGGCGGTGTTCACCTGCCTGGAGGCGATCCGGTCGGTGCCGACCGACGGCGCGGCGGGCATTCCGCCGGCCCGGATCGTGCTGCTCTCCGACGGCTTCCGGACCTCCGGTCGGGCGGTGGAGGAGGCGGCGGCGGCCGCGCAGGCGGCCAACGTTCCGGTCTCCACCATCGCCTTCGGCACCGACACCGGCCAGGTCGACATCGGCGGGCAGTTGCAGCGGGTGCCGGTGGACCGGTTGGCCCTCGCCGAGTTGGCCGAGACCACCGAGGGTTACTTCTACGAGGCGGCCTCGGTGAGCGAGCTGAAGCAGGTCTATCAGGACATGGGCAGCTCGATCGGGTTCCGCACCGAGCCGCGTGAGGTGACCCAGTGGTACGCCGGAGTGGCGTTGCTGCTGGCGCTCTGCGCGGGCGCGTTCAGTCTGCTCTGGTCGTCCCGGATGCTGTAGCCGGTGCGCCGGCGGCGGTCAGCAACCGCCGCCGGCACCAGCACGGGCAGCGCCAGCCGCCGCCGATCCGAAGCGGTCAGTGACCGCCACCGGCGAGCACGAAGACGATGGCCACCCAGACGGCGGCGAGGGTGAAGCCCAGCGGGGCGACGTAGCGGCTCATGGACGGCTCCGGGTGGCGGCTGGACGGTCCGCGTGCGGGGGCGGACCGCAGGGGGTGGGGACGCGCACACGAAGTCGTGACCGGGCGGCTCCCGGCGACCGCCCGGGATCGGGCGGCGCGGCACACTCACCTCGGCAGTCGCCGACGTGGTGGGGAGCGGAGCGGGGTCAGCTCACCAGACTGAGTCGTGGCTCAGCGGGACTGACCATCGGCCCGGCCACGACTGGGAGGATCGCTATCTCGCACAGCGATCACCTCCTGCAAGTCGGGCGGGCCGGAACGTCGATGATCGTACACCTGCGGTGCCGACGGAACGCACTCGGCCGACCGGTCGGCGACCCCTCCACCGCCCGGTTGGCGACGCCGCTCGCCACCAGCGCGTACGCCCCGCCGAAACGACCCCGGCTGCCCGACCCGCACCACAGTGACCAGCACCACGGCGAGCAACGGCAGCCAGCAGCAGCGCGCCAGCACCCACCCCGGGCCGTCCGGGGCGGTGTGCAGACCGGGCAGAGCCAGCCCGCCGCGGGCGGTGAGCGCGGTCACCGCCACCAGGACCGGCTGGTGCCACAGGTAGATCCGGACCGCGGACCGGTTCACCTCGGTCACCGCTGCGCCCGGCAGCGGCCGGGTCAGCAGCCGGTGCAGCGCCGGCCGGGCGAGCAGCCCCAGCCCGACCTGGGTCACCGCCAGCGCCACCACCAGCAGTGACGGCGGGTTCAGGTTGGACACCCCGGCCCCGGGCACGCCGACCGCGCTCACCGGGTAGCCCAGCGCCAGCAGCGCCGCCAGCGCGACCGCCCCACCGGCCGCCAACGTGCCGCCCGCCCGCCGGCCGTCCAGCCGCCCGTCGGCGTGCGCCACACCCAGCAGGTACGGCACCGACCAGGCCGCCAGCACGGTGACCGGGGGCAGGTCGGTGCCGGACGGCAGCACCCGGACCGCCAGGTCGACCGCGGCCACCACGGCCACCGCCGGCGCCCCGCACCGCGCCACCCCCCACCGGCGTACGGCGACGCGCAGCGGGCCGGTCACCACGACCAGGATCACCAGCGGTAGCAGGAACCACAGCGGGCTGACCGCCAGCCGCAGCGCGACGGCGAGCGTGTCGTCCGAGGTGCCGAGGACGGTGGCGGCGAGCAGCACGGCGGCACCCACACCGAGCAGCGCCACGGTGGGCAGCAGCAGCCGGCGCAGCCGCCCGGCCAGCCAGCCGCCCGCGCCGCCCGGGTAGCGGGCCAGCGAGCGGGTCGAGCCGAACCCGGCGGTGAAGAAGAACAACCCGAGCGTCTGCAACACCCAGGTCATCGGGGCCAGGTCGGGCAGGGCGGTCAGCGGGCTGGCCTGGTGCAGCCCGCCGTCGCCGGCCAGCACCAACCCGGTGACCAGCCAGTGCCCCAGCACCACCCCGCCGATGGCGTACGCCCGCAGCGCGTCGACGGCACGGTCCCGGCTCATCGGGCGTCCCCGATCCGGTCGGCGTCGACGCCGCCCAGCACGACCGCCGCCACCGCGACCAGCGCGGCGCTGCCCGGCGTGAGGTAGCCGTCGTGCCCCGCCACCCCACCCACCGGCAGGGGTCGGGCACCGAACGCCGGATCACCGGGTCGGCGGCCGAAACCCAGACCGGGCAGGCGCACCGGCGGTACCCGACGGATCCAGTCGGTCGGGGCCTCGGCCGCCCAGAACCGCCGCCCGCCGGGTAGGTCGTCAGCGCGCTGCACCCCGGCGCCGACGCCCCCGAGGCTGACCACGTCGGTGACCTCAGACGGCGCGTCCACCGCCGCCAGCGACACCACCAGCGACCCGTAGCTGTGCCCGACCAGCGTGATCGCCGTCGCCGGACGCCGCCCGGCCAGCTCCCGCAGCAGCGTGGCCAGCCCGGCCGCGCCGCGCCGCGCGCTGACGCCACCGGCGGCGGTCAACACCCCGTCGGGCGGGTCGTAGCCGAGCCAGGCCAGTACCGCGACCCGCGCCGCCGGGTCGGTCGCCCGCAGCTCCCGGTAGAGCCGCCCGGCCTGCACCGACGGTGCCCGCCGGGCCACCCCGCCCAACCCCCGGTCGAAGTCGGCGAGGGTGCTGCCGACCCCCGGCACCAGCACCGCGATCCGGTCCGCGTCGGCGAGGTCGCCGAACACCTCGACCGCGCGGCCGTCACCGCGCTCGTCGAACAGCAGGAACCGGCGTCCGTCGGCCGCCCAGTCCGCGTACGGAGGGCCGGCCGCGCGCATCACCGCCGCCATCACGGGGTACGCCTCGACGAACCCCGCCGCCGTGGCCGGTTCGGGTCGGGTCGGCAGAATTAGGTTCACGCCGAGCAGCGCGGCCATCGCCACCCGGCTGGCACCTCGTCGTCGCATCACGTTCTCCCTCCGGAATGTCGTCCGGAGGGAGAGTGCGCCAAGGGGCGGGGCCTGGTCGTCGTCCCGCAGAGCCGTTCCCGGGCTGGCTCCACGGGGCTACTCTCCGGCGGCCACCAGACCCGTCTCGTACGCCAGCACCACGGCCTGGGCCCGGTCGCGCAGACCCAGCTTGGCCAGGATCCGCCCGACGTGCGTCTTCACGGTCTGCTCGGCCACCACCAGGTCACCCGCGATCTCCGCGTTGTTGCGACCCCGGGCGATCAACCGCAGCACCTCGGTCTCGCGCGGGGTGAGCCCGGCCAGGTCGGTGGGGCGCGGGCGGCGGCGGTCCGGACGGGCCGCGAACTCGGCGATCAGCCGACGGGTTACCCCCGGGGCGAGCAGCGCGTCCCCGGCCGCCACCACCCGCACCGCCTGCACCAGATCGGCCGCCGGGGCGTCCTTGAGCAGGAACCCGCTGGCCCCGGCGCGCAGCGCCTCGTACACGTAGTCGTCCAGGTCGAAGGTGGTGAGGATGAGCACCCGGGGTCGCTGCGCCGACCGGTCACCGAGCAGCTTGCGGGTGGCCTCCAGCCCGTCCATGACCGGCATCCGCACGTCCATCAGCACCACGTCCGGGTCCAGGTGGTGGGCGGCCGCCACCGCCTGCGCCCCGTCGGCGGCGTCCCCCACGACCAGCAGATCCGGTTGGGCGGCGAGCAGCGCGCCGAAACCCTGCCGGACCATCGCCTGGTCGTCGGCGATCAGCACCCGGATCATCGGTCCCCGCCCTCCGCGTCGTACGGCAACTCGGCCGCCACCGCGTAACCCCCGTCGGGCAGCGGTCCGGCGGTGAACGTACCGCCCAGCGAGGTGGCCCGCTCCCGCATGCCGGTCAGCCCGTGCCCGGAGCCGCCGTCGGCGGTCGGTCGGACGTCGGCCGGGGAGTTCTCGACGCGTACCCCCAGGCCGGACGGACCCGCGCGGACGGTGACGCGCACCGCGGCGCCGGCAGCGTGGCGGGCCGCGTTGGCCAGGCCCTCCTGGACGATGCGGTACGCGGCCAGCCCGACCGGCGCGGGCACCCGGTCGTCGTCCACCGGCTCGGCGTCCAGGGTCACCGGCAGCCCGGCCCGGCGTGCCGCGTCCACCATCGCGCCCAGGTCGGTGAGGTCCGGCTGCGGCGCGGTCTGCGGCCCACTCGTCTCGCTGCGCAGCACCCCCAACAGTCGCCGCATGTCGGTGAGCGCGTCGCGGGCCGACGCGGCGATGGCGACGAACTCCGCGGCCGCCGGGGCCGGCACGTCCGTCAGCCGGTACGGGGCGGTCTCCGCCTGCACCGCGATCAGCGACATGTGGTGGGCAACCACGTCGTGCAGCTCCCGGGCGATGCGGGTGCGTTCCTCCAGCACCGCGCGGCGCTCCTGCTCCCGTTCGCTCAGCTCGGCCTGCGCCGCCAGCGCGTGCCGGGACAGCCGGTTGCGGCGGATCAGGTCGCCGACGATCGCCAGCGCGCCGAGCAGCAGCAGGACGGGGACCCGGTTGTCGGGATGGACCAGGGTGAGCACCGGCACCGTGCTGATCGTCACCACCCAGACCAGCACCGGGCGGTCGACCCGTGCGACGACCACCGCCACCACCGCTATCGACCCGAGTGCCAGCGGCGGGGTCCACGGCCACGCCTGGTCGTCTGGCGCGTTGAACGTGCAGATCAGCAGGGCCAGCACCGTCAGCCGCCAGGCCAGCAGCGGACGCCGGGGCAGCGCCAGCAGCGGCGCCACGGTCATCGCCGCGAACAGGAGCGCGATCGGCGGCGGCAGGCCCCAGTCGCTCTCCACCGTCAACGTGATCAGGAAGAGGCCGAGCGCGCCGAGCAGACCGACCGGCGCGGCGTAGCGGGCCGGCCCGGGCCAACGGGCCAGCAGTGACCGTTCGGGCCGGACGTCCGGGCCGAGCACTGTCTGCCGTAGAGCCCGCAGGGCCACCGCGATCGGATGCCGGTTCACCACCGGGAGGCTACGGGCCGACCCCGCCACGAGGCGTGCCACCAGGGGTTGATCCCGGTGTCGTACCCCAGTGTGACGCGACTCCCGTTAGCGCTTACCTGCCGGTAACGCCTAGGCTCCGACGCGTCCGTGCTGACCATTCGCAAGGGGGAACAGTGGCCCGTACCGTGCTGGTGACCGGGGGCAACCGGGGGATAGGCCTGGCCATCGCGCAGGCCTTCGCCAAGCAGGGCGACCGGGTGGCGGTCACCCACCGCAGCGGCGAGGCACCCGACGGGCTGTTCGGCGTACGCGCCGACGTCACCGACGCCGCCTCGGTCGACGCCGCGTTCGCCGCCGTCGAGGCCGAGCTGGGTCCGGTCGAGGTGCTGGTCGCCAACGCCGGCATGACCGCCGACACGCTGCTGCTGCGGATGTCCGAGGAGCAGTTCACCGACGTGGTGGACACCAACCTCACCGGTGCGTTCCGGGTCGCGAAGCGGGCCTCCGGCAAGATGCTCCGCGCCAAGTGGGGCCGCATGATCTTCATCTCCTCGGTGGTCGGCCTCGCCGGCGGCGCCGGGCAGGTCAACTACGCCGCCAGCAAGGCCGGCCTCGTCGGCGTCGCCCGCTCGATCACCCGGGAACTGGGCAGCCGCAACATCACCGCGAACGTGGTGGCACCCGGCTTCATCGACACCGACATGACCGCCGGCCTCTCCGGCGACCGCAAGGCGGAGATCCTCAAGTCCATCCCGGCCGGCCGGATGGCCAGCCCGGACGAGGTCGCCGCCGTGGTCACCTGGCTGGCGTCGGACAGCGCCGGGTACGTCTCCGGCGCCGTCATCCCGGTCGACGGCGGCCTCGGCATGGGCCACTAACCCTTTTGACTACGGAGGAAATCAGCGATGTCCGGACTGCTCGCCGGTAAGCGACTGCTCGTCACCGGTGTCATCACCGACGCCTCGATCGCCTTCTCGGTGGCGAAGCTCGCTCAGGAAAATGGCGCGCAGGTCGTGCTCACCGGCTACGGCCGGCTCTCCCTGGTCGAGCGGATCGCCAAGCGGCTGCCCGAGCCGGCACCGGTCATCGAGGTGGACGTCACCAACACCGAGCACCTTGCCGGCCTCGCCGACCGCGTACGCGAGCACGTCGACGGCCTCGACGGTGTCGTGCACTCGATCGGCTTCGCCCCGCAGAGCTGCCTGGGTGGCGGCTTCCTCGACGCGCCCTGGGAGGACGTGGCGACCGCCCTGCACGTCTCCACCTTCTCGTACAAGTCGCTGGCCATGGCCGCGCTGCCGCTGATGTCGCCCGGCGGCGCGGTGGTCGGCCTGACCTTCGACGCGACGAAGGCGTGGCCGGTCTACGACTGGATGGGCGTGGCCAAGGCCGGCCTGGAGTCGGCGTCCCGCTACCTGGCGCTGCACCTGGGCAAGCAGGGCATCCGCAGCAACCTGGTCGCCGCCGGGCCGCTACGCACCATCGCCGCGAAGTCGATCCCCGGCTTCGACCAGTTCGAGGACGCCTGGGCCGAGCGTGCCCCGCTGGGGTGGAGCCTCACCGACCAGGAGCCCGCCGCGCGGGCCTGCCTGGCGCTGCTCTCCGACTGGTTCCCGGCCACCACCGGCGAGATCGTCCACGTCGACGGCGGCTACCACGCCATCGGCTCCTGACGCTGCACCGTGACGCTCCCTGGTCACCGTCCGCGTGATCTACGCGTCCGGACCAGGGGGCGTCGCCGGGACGTCCCGGCCGAGGGGCAAGAATGACCCCATGTCGTACGACGCGGTGGTGCTGGTGTCCTTCGGCGGGCCCGAACGGCCCGAGGACGTGATGCCTTTCCTGCAGAACGTGACCCGGGGCCGGGGCGTGCCTCCCGAGCGACTGGTCGAGGTCGCCGAGCACTACCAGCACTTCGGTGGGGTGTCCCCGATCAACCAGCAGTGCCGGGACCTGCTGGCCGCCGTCCGCGCCGACTTCGCCGCGCACGGTGTCGACCTGCCCATCTACTGGGGCAACCGCAACTGGGACCCGATGCTCGCCGACACGGTGACCCAGATGCGCGACGACGGGATCACCCGGGCGCTGGCCTTCGTCACCAGCGCGTACGGCGGCTACTCGTCCTGCCGGCAGTACCAGGAGGACATCGCCGCCGCCCGTGCCGCCGTCGGCCCGGACGCCCCGGTGATCGAGAAGCTGCGCCAGTTCTGGGACCACCCCGGCTTCGTCGAGCCCCACGTCGACGCGGTCCGGGCGGCGCTGGGCCAGCTCGACCCGGCGTTGCGGGACACCACCCGGCTGGTCTTCACCGCCCACTCCATCCCCAGCTCGATGGCGGCGAACGCCGGCCCGCACGGCGGCCGGTACGAGGCGCAGCTGCACGAGACCGCCCGGCTCGTCGCCGCGGCCGCCGCGCCCGACCTGGCGTACGACCTGGTCTGGCAGAGCCGCTCCGGCCCGCCGCAGGTGCCGTGGCTGGAGCCGGACATCAACGACCACCTGGCCGCCCTCGCGCAGGGCGGCACCACCGGCGTGGTGGTCAGCCCGATCGGGTTCGTCTCCGATCACCTGGAGGTCGTGTGGGACCTGGACACCGAAGCGCTGGAGACGGCGAAGCAGCTCGGCCTGGACTTCGTCCGGGCCGGCACGCCGGGCACCGACCCGCGCTTCGTGACCATGGTGCGTGAGCTGGTCACCGAGCGCACCGACCCGGACGGCGCACAGCTGCGCCGCCGCCTGGGCGAGCTGCCCATGTGGGACACCTGCCCCACCGTCTGTTGCGTGCCGACCCGTCGCCCCTGACCTCTGAGGATCATCATGCATGACCGCAAGCCCGTGCAGAGTTGGCTGACCGACATGGACGGCGTGCTGGTGCACGAGGGCCAGCCGGTGCCCGGCGCGCCGGAGTTCATCAACCGGATGCGCGCCTCCGGCAAGCCGTTCCTGGTGCTGACCAACAACTCGATCTACACCCCGCGGGACCTGACGGCCCGGCTCAGCCGGATGGGGCTGGACGTGCCGGAGGAGTCGATCTGGTCCTCCGCCCTGGCCACCGGCCAGTTCCTCGCCGACCAGCGGCCGGGTGGCACCGCGTACGTCATCGGTGAGGCCGGGCTGACCACGGCGCTGCACGCCGTCGGCTACGTGCTGACCGACTTCGCCCCCGACTACGTGGTGCTCGGCGAGACCCGCACCTACAGCTTCGAGGCGATCACCAAGGCCGTCCGCCTGATCAACGACGGCGCCCGGTTCATCTGCACCAACCCCGACGTGACCGGCCCGTCCGTGGAGGGCGCGCTACCCGCCGCCGGCTCGGTCGCCGCCATGATCTCCAAGGCGACCGGGGTCGAGCCGTACTTCGTGGGCAAGCCCAACCCGATGATGATGCGCTCGGCGCTCAACACCATCAACGCGCATTCGGAGAGCACCGCGATGATCGGTGACCGGATGGACACCGACATCCTGTGCGGCCTGGAGGCGGGGCTGGAGACCATCCTGGTGCTCACCGGGATCAGCAGCCGCACCGAGGCGGAGCGTTACCCGTACCGCCCGTCCCGGATCGTCAACTCGGTCGCGGACCTGCTCGACGAGATCTGACCGACCGGCCCTGGCGGGCCGCCGCCATGTGCCGGTGCTGCCGGCGTACCACCATGACCATCCACACGAAGAACATCATCTCGGCGGCGGCGAATATCAGAAGGAC
This sequence comes from Micromonospora sp. NPDC127501, assembly GCF_040302185.1. Classification (NCBI taxonomy): domain Bacteria; kingdom Bacillati; phylum Actinomycetota; class Actinomycetes; order Micromonosporales; family Micromonosporaceae; genus Micromonospora; species Micromonospora sp. NPDC127501. The sequence continues at coordinate 847,552 of NZ_JBEORJ010000001.1, read as the reverse complement.
CGCAGTGCCGATCATGGTCGCCTCCCGTCAGGGGCGCAGTGGGGCGTTGCAGGCGGCCACCAGCGCCTGCCGGCAGGCAGCGGTGAGCGGCCGCAGTGCCGCGTCCCGTTGCTGCGCCTCGTAGTTGTTGATCGCACCGCCCGGGGCGGCGTGCCCGGCCAACGCCAGCACCCGGTCGAGCACCGCGGCCCGGGCGAAGAGCCGGCGGGCCCGCGGGTCGAAGCCCGGTGGGAGATCGGTGGTGCCGTCCGGGCGGCGGAGCGCGGCCAGCGCACCAGCCAGCTCGGGCCGCCACTGAGCCACGTCGAGGCGGGTCAGCACGGCGGTCGTCTCGGCCAGCGCGGCGGCCAACTCGGCCTCCGCCTCGGCGGCGCCAGGCAACGAGAGTGACGCGGCGGGGGCGTTGGCCGGCAGCGGGTAGACCCGCCAGAGCACCGTCTCGAAACAGTCTCCCGAGCCGGAGGTGTGCAGCCGCACCTGGGGGATCAGCCCGAGCCCGCCGGCGACCACCGCCTCGCCCGTGACCAGAGCCGCGCCGGCGAAGTCGCCGGGGCCGGGCAGACCCCTCGGGTCGCCCGGCGCGGGCAGCACCAGACGGATCTCGTCCGGGGAGAGCTTGGCCAGGGTGGGCAGCGCGGCGCCCAACGGGACGTCGGTCCAGGTGCCCGGGGCGTCCGCAACGAGGTGTTCCTCGTCGCCGGCGATGGCGTCGGCGACCTCGTCGTAGGGCACCAACCCGGCGCGCCACGCGCGCACCCAGGCAACGAACCGGCTGGACCGGCGCGGCGCGAGTGTGGCCGCGCCCGTTGCGGGGGTGGACATGCCGAAAGGGTACGTGGTCACGACCGGCCCTGTCTCGGCTGCCGCTCCGGTCGCCCGGCCTGCCCCCAACTGCCCCCTTCGTGCCACTGCCAACACCCCACATCCCGCGCGCCCTCCACGCCCCCGCCCCGTCGACCCCCGCCCCTCCACGCCTGCGCCCTTCCACGCCCCCGCTCCGTCGATCATGGAGTTGTGGTGGGCGGTAACGGTTGATTCAGGCGTTTCGCGGGGCACCACAACTCCATGATCGACCGGGCCGGAGGGGCGGGGGTTCGGAGGCGGTGGGGGCTGGCGGTGTGTCGGGGTTGTTGTGGGGGGTGGCGGGTTTAGCGTGATCGACATGGCGGGGCGATACGGCGAGGACGTGTTGGCGGGCGACTGGCGACGGCGCAAGGTCACCCCCGAGGTGGACGCCGAACCGGATCTCGTGGTCGAGGATGCCGACTCCGGGTTCTGCGGAGCGGTGGTGGGCTTCGAGGCCGGCGCGGTGGTGTTGGAGGACCGGCACGGTAAACGGCGCAACTTCCCGCTGCTGCCGGCGGCGTTCCTGCTCGACGGCCGCCCGGTGACCCTGCGCCGCCCGACCCGCGCGGCGGTGCCGACGGCCCGTCGGCGGACCGCGTCCGGCTCGGTCGCCGTGGACAACGTCCGGGCCCAGGTGGCGAAGGCCAGCCGAATCTGGGTGGAAGGCATCCATGACGCCGCGCTGGTCGAGCGGATCTGGGGCGACGACCTACGGATCGAGGGCGTGGTGGTCGAGCCGTTGGACGGCATCGACGCCCTCGACGCCGAGGTACGCGACTTCGGCCCCGGCCCGACCCGACGACTTGGCGTGCTCGTCGACCACCTGGTGCCGGGCAGCAAGGAGAGCCGGATCGTCGCCCGGGTGAACTCGCCGCACGTGCTGGTGACCGGGCACCCCTACGTGGACGTGTGGCAGGCGGTCAAGCCGGCGGCGTTGGGCATCGCGGCCTGGCCGGTGGTGCCGCCGGGGCGGCCGTGGAAGGAGGGGGTCTGCGCGGCCCTCGGGGTGGCCGAGCCGGCCGACATGTGGCGGCACATCCTGTCCCGGGTGAACAGCTTCGCCGACGTGGAGACCCCTCTGATCAACGCCATGGAACGCCTCATCGATTTCGTCACCGAGCCGGCCTGACCGCCTGGTCCGCCGGATCCGCCCGCGGCGGATCAGGGGACCTCGTCCGGGCTGCGGGTGAAGACGAACGTGGCGATGTCGACAGCTCGCGCCCGTCCGTTGTCGTCGCGCAGCACCGACAGGATCTCGCCGTTCTCCGGGCCGGAACGTCCCCGCCAGCGGTCCGTCCCCTCGGCGGTGAACCGGCTCACCCGCTCACCGCGTACGTGGGCCACCAGGTCACCCGCGTCCCAGCTCAGGTCCAGCGAAGTGCCCATCCACCACCAGCGGCCGGTCAGCTCGGCCAACCCGGCATCCGGCGCGGCGGTGGCCGGCCGCCACGGTTGCGGGAACGCCGGCTCGGCGTCCAGCACGGCGGTCAGCAGTTGGCGGGCGAGCCCGGTGATCGGGAAGCCGTACGAGTTGGCGAAGCCGACCACGGCGGTGCGGGTGGGCCGGTGCACCACGAGGGCGGCCACGTACCCGGGCATCGAGCCGCCGTGCCCGACGTACACGCGCTCGCCGTCGCGGTAGAGCTCCAGCCCCAGGCCGTGCCCGCCGGTCCAGGAGTCGAGGTCGCTGATCACCACGGGGGCACACATCTCGGTCAGCGTCTCGGCGGCCAGCACCGCCGGGTCGGGGTCGGCCAGGAACGCGGCCCAGCGGCCCAGGTCCTCGATCGTCGACCAGAGTTGCCCGGCGGGGGCCATGGCGCCGGTGTCGGTGCGGGGTTCCTCGCGCAGCGTGCCGTGCCAGGGGTGGACGACGTAGCCGCGGGCGTACGGCTCGGTGGCCGCGTAGGTGGTGCGGCGCAGGCCCAGCGGCGTCAGGATCCGTTCGTCGAGCAGGCCGGCCCAGGGTGTCCCGGTGAGCCGTTCGAGCAACCCGCCGAGCAGCCCGTACGCCAGGTTGGAGTAGTGGTAGGCGCGGTGCGGCGGGTAGGCGATCTTGTCGGCGTCGACCTCCGCGAGCAGGGTCGTGAGATCGACGCCCGCCGCCCGCTCCCACCAGTCGCCCTCGGGTTCGCGTTGGATGCCGCTGGCGTGGCCGAGTAGTTGGCGCACTGTGAGCGTGCCCACACCGGTGCCCGGCAGGTGCTGCTCCAGCCGGTCGTCCAGGGCCAGTCGGCCGGCGTCGCGCAACTGCATGACCAGGGTGGCGGTCATCGTCTTGCTGATCGAGCCCACCCGGTACTGCAGGTCGACATCCGGGCGGGGGTGTTCGCCGGCGACGGCCACGTGCGCCAGCGTGCCGTCGCGGACCACGCCCAGCACCAGCGACGGGGTGTGACCGTCGGCCTGTGCCTGGGCGACCCGGATGTCGATCTGTCGGGCGGTCTCGGGGAGCACTGTCAACGGGATCTCCTCGGGTCGGCCGCCGATTCGTGGCGTTTCTGACGGGCCGGAAAGGGTCCCGCAGAGCCTACTGATCTTCGCGGGAAGGTCGCGCGTGCATTTGCGTGTCACGATTGGGTGGTGGACGCCGTGGTGTGGATCGTTTTGGGTGTGCTGCTGGCCGTCGCCGAGATCTTCACGACGACGCTATTTCTGATCATGTTCGGGGCCGGTGCGTTCGCCGCCGCCGGTGCGGCCGCCCTGGGCGCGCCGGTCGCCGTGCAGGCGCTGGTCTTCGCGGTGGTGTCGGCGTTGAGCCTGGTGGTGGTCCGACCGGTTATCCGGCGGCACAGCCGCTCAGCGCTGGAGAGTGGCGAGCAGCCGTTCGGCGTGGAGGCGATCGAGGGCTCCACGGCGCTGGTGCTGGAACGGGTGGACGCCGAGCAGGGTCTCGTCAAGATCGACGGTGAGCTGTGGAGCGCCCGGTCGTACGACACGACACAGGCCTACGACCCCGGTCAACGGGTTCGGGTGATAAAGGTCCGGGGCGCTACCGCCCTGGTGTGGCAGGACGATGTTTCTTCCGCCGGCGAGCTGCCGGAATCGAGAGGGTGAACGGAATGACCTTAATCGGGGTGGTGGTGATCGCGGTGGCGTTGATCGCCGTGATAACGCTGGCCAAGGCTGTGCGGATCGTGCCGCAGCAACGTCAGGACGTGGTCGAACGGCTCGGCAAGTACAAGCGCACCCTCAGCCCCGGCCTCAACCTGCTGGTGCCGTTCATCGACGCGGTGCGTACCAAGGTTGACATGCGCGAGCAGGTGGTCAGCTTCCCGCCGCAGCCGGTGATCACCTCGGACAACCTGGTGGTCTCGATCGACACGGTCCTCTACTTCAAGGTGGTCGACTCGGTCCGGGCGACCTACGAGATCTCCAGCTTCCTCCAGGCCATCGAGCAGCTGACCGTCACCACGTTGCGTAACGTGATCGGTTCGCTCGATCTGGAGCGGGCGCTGACCAGCCGGGACGAGATCAACCGGCACCTCTCGGGTGTGCTGGACGAAACCACCGGCCGCTGGGGCATCAAGGTGACGCGGGTCGAGATCAAGGCGATCGAGCCGCCGGCCAGCATCCGCGACTCGATGGAGAAGCAGATGCGCGCCGAGCGGGACCGCCGTGCGGCGATCCTGACCGCCGAGGGTCACAAGCAGTCGGTGATCCTCACCGCCGAGGGTGACAAGCAGTCGGCGGTGCTGCGGGCCGACGGTGACCGGCAGGCCCGGATCCTGCAGGCCGAGGGTCAGGCGAAGGCGATCCGGACGGTCTTCGACGCGATCCACCAGGCCAACCCGAGCCAGAAGGTGCTCGCCTACCAGTACCTGCAGGCTCTGCCGCAGATCGCCCAGGGCAGCGCCAACAAGGTCTGGATCGTCCCGGCCGAGCTGACCAAGGCCCTGGAGGGGATGGGTGGCGCGCTCGGTGGGCTGAGCCAGATGGTGGGGGATCTGCCCGCACCGGAGGCCGCGGACCAGGCGAGCCAGGTCGAGCGCGAGGCCGCGGAGGCGGCGCAGGCTGCGGCGGACGCCGCCCAGCAGATCCACGACGAGGTACGCGTCGCCGAGGCGCAGGCCACCGGCGGCAAGGGGCCGAAGGGGCTGCCCGCACCGGAGCCGGTGTCGCCGACCAGCCTCGTCGAGGACCCGGCCGACCAGCGCGAGCGCGGCTGATCCCGTACGCCGGCCGCCCGGTCGGCTAAATACGAGAAAGACTCATGGGGCGCTCCGACGCCTGCCACGATCGGTCCTAGGACGGGTGGTGACCAGGCAATCGGGGCGCCCCGGCGCGTCGGTGCACCGCTCGACGACGAGCGAGGTGACGCATGAAGGATCCGGCGAATCGGATGTGGTCCTCAGCCCCGGTGCCCGGCGCGCACGACCCGGTCGCCCCGCTGGGCTCCCGGCGCAGCGGTGGCGGATTCGGCGTACTGCCCTTCGTCGGCGAGCCGACCCCGGGCGCCCCCGCCACGAACGCCAGTTGGGCCTGGTCGGTGCGTCGGTTCGCGCGGGCGGCGGTCTGGCTGCTGCCCGCGTACGCCATCCTGTACGGCGCGGTGGCGATGGCCAGCGACGGAGGGGTGGGCAACGACCCCTATCCGGCCGACGGCCGGGCGGTGTACCTGATCGGTTGGGTGGCCGCGGTCTGGCTCGGCCTGCTCGCGCTGCTGGCCCTCACCGGGCTGCTGGCCGCGACCCGCAGTCGCCGGGTGGCCGCCGCCGGGCTGCTGGTCAGCATCGCCGGCACCGTGTTGATGCTGCCGTTCGCCGGGTTCGAGGAGCAGACGCCGGTCTTCGGCGCCACCGCGCGGTCGCTGGTCCTGCTCGGCGCGACGTTCTACAGCGCGGGCTGGTTCCTCACCGGGTGGGCGGTCGCCCGCTCGGGCACCTTCAGCCTCGGCGACGGCGTCATGCTGATCATCGCCGCGCCGCTGCTCGGCCTCGGCGGTGCCCTGATCGGCTCGTTGCAGACCTTCGGCGCGATCTTCGTGCTGATCGCCGGCATCGGCATCGGCTACCGCTCCGGCCGCCTGATGCCCCGCGAAAGCGCCAGAGACGCCGCCACTGCCAGCCTGAGCACCCCAAACCCCTAACCCACCCACCCCACCCACCCACCCGGGCCTCGCCCCGGCCCTCGCCCAGCTCCGGTGATCATGAGCTTGACGGGCGATTCCGTGATCAAACCTCCCGCTAACCCCATGATCACCGGGGCGGGGCGGGGCGGGGCGGGGCGGGGCGGGGCGGGGTGGGGCGGGGTGGGGTGGGGTGGGGGTGGGAGTTGGCTGGTGGGTGGGCGTGAAGTTGCTGACAATCGCGGGGTGGGGGTGGTCGGTTGACGGCTTTCGTGGCAATCCTGGGGAGCATGGCCGCCCCCCGCTCGCCGCTGTCGCGGCTGTTCACCGTGCTGCTCGCCGGCGTGTTGGCCGGGCTTGTCCTGGCCGTCGCCGCGCTGCCGGGCAACCTGCTTCTCGGGCTCACCGCCCGCTCCGCGCTCGGGTCGTACGCCGCGTTGCCGGCCTCGCTGAAGACCCCGGCCACGCCGCAGCGTTCGTACCTCTACGCGAACGACGGCAAGACGCTGATCACCACGTTCTACGACGTGAACCGCACCGACGTCCCCCTGTCGGAGATCGCCCCGGTCATGCGGCAGGCGATCGTGGCGGCCGAGGACCGGCGCTTCTACGACCACGGTGGCGCGGACCTGCGCGGCCTGGCCCGGGCGCTGGTGGCGAACGTCAAGGGTGGCGGCACCGAGCAGGGCGGCTCGACGCTGACCATGCAGTACGTCCGTAACGTGCTCAAGACCGACCCCACCCGCACCGCCGAGGAGCGCGCCGCCGCGACCGATCCGACCGTGGGCCGCAAGATCCAGGAGATCCGGTACGCGAGCGCACTGGACAAGAGCCTCGGCAAGGACGAGATCCTCGACCGGTACCTGAACATCGCCTACTTCGGCTCCGGCGCGTACGGGATCGCGGCGGCCAGCCAGCGGTACTTCGGCAAGCCTCCGGCGCAGTTGACCCTCGCCGAGTCGGCCCTGCTGGCCGGTCTGGTGCAGTCCCCGGACGCTTACAGCCCGATCAGCGGCGACAAGGACGAGGCGCTGGCCCGCCGGTCGTACGTGCTGGACTCGATGGTCGCCACCAACGCGATCACCGCCGCGCAGGCCGCCCAGGCCAAGGCGGAGCCGCTGGCCCTGCACCCCACCGCCCAGCCCAACGGATGCACCGCCGTCTCCCAGGGCCACGACGACTGGGGTTTCTTCTGCGACTACCTGCGCCAGTGGTGGCTGACCCAGCCGGCCTTCGGGGCCACCGTCGCGGAGCGCGAGCAGGCACTGCGTTCGGGCGGCTACACCGTGGTCACCTCGCTGGACCCGAAGATCCAGGCCACCGCGCAGCAGCAGGCCACCAAGGTCTACGGGTACGACAACAAGCGCGCCCTGCCGATCGCGGCGGTCCAGCCGGGCACCGGGCGGGTGCTGGCGATGGCGGTCAACAGGCACTACAGCCTCGCCGACAACCCGGGCGGGCAGGCGAACCATCCGAACACCGTCAACCCGCTGATCTCCGGCGGAGCCAGCGTCGACGGGTACCAGGCGGGTTCCACGTTCAAGCTGTTCACGATGCTCGCCGCGCTGGAGTCGGGCCGTACCCTCTCCACCGGTTTCGACGCGCCCGCCAAGCTGCCCACCCGGTACGCCGCCGAGGGACCGGGTAGCTGTGACGGCCGCTGGTGCCCGGCGAACGCCAATCCGGACTGGATGGACGGGTACCGGATGATGTGGGACGGCTTCGGCCGCTCGGTGAACACCTACTTCGTCTGGCTGGCCGAGCAGGTCGGCCAGGACAAGGTGGTGCAGATGGCGCAGCGGCTCGGCATCACGTTCCGCGCCGACTCGGACGCCAACTTCGCCAAGAACAACGCCGCGAACTGGGGTTCGTTCACCCTCGGCGTGGCGGCCACCACTCCGCTGGACCTGGCCAACGCGTACGCGACGGTGGCCGCCGAGGGCACCTACTGCACGCCGGTGCCGGTGGTCTCGGTGACCGGCGCGGACGGCACGAAGGTGCCGGTGGGCCAGCCCTCCTGCAAGCGGGTGCTCGACGCCGACGTCGCCCGTGCCGCGACCGACGCGGCCCGCTGCCCGGTGGGTCAGCAGTCGGCGTTCGGGCAGTGCAACGGTGGCACCGCCACCGGTGTGAACGACATCCTCGACGGCCGACCGGTGGCTGGTAAGACGGGTAGCTCGGAGCAGAACTCCACCGAGACGTTCGTCGGCTTCACCCCGCAGGTCGCGGTGGCCGGTATCGCCGCCAACCCGGACGACCCGGCCGACTCGGTGGGGTCGGCGGTACAGACCAAGGTGATCGACGCGGTCGCCCGGGTCATCGCCACCGCCGTGAAGGGCCAACCGGAGAAGGCGTTCGCCGCACCGAGCCACGAGCTGGCCGGCGACCCGCACCGCCCGGTGGAGCGGGCACCCGCTGTCCCGCAAGGCCCGCGAGCCCGGGACGACGATCGCCTTTCCCCGCTGGAACGCTGGCTGAATCGCCGAGGCTGACCCCCGCCCCTCCCACCCCGACCTCACCCCTCCCGCCCCCGCGATCTTGCACTTTCGGTCGCCGAATTGGACCCTCTTGCGGCTCTTGTCGGTGCAGGAAGTGCAAGATCGCGGGGGCGGGGCGGGGCGGGGCGGGGCGGGGCGGGGCGGGGCGGGCGCGGGATGGGGCGTGGTTTCAGGGTTGGCGGCGGCGGGGGCGGTAGCTGGCCAGCGTCGACGGGAGGCCGCGGCGGACGATTCCGGCCCAGTCGGTGTCGCCGCGGAGCACCGCCGCGGCGGTCTTGCGAGCCTGCTCGACGGTGAAGTGCGGTGGCAGCATCAGCTCCGCCGGGTCGACCAGGGCGTTGATCACCACCGGTCGGTCGGCGGTGAGCGCCCGGTCCCAGACGTCGCGCACCTGATCCGGTGAGTCGATCAACTCGCCGTGCAGCCCGAGCACCTCCGCCCACTGGTGGTAGGCGATGTCCGGCAACTGCTGGCTGTCCGGGAACATCGGCGTCCCCTCGGTGGAGCGCTGTTCCCAGCTGACGAATGCCAGATCCCGGTTGTTGAGCACCAGCACCACGAAGCGCGGGTCGGCCCAGCTGCGCCAGTACTTCGCCACGGTGATCAACTCGTTGACGCCGTTCATCTGCATGGCGCCGTCGCCGATCAGTGCGACCAGCGGCCGGTCCGGGTGGGCGAACTTGGCGCTCAACGCGTACGGCATGGCGCCACCCATGGACAGCAACGTGCCGGAGAGGCTGGCCAGCATGCTCGGGCGTACCTGGATGTGTCGGGCGTACCAGGCGGTGGTGGTGCCGCAGTCGACCGCGAGCAGCACGTCGTCGGGCAGCCGTTCGTTCAGGGTGTGGAAGAGCAACTGCGGGTTGACCGGGTCGGCGGCCTGCTCGGCCAGGTCGTGTTGCACGCGACGCCACGCCGAGGTGGCCTCGGCGACCTCTGCCCGCCAGGCGGTCGGCCCGGGGCCGGGGCCCAGTTCGTTCAGCAACGCCCGCAGCGTGGGGCGGGCGTCGCCGGTCAGGTTCACCTCGGTCGGGTACCGCAGCCCGAGCTGGGTACCGTCCAGGTCGATCTGCACCGCGCGGGCCTGCCCGGGCTGCGGGTAGAACTCCGAGTACGGCATGTTGCTGCCCACGATCAGCAGCCGGTCGCAGCCGCTCATCAGCTGCCAGCTCGGTCGGGTGCCGAGCAGCCCGATCGCGCCGGTCACCCACGGTTCGCGGTGGTCGACGGCGGTGAAGCCGAGCAGCGCGGTGGCCACCCCGGCTCCGAGCCGATCAGCGATCTCGCGGACCTCGTCGCGCGCGCCGAGGGCACCCTGGCCGACCAGCATGGCCACCCGCTGCCCGCCGCGCAGCACCTCGGCCGCCCGGCGCACGTCCGCCTCCGGCGGCACCGTCGGTGTGCTGCTCGGCGCGTTGCTGGTCTGGTAGTAGCCGTGCGCGTGCGGCGGGTTCGGTACGGCCGGCTCGTCCTGCAGGTCCAGGGGCAGGATCAGGGCCGTGACGGTACGCCGGGCCAGCGCCGTCCGGCACGCCCGGTCGACCAGGTGGCGTACCTGCGCCGGGTTGTCGAGCTGGGCCAGGAACGCCGCTGCCACGTCCTTGTAGAGGGCGAGCAGGTCGACCTCCTGGTAGTAACCGCCGCCCTCGGCGGTGGTCGCGGTGTGCCCGACCAGGGCGACCACCGGTTGGTGGTCGAGCTTCGCGTCGTACAGGCCGTTGAGCAGATGGATGGCGCCCGGCCCGCTGGTGGCCAGCGCGCAACCCAGCGGCCCGCCGCCGTACTTGACGTGCGCGGAGGCGGCGAAGCCGGCGGTCTCCTCGTGGCGGACCTGGATGAACTGGGCGCGGCCGTTGGTGCGTTGCAACGCGGAGGTCATGCCGTTGATGCCGTCGCCGGGATAGCCGAAGTAACGGTGTACGCCCCAGCTGAACAGTCGGGACACGATGTGGTCGGCGACGGTCGGACGCCGGGGCAGAGTGCCCGCTTCGCCCGCCGTGGTGTCGTCTGCGCTCACCTGGCTGGTCCTTCCCGTCGCGTCCCGATGCCCGCCGGTCATTCCCCTTCTTCTTCGGACAAAACACCCCGTCGGGCGGGCGTCGAGGCGCACTGCTCCGCGTCCGGCAGAATCGTCGGGTGCCCGTCCACGAGATCACCGACCCTGACGACGACCGGATCGCCGACTACCGGGCGCTCACCGACGTCGAGCTGCGCACCCGCTGGGAACCACCGCACGGCCTGTTCATCGCCGAGGGGGAGCTGGTGCTGCGCAGGGCGCTGCGTGCGGGCTACCCGGCCCGGTCGTACCTCATCGACGCCAAGCGGGTCGACCAGCTCGCCGACCTGGACACCGGCGACGCGCCGGTGTACGCCGCGACCCAGGACGTGCTGCAGCGGGCCACCGGTTTCCACGTACACCGGGGGGTGCTGGCGTCGTTCCACCGCCGGCCGCTGCCGACGGCGGCCGAGGTGCTCGCCGCCGCGCGCCGGGTCGTGCTCCTGGAGGACGTCAACAACCACACCAACCTCGGTGCGGTCTTCCGGGGTGCCGCCGCGCTCGGCATCGACGCGGTGCTGCTGTCGCCGTCCTGCGCCGACCCGCTGTACCGGCGCAGTGTCCGGGTCAGCATGGGTGAGGTCTTCGCGATGCCGTACGCGAAGCTCGACCGCTGGCCCGAGGGCCTGGACCAGGTGCGGGAGGCCGGCTTCACGGTGCTCGCCATGACGCCCGCGCCGGACGCCGTACCGATCCAGCGGTTGACCCCGGCGCAGCGCGAGCGGGCGGCGCTGCTGCTCGGTGCCGAGGGGCCCGGGCTCACCGCGGCGGCCCAGGCCGCCAGCGACGTGCGGGTGGTCCTTCCGATGCGCCGCGGCGTGGATTCGTTGAACGTGGCCGCCGCGGCGGCGGTGGCGTTCTGGGAGCTGGGCCGCGACGATCCGCCGTTCGGCGGTGAGTAGACCGCATTGGCTTGCATGGCCATGCGTTCTATTGCATAATTTTCCCCGTGTCCAAGGTTCTCACCTCCCTGCCCACCGGCGAACGTGTCGGCATCGCCTTCTCCGGCGGCCTCGACACCTCGGTCGCGGTCGCGTGGATGCGCGACAAGGGCGCCATTCCCTGCGCCTACACCGCCGACATCGGCCAGTACGACGAGCCCGACATCGCCTCGGTGCCCGGCCGTGCGCTCAGCTACGGCGCCGAGGTCGCCCGCCTGGTCGACTGCCGCGCCGCCCTGGTCGAGGAGGGCCTGGCCGCGTTGACCTGCGGTGCCTTCCACATCCGCACCGGCGGGCGGGCGTACTTCAACACCACCCCGCTGGGCCGCGCCGTGACCGGCACCCTGCTGGTGCGGGCGATGGTCGCCGACGACGTCCAGATCTGGGGCGACGGCTCGACCTTCAAGGGCAACGACATCGAGCGGTTCTACCGGTACGGCCTGCTGGCCAACCCGATGCTGCGCATCTACAAGCCGTGGCTCGACACCGCCTTCGTCACCGAGCTGGGTGGGCGTAAGGAGATGTCCGAGTGGCTGCTCGAACGCGGCCTGCCCTACCGGGACAGCACCGAGAAGGCGTACTCGACCGACGCCAACATCTGGGGCGCCACGCACGAGGCGAAGACCCTGGAGCACCTGGACACCGGCATCGAGACGGTCAACCCGATCATGGGCGTCCGCTTCTGGGACCCGTCGGTGGAGATCCCGACCGAGGACGTCACCGTCGGCTTCGACCAGGGCCGCCCGGTCACGATCAACGGCAAGGAGTTCGGCAGCGCCGTCGACCTGGTGCTGGAGGCCAACGCCATCGGCGGCCGGCACGGCCTGGGCATGTCCGACCAGATCGAGAACCGGATCATCGAGGCCAAGAGCCGGGGCATCTATGAGGCGCCCGGGATGGCGCTGCTGCACTACGCGTACGAGCGGCTGGTCAACGCCATCCACAACGAGGACACCCTGGCGAACTACCACAACGAGGGTCGCCGCCTCGGTCGGCTGATGTACGAGGGCCGCTGGCTGGACCCGCAGGCGCTGATGCTGCGCGAGTCGTTGCAGCGGTGGGTCGGCACGGCGGTCACCGGCGAGGTGACGTTGCGGCTGCGCCGGGGCGAGGACTACTCGATCCTGGACACCACCGGTCCGTCGTTCAGCTACCACCCGGACAAGCTGTCGATGGAGCGGACCGAGGACTCGGCGTTCGGCCCGTCGGACCGGATCGGTCAGCTCACGATGCGCAACCTGGACATCGCCGACTCGCGGTCGAAGCTGGAGCAGTACGCCTCCCTCGGCCTGGTCGGCGGCGGGAACCCGCAGCGGATGATCGGGGCCGCGCAGGCCGCCTCGACCGGCTTGATCGGCGCGATGCCCGAGGGCGGCGCGGAAGCCATCGCGTCCCGGGGCGTCGCCTCGGCGGAGGACGAGGCGCTCGACCGCGCCGCGATGGAGTTCGGCGTCGACTGAGCCCTCGCGCCGGTGGCAAGTCGAGTTCCGGCGTCACGGACGGTAGCGTGTCGGCCGTGTTCCCTACCGTCCGTGAGGTCCTCGCCCTGGACCCGGTCCGCCACGGCGCGCCCCGCGTGGTCGCTGGCGACGACGGGCTGGACCGACCCGTCCGGTGGGTGCACGTCGCCGAGGTGCCGGACATCGCCACCCTGCTCGGCGGTGGCGAACTGGTGCTCACCACCGGCATCGGTCTGCCCGGGGACGACGCCGGGTTGCGCGCGTTCATCGGTGATCTCGCCGACGTCGGAGTCTCCGGGCTCGTCGTCGAGCTGGGCCGCCGGTACGTCAGCGGTGTGCCCCGGGTGATGGCCGCCGCCGCCGAGCGGCGGGGGCTGCCCCTGGTGGAGCTGCGCCGGGCCACCCCGTTCGTCCGGATCACCGAGGCCGTGCACGCGCTGATCGTCGACGCGCAGCTCACCGAGCTGCGCGCCACCGAGGAGATCCACCAGCGGTTCAACGACCTGTCCGTCGAGGGCGCCGACGCCGCCGAGGTGATCCGCCAGGCCGCCGAGCTGTCCGGTTGCCCCGTGGTGCTGGAGAACCTGTCCCGACAGGTGCTCGGGTACGACCCGGCGGGCGAGAGCGCCGAGCTGCTGCTGGACGGCTGGGAGCAGCACTCCCGGCGGATCCGCCCGGCCGGGCGGACCGCGTACGACCCGGACAGCGGCTGGCTGGTGACCACCGTTGGTGCCCGGGGGCAGGACTGGGGTCGGTTGCTGCTGCGCTGGCCGGCCAGCGGCGACGTGCCCAGCGCCCGGGCCGTCGAGCCGGCGGCGGGCTCGCCCACCCGGCTCACCATCCTGATCGAGCGGGCCGCGTCCACCCTCGCGCTGGGCCGGCTGATCCGCCGCGACGCCGAGGGTCTGGAGCGGCAGATCCACCGCACCCTGCTCACCGCGCTGCTCGACCACTCCCGCCCGGTGGACGAGGTGGGGCTGCGGGCCAAGGCGCTCGGCGTGGTGCTCGACCGACGGCACCTGGTCGGCGTGATGGTCCGGCACCGCGCCGACGACCCCGCCGGGGAGGTCGGCCCCGAGGCCGGCCAGGCCCGGCTACGCGATCTCTCCGAGGCGGTCGGCCAGGCCCTGCGGGAGGCGAAGCTGACCGCGCTGACCAGCGCCGTCGACGACAACTCGGTGGGCGCGCTGCTGGCCCTGCCGGACCCGGCCGCCGAGGACCGCGCGCTGTCCGCGTTCGCCGGCGCCCTCCGTCGGGTACGCCTCGACGCCGGCGCGGCCCGGGCGACGATCGTGGCCGCCGGGTCCGGGGTGAGCACACTGCGGGAGGCCCGCCGGTCGCTGGTCGAGGCGCGGCAGATCGCCGAGGCGGCCCGACGGGACCGGCGTGACCTGCCGATCTTCCGGCTGCCGCACGTCGGGCTGGCCGGTCTGCTGCACCTGCTGCGCGACGAGCCCCGGTTGCAGACGTTCGTGGAGCGTGAACTCGGGGCGCTGCTGGAGTACGACGCCCGGCATCCCCGGGAACGGCTGCTCGACACCCTGCGCGCCTACCTGGAGCAGGGACGCAACAAGTCCGCCGGTGCCGCCGCCGCCCACCTGTCCCGGCCGGCCTTCTACGAACGCCTGGCCCGCATCGCCCGCATCCTCGACGTGGACCTGGATTCGGTGGAGGCCAGCCTGTCGTTACACGTAGCCCTACTGGCCCTGGAAGCGGTCCGAGCGCCCTGACGCGGCTCCGGGTTGCGGATCGGACGGCGGACGGCTCGGCGTAGGGGGTGAGCATCTGGGTCGGGCACGCTTTGGAGCTGATGTCGTAAACGAATCATCCCCTGGCCCTACTCGGCCTGGTCCTGGGGCTGCCCCGCCTTGGGTCCGGCCCGCCTTGGGTCCGGCCCGGTCATGGTCCGGCCCGCCTTGGGTCCGGCCCGGTCATGGTCCGGCCCCGTCATGGGCCCGCTCGGTCGTGGGCCGTCCCGACGTGCCGGGCTTGGCGTGTCCCGGCCGCGGCTCGGCCTGCCTCGCTCGATTCGTTTACGACATCAGCTCCAAAGGGGCAGCGCCACACACACTCCACCGGCTAGCCGCCGCGATCTTCGGCCCCGAGGAGGGGCTCGCAACGCCGGCGCGGGGGCCGGAGCGGGCCCGAACCTCTAGCGCTTCACATGAGGTGGTTCAGGGCTTTTGCGTAACTTGGGGGGATGTGGTTGGGGCCGCCGGGGGTGAAGACGTCCGAGGTGGCCACCGCGGACCAGGCCGTCTCCGGGACGGCGTCGACCAGGGCCTGGATCACCGGGGCGTCGCGCCACTGGTCCTGTTCGGCGAGCAGGCCGAGCGCCACCACCGACTCCTCGACCTCGCCCACGCACTCGAACGGCTTGTGCCCGTCCACGCCCAGCAACTCGCGGTAGCCGGGGATCTGCGACTCGTCGGCCAGCAGGTCGCCGCCGAAGATGTGGGTGACGCGCTCCCGCGGCATGAACGGCGCCATGGCCAGGAAGACGAAGCGGCACTTCGGGCAGTCTCGGCACCAGCGCTCGCTCGCGTCGCGCAGCTTGAACGCCTGGTTGCAGCTGGTCACCACGTCGTCGTACCGGGTGAACTCGGCGAACAGTCGGGCGATGTGCAGCTCGGACAGCGAACGCAGCAGGGAGAAGTACGGGTCGGTCAGGCCGGCGTGCTCGGCCAGTGACGCCCGCAGCAGCCCCTCCGCCTCGACGCCCTTGGACCACTGGTGGTTGATCTCGTGGCCGTTCCAGACCAGGTTCGGGTCGGACGCCGAACGCTCGTTGGACATCACCACCGGGCCCAGCCCGTGCAGGACGGCGGTGGCCACCGCGATCAGGGAGTTGATGGCGGTGACGGGGATGTGCCCGTTCAACGCGCCGGCCGCGTTCAGGTCGAACAGCACCGGGTCGATGCGCCGCCGGGCGGCCAGCGGGACCAGCCCGGACGCCTCGTTGACGGCGACGATCACGTGGTTCGGGTTGACCGAGAACGGCACCGGGTCCAGCTCGGCGCGGCGCAGCGCCTCCAGGCTGACGATCGAGTCCTTACCGCCGCCGACCGCCGAGAGCGGGCGACGGTCCGAGTCGTCGTACACCCGGGGTGCCACCGGTGTGCCGGCCGGCACCTCCGGGCGCAACTCGAGCACGTGCGGCAGTTGGTTGCGGTACGCGTACTCCGCGAGGCCCCTGGTGTAGACGGCCGTGACGTAGTCGACGGTGGCCGCGCCCAGCGGCGCCGGCAGCACGAGTCGGGGCGGCGCGGCGGCCTTGTAGTAGCTGACCCCGGCGACGAGGTGCAGCACCTCCAGCACCCGGTTGAGGGTCGCCACCGTCTCGTCGGAGGGCGGCTCCGCCGGCAGCGGAAGCGTGATCACCTCGGTGAACCGCTGCTCACCGGCCGGACCGGTCAGGGCGTAGTCGAACAACACCTCGCCGGTGGCGAAGTCGATCGAGTAGGACGGGAAGGTGAAGGCGTCCATCCGCCGGAGCTGCTCGTTGGGCACACGCCATACTAGGCCCTGGTTCGTCCGGCCGTGTCCGGACCGGGCCCGCCCTGCCGCCGCCGTGACCCACGAGGAGAGCCCCGTGCGCCTTTCTGACCTGCGCGGACGTACCGTCGCCGTCTGGGGCACCGGTCGGGAGGGCCGGGCCGCTGTGACCGCCATCGCCGCGCACGGCCCGGCCGAGCTGGTCGCCGTGGACGACAGCGCGAACTTCCTATCGCTGCCCTGGGACGGCCCGCTGGCCGAGGCGGCGCCGCTGGTCACCGGCGAGGCGGGCTTCGAACGGCTGGCTGCCGCGGACGTGGTGGTCCGCTCCCCGGGCGTGCCGCAGACCCACCCGTGGCTGATCGAGCTGCGCCGGCGCGGGATCCTGGTGACCCAGGGCACCGCGTTGTGGATGGCCGACCACGCCGCGCGCACCGTCGGGGTCACCGGCAGCAAGGGCAAGAGCACCACCTCCAGCCTGATCAGTCACCTGCTCACCGCGATGGGGCGGCCGAACGTCTTCGGCGGCAACATCGGGGTGCCGACCCTGGACCTGCCGGAGGCGGAGCTGTACGTGTTGGAGCTGTCCAGCTACCAGTGCAGCGACCTCACCGACTCGCCCCGGGTGGCGGTGGTCACCGCGCTCTTCCCCGAGCACCTGGACGCGCACGGTGGGGAACGGGAGTACTACCGGGACAAGCTCAACCTGCTGGCCCACGACCCGCAGACGATCGTGGTCAACGGCGGCGACCCCCGCCTCGCCGCGGAGCTGGGTGAGCTGCCGGCGGTCCGCGCCGGTCGCCCCGACACCACCCACGTCGGCACCGGCGCCGACGGCACGCCCTGGTTCCACTTCGGTGACCAGCCGCTCTTCCCGCGTGCGGTGCTGCCGCTGGTCGGGCGGCACAACGAGGGCAACCTCTGTGTCGCGCTCGCGGTCCTCGACGCGCTCGGCGTGGACGTGGTGGCCGGTAGGGACCACCTCGCCGTCGCGGTCGCCGAGTTCCAGGGGCTGGCCCACCGGCTCACCGAGATCACCGACCCGTCCGGGCTGACGTTCGTCGACGACACCCTGGCCACCAGCCCGTACGCGGCCATGCACGCCATCGACGCGTACGACGGGCGGCCGTTGACGGTGATCGTCGGGGGCAACGACAGAGGTCTGGACTACACGCCGTTGGCCGAGCACCTGGCGGAGCGGGAGCTGACCGTGATCGGGATTCCGGACAGCGGCACCCGCATCGTCGAGGTGCTCGCCGGTCTGCCGAAGGTGCGTACCGAGCTGGTCGACGACCTGGTGGACGCGGTCCGGTTGTCCCGCGAGCTGACCCCGGCCGGCGGGGTGGTGCTGCTCTCCCCGGCGGCGCCGAGCTACGGGCGGTTCCGCAACTTCGAGCACCGCTCCGAGGTGTTCGCGCAGGCCGTCGCCGACACCGCCCGCTGACTCAGCCCCGGTCGACCGGGCTGGGGTCCGGTGACTGCATCCCGGGCAGCAGCACTGTGTCGGCGGCGTCCTCGTCCTCGTGCGACGCGGTTGAGGCGGGTTCCGTCGCGGCGCCGGTGGGACGGTGATCCTTGTCCGGGGTCCAGGCGAAAGCGAGTGCCCCGCCGGTCAGGGCCAGCAGCATCCCGACCACGAAGCCGCCCAGGTTCGAGGTCAACCAGGAAACCAGCCCGAGCACCAGCGAGACCAGGGCATAGAAGACCCGCTGCTGCGGGGTGGTGATCAGCAGTACGCCGCAGATCACGAGGATGGTGGGCACCAGGTACGCGGCGAGCCCCTGCGGTCCGATGTGCAGCAGCACCCCGAGCGGCGCTCGTAGGGTCGCCAGCATCTCGGCGCCCCCGAGGGCGATCAGCACAGCGGCGGTGAACGGGCGGGCCCGCCGCCAGCGGCGCCACCGCCCGCGGGTTTCGCGGACGGCCGGCGCCGTTTGGTGTTGTTCGGTGCTCATGTCAGCACCCGTCGGAGGTGAACGCCATGCGCAGGTTGGGCAGGTTGAAGACAGCAGCGGTGGTGGCGTAGTTGTTCTGCCGCAGGTTCTCGATGACGATCGAGTCCGCCTGCTGGGAGAAGACGCCGGGGTTACCCTTCACGCCGGGCACCTTGTCCAGGGTGCTGGCGTCCTGCCCGATGTCGATGTTCCGGAAAGCGGCGTTACCGGCGATCTCGTCGCCGTCGACCACCAGGGTCCGGGCGGTGACCGGTTTGTCGCCGTTGCCGGCGGTGATCTTGAGGAAGACGCCGCCAAGGTTGATGCTCTGGCAGAGGTTGGTCAGCTCCGCCTTGTCGATCGCCGAGACCATCACCAGGACCTGCCCGCCGGTGTCGCCCTGGTTGGGGCTGTCCGGGATCATCTGGTCGAGGGTGGCGAACTGCTCGAACCCGGTGCCGGTGAGCTTGTCGGCGGTGACGGTGAACGGCATGCCCGAGATGGCGAACTGCGCGCCCAGCACGCCCTGGGCGGTGAGCACGATCATGCCGGCGGCGCCCGCCACGACGATGCCGAACGTGGCGGCGAACCGACGCCAACGCGTGCCACTGCGCGGCGGGCCGGGTGCGACGGGTGTGGTTTCCTCCGACATGGCGGCTCCCCTTAAGATCAATTCATCGACGACAATGGGAATTGCATCCCTGACCCGCGTTCTGTGGGCGCAGAGCCGAAGTTACCGCCGAGTAAAGGAGAGGTCAACGGCACGTGGCGGCCATTTGGGCGGTATTTGTTAAATGCGGCCAAGGTGAGAAACCGCTGCGGTTTCCGACCGTGTGATCAGGAGGGGTGGGTCGGTGCGCATGGCGCGGTCGTACCCGGGCCGTCGTCCGGCCGTATCGGCCGGGTCGCCTGAATCGCGGCCTCGGTGCCCAGGAACGGCGCCATGGCCGCGTAGGTGAGCACCGGCAGCAGTTGCGGCAACTCCGCTGCCCGACCCCGCGCCACGCGGCCGCGGACGGTGGCGTAGATGCCGCCAACCACTGTGGACACCAGCTCGTCGCGGCCCACGTCGGCGAGCGTCGGCCCCGGGCCGGCGTCGGCGAAGAACCGGCGGAAGCTGCTGAGCAGCGCGTCGCGCTCGCGGCGGGCGTCGGGGCCGGCCGCGTCCACCTCGACGAGCGCCATCCGGGCGAACGCCGGCACGCTCGCCAGCACCTCCAGCAAGGTGCGCAGCGCGGCGCGTGCCGCGTCCGGCCAGGTTGGGCCGGCCTCGCGGTAGGCGCTCTCCATCAGCTGTGACAGCACGGCGATCCCGTGCCGGTACGCGGCGAGAAAGGCGTCCTCCTTGCCGGTGAACAGGGCGTAGAAGGCCGGCCGGGTCACGCCGGCGGCGTGGCAGATGTCGCTGACTCGGGCGTTGTCGTAGCCCTTCGTCGCCACCTCGTGCACGAGCCCGTCGAAGAGGCGGTCACGCTGGGTTGCGGCCACGACCTCTGCGGAGACCCGTCGGGGGCCGCGCTTGATCGCGCGGTCCGGGTCGCGGCCCGGGCGTGCACCCGGCAAGGGCGCCGGCACCGGCTGAGGGTGGCTCTGCGTGGTCAACTCATTGACCTCCGTTGATTCGTTGACTTTGCGACCCTCCGGGGTTTATAACTTTCCTCACGCTCAGTTCGCTCCCCGTCACCTTTGGTGATCTCCCCGGGTGGTCACCCTGACTCGTCGAAGGAGGGGTCGATGGCTGTCATTATCGCCGAACACGAACGCTCTCCCAATGCCGGAGAGGCGCAGGTGACGCGGCTACGCCGCAGTGCACCACGCCCACCCGCCCGCTGATCCGCGGCACCTCCGCCACCCGCGCCCGACCCGACGGTCGCCCGGCGCCTCCACCACCACCGCCGTCCACGTCGGACGGCCACAATCCCCGCCCGGCGTGCCCGCCCGGCGGTGACCGCCTGCGCGGTCTGCTCGTTCCCGTCCCGCCACCGGAAGGAAGCACCATGCTCAGGTACGGAAAAATCGGCGGGGGTCTCGTCGCCCTCGCGCTGCTGACCGGTCTCGTAGCCGCCCCGCCAGCCTCCGCCGACCCGTCAGCCGCGCTCGCCGGCAACGTCCTGACCTACCCCACGGCCGGCGGCACCGCCGTCGCCGTCAACGACGTCATCCAGGCCAGCCTCAAGACCGGCACCAACGCCACCTTCTACAACTCCACCTCGGGCACCACCGGCATCAAGTGCGCGGCGTCCAGCTTCAGCGCCAAGGTGCTCACCAACCCGACCGCCCCGGGCACCGCCACCGAGAGCCTCACCGCCCAGAGCTTCGGCACCTGCACCACCAACGTGTTCGGCACCACCGGGGTGCAGAGCATCGCCCTCAACAACCTGCCGTACGCCACCTCCGTCACCAGCGCCGGCGTGGTCAAGATCTCCGGCACCACGGCGGCTCCGGTCCAGAGCACCGTCGTGCTGAACTCGCTGCTCGGCGCGATCACCTGCGTCTACCGGACCAGCACCAACAGCCTCACCGGCACGGCGGCCAACGCCACCAACTCGATCACCTTCACCAACCAGCCGTTCACCAAGTTCTCCGGCCCGTCCCTCTGCTTCGGCACCGCTTACTTCTCGGCGACGTACTCGCCGGTGCGCGACAGCAGCAAGGGCAACGCCGCCGTCTACGTGAACTGACCATGCTTCACCGGGCCGGTGCGCGGGCGATCCCCGTGCGCCGGCCCTCGACCACGCGCGGGTCAGCCGGCGACCAGTGCCGCGTGCAGGGCCCGCATCGACCGGACGGCCGAGCGGATCTCCTGTAGGTAGCGGCCGGGGCTGAGGGTCTGCTCCGGCAGCCGTGCCAGGTCGGCCAGTGTGGGGTCCACCCCGACCGTGTCGATGACGCACCCGTACGGCAGGGCCAGCGTGCGCAGCGCGTCGCAGTGCTGGAACGGCACGTAGATCGGCGCGGTGACCATCAGGACCCTGTCGCCCGGCGCGAGCCGGACGTGGGCTGCCCAGAACCGCTGGGTGTCGGCGGTGTGGGCCCGCCGCTGGTCGGGTTCGCTGGACGGCGCGGCCAGCACCCGGATCGGCGGCAGCCCGTCCGGTCGGTAGGTCCGCGACGACCAGGAGTGGTGCGGGTGACCGGCGTCGACACCGTCCTGCTCGGCCGGGGCGGCCACCTCGAACACCCGGCGGACGGCAGTGTCCAGCACGTCCACCTCGGTCTCGTCGGCCGGCAGGCCCGCATCGGCGAGCGTGCGGCGTTCCCAGTCCGACAGCGGCCGGAAGCTGCCCAGGACGGCGACCTCGCCGCTCACCGGCAGGCCGGCGCGGAGCAGGTGCGCGGCGTAGGCGACGCGGCGTACGCAGGCGTGCGCCAGGCCGCCGAGCACCACCAGGTGGGCGTACGCCGACCGGGCCGGTGGTACCGGGTGGATCAGCCCCAGCGCGGCGGCCGCGTCGAGCACCAGTGTCGCGGTGGCCGGGTCGAGGTCGGGCTCCCGGGCGTCGGGCCGTTCCCGCCCGCCCCGGAAGTCCCAGTGGTGGGCGGAGAAGTCGTCGAGGAAGCGGAGCACGTCGGTGAGGTCGCCGTCGGGCCAGGTGCCGCCGAAGTGCGTGACCAGGCCCTGGAGCGGGGTGGAGCAGACCCAGGCCTGGATCTCCGCCGTGATCCGCTCGTCGTCAGTACCGGTCGACGGCGCCGCGTCCGCTCTGTGCACAGCCGGATGCTACCGGCCCGCTGCGGTGGGGCCACTGGTTGTGGTTGCTGTCTACGCTGGCGGGAGCGGCTGATTGGGGGATCTCGATGACCCGTGACGTGGCCCGTCAGCGGTTACGGCAGAGCGGCGGCTCCGCCGCCGGCTTCGTCCGGCTGGTGGCGCACACCGACCCGGTGGCGTTGGTCGGCATCACGCTGTCGGTCACCCTCAGCATCGTGCTCGACCTCAGCAACGCCGCCTCCGGGGTGGAGTCGCTGTTGGCCGGCCTGATGGGCATCACCATCTCGCTGTTGGTCGACTCACTGGCCCGCGCGGAGCGCCGCTTCCACCTGCGCACCCTGTTGGACGGCCCGCCCTGGCTGGTCCGCACCACCACGGAGCTGGCCGGGGCCATCCGGGAGGCCGCCGAGCAGCACGCGGGCACCCGGGTCGCGGTGGAGGCGCAGCGGCGCTACGAGCAGTTCCGGTTGGAGGCCGAGCAGCTCGCCGACGGTCGGATCATCCGGCGCGGTGACGAGGACGAGGATCTGGTCGGCGCGACCCGCACCTGCGTACGTCGGCTGGACGGGTTGACCAACGTGATGCCCCGGGTGAGCGGGGAGCTGAGCTGGTGGCGTAGTGAGATCGGCCGGCGCTACTGGGAGGCCAACGTGGAGGCCCTGCAACGGGGTGTCCAGATCACCCGGGTCTTCGTCTACGCCACGCTGACCGACGATCTGGCCGCCCTGGTGGAAAAGCAGCGCGCGGCCGGGGCGCGGGTGGGTCTGCTGCCTCTCGGGGTGGTGAGTCCGCACCTGCACGTGAATTTGACACTCTGGGACGGGTCGAGCTGTTGGGAGGCCCACATGACCGCGCACGGCGAAATCGGCGAGAATCAGTTCTCGGTCAACCGGACGGACGTCGCTCGGCTCACCCGCGTGTTCGACCTCTGCGCGAACGCCGCGACCTTCCAGGACTGACGGCCCCCACCGGGGCGGGAACGGGTGAGCCATGACGTGGAGCGCGGTCCTGCTGGTGACGGCAGTGGTCTGGGCGGTCAGCGTGATCCGCTCCGTCCGGCTCCGCGCGCTGGTCTACAGCCTGCCGCTGCCGATGACGCTCGCCCTGGTCACCACCGAGTACCGGGTGGACGGCGCGCAGGTGCTCGGCGTGCTCGGGCTCAACCTCTTCTTCGTCACCGTGGCGGTCACCCACCAGCGGTGGCGCTGGCCGATCCTGCTCGCCGACGTCGCGGGGATCGCCGTCTACGTGGCGCTGAGCGCCGGCCTGTTGGCCGTCGACATTCCGTTCGAGGTGGCCCTCGCCGGCACGCTCGTGCTCTGGCTGGCGGCCATCCTGTGGCTGCGGCGTCGCGCCCGTCCACGTGGCGCTTCCGCCGAGGAGGCGGTCGCCGTCGCGGCGACCCGCCCGGACGGGCTGCCGGTGCTGCTCAAGCTGGTGGTGATCTTCGTCGGGGCGGTCCTCACCGCGCTGCTCGGCGCCGTGCTGCGCGGCATGGTGGTGACCTTCCCGTACTCGGGTGTGCTGGTCGCCGTCGAGGCCCGCCGGCAGTTGGCCGAGTTCAGTCGGCACTTCGCCCGCAACAGCCTCGCGCTGGTCGGCTTCCTCACCGCGTACCACTACCTTCAGGACGTCTCGTCGGCTGCGGCGCTGGGCGCCGGCTGGGCGGCCTTCGCGGTGGTCGCCGCCGCCCTGCACCTGCCGTTGCGCCCCCGCCAGGTCGCGCACGCGCGAGCGGCGAGGCGCCCGCCGAGGGCCTTGCGGCCGGCGACCGAACGACCCACACCTACCGGTCTGCCCTGACCAACTCGGCGATCCGGGTGAGCGGTTCGGCGTACGCGGGCCAGTCGAGGCCGTCGACGCTGAGCGTGGGGCGGCGGCGTACGCCGTCCACCGCGCCCGCGCGCACGATCGCGGTCAGCAGGTCGTACGACCAGGCGGGCTCCAGCAGTGTCCGAAGCGCGGGCACCTCCGGGTGGAGCAGCGACAGCGCGCCGACGAGGGCGGCGGCGGCCCAGTTGGACGTGCCGCCGACGAGCAGCGCGTCCGCGCCCACCACGCACCGGATCCGTTCGCCCGAGGCGACCACCCGTCCGATCAGGTCTGCCGGTAGGCGGCCCATGCCGAGTTCGTTACCACCGTCGCCGATGCCGATCCGGTGCGCCGACCCGGAGGTGTAGAGCCGCTCCAGGGGTGCCGTGTGCGCGCCGATGTCCTCGCCGCGCATGTTGCGGGGCCGACCGTCCACCCCGGGCCCGACCCGTTCGCAGGCGATGAGGTGGGTCAGCCGGTCGTACTCGGGGCGGAGGGCGGCGGCCCAGTCCTCGTAGCCCTGCAGCGGCGCGACGTCGACCGGCAGGCCGGGCGCGGCGGCGGCGACGGCCGCCTCGACCACCGGGGCGCAGGGCTCGTCGGTGACGAGCCGGCACCGGCCACCGAGCAGGCGCAGCGCGGCGGCGATCTGGACCGCGCCGAGCGGGCCGTCGGTCTCCGCAGCGGGTGGCTCGGCGCCGGGGATGAAGAAGCCGGTGAACACCGCGGCGTCCGGCGCCCCGGCGGCGGCGAGCGACCGGGCGGCGGCCAGCAGCCCACCCGCCGCGGGTTCGGCCAGCGCCTCGCTGCCCCGGCCCACCTCGCGCGCCGCGACGCGCTCCAGCTCGGCGATCGTCTCTTCGATGCGCACCGTGTGCCTCCCCGGCGACAGTGGACCGACCCAGGGTAGCGATCGGTGGCCAGGCTGCGGATCGAGTGGGCTTTTGCCGCGAGTACTGCGGAAACCGTGCGTCATAGCCAGTCGTTGCCGTGGAAACCGTTGACGTGCTGTCAGGTCGGGACTTCCATGCGCTACAGGCTGACAGTTGTTCGCGTCGGCCGGCGGGTGGGAGCGTGCGGTATCCACGAACGCCGCTGAAGGGTTGCCACGATGACCGACGACCTGCTGGCCCGGCACCGGGCCGTGCTCCCGTCCTGGATGCCGTTGTACTACGCCGAGCCGATCGAGCTGGTCTCCGGCTCGGGCCGCCGGGTCACCGACGCGCAGGGTCGCAGCTACCTGGACTTCTTCGGCGGGGTGCTGACCAACATGATCGGTTACGACATCCCGGAGATCCGGGAGGCCGTCGAGCGGCAGCTCGCCACCGGCGTCGTGCACACCTCGACGCTCTACCTGATCCGTCAACAGGTGGAGCTGGCCGAGAAGATCGCCCAGCGCTCCGGCATCCCGGACGCCCGGGTGTTCTTCACCAACTCCGGCACAGAGGCGAACGAGGCGGCGTTGCTGGTCGCCACCAACCACCGCCGTTCGCACCAGATCCTGGCCGTGCGCAACAGTTACCACGGCCGGTCGTACGCGGCGATGGGCGTCACCGGCAACCGCAACTGGTCGGCCAGCGGCCTCAACCCGCTCCAGGTGGCCTGGCTGCACTCCGGTGACCGGGTGCGTGGCCTGCTGGCCCGGCTCAGCGCCGACGAGCAGGTCGACGCGGCGGTGGAGGACCTGCGCGAGGTGTTGGCCACCCAGACCGCCGGTGACGTGGCAGCGCTCATCGCCGAGCCGATCCAGGGTGTGGGCGGTTTCGTGCACCCGCCGGACGGGCTCTTCGCCGGTTGGAAGAAGGTCCTCGACGAGCACGGCATCCTGTTCATCGCCGACGAGGTGCAGACCGGTTGGGGGCGTACCGGGGAGCACTTCTGGGGTTACCAGGCGCACGGCGTCACCCCGGACCTGCTCACCTTCGCCAAGGGCATCGGCAACGGGTTCGCCCTGGCCGGGGTGGTCGGCCGGGCCGAGGTGCTGGAGTCGGTGCCGGCCATCAGCTTCTCCACCTTCGGCGGCAACCCGATCTCCACGGCGGCCGGCAACGCGGTGCTCGACTACCTGATCGCGCACGACCTCCAGGCGAACGCGGCCCGCGTCGGCGCGATCCTCGCCGACGGCCTGCGGGCCGCCGTGGGTGGGCTCGACTGCGTCGCCGAGGTACGCGGAAAGGGGCTGATGCTCGGCGTCGAGTTCGTCCGGCCGGGCGGCAGTGAGCCGGATCCGGCGCTGACCAACCGGGTCTTCGAAGCCGCCCGCGACGGTGGCCTGCTGACCGGCAAGGGCGGCCTGCACGGCAACGTGCTGCGGATGGGTCCACCGTTGACGCTGACCGAGGAGGAGGCCCGTGAGGGCCTGGCGATCCTCGTCGACGCGATCCGTTCGGCTGCGGGGGTGGCGGCGTGAGCATCGGTCACTTCATCGACGGCAAGCGGGTCGGCGGCACGTCGGAGCGGCGCGGCGACGTGTTCGACCCGGCGACCGGTCGGCGTACCGCAGAGGTCGAGCTGGCCTCGACCGCGGACGTCGACGTGGCGGTGCAGGCCGCCGCCCGCGCGGCGCGGGCCTGGCGGGATGCGTCGCTGGCCCGGCGGTCCGCGGTGCTGTTCGCCTTCCGGGAGTTGGTGCACGCCCGGCGGGACCGGCTCGCCGAGGTGATCACCGCCGAGCACGGCAAGGTGCTCGCCGACGCCGCCGGCGAGGTGCAGCGCGGCCTGGAGGTCATCGAGTACGCGTGCGGGCTGCCGTCGGCGCTGCGCGGCGCGTTCAGCGAGAACGTGTCCACCGAGGTCGACTCGTACACCATCCGGCAGCCGCTCGGGGTGGTCGCGGTGATCTCCCCGTTCAACTTCCCGGTGATGGTGCCGTTGTGGTTCGTGCCGGTGGCGGTGGCCTGCGGCAACGCGGTGGTGCTCAAGCCGAGCGAGAAGGACCCGAGCGCGGCGCTGCTGCTGGCCGAGTGGTTCGCCGAGGCGGGCCTGCCCGACGGGGTGCTCAACGTGGTCAACGGCGACTCCGAGGCGGTCGACGCGTTGCTGGAGCACCCGGAGGTGCGGGCGGTGTCGTTCGTCGGCTCCACGCCGATCGCCCGGTACGTCTACCAACGCGCGACGGCCGCCGGTAAGCGGGTGCAGGCGCTGGGTGGTGCGAAGAACCACATGGTGGTGCTCCCGGACGCCGATCTGGACTTGGCCGCCGACGCGGCGGTCAACGCCGGGTTCGGCTCGGCGGGGGAGCGGTGCATGGCCATCTCGGTGCTGGTGGCGGTGGAGCCGGCGGCGGACGCGCTGGTCGAGCGGATCG
The DNA here is from genome assembly GCF_040302185.1 of Micromonospora sp. NPDC127501. Taxonomy (NCBI): domain Bacteria; kingdom Bacillati; phylum Actinomycetota; class Actinomycetes; order Micromonosporales; family Micromonosporaceae; genus Micromonospora; species Micromonospora sp. NPDC127501. The sequence goes on along the minus strand of NZ_JBEORJ010000001.1, from coordinate 820,423 downwards.
CCGCGCGGGTGACCGGTCTGCGCACCGGCGACGGCCGGCGGGGCTGCGACATGGGCCCGTTGGTCACCGCCGCGCACGCGGCGAAGGTGCGCTCCTACGTGGACGCCGGTGTGGCCGCCGGCGCGGTGGCGGTGGTGGACGGGCGGGACGTGACGCCGGACGGCGACCCGGATGGTTTCTGGCTCGGCCCGACGCTGTTCGACCGGGTGACCCCGGACATGTCGATCTACACCGACGAGATCTTCGGACCGGTGCTGAGCGTGGTCCGGGCCGGCTCGTACGACGAGGCGGTGGACCTGGTCAACGCCAGCCCGTACGGCAACGGCACGGCGATCTTCACCAACGACGGCGGGGCGGCCCGGCGCTACCAGCACGAGGTGGAGGTGGGCATGGTCGGGATCAACGTGCCGATCCCGGTGCCGATGGCGTACCACTCGTTCGGCGGCTGGAAGTCGTCGCTCTTCGGCGACCTGCACGCGCACGGCGAGGACGGCGTGCGCTTCTTCACCCGGGGCAAGGTCGTCACCAGCCGCTGGTTGGATCCGCGCCACGGCGGGGTCAACCTCGGGTTCCCCACCCAGACCTGAGCAGTCGCAGCACGCCCGCCCCGGCCAGGTACGCCACCAGCGCCCGGACGGGCGTGCCGAGCGGCTCCGGGGCCTGCTGCGGTGTGGTGCTGTTGACCAGCAGCGCGGCCACCACGGCGGCGTAGCCGGCCACCGCCAACGCCGACCGGGCCGGGGTGCCCCGAGAAGTCGGCCGCCCGGTGCGGTGCCGGCCGCTGCGCGCCTCCACCGGCCCGAAGATGGCGACCAGCACCGCCAGAACGGCGCCGAGCAGCAGCAACCAGGGCACCCGCCAGGCCCACCAGGCGGCCGTGTCGACCGCCGGGGTGGGCAGCGTCCCGACCGCGTCGAGCAACCCGATCAGCAGGATCGCGGCGGTCAGGTGCCAGAGGAAGACGGTCAGCACCACCAGGTTGACCCCGATCACCGCCTGCCACGGCCCGCTGCGGCGCAGCAGTCGCTCGGCCGGGCCGCGCAGCAGCAGGATCAGGCCGAGCTGACCGGCGGCGACGGCCAGCAACGCGAGGCTGGGTGGCGCGGCGTTGTCGAGCCGCTCGTCGGGCACCTTGAGCATGGCCACCGGCCAGGGGCCGAGGACGGTGAGCAGCAGCACCGCGCCCAGCCCGCCCGCCAGGAAGACCAGACCGGCCCGGCGTGAGGTGGGCAGCCGCCGTCGGCGTACCCCCGGACGGTCGGGAGTCGACGGCCCGGCAGCGTCGGTCTCGGCAGGTGGCGGCGCGGTTGTGCCGGCCTTTGCTGCTGATGGCACGCCTGGGCCGGCAGGTGGTGGTGTGGCGCGGGCGTCGTGCCAGGCGAAGCCGAGCTGGTGGACGGCGAGCCAACCGAACAGGTAGTTGCCGTAGCTCAGCTCCTCCGGCCCGCTCAGCCGGCCGAGGTCGCCGAGGCCGACCAGGGCGACGAGCACCAGCGGTACGACCAGGCCGAGGCGGCGGTGCAGCGCGTACATCGCTGGGGTGAGCACGACCGCCGCCAGGTAGGCGACCAGGAACCAGAGCGGAATGGTGGCGAACCAGAACACCTGGCGGATCCGGGTCGGGTCGATGTCGCGCAGCCAGGCGACCGCCGCGGCTGCGGTGAGCACCAGCAGCAGCGTGCTGGTGGGGCGGACCAGGCGGGCACTGCGGTCGATCAGCCAGCCGGCCGCGTCGCCGCCGCGGGCCCGCAGCCGGGTCAGCGAGGCGGCGTTGGCGTACCCCCCGACCAGGAAGAAGACCGGCATCACCTGGGCCAGCCAGGTCAGCGGGTAGGCCCAGCGCAGGTCGCCGAGCGCGGAGTGCCCGGTGGCCTGCCCGGCGGCGTCGCGGCCGATCACCGTGACGCTCCAGTGTCCGAGAACGACCATGGTGATGGCGAGCGCGCGGAGCAGGTCGACGTACCGCTCCCGCCCAGCCGGGGTGCGCTCGGCCAGCTGACGCAGACGGCGCATCGCCCAAGGCTAGGCGACGCGGCGGCGGCTGGTGGTGATAACGGTTCGACAGTCAGGACTTGAAGTCCGAGCCCGGCTGTCGTAGAAATTCTTCAGCAACAGAGCATGAATTGAAGAGAACTACCGCCCCTCGCGCGGCGGATGCCTTCCCCCAGACCGGCGATCCGCCCGACCCGACCCGAGGAGAACCCATGAACAGGCGTGACATCCTGCGGCGCAGCGCCGCCGCCGGCCTCCTGGCCACCCCCGCCGCCGGCCTGCTGTCCGGCTGCGCCACCAGCGGTGGCGGTGACAAGAAGGATGCCGAGACCTACCAGGGCACCAAGAGCGCGCAGAACCCGCTCGGCGTGAAGGAGGACGCCCCACTCGAGGTGGTGATCTTCGGCGGCGGGTTCGGTGAGGAGTACGCCAAGGCCCACGAGGCCATGTACACCGAGAAGTACCCGAAGGCGAAGATCAAGCACTCCTCCACCCAGGAGATCAGCAAGACCCTCCAGCCGCGCTTCGTCGACGGCACCCCGCCGGACGTGGTCAACAACTCCGGCTCCAGCCAGATCGACTTCAACGGCCTGGTCAGCCAGAACGCCCTCGCCGGCCTCGACGACCTGCTGGCCGCCCCGAGCCTCGACATCCCGGGCAAGACGGTCAAGGACACCCTGCTCCCCGGCGCCGTCGAGGTCGGCTCCTACGACGGCAAGTTCCTGGTGCTCAACTACACCTACACCGCCTACGGCATCTGGCACTCCGCCAAGCTCTTCGCCGACCGCGGCTGGTCGTACGCGAAGACCTGGGACGAGCACATCGCGCTCTGCAAGCAGATCAAGGCCGCCGGCATCGCCCCCTGGACGTACGCCGGCCTGCACCCGCGCTACATGAGCTGGCCGCTGATCTCCACGGCCATCAAGTTCGGCGGCCCGTCCGTGGCGACCGCCATCGACAACCTGGAGCCGAACGCCTGGAAGTCCGACTCGATGCGCGCCGCCGCCGACGCCTGGCACCAGATCGTCAAGGACAAGTACATCCTGGACGGCTCGCCCGGCCTCGACCACAAGCAGTCGCAGACCGCCTGGTGTCAGGGCAAGGCCGCCTTCATCTCCTGCGGCTCCTGGCTGGAGAGCGAGCAGAAGGACGTCACTCCGGCCGGGTTCAACATGACCATCGCGCCGACGCCGAGCCTAGGCAGCGGCGACAAACTGCCGTTCGAGGCGATCCGGGGCACCGCCGGTGAACCGTTCATGGTGCCCGCCAAGGCCCGCAACGTCGCCGGTGGCCTGGAGTACTTCCGGACCATGCTCTCCAAGAAGGGCGCCCAGGACTTCACCAAGAAGGTCGCCAGCCTCACCGTGGTCGCCGGCGCCACCGAGGGCGTCGAGCTGCCGTACGGGCTGAGCACCGTGGTCAAGGCCCTCGATGCGTCCGGCGCCAACGGCTTCAACTGGGTGTACAACAACTTCTACCGCAAGTTGGAGCGCAACCTCGTCGACGCCGCGTGCGGCGAGTTCTTCAGCGGCCGGATCGGCCCCGCCGAGTTCCTCGAACAGTGCCAGAAGGGCGCCGACTCGATCGCCCAGGACAGCTCGATCAAGAAGTACAAGCGAGCGGCCTGACCCGCCCGGCCGGTGGGGGAGAGGTCCGCCCCCACCGGCCGTACCCCAACGGAGAGGTCCCTCTCGTGAAACATGGCAAGTGGCCGCTGATCGTCACGTTCCTGGTGCCACCGGTGCTGCTGTACGTGTTCTTCGTCGTCTCGCCGTACCTCCAGGCGTTCCAGATCTCCACCACCGACTGGCTCGGCTACTCGGCCGACGCCAACCCGGTCGGCCTGGCCAACTTCAAGACCCTCTGGCACGACGACTACGTGTGGAACGCGCTGAAGAACAACGCGATCCTGCTGGGTCTGGTGCCGGTGCTCACCATCGTGCTCGGGCTCTTCTTCGCCACCATGCTCGCCATGGGCGGGCGCAAGGGCAGTGCCGGCGTCACCGGCGTACGCGGTGGCGCGCTCTACCGCACCGTCTACTTCTTCCCGCAGGTGCTCTCCGTGGTGATCATCGCGTTGCTGTGGAAGGAGGTGTACCACCCCAACAAAGGGCTGCTCACCACCGCTCTGCACGGCCTCGGCCTACCGGCACCGACCTGGCTCGGCGACCCGGCGACCGCCTTCTGGTGCGTGCTCGCGGTGATGGTGTGGAGCAACGTCGGCTTCTACGTGGTGCTGTTCGGCGCGGCGATGTCGGCCGTACCGAAGGAGATCTACGAGGCCGTCCTGCTCGACGGCGCGTCCCGGTTCACCACCCTGCGCCGGGTCACCCTGCCGCTGCTCTGGGACACCGTCCAGGTCGCCTGGGTCTATCTGGCCATCTTCGCCCTGGACGGGTTCATCCTCGTGCAGCTGATGACCAACGGCGGGCCGAACTTCTCCACCGACGTGATCGGCGTACGCATGTACGACACCGCCTTCGGCAGCGAGACCAAGTTCGGCTACGCCTCGGCGATCGGCGTGGTGATGTTCTTCCTGACCCTCTCGGTGGCGGTGCTGTCGCTGCGGGTCGGCCGGCGCGAACGGATCGAGTACTCGTGACCACTCTGGATCAGCCCACCGCGACCGCCCCGACCGTGGTCACCAGCGGGGACCGCCCGGTACGCCGGGAACTCGGCGTGGCCAACGCCCTCTCGCACGGCTTCCTGCTGCTCTGGGGCCTGCTCACCGTACTGCCACTGCTGTGGATGTTCATCAGCTCGTTCAAGACCAACGGTGAGATCCTCGCCGACCCGTGGGGGCTCCCCGGTGCGCTGAACCTGGACAACTGGGCGCGGGCCTGGACCGAGGCGCACATCGGCAGGTACTTCCTCAACAGCCTGGTGGTGGTGACCGGCTCGGTCAGCCTCACCATGCTGATGGGCGCCACCGCCGCGTACGTCTTCGCCCGCTACGAGTTCCGGGGCCGCCAGGTCGTCTACTACCTGTTCGTCGGCGGCCTGATGTTCCCGGTGTTCCTCGCCCTGGTGCCACTCTTCTTCGTGGTCCGCAACGCCGGTCTCTTCAACACCTGGCTCGGACTGATCCTCGTGTACGCGGCCTACTCACTGCCGTTCACGGTGTTCTTCCTGACCGCGTTCTTCCGGACCCTGCCGACCTCGGTGGCGGAGGCCGCACTGGTCGACGGCTGCGGTCACTTCCGGCTCTTCTTCCGGGTGATGCTGCCCATGGCACGTCCGGGACTGATCAGCGTGGCGATCTTCAACTTCCTCAGCCACTGGAACCAGTTCCTGTTGCCGCAGGTGCTGTTGCAGGGCGACGAGTCCAAGTGGATGCTGGCGCAGGGGCTGTTCGCGCTCTCGGTCAGCCAGGGCTACGCCGGCGACTACGCGCGGCTGTTCGCCGGGCTGAGCATCGCGGTGCTCCCGGTGCTCGCCATCTACGTGGCCTTCCAGCGCCAGGTGCAGTCGGGCCTCACCGCGGGGCAGCTCAAGTAGGACCCGCGCCGCCTCCTCGCGAAGTCCTCCAGGCAGCACAGGTCTGACCGATCCTGATCACCGGTGAAGCCGGCTCGGCGCCGACGCGCCGAGCCGGCCCGTCCTCAGATCGCGAGGGCCCCGCCGTCCACGGGGAGGAGGACACCGTGGATGTGTGACGCGTCCTCGCTGGCGAGGAAGATCACTGCCGCGGCGGTGTCCTGCACATTGCCCGTACGCCTGTCCGGGTTGCTCTCGGCGAGCTTCTCCAGGAGAGGGCGGAGGTCTTCGTTTCCCTGCGTGATGGTGGGTCCTGGGGCGACGGTGTTCACCCGCACACCGTCAGCGGCCAGCTCCGCGGCCCACGACCTCGTCAGCGAGTGCAGGCCCGCCTTGCTGGCGCCGTACAGCGAGGTGAACTTGATTCCGTCCACGCCGCCGATCGAGCCTATGTTGATCACAGAGCCGCCGCCATGCTCCACCATGCCGCGCACCAGGGCCGCCGTCAGAAGGTACGGAGCCTTGATGTTGACCTCCAGCACCTTGTCGATCTGTTCCTCGGTCGACTCGGTCATGGGGTGAGGCGGCACGAGAAAGGCCGCGTTGTTGACCAGGATGTCGATCGGCCGACCCGCCAGGGCCGTCGCCTCCTGTGCAAGGCGGCGGATCTCGGAGCCGCCCGCAGAAAGGTCCGACTCGACGAAGTGCGCGATGCCGCCCTCCGCGACTATTCCGTCGACGACCTGAGCACCCTGCTCCGCGCCAAGTCCGGTCACGACGACGATGGCGCCCTCCCGGGCCATCGCCTCCGCCACACCGCGCCCAATTCCGCTCGTCGAGCCTGTGACCAGTGCAGCGCGCCCTTTGAGCCGATTCATGTCAGTGCCTCCGGTTCCTACTGTGATGTCCTGACGCGGAACGGCTGAACCTCTCGTCGAACCCGTCGTTGCTTGCTTGAACAAGCAAATATACGCGGTGATTCCCTGGCAGGTAGCGGGCTCCGGCGGCAATGCCGCCACTCGAGGCGGGTGCCGAGACCGCATCCCCCTGTATGGCCCGTCCCGGCGGGGCTACGGCTTCGACAGCGCCGTCACCTGCTCCGGGCCGGGGCAGCCCGTGCGGCCCACCGTGATCGTGCTCGTCTCGGGCGCCCGCGCACCGGTGATCGCGCTAAATCCTGGAAAGAGTCCCCTCGTCGGGGCCGGAGGGCACTACATCCTGGATCGGGTGCGATCACGCGCGGCGCGGCGGCGCGGCGGCGCGGTGCGCGGCGCGTGGTGCGTGGTGCGTGGTGCGGGGCGCATGGTGCGGGGCGAGGGCTGGGCGGCGCGCGCCCAGCGCCGACGGCCTCAGGGGGTGGGGAAGAGGTGGGCGTGCAGGGCGGCTGGGTCGGTCACCTCGGGTAGACCACGGGCGGCGAGCCAGGCTGCGGCGGCGGCCCCGTCTCCGGCGGTACGCAGTGGCGCGTCCGGCCAGTGCCGCGCGATCTCGGCCTGGACGGCGGCGGCGAGCGGGGTGTCCGCGGTGAGCAGGCCGCCGCCGAGCACGATCGGTGTCGCCGCCCCGGCGGGGCGGATGCGGCTCACGCTCTCGGTGAGGTGCCCGGCGGCGTCGGTGATCAGTTCGGTGGCGACCGGGTCGCCGTGGGTGGCGGCGTCGACGACGAGCGGCGCGAGCCGGGCCAGTTCGATGGGGGGTCGACGGGTCACCGTCTGGATGGTGGCGTCGACGGTGTCCCGGGGGCGGGCGGCGATGTCGGCGCTGCCCAGGATCTCGGTGAGCACGGTCGTGGTCAGCGCGCCGAGCCCGCGGCCTGCGTCGAGGTCGGCGAGCAGTCGGCGAACGGCTTCCCGACCGAGCCAGAAGCCCGAGCCGGCGTCGCCGAGGAGCCAGCCGTGCCCGTCGGCGATCCGGTCGAGCCGCAGCTCGTGGACCTGGGCGGTGATGGCCCCGGTGCCGGCGATGAGGATGGTCCCGTCCGGGGCGGCGGTGCCGGAGGCGTACGCGACAAGGGCGTCGCCGTGCACCTCGTACGGGCAGCGCAGACCGGCGTCGTGCCAGGCCTGGTCGAAGGCGGCCCGCCCGGCCGGGTCGGCGAGCAGCCGGCCGGCTCCGGCGAGCCCGATGGTGCCGGCGGCCGCCCGCGTCGGGTCGACGTCGGCGAGCGCCTCGCGGAGGGCGGTCAGCAGTTCGGCGGCGGCGCGCTCGGCGCCGTGGCTGGTGGGGTTGCCACCGCCGGCGCGGCCGGTGCCGACGCGTTGCCCGGTGAGGGTGAGGACGGTCGCCCGGGTGGACGTACCGCCGACATCGAGACCCACCACGACGGTGTCGGACATCGGCATGGCTCTCCTTGCGAGAAACGGTGATCCGGCTTGTTCATGCTGGTCGGCGGGGTCGTGCGGGGCAAGTTCAGGAGGGCGCGAGGGGCTGCGCGCCAGGTAACAGTTTGAAAACTTCGCCCACGGTCTTGACATAGAGGGGCGTCTAGTAAGAACTTTTACCACTAACGGTTAACAGTCTTTTCGGAAAGTTGAGGCGACTCATGGTTGATCACGAGGTGGACACCGCCGCTGGGACCGCGGTGGTCGACGCCGACGTGATCGACCGCAGAAGCTCGCCCTCCGACGGGGTGCTGGCCCGGGTGCGCAACGGGCTCGGCGAGTTGACCGGAGCCCTGCACCGGGTCGCCGAGCACGTGCTCAGCGACCCGGAGGCCGCCGCCCGCTCGACAATCGTCGAGCTGGCCGAGCGCAGCGGCACCTCACCGGCGACCATCACCCGGTTCTGCCGGGCGATGGGCTTCGAGGGGTACGCCGACCTGCGACTGGGCATCGCATCCGAGACCGGTCGGGCGCGCTCGGCCGGTTGGACCGTCGACATCGGACGGGAGATCCAGCCGAGCGACCCGCTCGCCCGGGTGCTCGACCAGATCATGGCCGCCGACACCCGAGCCATGCACGACACCGCCACCCTGCTCGACCTCGGCGAGGTGGAGCGGGCCGCGGTGGCGATCGCCGGCGCCAGCCGGGTCAACATCTTCGGTGCCAGTGGCAGCGCTCTGGTCGGCGAGGAGATGCAGTTCAGTCTGCATCGCATCGGGGTGGCCGCGTGGGCGTGGAACGACGTGCACGAGGGGCTGGCCAGCGCCGCGTTGCTGCGCCCGGGAGACGTGGCGCTCGGCATCTCGCACACTGGGCAGACCCGGGAGACGATCGAGATGCTCGCCGAGGCGGGCAGCCGGGGCGCCACCACGCTCGCGCTCACCGGCTTCCCCCGTTCCCCGCTGGCCGAACTGGCCGACATCGTGCTGCTCACGGCCAGCCAGGCGACCACCTTCCGGCCGGACGCGCTCTCCGCCCGACACCCCCAACTGGTGGTGCTCGACCTGCTCTACATCGCCGTCGCCCAACGCACGCACGACCGCGCGCACGCGGCCTTCCGGCGGACCGCGCAGGCCGTCGACGGGCACAAGGCAGCAAAAGGGGTCCCTTCGTGATCAGCGCCCAGGGGTACGCGGACGCCGTCCGCCCGGTGCTCGACCGGCTGCTCGACTCGGAGGCCGACGGGATCACCCGGGCCGCCGACCTGATCGCCGACAGCCTGCGCGACGGCGGCGTGCTCCAGGCGTTCGGCGCCGGGCACTCGGAGGCGTTCGCCGCCGAGTTGGTCGCCCGGGCCGGCGGGCTGGTCCCCACCAACCGGCTCTCGGTACGGGATCTGGTGATGCACGGTGACGCCCCGCGTGACGTGCTCGCCGACCCCAAGTTGGAACGTGATCCCTCCATCGCCCACCAGATCTACGCGCTCGCGGCGCCCCAGCCGCGCGACGTGTTCGTGGTGGCGTCCCAATCCGGCATCAACGGCTCGGTGGTCGAGCTGGCGGCGCTGGTCACCGAGCGCGGTCACCCGTTGATCGCGGTCACCTCGGTCGAGCACACCGCGCGGGTCGCCCCACGGCACCCGTCCGGGCACCGGCTCGCCGACCTCGCCGACGTCGTGCTGGACAACGGCGCGCCGTACGGCGATGCACTGCTGCCGCTCGAGGGCGGCGGCGCGGTCTGTGCGGTCTCCTCGGTCACCACGGCGCTGCTGGCGCAGTTGCTGACCGCGGAGGTCGTACGACGGTTCCACCAGGCCGGAGAGGTACCCCCTATCTACCTCTCCGCCAACGTCCCCGGCGGGGACGAGCACAACCTCGCCCTCGAGTCGCGGTACGCCGGACGTCTCCGGCGTACCGCATGACCCGAATTCCACAAGGAGACACGACGATGTCGATTACCCCCGAACACCCGGCCGCACTCGACCGTCGCACGGTGCTGCGTCGCGCCGCCGCCGTGGGCGTGCTCGCCACTCCGGCCATCGGCCTGCTCGGCGCCTGCGCCACCAGCGGCAGCGACGGCGACAACGAGCAGGTCGCCGGCGGCACCAAGAGCGAGAAGAACCCGCTGGGTGTCAAGGAGGACGCCGCGATCGAGGTGGTCATCTTCAACGGTGGCTACGGCGAGAAGTACGCCACCGACGTGCACGAGCCGCTGTACAAGAAGGCGTTCCCCAAGGCGGAGGTCAAGCACCAGGCCACCCAGGCCGTCTCCACCGTGCTCCAGCCGCGGTTCGCCTCCGGCAACCCGCCGGAGTTCGTGAACAACTCGGGCGAGAAGCTGATGGACTTCGGCGCGCTCGTGGCCGACGGTCAGCTCCAGGACCTCACCGAGCTGTGGGACGCGCCGTCGGTCGACGACCCGACCAAGAAGGTCCGCGACACCGTGGTGCCGGGCACCATCGAGGCGGGCTCGTTCAACGGCAAGCCGTTCGTTCTGTACTACGTCTCCACGGTCTTCGGCATCTGGTACTCGGGGAAGCTGTTCAAGGACAACGGCTGGGCGCCGGCGAAGAACTGGGACGAGTTCATCAGCCTGCTCACGGCCATCAAGGCCAAGGGCATCACCCCGTACGGCTACGCCGGTGCGAACGCGGCCTACTACCAGTGGAACGTGATCCTCACCCACGCCGCCAAGATCGGCGGCACGGACGTGCTGAAGAACATCGACAACCTGGAGGACGGCGCCTGGCAGCAGGACGCCGTGAAGCAGGCGGCCACCGCATGGGCCGAGGTTGGGGCGAAGTTCAGCGACAAGAGCTTCGAGGGCCTCAAGCACACCGACGTGCAGCTGCGGCAGAACCAGTACAAGGTGGCCCTGTACCCCAGCGGTGACTGGCTGGAGGGCGAGCAGAAGAAGGACACCCCGGCCGGCTTCGACTACCAGCTCATGCCGGTGCCGAGCATGTCCGCCTCGGACAAGCTGCCGGCCACCGCGCTGCGGGCCACCGCCGGTGAGGGCTACTTCGTCTCGGCGAAGAGCAAGAACCCCAAGGGCGGGCTGGAGTACATGCGTCAGATGCTCTCGGCGGCGGGCGCGAAGGGCTTCACCGAGGTGGTCAAGGCCCCGACCGTGGTCACCGCCGGCTCGGAGGGCTTCGCCTTCCCGCCCGGTGTGGCCAGCTCGCAGGCCGCGCTCAAGGCGGCCGGTCAGGACGTGTTCAACCTGTACTTCGACGGTTGGTACAAGGAGCTCGACACGGAGGCGCGTACCGCCACCAACGAGCTGATGTTCGGCCGGATCAACGCGGACGCGTTCGTGGAGCGGATCCAGAAGCGCGCCGACGCCATCAAGAAGGACAGCTCCGTCACCAAGTTCAAGCGCTGATCGATCGGAGCTAGGGTCATGCGGCACGGCAAGTATCCATTCGTGATCGGGTTCCTGTTCGCCCCGGTCGCCCTGTACGTGACATTCGTTATCTGGCCGTACGCGCAGGCGTTCCAGATCTCGATGACCAACTGGCGGGGGCTGTCGGCCCCGCAGTGGGTGGGCTTCGACAACTACCGGAGGTTGCTCGACGACGGGGCCTTCTGGAAAGCGGTCCAGCACCACGGCGTACTGCTGCTTGCCCTGCCGCTGATCACCATTGCCATCGCCCTGTTCTTCGCCTTCCTGCTCAACGTGGGCGGCAAGAGCAGCGGTGGTCAACGCCAGGGGGTCTGGGGGGCGAAGTTCTACCGGGTGGTGTTCTTCTTCCCCCAGGTCCTGGCGGTGGCCATCATCGCGGTGTTGTTCCAGATGGTGTACCGGCCCAACGAGTCCGGCCTGATCAACGGCGTGTTGATGAAGTTCGGCATCGAGCCGATCCTCTTCCTCGTCAAGCCGAACCTGGCCCTCTGGTCGATCATCGCGGTGCTGGTCTGGCAGGCGGTCGGCTTTTACGTGGTGCTCTTCTCGGCCGGGATGGCCTCCATCCCCGGTGAGATCTACGAGGCCGCCGAGATGGACGGGGCGACGAAGGTGACCCTGTTCTTCCGGGTCACCCTGCCGCTGCTGTGGGACACCCTCCAGGTGGCCTGGGTGTACCTGGGGATCGCGGCGTTCGACGCGTTCGCCATCGTGGCGGTGCTCTCGGTGGACGGTGGCGGCCCGGACGGCGCCACCACGGTGCTCGCCATGGAGATCTACCGCAACGCGTTCGTCTACTCGAAGTACGGCTACGCCTCGGCGATGGGCGTGGCGTTGTTCTTCCTCACCCTCACGTTCGCGGCGCTGACGCTGCGGCTCACCAAGCGGGAAAGCGTGGAGTACTGATGAATCCGCAGTCGACGCTGCCGCCGACGCCGGCGGCGCTTCCGCCGAAGACCGGTGACCCGTCCGCCCCCGCCGGGTCGGGGCACAAGGGCCCCCGCTCGGAGGTACGGTTCTTCGCCGGCCTGGGGCATGTCGCGCTCGCCGTGTGGGCGGTGATCGTGATCGTGCCGATCCTCTGGACCTTCCTCGCCGCGTTCAAGAACACCAGCGAGATCTTCAGCAGCCCGTGGACGCTGCCGGCCGAGCTGCGCTGGGAGAACTTCTCCCGGGCCTGGACCAAGGCGCACGTCGGGCGGTACTTCCTCAACAGCGTGATCGTGGTGTCGTGCAGCACGTTCCTCACCATGCTGCTCGGCTCGATGGCCGCGTACGTGCTGGCCCGCTACAAGTTCTGGGGCAACCGGGCGGTCTACTTCCTCTTCGTCTCGGGGTTGGCCTTCCCGGTCTTCCTGGCACTGGTGCCGCTCTTCTTCGTGGTGAAGAACCTGGGTCTGCTGGACACCCACACCGGCGTGGTGCTGGTCTACAGCGCGTACTCGTTGCCGTTCACGGTCTTCTTCCTGGCCGCGTTCTTCAAGACGCTGCCGTCGTCGGTGGCCGAGGCGGGGATGATCGACGGCTGCGGGCACACTCGACTGTTCTTCCAGGTCATGATGCCGATGGCGAAGCCGGGCCTGATCAGTGTGACGATCTTCAACATCATCGGTCAGTGGGCGCAGTACCAGCTCCCGTTGGTGCTGCTCTCCAACGCCAAGGACAAGTGGGTGCTCACCCAGGGCATCGCCGACATCTCCGTCAACGCCGGCTACGAGGCGGACTGGTCTGGGCTGTTCGCCGCGCTGACCATCGCCATCCTCCCGATGATCATCGTGTACGCGGTGTTCCAGCGTCAGATCCAGGCCGGCCTCACCTCCGGCGCGGTGAAGTAGGACGTCTCACCGCTCGTCGACGCGGGTGTGCCAGGAGTGCCACAGGGCTGCGTACGCCCCGCCGGCCGCGACCAGCTCGTCGTGGCTGCCGATCTCGGTGATCCGACCGTCGGCGAGCACGGCGACCCGGTCGGCGTCGTGCGCGGTGTTGAGCCGGTGCGCGATCGCGATGACGGTCCGCCCGACCAGTACGGCGGCCAGCGCGCGTTCGGTCCGGCGGGCGGTGGACGGGTCGAGCGCGGCGGTCGCCTCGTCCAGGATCAGCGTGTGCGGGTCGGCGAGCACCAACCGGGCAAGCGCGAGCTGTTGGGCCTCGGCCGCACCGAGTTGACGGGCCCCGTCGCCGAGCTGGGTGTCCAGGTCGTCGGGCAGCTCGGCAAACCACTCGGCGCCCACGGTGAGCAGCGCGGCACGCATCTGTTCGTCGGAGGCGTCGGGCGCGGCGAAGGAGAGGTTGTCGCGTACCGAGCCGATGAAGACATGGTGTTCCTGGGTGACCAGGGCGATCCGGCGGCGTCGCTCGGCCGGGTCGAGGTCGGTGACCGGGCAGCCGCCGATGCTGACGACGCCGTGCCGCGGCGCGTCGATCCCGGCCAGCAGCCGGGCCAGGGTGGACTTGCCGGCACCGGACGGGCCGACGACGGCCAGCCGCTCACCGGGCTGCACCTCCAGGTCGATGCCGTGCAGCACGTCCGGCCCGTCGGAGTAGGAGAACCGGGCCCCACGGACGACCAGCCGCTCACCCGGTGACGAGGCGGTCGTGCCGGGTGGCTCCGGCGGGACCATGCCGACGCCGAGCAGCCGCGCGTACGACGCGAAGCCGCGTTGCGCCTGCTCGGTCCACTGCAACAGCCGGTCCATCGGGTCGATCGCCTGTTGCAGGTAGAGCGCGGCGGCGACCACCGCGCCGAGCGACACCATGTCCCGGGAGAACAGGTAGCCCCCGACGAGCAGGACCATCGCGACCGGCAGCGGGTAGCTGGCCTCGACGACCGAGAAGAACACGGTACGCAGCGCGAGGGTCGCCCGACGGGCCCGCCACACCATCGTCACGCGGGTGGTGCCGTGCTCGATCCGGTTGTCGGCCAGCCGCAGCGCCTCCACCGTGCGCGCGCCCTCGGCGGTGGTGGTCAGCGTCTCGGTCAGCTCGGCCGCCGCCGCGCCCTCGGTGAGGTACGCGGAGCTGGCCCGGCGCAGGTACCAGCGGGTCACCGCCACGATCGACGGGAGCCCGGCCAGCGCGGCCAACCCGAGCAGCGGGTGCAGCAGGAAGACCGCCCCGAACAGCAACGTCAACTGCACCGTGGCGATGACGATCGTGGGCACCACGTCCCGGACGGTGGTGCCGACCGTCGACACGTCGACCGAGCTGCGGGTGGCCAGGTCCCCCGAGCCGGCACGCTCGACCACCGAGACGGGCAGCCCGAGGGTCCGGGAGACGAACTCCTCGCGCAGTTCGGCGACGGCCCGTTCGCCGAAGCGGTGGCCGGCGTACTGGGCGTAGCGGGAGAGCAGGGCGCTGACCAGGACGCAGCCGGCGATGGCCAGTGCCAACCGGTCCACCGTGGCCACGCCCGCGCCCGCGGTGACCCGGTCGACGATGGTGCCCAGCAGCCAGGGCGGGGCGAGCCCGGTGACCGCGGCGGCGCTGTGCAGTGCCAGCACGACCCCGACGGCGCGCCGGTGCCGGCTGATCATGTCCCGCAGGGCCCGGCGTACGGTGCGGCGGTCGGCCACCGGCAGCCGGCTCACCGGTACGCCTCCTCACTGCCGCGGGCCACCAGGTGCCGGTAGGCCGGGTCGTCGTCGAGCAGGTCGGCGTGGCTGCCGGTGGCGGTGACCCGGCCGGCGCTCAGGAGCGCGACCAGGTCGGCCCGGCCGAGCAACAGCGGCGACGTGGCGATCACCACCGTGGTCCGTCCGGCCCGCGCGGCCCGGAGCCGCTCGGCGATCCGCGCCTCGGTGTGCGCGTCCACCGCCGACGTCGGGTCGACGAGGATCAGCACCTCCGGTTCGCCGCTCAGCGCCCGGGCCAGGCGGAGCCGTTGGCGTTGACCGCCGGAGAGCGTCCGGGCCCGGGCGTCGATCGGGGTGTCCAGCCCGGCGGGCAAAGCGTCGACGACGTCCTGCGCGGAGGCGGTCCGCAGGGCGGCGCTGATCCGTTCGTCATCGTCGTCGTCGGCCCCGCGCAGGATGTCGCGCAGCGTGCCGGCGAAGAGGTAGGAGTCGTGGTCGGCGACGAGGATCCGCGCGCGGACCTCGTCCAGGGCGACCTCGCGCAGCGGCACGCCGCCCCAGGTGACGTCGCTGGCGACGTACCGGCCGAGCCGGTCGGCCAACGCCACGGCCGTCGCCGGGTCGTCTGCCGCCACCCCGGTCAGCTGGCCGGCGCGCACGGTCAGGCCGGTCACCGGGTCGTGCAGGTCGGCCGGGCCGACCGGTGCGGCCGGGGCATCCGGCCGGCGTGCCTCGGGCACGGCGCCGGGCCACCGGCGACCCGGGCCACCGACGTCGTCCGGTGTCACGTTGAGCAGGTCGGCGATCCGCCGGGCGGCGACCCGACCGCGGATGAGCTGGTGACTGCCCTCCAGCAGGAACCAGACCGGCACGATCAGGGTCGCCACGTAGCCGTAGACGGCGACCAACTCGCCGATCGTGACGTCACCGGTCACCGCCATCCGGGCCGTCAGCCACACCACCGCCGCCAGGAACAACCCGGGGATGGCGACGGTCGCCGCGTCGATCCAGCTGTTGACCGCGCCGACCCGGTAGCCCTCGGCGCGTAGCTCCTGGGACCGGGACGCGTACCGCCGGGCGAACAGGTCCCGGCCGCCCACCCCGGCGAGCACCCGCAGGCCGGCCACGATGTCACCGGATCGGGCGGTGAGCGCGCCCTGCTGCTTGCGATAGACCGATTCGACCTGCTCCAGGCGGCGCAGCAGCGGCCCCACGATCAGACCGACGACCGGCACCCCCACCAGCACGCAGAGCGCGAGCATCGGGGAGATCGACCAGAGCACCACGGCGATCACCCCGTACGCGACGACCGCGCCGACGCCCGGACCGGTCAGCGTCAGCACCTGCGACGTCCAGTCGATGTCGGAACCGCCGATGGTGGACACCTCGCCCGCCCCGACCCGGCGGGGCAGCACCGCGCCGATGCGGGACAGGTGGCGCAGCAGGACCTCCGCCGAACGGGCCTTGGCGTCCTCCCGGATGAAGGTCATCGTGCGGTGCCGCATGATGCCCAGGTAGGACAGGGCCACGCCCGCGACGACGATCGCCGCGACCCAGAGCGCGAGGGCCCGGGTGTCGCGTTCGCGCAGCCCGTCGTCGACGGCGCGGGCGATCAGGTAGGGCCGGGCCGAGAGCCCGATCATCCAGGCCGTGCCGATCAGGCTGCCGCGTAACACCCGCCAGGGTTGGCAGCGGACCAACCACCAGAGGTAGCGCATCGGACCGCGGGCGTCGGGAGTGCCAGGATCGGGATGCGGGATCTGGGGAGGCACCCGTTCACGCTACCGACCGGCCCCGACACCCCACCGACCCGATCATGGTGAGGTGCGCCTCCGTTTCTGTCGGACGGGAGAGGCAGAATCACGTTCGTGCTGGTGGCGGTGGTGTCCGACGAGCGGGGTGGGGGAGTGCTCTGCCCGCTGGACGCCACCGGCCGGCCGACCGGCCCGCCCGAGGTCGTCACCGATCTGGTCGCCGCGGTCGCCGCCCGCGAGGCCGCCGAGCACCCGCGCTGGGTCTGGTCGACCGCCACGGCGGTCTACCCGCCGCTGCTGCGCGCCGGCGTCCGGGTCGATCGGTGTCACGACGTGGAGTTGACCGAGGCGTTGCTCCTCGGGCACGCGGGCCGCTGGGGCGAGCCCCGCTCGCTGGCCGCCGCCTGGGCCCGGCTGACCGGCGCGGCGGTCCCGCCCGACCCGCCGCCGCGCGCCGCCGCACCGCCCGGGCACGGGCAGGGCGCGCTCTTCGACACCCTGCCCGGTCCGCCGGGCCCGGGCATCGAGGCACTGACCCAGGTGTACGCCGACCAGCTCACCCGCGTCGCCGCGGCCGAGCACCCCGGCCGGTTCCGGTTGCTGGTGGCCGCCGAGTCGGCCGGCGCGCTGATCGCGGCGGAGATGGGCGCCGCCGGGCTGCCCTGGCGCGCCGACGCGCACAACGAGATCCTGCACGAGCTGCTCGGCGAGGCGTCCCCGGTCGGTGGTCCGCCACGCCGACTCGCCGAGCTGGCCGCCCGGATCGCCGACGCTCTCGGCGTACGCGGCCTGCACACCGATTCCCCGGCGGAGCTGCTGAAGGCGTTCGCCCGGGCCGGGGTGGAGTTGCCCAACACCCGGGCCTGGGTGCTGCGCGGGGTGGACCATCCGGCGGTGCCGCTGGTTCTGGAATACAAGGAGCTCTACCGGATCTGGACGGCGCACGGTTGGGCCTGGCTCGATCAGTGGGTGCGGGGCGGCCGGTTCCAACCGGAGTACGTGCCGGCCGGCGTCGTCTCCGGCCGGTGGGCCACCCGGGGTGGTGGCGCGTTGCAGATTCCCAAGGTGATCCGGCGGGCGGTGGTGGCCGATCCGGGTTGGCGGTTGGTGGTCGCCGACGCCGGTCAGTTGGAGCCTCGGGTGTTGGCCGCGGTCTCCGGCGACGCACGGTTGGCGACGGCGGGCGCTGCCGGCGACCTCTACGCGGCCCTGGCCCGGGACTCGTTCGGCGGTGACCGGGCCAAGGCCAAGGTGGCCCTGCTCGGCGCGATGTACGGGCAGACCGGCGGTGCCGCGGTGCCCGCGTTGGCGGTGCTGAAGCGCAGCTACCCGACGGCGTTCGGGTACGTCGAGGCGGCGGCGCGTACCGGTGAGAACGGTGGGCTGGTGCGGTCGTGGTTGGGGCGGACGTGTCCGCCCGGCTCGGCCGGGTTCGGTGATCTCGACGACGAGCCCTCCGATCCGGAGGGGGTGGGTGACCCGCACAGTCCACGGGCGCGGGCCGCCCGGTCCCGGGGCCGCTTCACCCGCAACTTCGTCATCCAGGCCACGGCGGCGGAGTGGGCCTCCACGTTGCTGGCCACGCTGCGGACGGAGTTGTCCGGCACCGACGCCGAGCTGGTCTTCTTCCAGCACGACGAGGTGGTCGTGCACGCGCCGGCCGATCAGGCGGAGGCGGTCGCCGAGGCTGTCGACCGTTGCGGCGAGCGCGCCTCCGCGCTGCTCTTCGGTGCGACGCCGGTCCGGTTCCCACTGGACCTGTCCATCGTCGACTGTTACGCCGACGCGGCCTGACCTGCGGAGTGTCCGCGTCGGCGGATGCCGGTCGTGTAACGGTTGTGCTATTTCTCCTTTTCGCCCCGCCACCCCCGGCTGGCCGTCCTCGTTGCAGTGTCCGTAGGAGGGGACGGATCGGTCACGGTCCGTCCCGTGCTGGAGGGGGCGCAGCTGAACCGGATCGCAGGAATGATCATCGCCGCAGGCGGGGGACGACGGATCGGTGGTCCCGAGGCGCTGCTGCACCAGGGTGGCAAGCCCCTGGTGAATCAGATGATCGACACGATGACCGAGGCGGGCTGCGAGCGAATCGTGGTCGTCCTGGGCGCTGCCGCCGAGCAGGTCCAGGAAGCCGCCGACCTGGGCAAGGCGACCGTTGTGATCAACAAGGCGTGGGGCACCGGAGTCGGCTCGTCCATCCGGGCCGGCCTGGCCGCCATGGACGACGAGGGGATCGAGGCGGTGGTGGTGGTCCCGGTCGACATGCCGGGCCTGACCGCCAAGGCGGTCAGTCGGGTGACCGCGCTGCCGTACCCGGACGTGCTGGTCTGCGCCACCTACGACGGTTTGCGCGGCTACCCGATGCTGTTCGGCCGCCGGCACTGGCCCGGCATCGCCACGCTGGCCAGCGCCGACGTGGGCGCCCGGCCGTACCTGTTGGCGCACAAGGACCAGATCGTCGACATCGCCTGCGACTCGGTGGCCGACGGCAGCCGGATCGACACCCCGGAGCTGATGGAGCTCTACGGGCTCACCGTCCCGCCGCAGCGCGTCGGCGTCTAGGCGGTCGAGGGGGCGGGCCACGCCCGGTGGTCGATCGCGAGCCACGGCGCGGCGGCCACCGCCGTGGGCGTCTGCCCGGCGAACTCCAACACGTCGCGGTGCAGGTGTGACTGGTCGACGTAGCCGCTCTCGCTGGCAGCAGTGGCGGCGGAGCGACCTGCGGCGAGAAGGTGCACGGCGTGGTCGAACCGCACCAGGCGGGCGGCGCGTTTGGGTGTGATGCCCAGCTGGGACCGAAAGCGGGACAGCAGCCGCTTGCGGCTCCAGCCGACCTCGTCGGCCAGGCTGTCGACCCGTACCCGGCCTCGGCTGGTGCGGGTCCGCCGCCAGGCGTGGGCGACCTCCGGATCGGGCGGTCGACGGGTGTCCAGCCGCCGGCCGAGCATCTCCGCGGCCATGGCGAACCGTTCGTCCCACGACGCGGTGGCGCGCAGCCGCGCCTCCGCGCGTTCGGCGTCGCGGCCCCAGACGTCGTCGAGGGAGACCACCGCCCCGCAGATCTCCGTCGACGCGCCGAGCACGGCGGCCGCGGCGACCGGTTCCAGCCGGATCTGGAGGCACTCGCCGAACCCCCGGCCGGTCGCCCGGAGGTCGCCGGGAAGCAGGCCGACGACGGCGCTGCCACTTCTGTGCTGGCCGTCCACGGCGTAGGTGAGGCCCGTTTCCTCACTGAGGTCGACGATCAGGGTGATCGACGGGTGCGCGACCATGGCGATGTCCACCGGTGCGCAGGCGTGGTGCCGGAACCCGGCCATGCGGACCCCCGCCAACCGGACCGACGGGCGCGGAACCACCACGTCCACCAACGACCAGTCGAGAGGGGTCGTCCCCATCGGCCGCATCTGCCGAGTCTAGGCGGTCGGGGTCGCCGGTGGGGCGCCCGCTGCCGCCGCCGTGAAGGCCAGCAGCAGCCTGCTGGTTGCCTTGGGCGCTTCCAGCATGGGTACGTGTCCGACGCCGGGCAGCAGTTCGACGCGCGCCTTCGGCACCGTCTCGTACCGGTGCGCCGACGACGGCTCCCAGCGGGGGTCGTCGCCGCCGAAGACCACCAGCACCGGGACGTCGAGAGCGGCAAGGCGCTCGGGCACGCTCCGCTCCTCGATGTACGCGTGGTAGGCGCTCAGCACCGACCTCAGCGTGCGGTAGGTGAGGTGTCGGACGTCGCTGACCAGGTCGTCCGAGACGTCGACCGGACGCGCGCAGGTGACCCTGATCCCCCTGCGGATCATGGCGTCCGATCGCCGCGCCCAGAGAAGTGGACCGAGCGGCGGAGCCAACAGGGCGCGGAGCAGGGCCGGCTGTGGAAGCAGGGAGTCGGGACTCGGGCCGGTGCTGACCAGTGCGAGCGAGCGCACCAGGTCCGGGCGTCGTTCGGCGAGCGCGGTGGCGAGGTAGCCACCGCTGGAGTGCCCGAGTATGACGACCGACCGGACGCCGAGGTCGTCGAGCACCTCCGCCACCCGGTCCGCCTGCTCGGGCACCGCGTACGACGGTGCGGCCGGAGACCGACCGCAGCCCGGGAGGTCCACCCGGATGACGTGGTGGTGGTCGGCGAGCGCCGGCACCACCGGATTCCAGGACGCGCCCGACATCCCCGATCCGTGGATCAGCAACAGCGGCGGCGCCTCCCGCGGACCGTCGTGCACCACATGCATCCCCTGCGACCGTGCACTGTCGTACTCGCTCATGGGTACGACGATGCCCGGGCGGCCGGTCGTCCGTCTTGGACAAATGTCACCGCGGAGCTGCTCGGCTCCGGAACCGACGTCGCTCTGCCGATGTCAGCGTCAACGGCGGGTGGTGGCGCGAGCGACGATGCGCCACTGGTGCTGCGGCGAAGCATGGGTGGGGCGCCCGAGCGCTACCCGTGCGCAGTGGGCCCCCTGCTCGCGCAGGGACTGGGCGAGGGTGGTCAGTCCGGCGTCCGCAGCCGCGTCCGAATCGTCCCAGCCGGTCAGGGTCAGGTCGTCAGGTAGGTGCAGGCCGGCTCGTGCGGCGGCGCGCAGGGCCCCGAGGGCCAGCTCGTCACTCATCGCGGCGATGGCGTCCGGTGGTTCGGCACCCTGTAGCAGCTCAAGCGCGAAGGTCTCCCCTTCGGTGCTGTGGTTGACCGGGCAGCTGGCCAGCCTCAATTGGGTGGCGAGGTGTCCGGCCTGCGTCCAGGCGTCGAGGAAGCCCTCCCATCGGTGGCGGGTGACCGGGTACTTCATGTCGACCACGTCGCCGCCGGTGAGTAGGTGGCGGGAGCGCCTCCGGTCCAGCGGGAAACCGAGCACGAGCGGGCGGCGGGCTTCGGCGAACGCGGTCCGGCCGATCGCGGCTGCGGCGGCTCGGTCGTCGATGCCGATCACCGGCATTCCCCGCCCGTGCGGGCCGGCGTGCACCACCGCGGGCAGGCCGGTGTCGACGACGGCGTCCAGGACCGGGTCATCGTCGCTGGTGGTCCAGACGACGAAGCCGTCCACGGCTGCCTGCGCGACGCGCTCGGCGTCGGTGGGTGCGCCGGTGATCGGGACCAGGGTGAGTCCGACGCCTTCGGTGGCGCACACGTCGGAGACCCCCGCGAGGAAGCGCGCGGCCTGCGGATCGTCGAAGGCGTAGCTCAACCGCTCGCCGAGCACGACGCCGAGCGTGCCGACCCGTCCACGGCGCAACCCGCGGGCGGCCGGGTGCGGCCCGGGATAGCCCAGCTTCCGCGCCGCCGCGCGCACCTTCGCCGCGGCCTCGGCGGAAACCCGTCCAGGCTGGGAGTAGGTGTAGGAAACCGTCATCGGCGAGACGCCGGCAGCGCTCGCCACCTGTCGCAGCGTCGGCCGCTTGGGGTTGTCCGCAGGACGGTTCATGGCACAGACTCTATCTGTGTATCGATACACAACGCGGCAGCAGACCGAGACGTTCGTACGCGATTCGCCGACCCTGCTCTCGTACGCCGCCCTGGGCTGCTGGACGTTCTGGTTGTACGCCTTCGGGCCGGCGCTGACCCTCCTGCGCGAAGAGTGGGGATTCTCCTACGCCCTGCTCGGCGTCTACGAACTGCTTCTGGCGGCGGGCGCGGCCCTCGCCGCGGTCGGGTTCGTGTGGGCGGCTCGCCGTCTGGCGAGGGGTGCCCTGTTGTGGTGCTCGGCCCTCGCCACGGCCGTGGGTGCGGGTCTGTTCACCCTCGGCGATGGCGTACCGGCCACCCTGCTCGGAGCCGTGGTGCTCGGTCTGGCCGGGACCACGATGCTCACGGTGGTTCAGGCGGTTCTGTCCGACCGGCACGGTGATCGGCGGGACCGGGCGTTGACCGAGGCCAACGTCGGCGCTGGCGCCTCCGCGGTGTTCGCTCCGCTGATCCTCGGCCTGCTGGCGGCCAGCGCGGTGGGCTGGCGCGTCACGTTCGCGTTGCCCGCCGCCGTCCTCCTGGTGCTGTACCTGCGCTACCGCCGCCAACCGCTACCGACGGTGCCGCAGCCCGCCACCGCGACGGGAACCGGAGGCTTACCGCTGGCCTGCTGGCTGTTCGCCGTGCTGACCGCGGTCAGTTCGGCGATCGAGTTCTGTCTCGTCTACTTCGGCCCTCAGATGCTCATCCACGCCGGCATGTCCGCCGCAGCCGCCAGCACCGCGCTGAGCAGCAATTACCTTGGCATCCTGATCGGTCGTCTGCTCGGCGCGCGGCTCACCCGCCGCCCCGGCCGCGGCGTCGCGCTGTTGTACGCCTCATTGGCGGTCACCGGCCCCAGTTTCGTCCTGTTCTGGTTGACCGACCAGCCGGTTCTCGCCGTCCTCGGGCTGTTCCTGTGCGGGGTGGGCATCGCGAACCTCTATCCGCTCTCGCTCGCGCTCACCCTCGGCGCGGCCGGCGGACACGAGGACCGGGCCAACGCCCGCTCGCAACTGATCCTCGGCGTGGTCGCCGGCGTCTCACCCTTCCTGCTCGGCAGCCTGGCGGACCGGTACGGGCTGGTCACCGCCTTCGCCCTGGAGCCGGTCCTGATCGGCGTCTGCCTTCTGATGCTGTGGGGCGGGCTTCGTGCCCGCCGCACCAACGCCTGAGCCGGACGCCGTTACCGGTGGCAGGCCGGGCGGCGAGGTTGCGGTCGGGGTGTCGAAACAGCGTCGCCGCCACCAGCCCTCGCGGGCGGGCGACGGCGACGCCGTGCAGGTCGGTGTCAGTCCTGTGCCTGGTCCAGCTCACCCGTGGCGGCGAGGCGCTGGTACCAGTGGGCGCTGTCCTTCCAGGTGCGTACCTGGGTGTCGTAGTCGACCCGGATGATGCCGAAGCGACGGTCGTAGCCGTAGCCCCACTCGAAGTTGTCCAGCAACGACCAGACGAAGTAGCCGCGCACGTCCGCGCCCTGCGCGCGGGCGTCGGCCATCGCGCCGATGTGCCGACGCAGGTAGTCGATCCGCCGCTCGTCGTGGATCCGGCCGTCGGCCGACACCACGTCGTCGAACGCCGCGCCGTTTTCGGTGATCATCATGGGCTGGGTGGGGTATTCGCGCTGGAGACGCAGCAGCAGCTCGGTCAGCGCCGGCGGGTCGATGTTCCAACCCATCGCCGTGTACGGGCCGGGCTGCGGCAGGAAGTCGACGTTCTCCGCGGCGACCCACGGCGTCGAGGTCGACGCGCCGTGCCCGTCGGCGTCGGAGCGGGCCGACACCCCGTCCCACGCCCGGACCAGCGTGCTGGAGTAGTAGTTGACCCCGAGCACGTCCAGCGGCACCGCGATCAGCTTCTCGTCGCCCTCGCGGACGAACGACCAGTCGGTGACGGAAGCGGTGTCGGCCAGCAGGTCGGCCGGGTACTCCCCGTCCAGCATGGGGCCGAGGAACGCCCGGTTCGCCAGCGCGTCGATCCGGCGGACCGCGTCCTGGTCGGCGGCCGAGTCGGACGCGCCCCGGACGACGTGCAGGTTCAGCGTCACCGACAGCTCGGCGGACGGGGCCAGCTCCCGGACCACCCGACCGGCCAGGCCGTGCGCGAGGTTGAGGTGGTGCACCGCGGCCAGCGCCGCCGCCGGCTCGGTGCGCCCCGGCGCGTGCACGCCGGAGGCGTAGCCCAGGTACGCCGAGCACCACGGCTCGTTGAGCGTCGTCCAGGTGTGCACCCGGTCGCCCAGCGCGCCGACGATGCCCGCCGCGTACTCCTGGAAGCGCAACGCGGTCTCCCGCGCCGCCCAGCCTCCGGCGTCCTCCAACTCCTGCGGCAGGTCCCAGTGGTACATGGTGGCCACCGGGCGGACGCCCCGCTCCAGCAGCCCGTCGACCAGCCGTGAGTAGAAGTCGATGCCGGCCTGGTTGAAACGGCCCGAGCCGCCCGGCTGCACCCGGGGCCAGGAGATGGAGAACCGGTACGCGCCGAGCCCCAGGTCGGCGATGTGCCCGAGGTCGTCCGCCCACCGGTGGTAGTGGTCGGCAGCCACGTCACCGGTGTCACCGTTGAGGGTCCGACCCGGTGTGTGGCTGTAGGTGTCCCAGATGGACGGTCCGCGCCCGTCCTCGGTCACCGCGCCCTCGATCTGGTACGCGGCGGTGGCCGAGCCCCAGACGAAGCTCTCCGGGAAGTGGTGTTGCGTCATCGTTCCGTCCCCTGGATCTCGCAGATGTAACCCGTCGAGGTGCCGGCGACCAGTTCGGCGCTGGCCGTCCCACCCTCGTAGCGCACGTCGAACTCGGCGCCCGGCCCGTTGCCGGGTGACGGTACCCGTACCCGGGTCCGCTGCCCCTCGGTCGGTGCGTACACCCGCAGCCGCACATCGTCGGCCCACTCGTAGTCCGGTCGGTCGGTGCGCGAGCCGAACGGGATGACCGCGCCGGGTCGGGCCAGCACCGGCAGGCTGTCGAAGTCGTGCTTCTCGGTCAACCAGGCCGGGCCGGTGACCTGCGCGCCGGTGACCAGGTGCGTCCAGGTGCCGGCGGGCACGTAGTACGTGACGTCGCCGTCGGCGCTGAGCACCGGGGCGACCAGCACGTCCGGGCCGAGCATGTACTGCCGGTCCAGGTGTGCCGTCGCCGGGTCGTCCGGGAACTCCAGGAACATCGGCCGCATCACCGGCGTCCCGTCGCGGTGTGCCTCCTGGGCGGCGGCCGCCAGGTACGGCATCAGGCCGAGCTTGAGGTGGGTGAAGTGCCGCAGCACGTCCACGGCCTCCTCGTCGTACGCCCACGGCACCCGGTACGAGCCGGAGCCGTGCAGCCGGGAGTGCGAGGAGAGCAGCCCGAAGGCGACCCACCGCTTGAACACCGCCGGGTCGGGAGTGCCCTCGAAGCCGCCGATGTCGTGGCTCCAGTAGCCGAAGCCGGACGCCGCCAGGGACAACCCGCCGCGCAGCGACTCGGCCATCGCCACGAAGGTCGACTCGCAGTCGCCGCCCCAGTGCACCGGGAACTGCTGTCCGCCGGCGGTGGCCGAGCGGGCGAACAGCACCGCCTCGCCCTCGCCGCGCTCGGTCTCCAGCAGCTCGAAGACCGCCTTGTTGTAGAGGTACGAGTAGTAGTTGTGCATCCGCTGCGGGTCCGAGCCGTCGTGCCACACCACGTCGGTCGGGATGCGCTCACCGAAGTCGGTCTTGAAGCAGTCGACGCCCATGTCCAGCAGGGCCTTGAGCTTGCCGGTGAACCAGCGGACCGCGTCCGGGTTGGTGAAGTCGACGAGCGCCATGCCGGCCTGCCACTTGTCCCACTGCCAGACCGAACCGTCCGGGTTGCGCACCAGGTAACCGGCCTCGCGGCCCTCCTCGAAGAGGTACGAGCGCTGCGCGATGTACGGGTTGATCCAGACGCACACCTTCAGGTCGCGCTCGTGCAGCCGGCGCAGCATCCCCTCCGGGTCGGGGAAGGTCGCCGGGTCCCAGACGAAGTCGACCCAGTGGAACTGACGCATCCAGAAGCAGTCGAAGTGGAACACCGACAGCGGCAGCCCGCGCTCGGCCATCCCGTCGACGAACTCGGTCACCGTCTTCTCGTCGTACGAGGTGGTGAACGAGGTGGACAACCAGAGGCCGTACGACCACGCGGGGATCCGGGCCGGGCGGCCGGTGAGGGCGGTGTACCGGCGCAGCACGTCCTTCGGGTGGGGCCCGTCGATGACGTAGTAGGTGAGCGACTGGCCCTCGACGCTGAACTGGGTCTGGGTGACGACCTCGGAGCCGACCTCGAACGACACGTGCTCCGGGTGGTCCACGAAGACCCCGTAGCCGGCGCTGCTCAGGTAGAAAGGCACGTTCTTGTACGCCTGCTCGCTGGCGGTGCCGCCGTCGGCGTTCCAGATGTCGACGGTCTGCCCGTTCTTGACGAACGGGCCGAAGCGCTCGCCCAACCCGTACACCGTCTCGCCGACACCGAGGGCGAGCCGTTCGTGGACGTGCCGGCGGCCCTCGGCGTCGGTGACGACGCCGATGCTGCGTGCGGTGGACGCGGTGACCAGCCGGTCGCCGTGCAGGAAGTCGACCCGCCACCCGTCGATGAGCGCGACCCGCGCGGTCAGCTCACCGGTGGTCAGCGTCGCGCTGAGCCCGGTGACGTCGACGGTGACCGGGTGCGTCTCGTCGGTGCTCAGCCCGAAGTGCGGCTCGCGGGGCAGCCCGCCGGTGTGGTGGGCGATGGTCACCCCGATGACGCCGGGGGCGGGGGAGAAGAACCGGACGGTGACCACGGGGCGGTTGAGGGTGTCGCCGCGGCCGGTGATCTGACCGGTCGGTGCGAAGACGGTGAAGCCGCGCTCGTCCGGCTCGACCGACTCCACGGTGCCGGGGCGCATGACGCTGACGCCGGGGCGCAGCTGCCAGTACCCGTCGGTGAACTTCACTTCTCGGCTCCTGCCGTGATGCCGCGCGCCAGAGTGCGCTGGAAGATGAGGAAGAAGAGGATGGCCGGCACCAGGCTGATCAGCGCGCCGGCGTTGGTGGTCGGAGCATCCATCAGCCGGTCGCCCTGCAACGACGCCAGCGCGACCGGAATGGTCTGCGTCTGGTTGTCGATCAGCATGACCAGCGGGATGAGGAACTCGTTCCACGTCCAGATGAAGAAGAAGATGAGCAGCACCGCGAGGGTGGGCCGCAGGTTGGGGAAGACCACCCGCCACAGCACCGTCCACTTGCCGGCGCCGTCCAGCGCGGCGGCCTCCAGCAGCGAGCGCGGGAACGTGCCCATCACCGAGGCGAGCAGGTACGTGCCGAACGCGCTCTGGATCACGGTGAAGATGATGATCACCGAGAGCTGGGTGTTGTAGAGGCCGACCTGCTTCGCCACGTAGTACAGCGGGTAGATCAGGGCCTCCTGCGGCAGCATGTTGGCCAGCAGGAAGAGACCGACGATCCACAGCCGGCCCCGGACCCGGCCGATGCCCAGCGCGTACGCGTTGAGCAGTGACACGGCGACGCCGAGCACGGCCACCGAGCCGGCGATGACGGCCGAGTTCCAGAACTTCAGCGGGAAGTTCACAGCCGTCCAGTACGTGCGCAGACCCTTGGTGTAAAACTCCGTCGGCCAGCTCAGCGGGCCGCCCGAGGAGTAGTCGCCGGGCGACTTGAACGCGTTGAGCAGCATGAACGCGAACGGCACCAGCATGACGAGCGCGCCGAGGGTGACCAGGGCGAGCACCACCCAGCGGCTGACGCCGCGGTGGTGTCGATCGCGTACGGGCCGGGCCGGCGTCACCGGCACCGTGCTCGGTGTGAGCGTGACAGCCATGTCAGAACCCCCGGTCCCGGCGCTCGCTGCGGGCCTGCATCCAGATGAAGATCCCGGCCACCACCACGATGATCAGTGTCAGGACCATGGAGATCGCGGAGCCGTAGCCGACCTGCAGCTTCTTGAAGAACGTGTAGTAGGCGAAGTACGAGGGCACGTTCGTGGCGTTGTCCGGGCCGCCCCGGGTCAGGGCGAAGATCGGCCCGAACACCTTCAACGCGGCGATGGTGCAGGTCAGGGCCACCACGAAGGTCTCCGGCCGGATCTGCGGAAGGGTGATCGCCCGGAACCGGTGCAGCCAGTTCGCGCCGTCGACCTCGGCCGCCTCGTACAGCTCGGGGTCGACCCGCTGCAACGCCGCCATGAAGACGACCACCGGGTAGCCGATCTGCACCCAGATCATCACGGCCATCACGGCCGGCAGGGCGGTGCCCGGGTCGCCGAGCCAGTCGTGGCGTAACGCGCCGAGACCGACCGCGTCGAGGAGGCTGTTGAACGCGCCGTCGGGGCGCAGGATCCAACCCCAGACGATGCCGGCCACCACGACGGGCAGCACCTGCGGGAGGTAGAACGCGGCCCGCAGCGCGGCGGCGGTGCGGGGCTTGAACCGGCGGCCGATGACGTCGAAGAGCACCGCGGCGAGCAGCAGCCCGAGCAGTGTGGGCACCACCACCATCGCGACGAGCATCCAGACGGTGTTGCGGAACGACGCCCAGAACACGTCGTCCTGCAGCAACAGCTGGTAGTTGTCCAGGCCGACCCACCGGGGGTCGCCGATGCCGGACCACTTGGTCAGCGACAGGTAGAGGGTGCCGATCAGCGGCGCGCCGATGACCAGGAGGAAGAGCACCGCTCCGGGGAGCAGGTAGAGCCAGTACGCCGCGTTGCGGCCGCGGCGTCTGCGGCTGGGCGCGGGCGGGGTGGGAGTCGCGGCCGGCGGTGTGGCGGCGACCGTCTCGGAGACTGCCATGGAAGATCCTTCCCGGCGGGGCGGGCGGACGCGCCGGTCGTGCCGGTCGCGCCCGCCGCTCGCCGTGTCACTTGCCGGTGATCTCCTTGACGCCATCGGCGTACGGCTTGGCGATCGTGTCGAGAACCTGGTCGGGCGACTTCGAGCCGTTGATCAGGCCCTGGAAGCCGGAGACCAGCACGTCGTAGTAGCCGGGGACCGGCCAGTCCGGGTAGAAGGCGAGCCCGTCGGACTTGCTGACGGTGTTGAAGTCCTCGATCAGCTTGCGGTCCTTCGGGTCGCTGATCTTCGACGCGTCAGCGGCGACCGGAACACCACCGTTGTTGCCGATCAGGTCCTGGATCTCCGGACGCAGGGTGATGTCGATGAAGTCGTACGCCAGGCTCTTGGCCTTGCTGTTCTCCGGGACCACCCAGAGGTTGCCGGAGGAGCCGGCATGCAGGGTGTTGCCGGGGAAGAGGAAGGTGTCCCAGTTGGCCTTCATCTCGGTCTTGAACCGGCCGTACCACCAGCTACCCGAGACGATCATCGGAACCTTGCCGCCGATGAAGGCGGTGCCCATGTCCTCGGCCTTGAGGCTGGCCGAGTTCTTCGCGACGTAGCCCTTCTGCACCCACTGGGCGAAGGTGTCCGCGCCGTACTTGAGCGGGTCGGCCTTGAAGTCGACCGGGTTCTTGTAGAGCTGGTAGTTGTCGACGAACTGCCGGTCGCCCTTGGAGAGGGCGAGCTGGTAGAAGAGCTGCCCGGCCGGGTACTCGGCGCCGGCCATGCCCAGCGGGGTGATGCCCTTGCCGACGAAGGTGTCCATCGCGGCGGTCATCTCGGCCATCGTGGTCGGGACCTTGACGCCGTTGCTCTGGAACAGGTCCTTGTTGTAGTAGACAGTGACGTACTCGCCGTAGTTCGGCACACCGAACCACTTGCCCGAGCCCATCACGCCCTTGTCGCTGTACCGGGCGGTGGTCTGGAGGCTGGGGCTGAGCTTGCCGGCCCAGCCGCGCTTGTCGGCCTCGCTGCTCAGGTCGGCCAGCAGGCCCTGGGAGGAGAGCAGCCCGGCGGTCGCGTTGCCCTTGTTGTACTCCATGATGTCCGGGCCCTCGGACGAGTTGATGATCATGCCCGCGTTCTGCTGGATCTGCTCGAACGCCTTGCGCTCGAAGCGCACCTCGACGCCCGGGTGCTCGGACTTGAAGATCTCGATCGCCCGGTTCCAGCCGACCCCCATGGCGCTGTTCTCGCTCTCGTAGTGCCAGAGCTTGAGCACCTTGGCGTCGCTGCTGTCCCCGTTGTCACCACCGCCGCAGGCGGCCACGGTGGTCGTCGCTGTCGCCGCCAGGGCGATTGCGGCGACGAGCCGGCGGAATCGCTGCATTAGCATCCTCCTCGTTGAGTATCTAGCCGGTACTTCACGGGGCCCGTCGTCGCGTTGCAGCGCGGCGGCGGGCCATTTACTGGTCGGCCCCCATTGGCTGGCGGCTTCGGGGCGGTGCGGTCGACCCCCGGATCTCCAACGCGCACGGCAGCAGTTGCTGGTGACGAAGGTCGGCGGGGCCATCCAGGTGGCGCGTCAGCGCCTCGATCGCGATCCGGCCGAGCGCCGAACCGGGTGACGTCATCGCGGTCAGCGCCGGGGTGGCCAGTTCGGCGACCTGCGGCGAGGTGACCATCGAGACGACGGAGACGTCGTCGGGCACGGACAACCCTCGGCCGGTCAACTCGCCGAGGATGCCGAAGATCGCCGTCTCGTTCATGGCCAGCACCGCGGTCAGCTCCGGGGCCCGCGCGAACGCGGCGGCCAGGGCGGCCCGCCCGCCGGCGGCGCTGTCCTCGGCCGCGATCATCACCGGCTCCAGGCCGTGCCCGGTCATCGCCGCGGTGAAGGCGTCACGGGTACGCAGCGCGGGCCCGTAGCCGCTGGCCAGCGTGGCGGCCGAGTGGTTGACGTAGACGATCCGCCGATGCCCGAGGCCGACCAGGTGCGCGACGGCCTCCCGGACGGTCTGGTCGAAGTCGATGTCGACGTAGGAGAGCGTGCTGGTGTCGCCGGTGCGGCCGATCAGCACCAGCGGCACCCCCGTCTCCTGGAGCACGGTGACCCGCTCGTCGGCCAACTGGACCTCCATCAGCACGACCCCGTCGAGCATCCGCTGACTGGCCAGCCGACGCAGGTCGTCGAGGTCGCCCCCGCCGACCGGCGAGAGCACCAGGTGGTAGCCGGCGACGCTCGCCGCGGCGGCGGCACCGGTGACGAAGGCGGTCTCGGTGGCGCCGAGGCCGCGTTCGTCCATCGGCATCAGCAGGCCGAGGATCCGGCTGCGACGACTGGCCAGCCCGCGTGCCATCGCGTTGGGCTGGTAGTCGAGCTGCGCCATCGCGGCGAGCACCTTGTTGCGGGTGGCCTGGGAGATCGGCCGGGTGCCGGTGAGCACGTACGAGACGGTGCTGACCGAGACCTGTGCGAGGCGGGCTACGTCGTGCATGGTGGCCACCGCGCACCTCCTCCGGCCTGGGGTGGGACCGCTCCCGAACTTCGTCGAAGCGTTTCGACGAAGCGGTTCGACAGGACGCTAGGCCACCTGTTACGGCGACGTCAATAGCGATGTCGAAAAGAATTCAGCGGGGTGCGCGGCCCCGGGTGCGTCCCTCCCGAACGCCCTGCGCGTGCAGGCCGGAGGGGTGCTCCTCAAGATCGCGCTCGATCCTGGATCTAGTCCCCTCGGTCCGTCGCGGGGCCACTACAACCAGGATCGAGCACGATCTTGGGGTGAGGGGGTGGCGTGGGCGCGCGGCGGCCGGCCGGAGGCCAGGGGGTGGGGTCAGGGCAGGTCGAAGAGGGTGGCGGCGCTGTTCCAGCAGACCGCGCGTAGCCAGTCGTCGCCCAGGTCCAGTCGGGCCAGCCCGGTCACCTGGTCGGCGTACGGATACGGGATGTTCGGGAAGTCGCTGCCCAGCAGCACCTTGCCGGCCAGCCCCAGCTCGCGCAGCCGGGGCAACTCCTCGGTGGGGAAAGGGACGAACTGGTCGAAGAAGGGCGTGAAGGCCATGGTGGTGTCCAGCCGGACCCGCTCGTACGTCTCGGCGAGGTCCAGGAAGGCCCGGTAGTCCGGGGCGCCCAGGTGCGCCACCACGGCGGTCAGCCGAGGGTGGCGGGCGAGCAGGGCGGCGAACGGGTCCGGGCCGGTGTTGGCGGTCCCCACCGGTGCGTGCCCGGCGTGCACCACCACCGGCACACCCGCGTCGGACAGCATCCCCCACACCGGGTCCAGCGCCGGATCGGTCGGCGCGAAGCCGCCGACCTGTAGGTGCAACTTGAACACCCGGGCGCCTTCGGCGAGAGCCGCCTCGACGTACCCGGGGGCCTCCGGCTCGGGGTAGAACGTGGCCGAGGCCAGACACCCGGGGGTGTCGCGGGCGAAGTCCAGCGTCCAGCGGTTGAGTTCCGCCGCCATGCCCGGTCGGTGCGCGTACGCCAGAGCACTGAACGCCCGCACCCCGAGCCGGCGTAGGTGGGCGACCCGGTCTGCGTCGCTCCACCGGTAGCGGATCGGCCATTCGGTGCCGACCAGCGGCCCGGCGGCGTCGAAGTAGGCCCAGACCCGGCGCAGCAGGCGGGGTGGCAGGAAGTGCACGTGCACGTCGGCGAGGCCGGGCAACCCCAGGGCGCGGCAGAACTCCGGTACGCGTTCGTCCTCGGCCGGCGGGATCGCCGGCGCCGGATCGGTCATATGTCGATGTCGAAACGGCTCAGCACCGAGGGCGCGATCAGGCCGACGGTGGCGAGCGCGGAGACGACGGTCAGTGCGATGCGCATCCCGACCACCTCGGCCTTGCTGCCGACGCGCAGGGCGATGCTGTTCGGCAGGCCGATCATCATCCACATGCGCCGCTTGATCGGGATCGGCCAGAGGATCGGCACGCCCGCTCTGGTGATCATGTCGCCGAGGATGTGCACGAAGCAGCCCACGCCCAGCGCGGTGCCGATCAGTGGATAGCCGCGTCCGCCCGGCAGGTTGGCGAAGGTGAACCAGGCCGCCCCGCCCGACGCGAGAGTGATGATCACCCACCCGGCCCGCTCGGCCCACTCGTCGAACAGACCGCGCAGCGCCAGGCCGAACATGAAGAACAGGATGGTGATGACCGCCCACTTGCCGTACGCGGCGCAGAGCGCGGTGGTGCCCCAGCCGACCAGCAGTGTGAACGGCAGCGTGTGGGTCAGCGTCCGGTGCCCGTTGTTGCGGCGTGGGTCCCTGCTGAGCTTGGTGGCGTAGTAGACCCCGAGGGAGATCTTCTCCATCACCTCGGCGGCGAAGAGTGAGAAGACTCCGAAGGTGCGGGCCACGGTGGCCCCACCCTGGTTCCTGGTCACCTTGCCCGACATGTCGAGGTCGGGAAAGAGCGCGCCACCGGCGCACACCGCGGTGCCGACCGCCAACGCGAGCGGCGACTGGTGGTAGTCGGCGAACTGCTCCAGTGCCCAGGAGCCAGCCAGCCACACCGCCGCGCCGGACAGCGCGTGTTGCGGTCCCATCATCTCGGCTCACCCTCCCCAGGGATCTTGAGCGCCCAAAACTACGCCACTGTAGTCAGCGTCGGCGCCGCAGGGGCATCACCCGGGAAGTCCACATCGGACCGTGTCACGGGGTGGGGGTGAAGCTCTGCCGGATCATCGGCAAGTATGCCGCGTTGACCTGCCAGTCGAACTCTTCTGTCAACCACGAGACCGTGTATGAACGGTCGGCCGAGGTGTTGGCCAACAGCCGGAAGCTGTGCACCGGAACGCCGACGGCGTTTCGCCAGCCGCACTCCCACACCGCGCCACCCTCGAAGATGTCCATCGCGGAGATGTCCACCTTGCGATAGTCCGGCAGCGCCGCACTCGAGGTCAGCCGAGCCTCCTCGGCCTTCCAGTACGCCACCGGATCCGCACGGGCCGGCCCCGCCTCGACGCTGAGCACCCGGGACCCGCCGAATCTCCGGAAACAGGTCACCGAGCCCTCGGTCCAGCGCGCCCACCCCACCGGCGCGGCGATCCGGAACCCGGTCGGGTCGTCGTACCAGGTCCAGCCCTCGCGCAGCCCGTACTTCACGTCGGGTGGCGGTGACACCGCCACCACCGGGGTCGCCGACGCCGGCGGAGACGACGTGCAGGCGAACGCCGCCGGTCGGGAGGTCGGCGCGCCACCACCGGAGCCGGACGGTGGGGTCCGATCATCGTGTCGGTTGACCAGCGCCAGCGTGACGCCACCCGCGACGAGCAGAGCGGCGGCCGCACCACCCAGGGCGATCAGGCGCCGTCGCCGGCCGGGTGGGCGCCGGGGGCGCGGGCCCGGGGCTGGCGTTGCGGGCTCGTCCGGCAGGGCCACCGGTTCGACCGGGTGCGGGGCGATGGCCCGCCCGGCGCTGAGGACCGCCGCGACCGCCGATGAGCGGACCGACCCGGCGGACTCGTCGTGGCTTGCCGCGGCGCTGCGCAACAGCGGCTCCGCCTCGGCGGCGGTCAAGCGCCGCCAGGGGTCGCGCTGCAACAGGCCGATGAGGGCGGGACGCAACGGGCCGGCCCGATGCATCGGATCCGGTGGTTCGGTGGCCAGCGCGCTGAGCGTCGCCATCGCGCTCGACCGTGCGTACGGTGACTGCCCCTCGACCGTCGCGTAGAGGGTCGCGCCCAGCGACCACATGTCGGTACGGGCGTCGGACACCCCTTCGCGGGCCCGCTCGGGGGCGACGAACTGTGGTGAGCCGAGCACCGTGCCGGGCCCGGTCATCGCACCGTCGCCGCCGTCGAAGGTGGCCAGCCCGAAGTCGGTGAGCACCACCCGTCCGTCGTCGGCCACCAGCACGTTGTGCGGCTTCACGTCGCGGTGCAGCACCCCGGCGGCGTGCGCGGCCCGCAACGCGGCGAGCACCGCCAGCCCGATCTTGGCGGTGCGCTGCGGGCTCAGTGGCCCCTCGGCGCTGATGATCTGCTGCACCGACCGTGACGGCACGTACTCCATCACGATCCAGGGGCTCTCCCGGTCGTGCACCACGTCGTAGAGGCGGACCACGTTGGGGTGGTTGAGCCGGGCTGCGGTGCGTGCCTCACGCAGGGTCCGTAGCCGCAACTCCGCGCGCTCGGACTCGGCCAGCCAGGACGGCGGCACGACCTCCTTCACCGCGACGTCGCGATGCAGCATCTCGTCGCGAGCAAGCCACACCCGGCCCATTCCGCCGGTGCCGACCAGGTCGAGCAGCCGGTACCGACCCGCGATCAGCATCTGATGCACGGTCGCTCCCCCTCGGTCACCCCGGGTTCCACGATAGCCACCGATGTCGGCTTAATCATCCACTGAGCGGCCTCGATCCACGCCGGACGGTAGTGCCGATCATGGCCATACGGTGCAGGTCAGCGGGGTGGTCGGAAACTCTTTCGGACCAGTTCCCAGTCGGCCGCGGCCCCGGACCAGTCCTCGTCCCGGGTGATCCAACCCAGCGTCCAGCGGTCGGCGCCGAGGACCTCTTGCCGGGCGTGCAGGCGCGTGCCGTGCGGCGTCT
Organism: Micromonospora sp. NPDC127501; assembly: GCF_040302185.1. Classification (NCBI taxonomy): domain Bacteria; kingdom Bacillati; phylum Actinomycetota; class Actinomycetes; order Micromonosporales; family Micromonosporaceae; genus Micromonospora; species Micromonospora sp. NPDC127501. The sequence goes on along the minus strand of NZ_JBEORJ010000001.1, from coordinate 785,163 downwards.
GCCAGCGGAGCTCCCACGCGGCTCCGCCGTCGCCCGCGGCGAGCCGGATCTCGTCGTACCCCGGCAGGGCGCCCGCCCCGGCCGCCGTCTCGCGGGCGGTCCGCAGCAGCTCCAGGGGATCGGCCGCGCGGCCCTGTGCGACGCTGAAGGCCCGGCCGGTCGCCGGGTCCTGGAAGCACGCCACCCCGCCGTCGCGGGAGGTCAGCCACGTCGCCGGTACGGAGACCCGGAAGCCGGCGGTGTCGGCGTGCCAGAGCCAGCCGGGCGGCGGCCGGAACTCCTCGCCCGGGTTCGGCGTACCGGCCTGCACGGGCGATCCGACGACGTCCGGGCGGACACAGGCGAACGGGGGCGGTGGGACGTTCCGCCCCTTCGGTGGCGGGCCGGGGCCGAGCGGCCCGCCGTCGGGCGGACGGTTCGGCGGCGGGGAGGACCAGCCGGTGGTGTCGCGGGCCTTGTCGTCGGCGACGGTCAGCGCGGTGGCGACACCGGCCACGACGGCCACCAGCAGCGCGACGGCGACCACCGCGACCCGACGCGCGGTACGCCCGCCGGCCGCCGGATCCGCGGCCGGCGTGGGGGAGTCGCCACCGGCTGTGGCCGGGTCGGCCGGGTCGGGCAGCGGAACGGTGGGGTGGTCCTGGTCGTCGGGGTGGTCCTGGTCGTCGGGGTCGTTCGCCGTGGCGGGCTGGTCAACCAGCCCTGGCACCGGCCCGTCGACCGAGGGTCGCTCGGTCGGCGATGGCGGGTCGGCGCGGCCGGTCGCGGCGGTTCTGAGCAACCGGCGGGTCGTCTCGTGGTCGAGGCGCTCGCGCGGGTCGCGGCGCAGCAACCCGTCAAGCACCGGCGCGAGCGCCCCGGCGTGCGGGGCAGGGTCCGGCGGGCCGGCGGCGAGCGCGCTCAGGGTGGCCATCGCGGTGCTGCGGGCGTACGGGGACTGCCCCTCCACGGCGGCGTGCAGGGTCGCCCCGAGCGACCAGAGATCGGCGGCGACCGTGGACGCCCCCTCGGCGGCCCGCTCGGGAGCCACGTACTGCGGGGAGCCGAAGACCATGCCGGGGCGGGTCATCGCGCCGTCGCCGCCGTCGAAGGTGGCCAGCCCGAAGTCGGTGAGCATCACCCGCCCGTCGTGCGCCACGAGCACGTTCTGCGGTTTGATGTCGCGGTGCAGCACCCCGGCGGTGTGCGCGGCCTGTAGCGCGTCGAGCACGGCCAGCCCGATCCGGGCCGCGCGGGCCGGCTCCAGCGGCCCTTCGACGTCCACGACGTCCTGAAGGGTGCGGGACGGGACGTACTCCATGACGATCCATGGACTGCCGTCCACCGCGACGACGTCGTAGAGCCGGACCACGGCGGGGTGGTTGAGTCGGGCCGCGGCGCGCGCCTCCCGCATGGTGCGTGAGCGCACCTCGGCCCGTTCAGGATCGGCCAACCAACTCGGTGGAACGATCTCCTTGACCGCTACCTCGCGGTGCAGCATCTCGTCGCGGGCGCGCCACACCCGACCCATGCCCCCGCGACCGACCAGGTCGAGCAGCCGGTACCGACCGGCGATCAGCACCTGTGCACGCTCCTCCTCAGCCGCTGTCCGGGCTACACCCTAACCAGCGGATCGGAAGTCACCTATCGGTCGTCCGACTCGGCTCAGCAGGCGGTGGGGCCGGCGGCGGCGGCGAGCAGGTTCCCCTCCGGGATGGCGATCCGGGTCCGCCCGCCGCTCAGTCGGGCGGCGGCGCGTCGGGCCTGCACGGGGCCGTGTTCGCGACGAGCGGCGGCGTAGCTGGCGGCGGTGCGGGCCGCGATGGTGGCCCAGCCGTAGCGTTCGCCGACCATCGTGCGGGCCCGGCGGGCCAGCCGCCGGGCGAAGACCTCGTCGCCGAGCAGTTGGCCGACAGCGCCGGCGAGCGCGTCCGGGTCGCTGTGCGGGAACGTCACCCCGGTCACGCCGGGTTCGACGATCTCGGCGAGCCCGCCGGTACGGGCCACGGCGAGGGGCGCCCCGGCGGCCGCCGCCTCCAGCGCCACCATGCCGAACGGCTCGTAGAGGCTGGGCACCACTGTCGCGTCGGTGGCGCCGAGCATCGCCGGTAGTTGGGTGGAGTCGAGGAACCCGGTGAACCGGACGGTCGAGCTGAGGGCCAGTCGCCGGGCCTCCGCCTCCAACTCGGTGCGGTACGGGCCGTCGCCGGCGATCACCACGCGCAGCCCCGGGTGTCGTTCGCGGAGCCGGGGTACGGCGTGTACCAGGTGCTGGACGCCCTTCTCGTAGACCAGCCGCCCGGCGTACCCGACCAACGGGCCGTCCCCGGCGAACCGTGCCCGCGCCGAGGCGACCGCTCGGGGGCGGGCCCGCCAGGCCCGGTCGTCGACCCCGTTGGGCACCACGTCGACCTGGGCGGCCGGTACGTCGAACAGTGTGGTCACCTGATCGCGCATGTACCCGGAGCAGGTGATCACCCGAATGGATGAGCTGCTGAGCCAGTGCTCGACGCCGTGGATGGTGCGGTTCATCTCCTCCGGCAGCCAGCCCTGGTGCCGACCGGCCTCGGTGGCGTGCATGGTGGTGACCAGGGGGAGGTCCAGGTGCTCGGCGAGGGTGACGGCCGTGTGGGCGACGAGCCAGTCGTGGGCGTGGATGACGTCGTAGGAGCCGGCCTCGGTGGCGCGCAGGGCGGTGCGGGTGAGGGTGTGGTTGAAGGCCATGGTCCAGGCCAGCAGCGAGCCGGTGGCGAGGGGGAAGGTGACCGGGTCCTCGGGGGCGCGCAGGATGCGCACGCCTTCGGCGTACTCCTCCAGGGGTGCGCCGTCGCTGTGGCGGGTGACGACGGTGACCTCGTGGCCGGCGGCGGCGAGGGCGACGGAGAGGGCGTGCACGTGTCGGCCGAGACCGCCGACGAGCACCGGCGGGTACTCCCAGGAGAGCATCAGCACCCGCAGCTGTCGGGCGGGGTTGATGTCGATCACGTGGGCATCGAGTGACATGCGGCCCCCTTTGAGTTGTCCCCGGGCGCGCGCCGACCGACACCGAATCGATGTCGCCGTCGCGTCTGGATCGAGGCCAATCCTGCCGGGATCGCGATAACCAGCGGCGACACCACCGTTGCGGTCGTGTAAAGCGCTACTGGCTCTTTCGCCGCACCCGCAGCAGCTCGGCCACCGACCATGCCTGGAACGGGCACCCGGTAGCGGTGTGCGGCGCGAGGCCATCGGCCGTCTCGCTCACCGAGCCTAACCCATATTCCATCAAATGGGCCTCAATACCAACGAATACGTCATCGACGGACATCTTCCCCCGCCGTGCGGCGTCCACGTACGGGCCGAGCAACCACGGCCAGACCGTGCCCTGGTGGTAACCCCCGTCCCGGTCGGCCGGGCCGCCCCGGTGCCGGCCCACGAACTCAGTGGAATCCGGGGCCAGACTGCGCGGCCCGAGCGGGGTGAGCAGCCCGCCCGCGATCCGCCGCAGCGTCGCCTCGTCCGGCTCCATCGGCGCGTACGGCAGCGACCAGGCCAGCAGCTGGTTGGGTCGCAACGCGTCGTCGTCGTGCAGGGCGGCACCACCCAACGGGTACGCCGGCGCGGGCGCGTCCAGCACGTCGTGCAGCCAGCCGGTCGGGGCCGGGAACCGCTCCCGGAACGAGGCGGTGGCCTGCCGGTGGCGTCGCCACAGCTCGTCGGCGTCCTGCCCGGCAAGCTCCGCCAGCTCCGCGAGCCCGGCCAGCCCGTTGATCCACAACGCGTTGACCTCGACCGGCTTGCCGGTCCGCGGGGTGACCGGCACCCCGTACACCCGGGCGTCCATCCAGGTCAGCGCCGTGCCGGCCGCACCCTGGGTGAGCAGCCCGTCGGTCGGGTCGACGCGGATCCCGTACCGGGTGCCGGCGGTGTGGGCGTCGATCACCGCGCGCAACGCGGGCAGCAGCTCGTCACCGAGGTCGGTGTCGCCGGTGACGGTGACGTGCCGGCTCACCGCGTGCAGGAACCACAGCGTGCCGTCGACGGTGTTGTACTCCACCCGACCGGTGTCGGCCGTGTTGGCGAGCATCCCCTCGGACAGCGTCGCCGCGTACGCCCGCAGCAGCTCCCGGCCCTCGTCGGCGCGACCCGTGCAGAGGAGCAACCCCTCGTACGAGATCATCGTGTCCCGCGACCACGCCCCGAACCACGGGTAGCCGGCTACCACGTCCACCGCCGCCTGGTTGGTGCGCACCACGAACGCGTCGGCGGCCAGCGCCAGGGTGGCGTCCACGTCGTCGGCTGGCTTCGCCGTCGCGACCACCCGCCGGTTGCGTCGCCTCGCGGTCGCCACGATCTCCGTGGCCGAGGGCGGCTCCTCGTCGAGTCGACCGGCCCAGGCCCGCACCGACACGGTGTCGCCGGGGCGTTCCAGCTCACCGGAGAAGCGGCCCGCGTACCAGAGGTCCTCGTCCGCGTTGAGCCCCCGGTTGGCCTCCTCGCGGTGGTGCACGCCCAGCCACCACTGCCCCTCGGGCGCCCAGCCCGGGCCGGCGAGCCGGTACGCGCCCTCGACCACCGCACCGTCGGCCACCGCCTCGACCTGCGGGGTCGGGCCGTCGGCCCGCCGTTCGCCGTGCGCGTCCCGCCAGGTGCAGGCGGCCGACAGCTCCAGCCGGACCGGACCACCGGCGACCAGCCGGTGCACCACCGCGACGCAGGAGCGGCCGGGGAGCATCGCCAGCTCCCGTTCGATCACCACCGCGCCGATCCGCCACCGCCACCGGGGTAGCCCGTCGACCAGGTCGAAGCGCTCCAACAGCTCGAAGCCGCGCGGGTCCACGTCGCCGGAGGCCCACTCGTGCGCGCCGAGGCGCACCCGTGCGCCGGACGGCAGTGTGACCGCCGGATCGAGGCTGACCAGTCCCACCTGGCGGGACGCCGGCGTCTCGCCGGGAACCACCAACAGACCGTGGTAGCGACGTGTCCGCAGCCCGCCGACCGTGCCCATCGCGTAACCGCCGAGGCCGTCGGGGACCAGCCACTCCCGGCTGGCCGCGCTGGTCAGGTCGCCGCAGATCTGCGGGCCGAAGTGAATGTCGATCAACTTTCCTCCACCGGCGGCGGGGTGTAACACGCCACGACGAGAATGGCCGCTGTGGTCAAGTACCGCGGCGACGTCAAAGATGTGCACGTGATCACTGACCGATCGTCCTCCGACGCCTCGCCACCCGACGCTGAGCGGCTCCGGCTCGCCCAGGCCGACTCGGGGGAGCAGGACTGGCGTGCATGGGGTCCCTATCTGTCCGAACGGGCGTGGGGGACGGTACGGGAGGACTACAGCGAGCACGGTACGGCCTGGGACTACTTCCCGCATGACCACGCGCGGTCCAGAGCCTACCGGTGGAATGAAGACGGGATGGCCGGCGTCTGCGACGAACGACAGACCTTCGCGTTCGCCCTGGCCCTCTGGAACGGCAAGGACCCGATCCTCAAGGAGCGGATGTTCGGCCTCGGCGGCGACGGCGGCAACCACGGCGAGGACGTCAAGGAGTACTGGTGGTACGAGGACTCCACGCCCACCCACTCCTGGATGCGTTGGCGCTACCACTACCCGCAGGCCGCCTTCCCGTACGACGAACTCGTCGCGGTGAACGCGTTGCGCGGCCGCGACGACACCGAGTACGAGCTGGTGGACACCGGGATCTTCGACGACGACCGGTACTGGGCGGTGACCGTCGACTACGCCAAGGCGTCCCCGACCGACCTCTGCATGGTGGTGACCGTCGCCAACCGGGGCGACCAGGCTGCCACCCTGCACGTCCTGCCCACCCTGTGGTTCCGTAACACCTGGTCCTGGGGCCTGCCCGGCGGCGACCGGATCCCCCGGCTGACCGGCCAGGGCACTCGGCTCGTCGGCGAGCACCGGGTGTTCGGCCAACTGCTGCTGGAGGGCGACGGTGGCCCGGTGCCGCTGCTCTGCGACAACGACACCAACGCCGAACGGCTCTGGGGCCTGCCCGGCCGCTCCCCGTACCCGAAGGACGGCATCAACGACCACGTCGTCAACGGCGCGGCCACCGTCAACCCGGCCCGGGAGGGCACCAAGGGCGCCCTGCACTACGTGCTCGACGTGCCGGCCGGCGGGCAGCGCCAGATCCGGCTGCGGCTGACCCGCACCGCGTCGCCGCCCGCAGCCGCGCCGCCGCCCCCGGCCGACCTCAGCGACGGCTTCGAGGCCGTGGTGTGGGCGCGGCGGGCCGAGGCGAACCGGTTCTTCGCCGGAGTGATCCCGCCGGCCGCCACACCCGACGAGGCGCTGGTCGCCCGGCAGGCCATCGCCGGACTGATGTGGGGCAAGCAGTTCTACCACTTCGACGTCAAACGCTGGCTCGAAGGCGACCCGGGCTCGACACCGCCGCCGGCCGGACGTCGGCACGGGCGCAACAGCGCCTGGTGGCACATGACCAGCTTCGACGTCATCTCCATGCCCGACCCGTGGGAATACCCCTGGTACGCGGCCTGGGACCTGGCCTTCCACTGCGTGAGCATCGCCCGGGTCGACCCGGGCTTCGCCAAGGAACAGATCCTGCTCCTGCTCCGCGAGTGGTACCTGCACCCCAACGGGCAGATCCCGGCGTACGAGTGGGCGTTCGGCGACGTGAACCCGCCGGTGCACGCGTGGGCGGCGCTGAAGGTGTTCGAGATCGACGGCGGCCGGGACTACGAGTTCCTGGCCCGGGTGATGCACAAGCTGCTGCTCAACTTCACCTGGTGGGTCAACCGCAAGGACACCGGCGGCAACAACGTCTTCGAGGGCGGCTTCCTCGGGCTGGACAACGTCGGGCCGTTCGACCGCTCGGCGGCGCTGCCGGTCGCCGGGGTGCTGGAACAGTCCGACGGCACCGGCTGGATGGGCATGTACGCGCTCAACCTGCTGGACATGGCGATCGTGCTCGCCGAACACGACCGGACCTGGGTGGACACCGCCACCAAGTTCTTCGAGCACTTCGCCTACATCGCCGCAGCCGCGTACGAGCAGGGGTTGTGGGACGACGAGGACGCCTTCTTCTACGACGTGCTGCGCCTCGCCGACGGCACGAAGGTGCCGCTGAAGGTCCGCTCCGTCGTCGGGCTGCTGCCGTTGGCCGCCACCACCCGGCTCACCGCCCGGACCCTGCACCACCTACCGGAGCTGGGTGCCCGACTGCGCTGGTTCCTCACCAACCGCCCGGAGTACGCCCAGGTGATCGGCACTCGCCGACTGGGCCCCGACGGCCGGCAGCAGCGGCTGCTGTCCATGGTCGGCCCGGAGCAGGTGGTCCGCCTGCTCGCCCGGATGCTCGACCCGGACGAGTTTCTCTCCGACTTCGGCCTCCGTACGCTGTCCCGCGCGCACCTGGACAAGCCGTTCTCGGTCACCCTCGGCGGGCAGGAGTTCTCCGTCGGCTACGAGCCGGCCGAGTCGACCAGCGGACTGTTCGGAGGCAACTCGAACTGGCGCGGTCCGATCTGGATGCCGACGAACTACCTGCTGATCTGCGCGCTGCGCGACTACGCGGCGTTCTTCGGCGACGACCTCCAGGTGGAGTACCCGACCCGCTCCGGGGTGAAGCACACCCTGGACGAGATCGCCGACGACCTGTCCGCCCGGCTGATCTCGCTCTTCACCCAGGACGACTGGGGTCGACGGCCGATCTACGGTGCCGCTCAGATGTTCCAGACCCACCCGGACTGGCGCGACCTGATCGCCTTCCCCGAGTACTTCCACGGCGACAACGGGGCCGGCCTCGGCGCCTGGCACCAGACCGGCTGGACGGCCCTGGTAGCCGACCTGATCCTCACCCTCCGTCGTTGACCCCCGCCGCCCGACTGTGCCCCGCCCTGCCCGCGCGCCCGCTCGTGCCCGGCCGCAAGATCGCCCGAGCCCGCCCACCCCTGCGCCTCGTCGGCATGATCGCGCTCGATCCATGTTGTAGGGGTGTCGCTGGCGTCGGGAGGCCACTCCATCCAGGATCGAGCACGATCATGCGGGCTGCGGGCTGCGGGCTGCGGGCTACGGGCTACGGGCTGCGGCGGCGGGCAGCGATTGTGTGCGGCATTCACTATCGTGATCGGCCGTGGGGGAGTCGGTGGAACCGGTGGGCGAGGTGCACGTCCTCGGTCAGTCCCAAGGGTGGCCCGCCATCGCGATACCGGGCGTGATCCTGGTCGTGATGATCGTCCTCGAGGTGTTCTTCGACCTGCTCAACTGGGCCGTCCTGGCGTTTGGTGCCGCCTCGGTCATCGTCGCCGTCACACGCTTGCGGAACGCGGTGCTCGCCGACGACCTGGGGCTGCTGGTCCGCGATCGCTCAGGCTTGCGGCGTTCGTACGCCTGGGATGAGATCGAGCGCATGGGCTGGGCTGACGCCGGGATGATGTGGGGGAGTTCCCTGGTGGTCTACCCCCGGGGCGGTCCCTACGACGTCCCGGGACCCAACGCCTCCATCAACGTGGGGGGCATCTGGCGTTCGTGCCGTCGACGCTCCGTGGACCCCATGCCCGAGCTGCTCAAGACCCATGGCATCAAGGGATTGTTCGATCAGTGAGCCGCTTGCCCAGTCATTCCACTGCGACAACTGGGCTGGCCTGTACGCCTGGCACCAGACTGGCTGGACGGCGCTGGCAACCGACCTGATCTTCCCCGTGGGCCGCTGACCGCCGCTGCCCGCACCCTGCCCGCGCCCGCCCGCACCCTGCCCGCGCCCGCCCGCCCAACCCGCTACCCCGCATGATCGCGCTCGATCCTGGTTGTAGTGGCGTTGCCGGCGTCGGGAGGCCACTCGATCCTGGATCGAGCACGATCATGTCGGTCGACGGAGGTCGGCACCACCCTCGGTGCCCGTCGACAACCAGCTGGCGCGCCCTGCGAGACACTTCCTCGGTCGAACCGACGAAGCTGACCAGGCGCCCCATGGATACGTCAACGGCATTGCAGTTGATCGAACTATTCGGTGAGCACCTTCACGGTGTCGGCCAGTCCGTCGTTTCGGTTGATGCCGACGAAGAATTCGCTCCCCACATGGGTGACATCTTCGATCTCGTCGACCAGGTTGTTGCCCGGAATTCCGATGTCACTCTCCACATCGCCTCCAGACCAGTTGTACTGGTACACCCAGTTCCATCCGGTGGCGGGCGTTGAAGTGTTGATTGACCTGGTGTTCCAGATGTAGTTCTCCGAGCAGTCAATGCCTTGGTCGGAACGATTATCGTGACTCGTCAGGTTGCTCTTCACCAGCGTCCATCCACTCGTCAACGCGCCAGCGCCGGGATGGGTCCACAGGCTACCCAACCGTCGGGCAGCATATTTTCCGGCTCCGCCGGCGGCCGTAGCGCTGTAGCAGAGGCCGCTGATGTTGCCTATCGGTAGACGCACTTCCCCGGTTGTGCCAATAGAGCCGTCGGCGTTCAGGCGTACGATCGTGACCTTGTCGCTCAGAAACGCGGACTGGCTCCCCTGGGTGGCAATCAGGGCCGGGCCCTGGCCCAGATAGTTCGCGTTGTAGGCGAGGTCGTTGCCGTGGCCGAGTGTGGGTATGGAAGTTGGCGCACCGGCGCAGACCCAGCTGGTGCCGTCCCAGGTTGAGCCGTCGCGCACCCACCTGGACAGGACGGGCTCGGCGCCGGCCGCCTTTGTGAAAATGATGTAAAGCTGGCCGCCAGGCCCTGCCACCATGCCTTGCATGACCGTGCGACCGTTCTTGCACGCACTGCTGTTCGGGATGTTCAGCCGTTCCGCCCCGCTCCTGTCCGTAGCAGCGGAGGCAGATGCCGCCGGGGCGATAGCGATTCCAACTGAGAGTGCGAGCACGGTCGCGACGCTCGATAGTTTCTTCAATTCGGTGTCTCTCCTCTAAGGGGTAAGGCGAGAGGAGAGTATCAGTTGATGTCGACCTGTCTATGTCACCCGTGTCATGGTGGCGGGCCAGGCCCCGCCTGCTGCGTGGCCTCGGTGATTCGCGCTGAGGGCCGGTCCCCCGCTCGGCCATCCAACGCTGAGCCTTGACCGGGATGTTGCGGTCCGTTCCGGAGAGAACGAACCAGGGTGGGATCTCCCACCATGCGAACTGCTGCCGGAACAGGTCCTGTCTGGTGGACAGGTCGGCGGTGCCGTCACCGAGCGGCACGGGAGCGCGGGTTGCTCCGAAAGTGCTCCCGGGGAACTTGTTCGACAGGTCCAGTGCGCTCTCGCCCTGATCGGGTGCGAAGGGGAACGGTGACGCGTGGTGCAGCACTCAGCGATTTGCCCGTTCGATACCTCGTCGGACGAGGCCGCTGACGCCGGGCAGGGTGATCGCCCGGATGGTCAGTTCGCTCATCCAGACGTGGAATCGGCTGGGTGGCGCGTACTGGGCCATTCCCCGGCGGGCGAGTGCCTGTCGTTTGCTGACCTCCGGGCGCAGTCCGGTCTCCCACTCGGCGAGTGCGGCGGGGAGGTCGTCGGCGTGCCGTCGTAGCGCGGCGCCGAGGTGGTCGGCGCCGGCCAGGGCGAGGGCTGCGCCGTGTCCGGCGAAGAGCGTCACGCACCACGCCGCGTCTCCGAGCAGGACGACGCGGCCGGTGCTCCAGCGCGGCATGGCCACCTGGCTGACGGCGTCGAAGTAGGCGCTGGCCGGGTCCTTCGCAAGGTGGTCGATCGCGTCGGGCACGCCACCCGACAGATCTCCGAACGCGGCCCGCAGCGCGTCGACCGGCCCGCGCCTCAGGTCGGTGCCGGGCTGCGCGCTGCGACAGGTGAAGAACGCCGACGACCGGTCCGGGCCCAGGTTGACCATCGCCGCGGTGCGCCCGGGGCCGATGTACGTGGTGGCGGACGACTCGGGCACGCCAGGCACCGGGTGGGTCAGGGGGAAGGCGGCCACGAGGTACGGGAGGTCCACCCGGAAGTCGGGGCCGAACACGGCGGTACGGGTGGCCGAGTGCACCCCGTCGGCACCGACCAGCAGGTCGGCCTGCTCGATGGTGCCGTCGCTCAACTCCACGCGTACGTGATCGGTGTCCTGGTCGACGGTGGTGACGGTGGTGCCGAAGCGGATGTCGACGCGGTCCCGCACCGCTTCGAAGAGGCTGGATTCCAGGTCGCCGCGGAACACCGAGAGGGCCCGCTTGCCGAGGGCGGCCTCGGCGATGGCGGACGGCACGGTGAACTTGGGCCGTCCGTCGGCGTGGACCAGCACGGTGGTGAACAGCCCCAGGTCGGCGGCGGACAGCGCGGGGAGCAGGCCGAGGCGTTCGGCGGCGTCGTACCCCGGCCCGAGCAGGTTCACCATGTAGCCGCTGCTGCGCCGGGCCGGGGCCCGTTCGGCCACGAGGACCTGCCACCCGTCCTGGTGGAGTCGCAGGGCTGTGGCCAGCCCGGCTATCCCCGCACCCACGATCACCGCACGTTTCATCCAGCACCTCGCCGCCTAGAATGAGCATTCGCTCAAACTAGTATGAGCGACTGTTCATACCGGCGCAAACGGCGGCGGGCAACGGCCTAGACTTCAGCCATGCCGCGCGGAGTCGCCATCCCAGCGCTCAGACAGCAGCTCTTCGCTGCCGTCGAGCGGTTGATCGTGGAAGAGGGGCCGAGCCGGCTCACCGGCCGGGCCGTCACGCGCGAGGCCGGCGTCGCGACCGGCCTGCTCTACGCACACTTCGCGAACTTCGACGATTTCCTGACCGGGTTCGCGGTCGACCGGGTCTTCCAGATCTCCGGCGAGGTGGCCGGCCTGCCGGAGCGCGCCGGGTCCGGCACTGTTGCCGACAATCTGCGTCAGGCCGTCCTGGCCACGCCGTTGGGCACGCTGACGGCGTTGACCCGGCTGACCGCGTTCCGTCCGGAGTTGTCGGCGAACGTCGAGGCGGTCCTGGGTAGCGGTATGTCGGGGCTACGGGGGGTAGAACGCGCGGTCGCCGACTACCTGGCCGCCGAGCAGAGCCGTGGGCGCGTGCCGGCCGGCGCCGACACCGACGCACTGGCCCTGGCGGTGGTCAGCGTGCTGCACCACGTCGCGCTGACCGGCCACACCGACCCGTCGGCGCAGCACCGGATCCAGCGGGTGATCGGCGCGGTCACCGAGGGTTTCCCCGCCGCCGCACCCTCCTGAGCGTCACCCCGCGCGGGCAATCCCGCGCGGGGCCGCACGTGCCGCTCCGAATCGTCGTGCGTCTCCGCGGCACGCGGTCCGCGGCGTCATCGCGAGGGGCACGGTCGATCAGGCGGGGGAGTGGGCTCAGGTCAGCCGGTGAAGGGCTCGGGTCCGAGGCGGCCCCAGGCCACGAACGCGGCCATCGCGAGGTAGACCAGATTCAGCACGATGAACCTGGCCTCGCCGTAGCGCAGGTGGGTGATCATCGCGCCGACCATCAGCAGGATCCAGCAGACGGCGGTGACCGGCACCAGCACCGGTGCGATGTCCAGCACGCCGGGCAGGATCAGGCCGACGGCGGCCAGGAGTTCGAGAACCCCGAGGGTCTTGACGAAGCCCACGCTGGCGTCGCCGGTCCACCCTCCGCCGTTGGCCGCGGCCAACTTCTGCTTGGGTACGAACGTCTTGGTGATGCCGCCGGCCAGAGCGACTGCGGCCAACAGGCCGGCCGCTGTCCACAGTGCCAGGTTCATGAGGTTCCCTCCGTCTCGGGTCACACAGGAGACACCGCCGGCCGGTGCGCTGTGACAGCTCGTGAAGTGACGAGGAGCACGGACGCCCGGTGTCACAGAAGTCGGGAGTCCGGTGTCTGGTGGGCGACGCGATCGAGTTCGGCGAGACTGGAGGACGCATGGGTGCGGGAGGCGGAATCATGAGAGCGGACGGCCGGGGGGACCGGGCCGTCGACGCGTTCGTCAGTCACCGGAACCTGCTCTTCACCGTCGCGTACGAGATGCTCGGCTCGGCCGCCGACGCGGAGGACGTACTCCAGGAGACCTGGCTGCGGTGGGCGGACGCGGACCTCGCGACGGTGCGGGACGAGCGCGCCTACCTGGTCCGGATCACCACCCGACTGTCGCTCAACCGGCTGCGTGCCGTCGGTCGGCGCAGGGAGTCCTACGTCGGCTCCTGGCTACCCGAGCCGCTGTTGACCGCACCCGACGTCGCCGACGACGTCGAACTCGCTGAGAGCGTCTCGATGGCGATGCTGCTGGTGCTGGAGACACTCGCGCCGACCGAGCGGGCGGTGTTCGTCCTCCGCGAGGTCTTCGACCTTGGATACGACGAGATCGCCGAGGCGGTCGACAAGAGTTCGGCCGCGGTCCGTCAGATCGCCCACCGTGCGCGGGCGCATGTCGCCGCGCGCCGGCCGCGCGGGATGGTCTCCTCGGCGGACACCCGGCGGGCGTTGGACGCGTTCCAGCGGGCCGTCGAGACCGGCGACGTGCAGGGCCTGCTCGACGTCCTCGCGCCGGATGTCGTGCTCCTCGGCGACGGCGGCGGGATCAAGCAGGCCGTGCTGCGGCCTGTCGCCGGGGCCGACAAGGTGGCTCGCCTGCTGTGCAGCACACACGCCAGGATCGAGACCATGTCGCTGCACCCCGCCCAGGTCAACGGTCACCCGGCGCTGGTTCTGCGGCTCGACGGTGCGGTCGACACGGTCCTCGCGCTGCGTATCGACGACGGTCTCATCAGCGGGGTCTACGCCGTGCGTAACCCCGAGAAGTTGTCGCGCATGCGGCGTGAGACCACCCTGCGCCGGTGACTGCCTGGGAGGGCTAGTACGGGGGCGTGGGCGTCTCCGTAGATCGGTGGCGGGAGCGTCGCGCGTCCGCTCCGGCGACGCCGAGCAGCACCACGGCGGCGACCGCGCCGGCGGTGAGCGGCTGGAGGTGCAGGACTGCCGGGATCAGCAGGCCGAAGGCCAGCAGGCCGGCCAGCCGGGACCGGGAGACCCGACCGAAGACCTGGTATTCGAGCGCCGATCGTCCGGCGAGGAAGAGCGCCGGGCCGCCGAAGATGGCGAGGAGCCAGGTCGCCGGGAGGTGCCCGAGCGGCTCGGCGATGAACAACTCGAAGCCGACGCCGGTGAGTACGATCCCCGCGATCATGACCATGTGGGCGAACGCCATGTCGGTCGCGAGCCGGGCCGGGTTACGGGAGCGGTCGACGGCCGCGCCCAGCATTCCTCCCGCCACGTGGAAGTAGATCCGCCAGAGCAGGACGGTGCTCACCAGCGCCAGGACGAACCCACCCGTCTGGTCGGTGTGGAACTCGCTGCCGCTGAAGGCGAGGCCGATGACGAAGATCGCCTCGCCGAGAGCGATGAGGAGGAACTGTTGGTACCGCTCGGCCAGGTGCTCGGCCGCGATCATCTGGACGCCGAGCCGTTGCGCGCCGAGTCGGGGGGTCGGCCAGCCGAGGAACAGCCCGGTGTAGTCGACCAGCACGGCCAGGGTCCAGAGTGCCCCGCGGGCCGTGCCGTCGTTGACCAGCCCGCCGACGACCCAGAGGGGTGCGCTCAGGCCGAACCAGAACAGGATCCGGATCGACTGGTGGGGGTCCGGCCGGCCGTGCCCGGCGACGTGGAAGAACACCACTCGGCCGATCTGGAGGGTCACCAGGGTGATGGCGAAAAGGGAGGCCCGTGCGCCGAAGCCGTGCGGCACGGCGACCGCCATCGTCATGGCGCCGACCAACGTCATGATGATGACGGTCTGGACGATCGGGGCGTCCGGGTCCAGCCAGCTTGTCGACCAGACCGTCACCGACCAGACCGCCCACAGCGCCAGGAACAGCAGCAGGGCCTGGCCGAGACCCGCGTACACGCCGTGCTGGACGTCGGTGAAGTCGGCGATCAACCGCGCCGAGATCCGGGTGAGGGCGAAGACGAAGACCAGGTCGAGGAAGAGTTCCAGAAAGGTGGCCCGCTGGCGGGTGGCTTCGCTGCGCAACAGCCTGTCGGGGGTGTTCCTCATCGGCTCGCCACGCGCCGGTGTCGCCGAACGGCCACGTGCCCTCCCGTCGCGGTGATCTCCTCGCCTAACGAGCCAGGGGGCGGCTGTGGCACGTGGAACGAAGGGGTCGGCCCACCACAACAGTCACCAATCCGTCACCTGGCCGCTACGGCAGGTGTACGCCTCTACGCTCGTGGGCGTGCCCGGACCTGCCGAGAAGGCCACCGAACAGGACCGGCGTGACCTCATCGTCACGGTCGCGCGGGAGTTGGCCGAGACGGAGGGCTGGGCGGGTGTGACCACCCGACGGCTCGCCGAACGAACCGAGATCGACATGGGCGACATCTATCGGCACTTCGCCGATCTGGAGGCGCTGATCGCCGCCGTCGCGGTGTGTGCCTTCGCCGATCTGGCCGCCGACCTCGCCGAGGCGCATGCGGAGACCGCCGGGAGCCCGGAGGGGGTCTGGCCGGCGGTCGCGACCGCGTACCTCGACTTCGCGTACACGAATCCCGAGGTCTATGACGCGATGCTTGCGCTGACCCCCGACCTGGCCCTCGGCGTGGATGGCGTGCCGGCCGCGCCGCGGGCGGTCTTCGCCGAGTTGCGGGCGGCCCTGACCCCGCTGGCCGAGGGGCGGGACCCGGACACCCTGGCCGAGGTGGGTTGGAGCCTGTTGCACGGCGTGGTGATGCTCACCCGCGGTGGCCGGCTGCGACCCGAGGGGCAGGAGGACCGTGAAGCGTTGATCGCGCAACGGTTGCTGCGGTGGCCCTGACCAGGCCGCCATCGACGCCCCCTGATCGTGTGGCGATGACGACGGCCGCGCCGGAACGGTTCACGAAAATCCGGAAGATCTCACTTCGATCTCCCGCCTATCCTGTCTCTCGGCCTTCGGGGCGGTAGCACGGGGAGGGGATGGCATGACGGTCGGCGTGGCGCCGCGACGGCAGGCACAGGTGTTGATCTTTGATGCGGACGACACGTTGTGGGAGAACAACGTCGTCTTCGAGCGGGTGATCGACGACTTCCTGGGCTGGCTGGACCACCCCACCCTGGACCGGGCCGAGCTGCGCGCCGTTCTCGACGACATCGAGCGGGCCAACGCGGTGGCCCACGGGTACGGCAGCAAGGTCTTCCTGCGCAGCCTGGCGGAGTGCCTGGAGCGGCTGCGCGAGCGGCCGGCCACCGATTCCGAACGTCAGGAGATCGACCGGCTGGCGTTGGCCCTCGTCGAGCACCAGGTGGAGCTGATGCCCGGGGTGGCCGACGCGCTCGACGAACTGGCCGGCCGGCACGAGTTGCTGCTGCTCACCAAGGGCGATCGGGAGGAGCAGCAGCGCAAGCTGGACGCCTGCGGTCTGCTGCACCACTTCGGCGCCGCGCACATCGTCGCCGAGAAGAACGTCGACACGTACCGGTGGCTGACTCGGGAGCACGGCTTCGCGCCGGACGGCGCGTGGATGATCGGCAACTCCCCGAAGTCCGACATCCTGCCGGCGCGGGCCGCCGGACTGAACGCGGTGTTCATTCCGAACGCGAACACCTGGGTGCTGGAGGACGACGAGCTGGACCCGACCGACGGCGGGGTGCTGCGGCTCGCCGAGTTCCGGGATCTGCTGCGCCACTTCTGACCGTACCGAAGCCGAACAGCGTCGGCGATCATGGTCGTGTTACGCCAACCTGCCCGATTTTCACTGTGGGATAAGTCCTGCCGCCGGTCGTCCGACGCGGCTTGTCCGGCCGGGCGGAGCGCACCTAGCCTGGTCCGGCGCTCACGGCCCTTCGGGGTGTGTCGGGGCGCGTCGGCGTTCGGCGGGTGAGCACCGTGGAGCTGAGTGCGAAGTGGCCGGCTCACCCCGTTCTGGCGCGTGGCGTCGTGCCACGCCCGCGCGCGGCGGGGTGCCGGAGCTGTCCGCTTCCCTGCCGGACGGCCGAGGGTCAGGGCCGGGTAGTTGCGGACCCGGTCCTGACCCGCCCGAGAATCGTTCGACCGTTACAGGCGGGGCAGACCGCGCAAGGGTTCGACTGTCAGGATGGCGGCATGAAGCGAAGATCTCTCCTACTCGGCGCGGCGGCGGGTCTGGCCGCCCCGGCGGTGCTCACCCCGGCCGCGCCCGCAAGCGCGACGGACCGGCCGCTGCGGCCGGGCTGGGGCACGGCTCCGGCGCAGCGGCCCTGGCCGGGGTTGCAGCTACCGACCCGGGCCAGCACATTGACCACGCTGCCGGTGGAGACGAAGCAGGTGATCATCGTCGGCGCCAGCAGCTACACCACCACGTACGCCACGCTGGAGGCGTACGTGCGGGTCCGGAACGGCTGGCAGCCGGCCTCGCCGTCGTTGCCCGCTCGGATCGGCTCGAAGGGCTTCAGCGACAACCACGTGGAGGGTGTGGCGACCACGCCGACCGGCGTCTACTCGATCGGCCCCACCATGTACGGCATCGCCGCCAACCCGGGCGTGCGATTCCCCTACCACCGGCTGGTCAGTGGCGACTGGTGGAACGAGAATCCGTCGTCCGCGCGCTACAACACCTTCCAGCAGAGTGCGACCAACCCGGGCGGGGCCAGCGAGGCACTGTGGACGGAGGTTCCCGCGTACACACACTTCGCGGTGATCACCTACAACATGCCGCCGAACGTGCCGAAGCCGGTGCCGAACGCAGGCAGCGGGATCTTCCTGCACCAGTTCAGCACCAGCGCCGGCAACGCCACCGCCGGTTGCGTCTCCCTCGCCCACGATCACCTGGTCGACGTGCTCAACTGGCTGGACCCGGCGCTGTCGCCACGCATCGTGCTCAGCCCGTACGCCCAGCTCAGCCGGTACTGAGAGTTGCTGCGGCTCAGTCGGCCTCGCGCCGAACGATCGCCACCGCCACCCGGCAGAACTCGTCCATGTCCGGGTTGAACCCGGCAGCGATGTCGGGATGCAACCCGGAGCGGGTCTCCTCCAACAGTCGCTGGCAGACCTGCTCGACCGGTTCGCCGGCGTAGCCGGAGCGGACCCGCTCGGTGGCCGCCTGAAGCGCCGAGGTCAGCTGCTCCTCCAGCGGGCCGCGCAGCTTCTGCTGCACAGGATCGAGCCCGCGAGGGTCGAGCGTGACATGTGGCTCCGACATCGGTGCTCCCTTCGTCGGCGTCCGCGATACCCCACCGCGGACGTCGGTCAAACCCCGGCCGGTACGGCGGCGACCCGCACCTGGTACGAGAATTCCTCCGCCGGCTCCTCGTGGTACGACAGCCGGCGGATCTGCCGGTCGTCGTCGTAGAGGGCGACGTCCACCAGCACGCCGAGGTGGGCGAGGCCGATGCTCGACACCCGCTTCTTGTCCTGCAACACGGCGCAGACGCCGCCGAGAAGGGTGCTGGCGTCGGACGTACGGTGCCCGGGCGGGCAGCGCAACACCAGATCCACCTCGATCGGCCCGGGCAACGGCGTCCAGCCGGTGCGCTGGGCCGCGGCGAGGGCGGCCTGGAGCAGGGTGCGGACCCTCGTCGCCTGCCGGTGCCCGGCGGCGAAGATGGACAACGCTTCGGTCTTGACCGGTGGCAGGCCGCTCACCTCGAACGTCAGGGCGAGAGCGCGGGTGTCCTGCACGACGGCACCTCCTCGTTGGGACGATCCTGCCGAACCGGGGGAGCGACGGTGGGACGTTCCCGCGATTACCAACCGATCGGGCAGGCATGGGTCGGCCGGAGGCGTGTCGACGGCGGCGGCGAACGCGCCAGCTACGGCGCTAGGAAAACGCTAGCCGACGACGCCCGCGCTCGGTAGTCGGTCGTTCACCCGGTGGGGCGTGGTGCGAAGGCGCAGAACTCGTTGCCCTCGGGGTCGGCCAGCACCCACCACCAGTGCGCCTCGTCGAGCGGCTCCCGCAGCAGCGTCGCGCCCGCCGCGATCAGCGCCATCGGCTCCGGGTCGACCAGGTCGACGTCCCAGTGCAGCCGGTTCTTGACCGTCTTGGGCTCGGGCACTGCGACGAACACCCAGTACTCCCACGGGAACCCGGCCGCGCCGACCACCGACGAGGTGCTCGGCTCGTGCTCGACGGTGCCACCGACTACCCCGGCCCACCAGGTCGCCTGCGCCGCCGGGTCGGTCGAGTCCACCACCAGCTCGAACGGGCCCGGTCGGGCGCCGTCGCGGGCCGGGAACGCGCAGAACTCGTTGCCCTCCGGGTCGTCCAGCACCCACCAGGTCGCCTCGCCGCCCGGTTCGCGGACCAGCCGGGCGCCGTCCGCGAGCAACGCCGCCGGGTCCGCGTCGGCCAACCGCAGATCCAGGTGTACGCGGGTCTTGCCGACCCGAGGCTCCGGCACCCCGTTGACCCAGATCGACTCGGCGTTCGAGCGTGCCGAGCGGGGGTCCACGCGGGTGTCACCGTCACCGGCATCGGCCACGTCACCGTCGAGCATCCGGGCCCAGAAGGCACCCAGTGCGAGCGGGTCGGTGGCGTCCAGACAGAGGTCCTTGAAACGCGCGATCATGTGTCTGGGTGCTCAGTGCTGCTTGGCGTACTCGACGAAGGTCTTCCAGGCCGTCGGGTCGACGTGCAGGGTGCCGCCGTCGCGGTCCTTGGTGTCGCGCACCAGCACCACGCTTGGCAGGTTGTCGGCGACCTCGACGCAGGAGCCGCCGTTGCCGCCGGACCGGGTCGACTTCCGCCACTGCGGGGTCAGCATGCCCATGACTTCGCCACTTCCTTGATCAGCTCGGTTGACTGCCGGCGGGGGAGCGCCTCGTTCCGCACGATCTCCCACGTCTTCGCCAGCTTAGCGACGTCGGTCGGTGCATCGACGAACTGCGCGGTGAGCTGGTTGTCCGCGTGAGCCACCCGCTCACCGTCCGGCATCTCGGCGATGATGAACTGACCGGCCAGCCCCAGATACATCCCAGCATCCACCGGCACGATGTGCACCTGGATATGCTCCGCCGTCGCCAACTGGACCAGGTGCTCGCACTGCTCGACCATGAGGCCCGGCTGGTCGAGCACCGGCCGGCGCAGCACCGCCTCGTCCAGCACGGCGATGAGCTGCGGCGGGCGCGGGCGTTGCAGGATCGCCTGGCGCTCCAGCCGGGAGGCGACGATCCGGTCCACGTCCTCGGCGTCGAACCGGCCACCGGCCAGTGTCGCGCGGGCGTACCGCTCGGTCTGGAGCAGGCCCGGCACGTAGGCCAACTCGAACCAGCGCAACGTGGTCGCCTCCCGTTCGAACTCGATCCACTCGCGCAGCCAGGCCGGCTCGGCGTCGAGCCGGGCCAACCCGTCCAGCATGCGGAGGAAGCGTCCGCCGGTCTGGTGGTGGGTGTCGACCGCCCTCATGTACTCCTTCGTGGGCGGTCGCCCGCCGGTCTCCACCGAGCTGACGTGCGAACCCGAATAACCGATGCCCCTGCCGAAGTCGTCCTGACTGAGCCCGAGCCCCGTCCGGAACAGACGCAGTTCCTCCAGTACGTAGTCGGTGACGGTCCCCATCGATTCCCCAACCTTCGCTCAGTCTGGCTCGGCGTGTCCCTCATGGGTGCTCACCTGGGCCGCTGAGCTGCACAAATGGCGCGAGCACGTATCGACGGTAGTCGCCTCATCACCACACTGTCACCAGTGGCGGGTCCGCTGGTGGCCGCAATGGCGGCGGCGGGCCCTGCCCTGCGGGGTCGCTCCCGTTTCCCCCTTGCGGGAGCGGCCCCTTCCCCGTCTCCGAGGAGGTCGATGTGCTCACCCCGACAGCCCAGCAGCCCTCGGCGCGGCGGCGGTGATGGTGGTCCGGCCGCCCGTCCCACACGTCGCCATGCGTCCGCTGTGGCGGTGCCGGAACTGTGGCAGCGAGTGGCCCTGCCAGCCGGCCAAGCTCGCCCTACTGACGGAGTACCGGACCAGCCGAACCGCACTGCTGATCTACCTCGGCACTCTGATGCACGAGGCGACGAACCAGCTCACCCAACTCCACCCGGATCACCCACCGACCAGGATGACCGAGCGCTTCCTCTCCTGGGCCAGGGCCCGGAGTTGACGCCCGGCCCGCCGTCGTTCATCCCGGAAAGTGGATCAGTGGCACCCCGTCGGAGTATCCGGGCCCCTCACTGGTCAGCACCGCGGCGTCGTGGGTCAGGCCCGCCACGGCGGCCGCAGCCAGGTCGAAACGGCGGGTCCTGCGCTGCCAGAAGGTCAGCTCCGGTAGATCCACCGCCTGCTCGGGCAGCAGCGCGCAGGAAGTCAAGGCCAGCAGCTTGTGCAGCAGGGCCAGATCCTTGCCGGTCGCGATGGTCAACGCCTCGGTCGCTGCCACCACCGGCACCCCGAACCGCACCCCGTCCTCAATCACCTCGTGGACGGGCTCGCCCACGTGCACCGTCCGGAGGACGGCGTATCCCAGCAGGGCCGACCGGTCCAGGATGAGCCGAACTGGTGGTGTTGTCTCGGAGGTCATGCGGCGTCGGCGCGGGGGGCAGTGTCGTCACCGTTCATCTCGGCCTGCATGGCGGCGCGGATGTTGGCGCGCTCCGCCTCGAACCGCTCCGCAGACCACTCAGCCTCCACGCCCAGGCGGCGGGCCCGAGCCTCGGCCACACCCTGCTCGCTGACGTGAATGCCGGCGGCGAGCAACAACTCCTTGTGCTGCTCCACCCGCTTGCGCCGACGCACCGACTCCGTGACGTAGGCACTGGCCATGCGGTTGCCCTGGCTCTCCAGGATCTGACTCACGTCCGGGGGGACGGAGATCGTGAAGCGGCGCTGAGGCTCTGTCATACGCGCAGCTTACACCTGTCATACTCCAGGCTGGCGCTGCTCGTACCGTCAGGCGGGTTTGACTCTGGTGGCGTCCGGGTGCGAGGTGTCGGAGGCGGTCCGGCCCTCGCGCAGTGACAAGCGACGCGCCAGCACCGTGGCGCCCGCGAGCGCGGCCAGGACCATGGCGATCTCCGCGACCACCACCGGCGGTGCCGCGCACCCGTCGGACGCCAGCCTCGTCGGCGAGCCGCCGCGCGAATCCGGCCACGTCACCGCCGATCAACTGCGCGGGATCGCCCCCGTCGGCAGCCGCGGCCCGCAGGTCGACGCGCAGGTCCGCGGCGAGTGCCGCCCGATCGGCCGAGCCGACCCCGTACCCCCGCCACGCCTCGTCGGCCTCGCCCAGAAGGCGGTCGATGGTGTCCATGGGTCAACTCCTCGTGGGGTTGTGGTCGAGCGGGCAGAGAACGGCGTCGACGGTGTCGGTGAAGCGGTTCCACTGTTTCTGCCAGGCATCCAGGTGGATCCGACCGGAGCCGGTCAGCGCGTAGACCTTTCGGGGCGGGCCGGTCGGGCTGACCTGCTGTTCGTGAGCGACAAGGCCAAGTCGGCGCATGCGCGTCAGCAGGGGATAGATGGTGCCGTAGCTGATGGCGCCGAACCCGGCCGTCTCCATCCGCCGAACCAGCTCGTAGCCGTGCGCGGGCTCGCGTGCCAGCAGCGCCAGCAGGCACATGTCGAGCGCGCCCCGCAGGAGTTGGGTCTGCCGGTCGTTGTCGTCGTCGGACTGGCTCTCCGCCGCTACCATGCGGCACATACTACCGCGCTATTAGGCGTCACGATATACCGGCGTGGGCTTCCGCTGTGACAGCCAGGTTTCGCGACTTCACGGGTGGGGCAGAGTAGCCGCTACAGAGCATCCGGGCCGGAGTTTCCGCAGCTTGCCGACTCGGAATCGGCTCGCCGTGCGCCGGGGCACGGATGCCCTCCCCGGTCTTTCGCCGAGGAGAGGGGGAGGGCGATGACGGACCCCGAAACGGCTCGACACCGACGCCGGCCGGTTGTTCGGCTGGGCGCGGCCGCTGCCGCGCTGGCACTCGTGGCGCCGCTGGCCGCGTGCGGCGCGGACGACGCCGGTGGCCCACCGACGATCAACCTGTACTACCCGCCCGAGCAGAACCTGCAGAAGGTCGTCGACGACTGCAACGCGCAGGCCCAGGGACGGTACGAGATCGCCTACCGGGTGCTGCCCCGACAGGCCGACGACCAGCGGGTGCAGATGGTGCGCCGGCTGGCCGCCGAGGACAGCGGGATGGACCTGCTCGGGCTGGACGTCACCTGGACCCAGGAGTTCGCCAGCGCCGACTGGATCCGCGAGTGGACCGGCCAGGACAAGGCCGAGGTCGAGCAGGGCACCCTCGCCGGGCCGTTGGACACCGCCCGGTACGAGGACAAGCTGTACGCGGCGCCGAAGAACACCAACGTCCAGTTGCTCTGGTACCGCAAGGACCTGGTACCGCAGCCGCCGACCACCTGGGACCAGATGATCAGCGCGGCCCAGCAGCTCAAGGACCAGGGCAAGCCGTACCAGGTGCTCACCATGGGCGCGCAGTACGAGGGTCTGGTCGTCCTCTACAACACCCTCGCCGAAAGCGCCGGCGGGAAGATCCTCAACGACGACGGTACGAAGGCCGTGATGGACGAGGGCACGGTCCGGGCGTTGGAGCAGCTGAAGAAGTTCGCCACGTCCGGCGTGACCTCGCCGTCGTTCAGCAACGCCACCGAGGACCCGGTCCGGCTGGAGTTCCAGTCCGGTGCGGGCGCGTTCCAGGTGAACTGGCCGTTCGTCTACCCGGCTCTTCAGGAGGCGAACCCGGAGCTGGCCAAGCAGGTCGGCTGGGCTCGGATTCCGGGCATCGACGAGGGCACCCCCAGCAAGGTCACCATCGGTGGGGTCAACCTGGCCGTCAGCTCCTACTCCAAGCACCCGGAGCAGTCCTTCGAGGCGGCCCGGTGCATCCGCAGCGCCGAGCACCAGAAGTTCTCCGCCATCAACGACGGTGTGCCACCGACCATCGAGGCGGTCTTCGACGACCCGGAGATGACCGAGGCGTACCCGATGAAGGACACCATCCTGGAGGAGTTGAAGGAACCGGCGACGCGTCCGCTGACCCCCGCCTACCAGAGCATCTCCACAGTGATGTCGGCGATCCTGTCGCCGCCGTCCGGAATTCGCCCGCAGCAGACCGCCGACGAGCTGCGCGGCGCCATCGCCGACGCCCTCCAGTCCAAGGGGGTCCTGCCGTGAGCATCAACGCCACGCCGACCGGCGCCGATGTCGCCGCCGACGAGACCAGCGAATCCACCGGCCGTCGCGCCACAGTGCCCACCCAGCGTGGTGGCCGTCGCAAGCCCCCGTTGAGTGAGAACAAGAAGGCCGAACGCCGGCTCGGTCTGCTGCTCTGCGCGCCGGCAGCGCTGGTCATGATCGCGGTGACCGCGTATCCGATCATCTACTCGGTCTGGCTGTCGTTGCAGCGCTTCGACCTGCGCTTCCCCGACCAGCGTGAGTTCATCGGGCTGGAGAACTACGTCACAGTGCTCACCAACGAATTCTGGTGGACGGCGTTCGGGGTGACCATGCTGATCACGGTGGTCACCGTCGCCGTCGAGCTGGTGCTCGGCATGGGCCTGGCGATCATCATGCACCGCACCCTGGTCGGGCGCGGCCTGGTCCGGACCTCGGCGCTGATCCCGTACGGCATCGTCACAGTGGTCGCGGCGTTCTCCTGGCGGTACGCCTGGACGCCCGGCACCGGCTACCTGGCCGACCTGTTCAGCGACGGCGCGCCGCTCACCGAACGGGCCAGCTCCCTGGCGATCATCATGCTGGCGGAGATCTGGAAGACCACCCCGTTCATGGCGCTGCTGCTGATGGCCGGCCTGGCGCTGGTCCCGGAGGACCTGCTCAAGGCGGCCTCCACCGACGGCGCGACCGCCTGGCAGAAGTTCACCAAGGTGATGCTGCCGGTGATGAAGCCGGCGATCCTGGTCGCGTTGCTGTTCCGCACCCTGGACGCGTTCCGCGTCTTCGACAACATTTTCGTGTTGACCGCCGGAGGCAACGAGACGTCGTCGGTGTCGATGCTCGCCTACAACAACCTGATCCGGGGCCTCAACCTCGGCATCGGTTCGACGATGTCGGTGCTGATCTTCATCACCGTGGCGATCATCGCCTTCGTCTTCGTGAAGCTGTTCGGCACCGCTGCTCCGGGCAGCGACGACGGAGAGAGGCGCTGA
The DNA here is from genome assembly GCF_040302185.1 of Micromonospora sp. NPDC127501. NCBI lineage: Bacteria > Bacillati > Actinomycetota > Actinomycetes > Micromonosporales > Micromonosporaceae > Micromonospora > Micromonospora sp. NPDC127501. The sequence continues at coordinate 760,263 of NZ_JBEORJ010000001.1, read as the reverse complement.
CATGGCTGTCGAAACCACTACCAGGGCAAAGCTGCGCTGGGGTCTGCTCGACGTCCTCGTGGTCGTCTTCGCGCTGGTCCCGGTGCTGTGGATCGCGTCGCTGTCGTTCAAGACGCCGGCCACCCTCACCGACGGGAACTTCATCCCCCGGGAGTGGACGCTGGACAACTACCGGACCATCTTCGACACCGACCAGTTCGTCCGGGCGCTGGTCAACTCGATCGGCGTCGCGCTGATCGCCACGCTGATCGCGGTGGTGCTCGGCGCGATGGCCGCGTACGCGATCAGCCGGCTGGACTTCCCCGGCAAGAAGCTGCTGGTCGGCGTCTCCCTGCTGATCGCGATGTTCCCGCAGGTGTCACTGGTGTCGCCGCTGTTCGAGATCGAGCGTCAGCTCAAGATCTTCGACACCTGGCTGGGGCTGATCTTGCCGTACATCACCTTCGCGCTGCCGCTGGCGATCTACACGCTGTCGGCGTTCTTCAAGCAGATCCCGTGGGATCTGGAGAAGGCCGCGAAGATGGACGGCGCCACCCAGGGGCAGGCGTTCCGGCGGGTGATCGCGCCACTGGCCGCGCCCGGACTGTTCACCACGGCGATCCTGGTCTTCATCTTCTGCTGGAACGACTTCCTGTTCGCCATCTCGCTGACCTCGACCGAGCGGTCCCGCACGGTGCCGGCCGCGTTGTCGTTCTTCACCGGCGCGTCGCAGTTCGAGGACCCCACCGGGGCGATCTGTGCCGCCGCCGTGGTGATCACCGTTCCGATCATCCTGTTCGTTCTCTTCTTCCAGCGTCGCATCGTGTCCGGGCTGACCTCCGGCGCGGTAAAGGGATAGGTGGGTAGTCATGGCTGACATCGTGCTGGACAAGGTGAGCAAGAGCTTCCCGGACGGGACCGTCGCCGTGCAGGACGTCGACCTGGAGATCGCCGACGGCGAGTTCGTGATCCTGGTCGGGCCCTCGGGCTGCGGCAAGTCCACCACCCTCAACATGATCGCCGGGTTGGAGGACATCAGCTCCGGTGAGCTGCGCATCGCCGGGCAGCGGGTCAACGACAAGGCCCCCCGCGACCGGGACATCGCCATGGTGTTCCAGTCGTACGCGCTGTACCCGAACATGACAGTGCGGGAGAACATGGCGTTCCCGCTGCGGCTGGCGAAGCTCGACAAGGAGACCATCGACCGCAAGGTCGACGAGGCGGCGAAGGTGCTGGAGCTGACCTCGCTGCTGGACCGCAGGCCGGCCAACCTCTCCGGTGGCCAGCGTCAGCGGGTGGCGATGGGCCGGGCGATCGTCCGCCAGCCGAAGGCGTTCCTGATGGACGAGCCGTTGTCCAACCTCGACGCGAAGCTGCGGGTGCAGATGCGCACCGTGGTGTCCCGCCTGCAGAAGCAGCTCGGCACCACCACCGTCTACGTCACCCACGACCAGACCGAGGCGATGACCCTCGGCGACCGCGTGGTGATCATGCGCGGGGGCGCGGTGCAGCAGGTCGGGCCACCGCAGGAGCTGTACGACCACCCGAAGAACCTCTTCGTGGCCGGCTTCATCGGCTCGCCGTCGATGAACTTCCTGCACGCCGCCGTCCAGGACGGCGAGCTGCACACCGCCCTGGGCAAGGTGCCGATCGGTGACCGGGTCCGCCGGGAGTTGGAGTCGGCCGACGCACCCCGCGAGCTGATCCTCGGCATCCGGCCCGAGCACTTCGAGGACGCCGAACTGGTCGACGACGACACCCGTCGGCGGGGCATGGAGTTCGAGGCGCCGGTGGACATCGTCGAGTCGATGGGTTCGGACAAGTACGTCTACTTCACCGTCGAGGGTGAGAAGGCCAGCGCCGCCGAGCTGGAGGAGCTGGCCGCCGACGCGGGCGCCGCCGACTTCGCCGGTGCCGGTGGCAACCTGGTGACCCGGCTGTCCGCCGAGTCCCCGGTCGCCGAGGGGCAGACGCGGCGGGTCTGGTTCAACCTGGAGAAGATCCACCTGTTCGACCCGGCCAACGGCCGCAACCTGACCCTGCACGAGGGGCGAGCCGCCGGCGCGCTCGCCGACTGACGCCCCGATCGCGCCGATCTTGCACTTTCGGTTGTCGATACAGGCGGAATGCCGCTTGTGCCGGGACAGGAAGTGCAAGATCGGCGCGGCGCGGCGCGGCGGGGCGCGGCCTGCCGTGTTCTGCGGCGCGGGGGCGGGCGTGGCAAGGTGGTCGCAGGTCGCGTCGTGAAGCGGGGGACGGGATGAACCGACGATTGGCCGCGCTGGCCAACGCGCACGGTGTTTCCACCTGGTACGAGGATTGGCGGCACCGCCGCGTCGAGGTCGCACCGGAGACCGTGGTGGGTGTGCTGGGGCTGCTCGGCGTGGACGCCACCAGCCCGTCGGCGATCGCCGACGCGCTCGCCGCCGCCCGTGCGGTCGACCGGAGCGCCCTGCCGGAGACGGTCGTGCTCACCCACGGGCGCAGTCGGGCGCTGCCCGGCCCGGGGGTGGTGACCCTGGAGGACGGTGGCCGTCGCGCGGTCGACGGTGAGCTGCCGGCGGACCTGCCGCTGGGTTGGCACCGGCTGGCCTGTGCCGACCGGGAGGTGACACTGGTGGTGGTGCCGCGCCGGCTGCCGGTGCCGCCGTCGAGCTGGGGGTGGATGCTCCAGCTCTACGCGCTGACCTCGGAGCGCTCCTGGGGCATGGGAGACCTCGGTGACCTCGCCGAGTTCACCGGCTGGGCCGGTGACACCGGGGCCGGGCTGGTGCTGCTCAACCCGCTGCACGCGGTCGGGCCGGCGCACCCGGTGGCCACCTCACCGTATTCGCCCGCCAGTCGACGCTTCGTCAATCCGCTGTACCTGCGGGTCAGCGACACCGCCGCGTACCGGGCAGCCGATCCGGCCACCCGCGCGGTGGTCGACGCGTTGCGTCCCGACCGGGGGCCCCTGATCGACTACGACGAGGTGTGGGCCGCCAAGCGGCGCGCCCTGGAGTTGCTGCATCCGTACGCCCAGCCGGTGGATCTTGCCGCGGACCCGGCGCTGACCAGCTTCGCCACCTGGTGCGCGCTCGCCGAGCGGCACGGCAACGACTGGCGGGCCTGGCCGGCGGAGTTGCACCACCCGGACGCCCCGGCGGTCGCCGAGCAGCGTCGGCGACTCGCCGACCGGGTCACCTTCCACGCCTGGCTGCAACACCTCTGCGACGAGCAGCTCGACGCCGTCACGGCGGCGGCCCGCTCGGCGGGGATGCCGGTCGGTGTCGTGCACGACCTGGCCGTCGGCATCGACCCGGGCGGCGCGGACGGGTGGCAGCTCGCCGACGTGCTGGCCCAGGGGGTGCGGGTCGGCGCGCCACCGGACGACTTCAACCAGCTCGGCCAGGACTGGGGGCTCGCCGCGTGGCGTCCGGACCGGCTCGCCGCCACCGGTTACGCCGCCTACCGGGACATGCTGCGCCGCGTCCTGCGGCACGCGGGTGGCCTGCGGGTCGACCACGTCGCCGGTCTGTGGCGACTGTGGTGGGTGCCGCCGGGCGGCGGCGCTGCCGAGGGCACCTATGTGCGCTACGACGCCGAGGCGATGCTCGGCATCCTCGCGTTGGAGGCGCACCGGGCCGGCGCGGTGGTGGTCGGTGAGGATCTCGGCACGGTCCAACCGGCGGTGACCCGAGGGTTGCGGGGGCGCAACATGCTCGGCTCGACAGTGCTGTGGTTCGCACGCGACGAGGCCGGTGACTTCGTCCCGCCGGCCCGGTGGCCGCGCAACGCGCTCGCCACCATCTCCACCCACGACCTGCCCACCGCGCCGGGCTTCCTGACCGGTGAGCACGTGCGGGTGCGCGACGAGTTGAAGCTGCTCGGCACCGACGTGGCGGTGGAGCGGGCCCGCGCCGCCGCCGATCGGGACCGGCTGCTCACGATGTTGGCTGCCGAGAACCTGCTGCCCGAGCCGGCTGCGGGGTCTGAGTCGGCTGAACCGGCGAAGACTCCCGACGACGGCGAGGTGGTGGTGGCGATGCACGCCGCGCTCGCGGCCAGCCCGACCCGGCTGGTCGGCGTCTCCCTCTACGACGTGCTGGGTGAGGTGCGCCAACCCAACATGCCGGGCACCGTGGACGAGTACCCGAACTGGCGACTGCCGTTGCCGGCCAGCGTGGCGCAGATCCGCGCGGACGCCCGGGTGACCCGCATCGTCGACCTGCTCAGCGCCGCCCGCCCACGACCGGCCGACCCGGCACCGCCGAAGCAGTGACGCCGCCGGGTCAGGTCAGCCAGTCGAAGCGGGCCGGCAGCCCGAGGAAGTCGGCGTAGCGCCCGAGCGCCTGCTCCACCCGGGCCCGCGCGGTGGCGTCGAGCGTGGTGAACGGCTGGATCGTCACGGTGACCGCGGTGCGGCCGACCTTGCGCTTCCACACACCCACCACCCGACCGGCGCGGACCACGGTGGCCTGGAAGATGCCGTTGTTGCCCGGCACCACGGCCGCCTGGTGGGCGGGGTCGAGCATCAACGTGCGGTCCCGGAAGCCGAGCAGATACTCGTCGAAGCCGGGCAGCGCCAACACGTCGTCCGGCGCGGTGCGTGGCGCGTCGGCCAGGGCCGCGTCGAGGAACATCGGCGTGCCGTCGACGCGTACCGTGCTCAGCGCGTCGTCGGCGGCGGCCAGGCCGCGCCGGGCGTCGGTCAGGGTCAGGCCGCTCCACCCGGCGAACTCGCGGTCAGTGACCGGGCCGTGCCCGCGAACGTAGCGGTGGGCGAGCAGGGCCAGCGCCTCGTCCCGCTCCAGCCGGTGGGACGTGGGTGCCCACTCGTCGAGCAGGGCGAAGGTCTGGTCGGTGCCGACGTTCGGTGCCACGCAGGTCACGCCGCGAACGCTCGAATACCACAGCAGGTGGTAGCCGCGCTGCCCGTCGGTGCCCACGCCGGCCGCCCGCAGGGTGGCCAGGCACTGCGCGCGGGTGAGCCGACCGCCGCCGGCCAGAGCGGTGCCGAGCACCTCCACCGCCCGGTCCGCGTCGGCCTCGGTGAGCCCGAGCTGCGCCCGCCGGGTCGCCGCGCCGGCCAGGGATCGTACGCCGGTCAGCTCCAGCATCCAGCGGGCGTCGGCGGACGGGACGAGGTGCACGGTGCCCCGCATCGGCCAGGTGCGCAGCGCCTCACGCCGCTCCAACGCCGCCTGCACGTCGGCCACGCTGCGACCGGGTAGCCGGGCGCCCAGCGACCACAGCCCGCTGGCCAGATCCTGTGCCTGCATCGCGCCGAACCACTCGACCACCTCGGCGACGGTGCCGGGTCGGGTGCTCGGGTGAGGGCGCAGCAGCAGGCTGGTCATCCGCAGCGCCAGCGCGTCGGCCGCGCTGAGGTCGACAGGCATCGGGCGCTCCTTTTCGTGGCCGGGCGGCCAGCCTAGGGCCGGCCACCGACACTCCTGCTGGTGGCAGGCGTAACGGCGGTCGTCGGGGGAATGCCGCTCGCCGGAAGCGCGCGCGCCGCGCGTACGGAAGGGAATCTCATGACTGCCGCAAGTGAGCCGGCGCGGGGCGCCGGCGTGACGGCCGGATCCCGCGGCCACCGGGGGGACACCCGCGCGAAGACGAGCGCCGCGGCGACCTTCGCCCTGGTGTTCGGAGTCGCCGGTCTGTTCAGCGTGTTGACGGCGATCCTCGCCTGGCTGGGGTTGGTGCTCGGCATCATCGGGATCATCCTCGGCATCGTCGGGCTCAAGATGGCGCGCCGACCCGGGGTCACCGGTCGTGGCGTGTCGATCGGCGGCCTGGTGCTCAGCATCCTGGCCGTGCTGATCGGGCTCGGCCTGGCCGCGGGCATCACCACGTTCGTCAACAACGAGAACGCGGTGGACCGTCTGCAGACCCAGGTCGACAAGCTGCGCGACAAGCTCGACTGACCCGGGCGTGCCGGTCCGGGCCGGCCCGCCACCCGTCCGGGCCGGCCACAGTAGGGTGGGCGGCGTGCTCCGCCAGGTCACCGCGATCCGTTACGTCACCCCGCTGCGCGAGGGTGGGTCGCTGCCGGGCGTGGTGGAGGCCGACGACCTGGGCACCTACGTGGCGAAGTTCCGAGGCGCCGGGCAGGGGCCCAAGGCGCTGATCGCCGAGGTGATCTGCGGTGAGCTGGCGCGCCGGCTGGGGTTGCGGGTGCCGCCGCTGGTGGTCCTCGACATCGACCCGGTGATCGGGCGTGCCGAGCCCGACCAGGAGGTGCAGGAGCTGCTGCGCAGCAGCGGCGGCGCCAACCTCGGGATGGACTTCCTGCCCGGGGCTCTGGGCTTCGACCCGGTGGCGCACCCCGTCGACCCGGCGCTGGCCTCCCGTGTGCTCTGGTTCGACGCGTACGTGGAGAACGTCGACCGGAGCTGGCGCAACCCGAACCTGCTCGTCTGGCACCGGGAGCTGTGGCTGATCGACCACGGCGCCTCGCTGTACTTCCACCACAACTGGCCGCGCGCCGAGGCCGCCGTGCAGCGGGCCTACCGCGCGGAGGACCACGTGCTGGCGCCGTACGCGTCGCGGCTGGCCGAGGCCGACGCCGAGCTGGCCCCCCAGGTCACCCCGAAACTGCTCACCGAGGTGCTGGCCCTGGTGCCGGGGGAGTGGTTGACCGCCGCCGACTTCGAGACGGCCGACGCGGCGCGCGACGCGTACCTGGATCACCTGTCCCGCCGGGTCGCCCGCACGGCCGACTGGCTGCCATCGGGGAGCGGGGCATGAGGCAACCCTTCGAGTACGCGCTGATCCGGCTCGTGCCCCGCATCGAGCGCGGCGAACAGATCAACGTCGGGGTGTTGCTCTACTGCCAGCAGCGCGACTTCCTGGCCGCGCGGACGCACCTGGACGCCGACCGGGTTCGCGCGCTGGCGCCCGACGTCGACCTGCCTGCGGTGGCCGCGGTGCTCGACTCCTGGGACCGGACCTGCTCCGGTGACGGGCCGGCGACCCGGATGCGGCTCGGTGAGCGGTTCCACTGGCTGGCCGCGCCGCGCAGCACGATGATCCAGACCGGGCCGGTGCACACCGGTCTCACCGTCGACCCGGCGGCCGAACTGGACCGGCTGATGGCGACCCTGGTCCGCTGAGCCGGAGCGGGGCGCGGGCGCGGCGATCGTCCCCTGATCGCGCTACGCCAGCGCCGTTGCCGGCGGAGCGCGATCCCCCGTTCAGGTCCCCGGTGCGGGGCGGCGGCTCGATCCCACCGGCACCGATGGCACCAGGATCGCGGTCCGCGCGCGACGTCGGGCCGGAACGACCGGGAAGTTGCGGAAAACTTGAGCCGGCGGACCGGTGGCCGGGAGCGCCGGGGCTGTCGTTAGAGCACGTCCGCAGCGGGTAGTCGCGGGAGCTGATCCGAGACGAGAAGGGGACACTCTGATGGCTGCCCAGACCAAGGTAGCGGTGATCTACTACAGCGCCACCGGTATCACGTACCAGATGGCGCAGGCCGTGTGTGAGGCCGCCGGGGATGCCGGTGCCGACGTGCGCCTGCGCAAGGTGCGCGAGTTGGCGCCGGACGAGGCGATCCGCTCCAACTCCGGCTGGCAGGCGCACCGCCTGGAGACCCAGGACGTGCCCGAGGCGATGGTCGACGACCTGGCCTGGGCCGACGTGGTGATCCTCGGCGCGCCGACCCGGTACGGCATGGTCGCGGCGCAGCTGAAGCAGTTCATCGACACCACCGGCCCGCTGTGGGCCCAGGGTGCGCTGGCCAACAAGGTCTACTCCGCCTTCACCTCGACGGCGACCTCGCACGGGGGTCAGGAGACCACGCTGACCTCGCTCTTCAACGTCTTCTACCACTGGGGCGGTGTGGTGGTCACCCCCGGTTACACCGACACCAGTCAGTTCATCGCCGGCAACCCGTACGGCCCCTCGCACACCAGCAACAACGGGGAGATCGCCCCGGACGCCGTGGCGCTCGGGGCCTGCGCGCTGACCGCCCGGCGCGCCGTGCAGATGGGTGCCGCGCTGAAGGCGGGCCTGGCCGGCTGACGGACGAGGCGACCGGCGGCGCGGGCGGGGGCTCTCGGCCCGTCCGCGCCACCGGTCCATCCAGCCCTACCCCCGGGCCGGGGCGACTATGCGCCTCCGCGCGTCGCGGACAGCTCGTCCGGGCGCGACGCGGGCAGCAGTTCGGTCAACAGCTCGCTGAGCACGGCGAGCCCGTCCGGGCTGAGCACCGACTCCGCGTGGAACTGCACCCCGGCGAAGCCGCGTCCCCGCAGGGCGTGCACGGCGCCGTCGTCCGGGTCCCGGGCCAGCTCCACCGGCCCGTACGCGGTGGTCAGCCGGTCGGCCCCGCAGCGGGCGGTGAACGTCGAGTAGAACCCGACCCGGCGGGTCCGGCCGAACAGCGGCACCTCCCGCTGCAACCCCTGGTAGGGCGCGTCGCGGCGGTGCAGGGTCAGCCCCAGCAGCCCGGCCAGCACCTGATGGCCGAGGCAGACCGCGAGGGTGGGACGGCCGGTGGTCAGCAGTCCGGTCAGCAGCTTCCGCAGCGCCAGCATCTTCGGTTCGTCCGCGCTGCCCGGGTCGCCCGGTCCGGGACCGGCGACCACCAGGTCGTAGTCGTCGACCGGGCCGCTCGCGTGCCAGGGGCGGGTGGTCACCGCGAGTCCCAACGCGCTCAGTTGGTGGGCCAGCATTCCGGTGAAGGTGTCCTCGGCGTCCACGATCAACACCCGGCGGCCGACCAGTCCGGGCAGTCCGGGCGCGTCCGGTGACCGCTGATCGAGCCAGAACCGCGCCAGCGGTGCGTTGCGGGCGGCCAGCGCGTCGCGTACCGCCGGGTCGTCGGCCAGCCGCGCGACCGGCCCGCGGTCGCCGACGGACGCCGCCGGCCCGAGGCCGAGCGCGGCCAGCACCCCGGCGGCCTTGGCGTGCGTCTCGGCCACCTCGCCGGCCGCCGTCGAGTGCCGGACCAGGGTCGCGCCGACCGGCACCCGCAGTCGGCCGGTGGGGGAGATCTCGGCGGTGCGGATCAGGATCGGGGCGTCGAGCGTCTGCCGGCCGGCCTCGTCGTGGCCGAGCAGTGCCAGCACGCCCCCGTAGTAGCCCCGACCCCGGCGCTCGTGCCGGGCGATCACCCGGCAGGCGTTCTCGATCGGGCTGCCGGTGACGGTGGGGGCGAACATCGTCTCGCGCAGCACCTCCCGCACGTCGCGGGTGCCCCGCCCGGCGAGCAGGTACTCGGTGTGCGCCAGGTGCGACATCTCCTTCAGGTACGGCCCGATCACCTGCCCACCGTGCTCGGCGACGGTGGCCATCATCTTCAGCTCCTCGTCGAGCACCATGTACAGCTCCTCGGTCTCCTTCTCATCGGCGAGGAAGCGCAGCAGGGCCGCCCGGTCCGCGACGCCACCGGGGCAGCGGAAGGTGCCGCTGATCGGGTTCATCATCACCAGGCCGTCGTCGACGCTGACGTGGCGCTCCGGGCTGGCGCCGACCAGCGTCCGGGTGCCGGTGTGCACCACGAACGTCCAGTACGCCCCGCGTTCGGCGACCAGCAGCCGGCGCAGCGCGGCCAGCGCGGCCCCCAACGGCGGGCCCTGCACTGTGGCGTGCAGGGCGCGGTGGATGACGAAGTTCGCGCCCTCGCCGCGGCCGATCTCCTCGGACAGCACCCGCTGCACGGTCCGCGCGTACTCCTCGTCGCTGACGTCGAAGCCGGCGTCGGTGGTGTGCACCGCTTCGTCGGGCAGCGCGGCGAGGGCGTCGGCCAGCGTGATCCGCTGGTGCTCGCGGACCTGGAGGAACTCCAGCGGGGCGGCGTCGTCGACGCAGGCGAAGCCGCGCTCGGTGATCTGCCGGTACGGCACCAGGGCCAGCGTCCGTGCCCCGGGCGGGCCCGCCGGCAGCGGGAGGTCGGTGAGCTCGTCGACGGTGTCGACCGGGCCGGTGAACAGGTCCAGCGCGTCCGCGCCCTCGCGGCGCAGCAGCGCGAAGGGGCCGGGGTCGACGCCGTGCGCGACGGCGGCGAGCAGGTCGGTCAGGTGGGTCATCGGAGTCTCCGTCGGGCTGGGCGCCGCCGTGGGGCGGCCCTGGAGCCGGGAGATCCGGCGACCGCCTCGATGGCGGCCGCGTGGATGGAGCTACGCGCGGGAGATGGCCGCCGGGTCGGCGGGCCACCAACTGGTCAACTGCGCGAGCATGTGATCCACCCTACGCGCCCGTCGGCCGGCTGGCACGGGGTAACTTGACCGGCGATGAACATTCTCGCGCTCGACCTGGGCACCTCCTCGGTACGCGGGCTGGTGCTGGACGCGGACACCCAGCCGCTGCCCGGCGCTCTGGCCCGCCGCAAGGTCGACCTCGCCATCGGCGACGACGGCACCGGCACCCTGTCCGGTCCGGACTATCTGGCGAGCCTTGTCGAGTGCCTGGACGAGCTGGCCGACTCGGGGCACCTGCACGACGTCGGCCTGGTGGCGGTCTCCGCCCAGTGGCACTCGGTGCTCCCGCTGGACCGCGACGGCGCCCCCATGGGCCCGGTGGTCACCTGGCTGGACACCCGGCCCGCCCCGGTCGGGCGCACCGCCGGCCCGGCCGACCCGGACGGCTTCCACCAGCGCACCGGCTGCTGGTGGCACCGTTCGTACTGGTCGATGCGGTTGCCCTGGGTGCGCGAGCAGTCCGGCACCCCCATCGCCCGGTTCGTCGGTCTGCCCGAGTACGTGCTGGGCGAGCTGCTCGACACGGCGCCCATGTCGATCTCCCAGGCCTCCGGGACCGGTCTGCTCGACCTGCGCACCCTGCGCTGGGACGAGGAGGCGCTGACGCTGGCCGAGGCGCGACCGGAGGAGCTGCCGCCGCTGGGCGAGCTGGACTGGCACGGCCGGCTCCGGGTCGACCTGGCCCGTCGGTGGCCGCAGTTGGCGCAGGCCCGGTGGACGCCGCCGGTGGGCGACGGTGGGGCGTCGAACGTCGGCTCCGGCTGCGTCGACCCGAGCCGGGCCGCCGTCACCGTGGGCACCTCCGCGGCCGTACGGTTGATGCAGCGGATCCCGGCCGGCGAACCGATGCCGCGCCTGCCCGAACGGTTGTGGCGGTACCGGGTCGACCACGACCACGTGGTGACCGGGGCCGCGTACGCCAACGGCGGCAACCTCTTCGCCTGGGCGGACCGGGAGCTGCGGTTGCCTCGGGGCGCCGAGCTGGACGCGGCGCTGGCGCTGGTGCCGGCGGGTGGTGGCCGGCCGGCGGATCCCCGCTTCGGTGGCGACCGGGCGCCCGGGCTGGCACCGGCGGGCAGCGGTGAGCTGCGGGGTCTGAGCTTCAGCACAACTTCGGTCGACATCCTAGCCGGGCTGATGCAGGGGTTGTGTGAGCTGGTCGCCGAGGATCTCGGGGTGCTCGAGTCCACCATCGACAAACCGGTCGGTGTGGTGCTGGGCGGCGGCGCGGTGGCCGCCTCGGTGTGGTGGCGGCAGGCGTTCGCGACCGCCCTCGCACCGCGACCGGTGTCGCATCAACGCAACCCGGAGATCGGCGCCACCGGTGCCGCGCTGGTGGCGCTGGGGCGCTTCGGTGACGCGATCGAGCTCGCCGACATCGGCCGGACGGACGAGCTGGTTTTACCGACCACGGCAGGACGTTCCCACCCGCAGTATCCTTCCTGAACCTCGGCCTCGCCCGGGCCGTTGACAGCGGTACCGAGCCTGGTTGGATGGACTGCGCTCCCCCGACCGCGGTGGACGCGGTAGGACGGAGGAGGCAGGGTGGCGGCAGGTCCCGACCCGGCGAACGGCGCGGTGTCGAACCATCGCCGACGCCGCTTCGATGTCCGAGTCGTTCCGCATCGACGGCGGTCGCCGTTCCGGCTGCGCGACTGGCGGATGAGCACGAAGCTCGCCACCGTGCTGCTGGTGCCGTCGATGGCGTTCCTCCTGCTCGCCGGGGTGCAGACCAGCACCCTGGTCGGGCGGACGACGGCGTTGAACGACTTCTCCAGTCAGGTCGGCATCGGCCGGCAGATCACCGCGGCGGTGCACCAGCTCCAGCAGGAGCGGGACCGTTCGGCGGGGGAGCTGGGCGAGCTGCGTAAGGGCGGTGACCGGCAGGCCGCCGCGAACGGCCTGAAGCCGTTGCAGGCGGCCACCGACAAGGCCATCGTCGACCTCAGCCGGGCCGCCGAGCCGTTGGCGGACGCGGACGCGTCCTGGCGGGTGGCCTTCTCCGAGGCGCTGGAGGCGTACGACCAGGTGGTCGACATCCGCGCGGCGATTCCGCCGGCGGTGCTCAGCAGCGAGACCATCCTGAGCAACTACCACCGTGCCGTCGGGGCGTTGCTCGACCTGCTCGCCGAACCGACGCCGGGGCAGAACCAGCCGGCGTTGAACGACGCGGTGCTGCGCTACGTCCAGTTGGCCCGGGTCAAGGAGCTCTCCTCCCGGGTGCGGGCCCAGCTCTACGCCGCCGCCCGCGCCGGGGCGTACGGCACCGAGGACCGGGTGATCCTCGCCGACCTGCGCGGTCAGCAACTCACCGCGCTCGGCGCGTTCCGGGTGGCCGCGACCAGTGAGCAGATCCGCCGCTACGACGAGACCTCGGTGTCGCCGAACTTCCTGGTCGCCACCGGGTTGGAGGAACGCAGCCTGTCCTCCGGCGGCGCGTCGCCGCAGGTGCTGCCGTCGGAGCAGTGGTGGTCGGCCAGCCAGCAGCGTCAGGAGCTGCTGCGTCAGCTTGAGGCGGGCGTGCTCGACGACGCCGTACGGCAGGCCGAGGAGGCCAGCGACGATCAGCTCCGGACGACCCTGCTGGTCGTCGGCGGAGTGGTCACGGTCCTGCTGGCCGCCCTGCTGATCTCGTTGCTCATCGGGCGGTCGGTGGCCCGGTCGATGCGCATGCTGCGCAGCCAGGCGCTGCGGATCGCCCAGGTCGAGTTGCCGGACGCCCTGGACCGACTGAAGACCGTCACCGGTGGGGTGCCGCGCATCGATGTCGCGCCGGCGGTGGTCCGCTCACTCGACGAGATCGGCGAGCTGGCCGAGGCGTTCGTGGCGGTGCACCGCAGCGCGGTCACTGTCGCCGTCGAGCAGGCGTTGATGCGGCGCAACGTCAACGCGATGTTCGTCAACCTGGCCCGCCGCAGCCAGGTGCTGGTGGAGCGTCAGCTGGAGCTGCTGGACGACCTGGAGCGCGAGGAGAGCGACCCGGACCAGCTGGAGAACCTGTTCAAGCTCGATCACCTGGCCGCCCGGATGCGCCGTAACGACGAGAGCCTGCTGGTGCTCGCCGGCACCGACTCGACCCGCCGGTGGAACCGGCCGGTCGGGCTCGGTGCGGTGCTGCTGGCCGCCGCCGCGGAGATCGAGCAGTACCAGCGGGTCCGGATCGAATCGGTGGCCGACGTGCACGTGGTCGGGCACGCGGTCGGCGAGTTGGTGCACCTGCTGGCCGAGCTGCTGGAGAACGCCACGGCCTTCTCCCGTCCGGACACCGTCGTGGTGGTGACCGCCCGGATCGAGGCGGGGGGTGCGCTGATCGAGATCGTCGACCGGGGTCTGGGTATGAGCCCGAGCGCGTTGGTGCAGGCGAACGAGGTGCTGGCCAGCCCTCCGGCCGCGGACGTCGCGGCGGTGGAGCGGATGGGGCTCTTCGTGGTCAGTCACCTCGCGGCCCGGTTGGGCGTCCGGGTGCGGTTGGAGGGCGGCGAGGACGGCCTGGTCGCTCGGCTCGCCCTGCCCGCGATGCTGCTGGCTCCCGCGGGCACTGTGGAGTTGGATGCGCCCCCGTCGGCGCGGATGCTGGCGTCAAGCGCGGCGCGGGGGTTGGTTCCGCAGTCCGGGGCGGCCCGGCAGGCCGCTGCCCCGATGCCGAACGGCGCGGTGCGGGACCTGCCGGTGGCCGGCCGCCCGCCGGGCGTCGGCGTGCCGCGTCAGGGCCGCCCGGTGCCGGTACGCGCCGAGGACGTGTTGACCCCTGCCGCTGATCGCGGTGCCGGCGGGGGCTGGTATTCGCGGCAGGGCCCGACCGCGCCGGTGGTGCCCGCTGCGGCGGCGCCACCGACGATTCCGGTGACCGCCGGCACCAATGAGCGGGGATTGCCGGTGCGGGTGCCCATGGCGCAGTTGAGCGCGGTCACCCGTTCGGCACAACCGATGACGGCACCGACCCGCACCGACCCGGACCCGGAGGCGGTCGGCGGCATGCTCTCGCGGCTCTACAGCGGAGTACGGCGCGCCGAGGCTGAGGACACCACCGAGATACCCGTGCCACCGTCCGGGGGGCACGACGAAGGGGGACGACGACAGTGACGACGTTGAGCCAGGAGGCGCGTGACCTGAGCTGGCTGGTGAGCGCGTTCGCGGAGCGGGTGCCGGGCGTGGCGCACGCGGTGGTGGTCTCCTCTGACGGGCTGCTGGTGGCGATCTCCGATCACCTGCCGCGTGACAACGCGGACAAGCTCGCCGCGGTGACCTCCGGGCTGATGAGTATCACCGCGGGCGCGGCCTCGATGTTCGACGGCGATGTCGTCAAGCAGACGGTGGTCGAGATGGGCCGCGGCTACTTCCTGGTGATGCAGATCCGCGACGGTTCGATTCTGGCCACGCTGGCCGCCGGTGACGCGGACATCGGCGTGGTGGGCTACGAGATGGCCCGGCTGGCCAAGCAGGCGGGGGAGATGCTGACCCCGGCCCTGCGGGCGGAGTTGCAGCAGGCGCTGCCCCGCTGAGTGAGCCGGCCGAGGCCCGGACGGTCACGGCTCACCCGAGCCGAGCCGTCCGGGCCCGGCCGTCCGGGTGGCGGCGCGCTCAGAAGCCGCCGTCGGCGATGACGGAGCGGTACCAGGTGGCGGAGTTCTTGAGCACCCGACGCTGGGTGGCGTAGTCCACGTAGACCAGGCCCCAGCGCTGGTCGTAGCCCTGGTCCCACTCGAAGTTGTCCAGCAGTGACCAGACGTGGAAGCTCTCCAGCGGCACTCCGTCGGCGATGGCCCGGTGCGCGGCGGTGAGGTGGTCGCGCAGGAAGCTGATCCGCCCGGCGTCCTGGACGGTGTCGTCCGCGCCCAGAGTGTCCGGTGTGGGCAGCCCGTTCTCGGTGATGGTGAGCGGGATCGGCCCGTATTCGCGGGTGATCCGGGTCAGCAGGTCGTACATCCCCTCGGGGTAGATCTGCTGCCATTCGGCCTCGGAGGTCGCCCAGCGGTGCGCGGTGCCGCCGTCGCCGGTGACGTAGATCGGGGTGTAGTACTGCACGGCCAGCAGGTCGATCGGCGCGGAGATGGTCAACAGGTCGCCGTCGCGGATGCCCTGGACCATCCGGCTCTGCGGGCCCAGGTCGGCCAGCAGGTCCTCGGGGTAGCTGCCCTTGAGCAGGGAGTCGAGGTAGAGGCGGTTCTCGTAGGCGTCGTAGAGGTGGGCGGCGGCGGCGGCCTGCGGGGAGTCGTCGGCGGGGTAGCAGGGGTGCAGGTTGAGCGCGGGGCCGATGCGGCTGTCGCTGCCGGTGGCCCGCAGCGCGGCGACGGCGTACCCGTGGGCGAGTTGCAGGTGGTGAGCGACCAGGTAGGCGGCGTCCGGGTCCTGCCGCCCCGGGGCGTGGTGGCCGGTGAGGTATCCGTTCTGGACCACGGTCTTGGGTTCGTTGATGGTGAGCCAGGCCGGCACCCGGTCGCCGAGGGCGCGGAAGACCACGTCGGCGTAGTCGGCGAAGCGGTGGGCGGTGTCGCGTGACTCCCAGCCGCCGGCGTCCTGGAGCGCCTGCGGGAGGTCCCAGTGGAACAGGGTGGCCATCGGGGTGATTCCGCGCTCGTGCAGGCCGTCGAGGAGGCGGCGGTAGAAGTCGAGGCCGCGTTGGTTGGGCGTGCCGGTGCCGTCGGGCTGGATCCGGGGCCAGGAGATGGAGAAGCGGTAGCTGCGCAACCCGAGGTCGCGCATGAGGTCGAGGTCCTCGGCGTAGCGGTGGTAGTGGTCGATGGCCACGTCGCCGGTGTCGCCGTTGCGGGTGCGCCCTGGGACGCGGCTGAAGGTGTCCCAGACCGACTCGCCGCGCCCGTCCTCCTTGGTGGCGCCCTCGATCTGGTAGGCGGAGGTGGCCGCGCCCCAGCCGAAGTTGTCCGGGAAGCGCAGCGGGCCGGCGGGCCCGATAGGTATCGACATGGATTCTCCTCATGGATACGGGGCCACCGCCGAAAGATTCGGGAGCGCTCCCATGATAGGGCAGACGCTGCCTGCCGGTCAGCCGGCCGTCAGGACGGCCGGCGCTGGCGGGTGAGAGGCGGGTGTGTGGCCCCGGGCAGCGAACGAGGCCGTCCGGGCGGCGCGGAGCGCCTGTCCCGTCGGCCTCTTTTCCTATCGTGTACGGGGGTTTAGTGTGGGGACGGGGGAGGGCAACCCCCGTCCCCACCGTAACTGCACACACACGGGCGGAATTTGGGTCCTGCCGTGCGTGTCGCGCGGGAGCCGGGCCACGCGAGTGGCTCTGGTTCCACCTCCCTCCCTGTGGCGGGACGATGGCTGACGACGGCGTCCGGGCTGGCCCGTCGTCGGCCCTCGGTCTGGTTCCCTGGGCTCGTCAGGACGACCCCAGCGATCTTCTTGTTGGAACCTTGTCGATGGAAGCGCTCCCATCGACCGATGTTGCGACTGTAACGCCCGTCACGCCTTTGTGAAAGACCCAAAACGAGATCGAAACAAGGAGCTGATCCAGCGCCCCGTGCGCTTGTTGTGGGAGCGCTTCCATGGCACACTGTCGATTCGACGCGACAGGAGCCACATCGCGTAGTGCGGGTCCACCGAGGGCAACCGGCAGCACCAGCTCCGGTCACGGTCACCCGAGCGCAGCCGGCGGGACCCCCTCCCGTGCGGGCCGCACGCCCTACCCCGGCCGGGCCCGGGGAAGACCACCTTCCCGGCGCCTCGACATCCCCGCGGACCACCACCACCCTCGCGGGCAGGCGCCTCGCCGGGGACCACCCCGGCCTGGTCCGAGGAGACACCGCGCACATGAGACAACTGGCAATACGCCGGCGCGTGGCGCTCGCCGCCGCCGCGCTGCTCGCCATCGGCGGGGTGACCCTGCCTGCCGGCGCCGCACAGGCGGCACCCGCCTGCGACGTGGTCTACGCGACCAACGACTGGAACAACGGCTTCACCGCGAACGTCACCATCAAGAACCTGGGTGACCCGGTGAGCAACTGGACGCTCAAGTGGACCTTCCCGACCACCGGTCAGCGGGTCACCCAGGGCTGGTCGGCCAAGTTCAGCCAGACCGGCAGCGAGGTCACCGCGATCAACGAGTCGTACAACGGCAACCTGGCCACCGGGGCGTCCACCACCATCGGCTTCAACGGCGCCCACTCGGGCAGCAACCCGAAGCCCACCTCGTTCACGGTCAACGGCACTCCCTGCAACGGCACCCCGGCCAACCAGCCGCCGACGGTCTCCCTCGGCCTGCCGGCCGGGCCGTTCACCGCGCCGGCCGACGTGCCGCTGACCGCCACCGCCAGCGACCCGGACGGGACGATCAGCAAGGTCGAGTTCTACCGCAACGGCCTGCTGATCAACACCGACACCTCCGCCCCGTACGCGTACACCCAGGAGGACCTGCCGGCCGGCAGCTACACCGTCCAGGCCAAGGCGTACGACAACGCCAACGGCATCGGGGTCGACGAGAAGGCGTTCACCGTCGGGGCCGCCAACGGCCCGACACTGGTCGCCACCCCGTCCGCGGTCAGCGTCGCCGAGGGTGGCAGCGCCACCTTCAACCTGAAGCTCAGCGCCGCCCCGACGGCCAACGTGCCGGTCACCCTCACCCGCACCGGTGACACCGACGTCACGGTCTCGCCGGCCACCGCCACGCTGACCCCGAGCAACTGGAACACCGGGGTCACCGTCACGGTCGCCGCGGCGGAGGACACCGACACCGCCGGCGGCGCCGCCACCATCACCGCCTCCGCCACCGGTCTCGCTTCGCTGGCGGTCAGCGCCACCGAGATCGACAACGACACCCCCGGCGGCGACAACGCCTACACCGCGAAGTTCCTCGAGCAGTACGGCAAGATCAAGAACTCGGGCTACTTCAGCCCCGAGGGCGTGCCGTACCACTCGGTGGAGACGCTGATCGTCGAGGCGCCCGACCACGGCCACGAAACGACCTCCGAGGCGTTCAGCTTCTGGCTCTGGCTGGAGGCCTACTACGGCAAGGTCACCCAGAACTGGGCACCGTTCAACAACGCCTGGACGGTGATGGAGAAGTACATCATCCCCACGCACGCCGACCAGCCGACCGCCGGCTCCGCGGGCACCCCGCAGTACGCCGCGGAGTACAACCTGCCCAGCCAGTACCCGTCGGCGCTGAACCCGAACGTCCCGGTCGGTCAGGACCCGTTGCGCTCGGAGCTGCAGTCCACCTACGGCACCGGCGACATCTACGGCATGCACTGGCTGATGGACGTCGACAACACCTACGGCTTCGGCCGCTGCGGTGACGGCACCACCAAGCCCGCCTACATCAACACCTTCCAGCGGGGCACCCAGGAGTCGGTGTGGGAGACCGTTCCGCAGCCCTCCTGCGACACCTTCAAGCACGGCGGTCAGTACGGCTACCTCGACCTGTTCGTCAAGGACACCGGCGCCCCCGCCAAGCAGTGGAAGTACACCAACGCCCCGGACGCCGACGCCCGCGCCGTGCAGGCCGCGTACTGGGCGCTGACCTGGTCCAAGGCGCAGAACAAGCAGGCCGACGTCGCGGCCACCATCACCAAGGCCGCCAAGATGGGCGACTACCTGCGGTACGCGATGTTCGACAAGTACTTCAAGAAGATCGGCAACTGCGTCGGGGCGAGCACCTGCCCCGCCGGCAGCGGCAAGGACTCGGCGCACTACCTGCTGTCCTGGTACTACGCCTGGGGCGGCGCGTACGACGCCAGCCAGAACTGGTCCTGGCGGATCGGCTCCAGCCACAACCACTTCGGCTACCAGAACCCGTTCGCGGCCTGGGCGCTGACCAACACCCCGGAGCTCAAGCCGCAGTCGTCGACCGCGGTCGCCGACTGGACCAAGAGCTTCGAGCGGCAGCTGGAGTTCTACACCTGGTTGCAGTCCGCCGAGGGCGGCATCGCCGGTGGCGCCACCAACAGCTGGGACGGTAGCTACGCCCAGCCGCCGGCCGGCACCAGCACCTTCTACGGCATGTTCTACGACGTCGACCCGGTCTACAACGACCCGCCGTCGAACCAGTGGTTCGGTATGCAGGCCTGGTCGATGCAGCGCATCGCCGAGCTGTACCAGCAGACCGGCAACGCGAAGGCCAAGGCGCTGCTGGACAAGTGGGTGCCCTGGGCGATCGCCAACACCACCCTCGGCACCAACTGGTCGATCCCGTCGGACATGGCGTGGACCGGTCAGCCGACCACCTGGAACCCGTCCAACCCGCAGCCCAACACCGGCCTGCACGTCGAGGTCATCAGCAAGGGTCAGGACGTCGGTGTTACCGCCGCCTACGCCCGGATCCTGATCGCGTACGCGGCCAAGTCGGGCAACGTGGCGGCGAAGGACACCGCCAAGGGGCTGCTCGACGCGCTGTCGGCCGCCAGCGACGCCAAGGGTGTCTCCACCACCGAGAAGCGTGGCGACTACCGGCGCTTCGACGACGTCTACAACGCGTCCACCGGGCAGGGCCTCTACGTCCCGTCGGGTTGGACCGGGAAGATGCCGAACGGCGACGCCATCGCCGCCGGCAAGAGCTTCCTCGACATCCGGTCCTTCTACAAGAACGACCCGGACTGGCCCAAGGTGCAGGCGTACCTGGACGGTGGTCCGGAGCCGAGCTTCAACTACCACCGGTTCTGGGCGCAGGCTGACGTCGCCATGGCGTACGCCGACTACGGCAGCATGTTCCCGAACGGCTGAGACGACCCGGGGTGGGCGGCGTGGACCGCCCACCCCGGGGTCCGGCCCGGGTCCGGGGAACGACGGACCGGGGCTGGCGGACGGCCTGACACCCACGGTCAGGCCGGGGTGGGCCGGCCATCTGGCCGACGCAGCGGATCGGCTGGCCCACCCCACCGCCCGGACTGGAGCCAGCCGCGAAAAAGCCCAGAAATTCGGGCCCTGGCGGGATCACACCGAGGACTGTGACGGAGTAACGTACGTCACCGGAGAGGCCGCTCCCCCCGTGGCGGCCTCTCCACTTTTTTGCCCCGGTTCCGACCGCTTCTCTGCTCCGAGCCGGCCGGGCGGGGCCGGCTCAGCGAGGCGGCGCGACCGGGTGACGCAGCCCCGGGTGCCCGGCCGGCAGCGAGCGTCGCAGCACCACCCAGCTCAGCGCCAGCGCCGCGGCGACCAGCGGCCAGGTCAACGCCACCCGGGCCACCACCAGCGCGAGCACCTGCCCACCCAGGTAGAGCGGCACGAACACGGCGACCCGCAGCAGGTAGGTCGCCGTCCACACCCAACTGGCCCGGCCGTACCCGCGCAGCAGCGCCGGGTCGCGCCGCCACCTGGCCCGTTGGCCCAGCACCGCACCGACCAGCACACCGAGCAGTGGCCACCGCACCACGATGCTGACCGTCCACGCCAGAGCGCTCGCGGCATTGGACAGCACCTGGATCAGGAAGAAGTTCTCGGCCCGGCCGGTGCGCACCGCGATCAACGCCGCGACGCAGACGGCCAGCAGCCCGATCAGCACCGAACGCGGCCTGTCACCCCGACGCAGCCGTACGCCGGCCACCACCGCGCCCACGGCCAGCGCCGCGCCGACCCCGCCCCACAGCGACTCGCCGCCCAGCAGCCAGCCCGCCGCGAACGCCAGCGGCGGCAGAGTGGCGTCGATGGCACCGCGCCGCCCGCCCAGCAGATCCGTCAGCGACTCGGCGCGCGCCGGCCCACCCGGACCGGTGTCGGCGCCGGGCCGCGCCGGTCCTACCGGCCCCGGGTTGCCGCCTTCACGCTGCTCCGGACCGGGGTCGGCCGGGCCGCCGTCGCGCTCAGGTGTTCCGCTCACCAACCGCCTCCTCGCCTCCGGCACAACCTAACCGGCGATTGGCGGCGGGCCACCGCTCGGACCGCCGACACCTGCCGCTACGGTGTGCGGATGCGCGCGACGGCACGGGGTTGGACCGCGGTCTGGTTGGTCGTACTGGCCCTCGTCCAGGCGGCCGCCTTCCTCGCCGTCTGGCGGGTGGCCGTACACCTTGAGGTCGGTCAGTGGGTGGACACGGTCGCCCTCACCGGCAACCGGATCGGGCAGGACACCATCGACGGTCCGGTCGACCGGATCCTCAACGCGATGTCGGTGGTCTCGCTGCTGGCCGCCACCGCGACGATCGGGTTCATCGCGCTGATCCGGGGGCGGATCGCCCTGGCGATCACCGCGACCCTGCTGATCGCCGGAGCGAACGTCACCACCCAGCTGCTCAAGTACGGGCTGAGCCGGCCCGACTACGGTGTCGACCCGGAACGCGCGGCGGTGGGCAACAGCCTCCCGAGCGGGCACGCCACGGTCGCCGCCTCGGTGGCGGTCGCGCTGATGCTCGTTCTGCCGCGCAAGGTGCGGGCCGTCGGCGCCTTCATCGGTGCCGGCTACGCCGCCGTCGCCGGCGTCGCCACCCTCTCCGCCGGCTGGCACCGGCCCAGCGACGCGGTCGCCGCGTACCTGGTGGTGGGTGTGTGGGCGGCGTTGGCCGGGTTGCTGCTGCTGGTCACCCAGCGGGAGCAGGCCGAGATCGCCCCCGGTGACGCGCACCGGGTCGCGGCGCTGGTGCTCGGGCTCGGTGGTGTGCTCGCCCTGGTGGCGTGCGGGCTCTCCCTGTCCTGGCTGCTCGACCTGCGCGGCACCGGGCCGGAGGAGCTGGCCCGCCGCCCTCTGTTCGTCGGGTACGCGGGCAGCGCCGCCGGGATCGCCGGCACGATGGCCGTGGTGATGGCGTTGGCGCTCACCGTCGTGCACCGGCTGGTGCCCCGGGTGAAGGGCTGAGCGAGCCGGTGGAGTCCGTCCTCGCGGCGTTCTCCGCCGAGTGCGCGCAGCTCACCGGGGTCCTGGCCGAGCTGGTCGACGCCGACCTCGATCGGCCCACCGACTGCCCTCCGTGGACGGTCCGGGACCTGATCGGGCACATCCGCACCGGGGCCGGCCGGCTGACCGACATGCTCGCCGCGCCGGCCCCGCCCCGCGCCGAGGTGGACGCCGCCGGCTACTTCGGCGCGGCGAAGTTCACCCCTGCGGTGGACGCCGACCGGATCGCCGGCGGCCAGCGGCACGCGCCACGGGTGGACCGGACGGCGCTGGCGACCGAGTTCGACCAGGCGTGGCGGGCCACCGAGGCGGCGGTCGCCGCCGCGCCGCCCGATCGGGTGGTACGAACCCGGCACGGCGACGCGATGCGCCTCAGCGAGTTCCTGCGGACCCGGGTCGTCGAGGTGGGTGTGCACGGGTTGGATCTGGCCGCCGCGCTGGGCCGGCCTCCGTGCCTCACCCCACCGGCGGCCGTGGTCATCGCCGACCTGCTCACCGGCGGACGACCCACACCGCCCGGGTTGAGCTGGGACCGGCTGACCCTGATCCGCAAGGCCACCGGCCGGGCGGTGCTGACCGCCCCGGAACGGGCCGCGATCGACGCCGCCGGTTTCCGTTGGCTCGCCTTCGGCCGCTGACCCCGGTCGTGCGGGACCGCGGACGGTCGCGCCGGCCGCTGCCGAGTCAGCTCGCGGCGCGAGGGGCGGGGACGTGCGGGGCGACACCGCGCAGGTGCGTCAGCACCACCGGGTCGATCCGCCCCGGCACCAGCCGCTCCTCCAGGTTCTCCAAGCCGGCCCAGGAGATCAGCGCCGCTTCCGTGCCGTCCTCGTGCACCGGATGGCCCAGCGCACCGAGCAACGCCGCCACCTCGTCGGCGACCGCGCCGCTCAGGTCGAGCAGGGTGGCCGGGTCCGGTCGGCCGAACAGCATGGTGTGCACAGTGAGCAGGCGACCCAGCTCGGCGACCGGGTTCGGGTGGTCGTCCACGCGCAGATCCACCACCACGTCGCTGGTGCCGCCGTACCCGCCGCCGCGCTCGACCACGAGCAGACCGGCGCTCTGCCGGCCACGCCGGTCGCCGCCGGCCTCGTCGCCGGCCCGCAGCGCGGCGACCAGCCGCTCGGCGAAGGGCAGCGCCGTTCCCGCCAGCCAGGCTTCGCCGAGGGCGTCGACGACCTCCGGGCCGGTGAGCACGTTTCCCTGCGCGGCCCAGCCGTCGCCGGTCCGCCCGCCGGCCCACGGATGGCAGGCCGGCCCGGTCCAACTGGCGCCCGAGCCGGTGGCCCCCACCACGCCGAGCTGGCGGTGCTCCCGCTCGGGGTCGGCGGCGATCAGCCCGGCCACCACGTCGGCGGCGGCCACCCCGGTGCGCAGCAGGGTGAGGCCCTGCGGGCGGTAGGCGAGGTTGACGTGCGCCTGGGTGGCCAGCGCGCCCACCTCGGCGGCGGCGGCCGGCACCAACGCCCCGGCGGCGAGGAACTTGCTGGCGACGGCCACGCCGTGCAGGCGGCCGTCGGCGGAGCGGGCGACGAGCGAGAAGGTCACCCGCCGAGATTAACCGTCCCACGCCGAGGCGACATCGACGTGCGAGGCTCAGAACGGTGGCGCGGCGGCCTCCGGTGGGGCACCGTGGGCGCGACGCGCGTCGAGCACCGCGACCGAGGCCAGCACCAGCGCCCCGACACCGGTCGCGACCACGCCCGGCAGCAACAGCAGCGGCACCGCCGAGGCCAGCAGCACCAGCAGCGCGATCCACCGGGACGGAGAGACCCGCGCGAACACCTCGTACTCCAGGCGGGCCCGCCCGGCCAGAAACAGGGCCGGCCCTCCGAGCACCATGGCCAGCCACGGCCAGGGGATCCGCTCCAGCGGATGCTCGATGATCAGCTCGTATCCGATCGCGGTGGCGGCGAGGCCGATCACCATCACCAGGTGGGTGTCGGCCGCCGACCGGCCGATGGTGGCGGGGTGTCGGGCCTTCGTCACCGCCTCGCCCAGGATCCGCCCGGCCCGCTGCACGTAGATGCGCCACAGCATGATCGAGGTCGCCAGCGCCAGCGCGAACGCCCACGCGTGCCACATCTCGTACGGCACCTTGCTGTAGGAGAAACCGGCCACCAGGATCGTCTCGCCCAGCGCGACGAGGAAGAACTGCTGGTACCGCTCGGCCAGGTGTTCCCCGGCGATCTCCCACTTGGAGATCGTCGAACGGCCCAGGCCGGGCACCGGCCAGCCGCAGCGGGCGGCCAGGTACTCGATGACCAGCGCCGCCGACCAGAGCAGCACCTGCGCGTTGGTGGACAGCATCGCGCCGCTGATCCAGAGCACCCCGCTGACGGCGAAGATCACCGCCATGCGCACCTTCAACCGGCGGTACGGGTGCGGTCCGAGCGCGATCGAGAGGATCACCGGTCGGGTCACCTGCGCGATGACGTACGCCACCGCGAACATCAGCCCGGTCTCGCTGAACGCGCGGGGGATAGCGACCCCCATCAGCATGCTGCACACCAACGCGGTGATCACCACGGTCTGCAACGGCACCCGGTACGGGTCGTACCGGCTGGTCGTCCACGCGGTGCCCTGCCAGACCGCCCAGAGCGCCAGCAGCAACAGCAACGTCTTGCCGCTGCCGGTGATCGTTCCCCAGCCGTGCCCCCGGCCCGGGTCCTCGGTCAGATCCTCGAACGCGCGCGCCGAGATCCGGGTCAGCGCGAAGACGAACACCAGGTCGAAGAAGAGTTCCAGGAACGTCGCCCGGCCGGGCGTGGCCGCCGCCGGAACCGGCTCCAGGTGTCCCGCCGCCCTGGAACCCATGGTCAGCGGCCTGCGCCGTCGGTCCGGTCCACCTCGAAGTGGTAGCACCTCCCATTGGCAAGCACGGCCGGAAACCGGCGATTCTGCCCAACCCGGGGATCTTGCTCGGGCCCGCGTCAACGGGCACGATCGACCGGTGACGAATCGATGGGGCATGACGGTGCCGCTGGGCGGAATCGCGCTGGCGCAGCACGACGCGGCCTACGCGGCCCTCGACCGGGCCGGGTTCACCGACGTCTGGTCGTCCGAGGTCGCCGGGACCGACGCGTTCACCCCGCTGGCGCTCGCCGCGGCCTGGCAGCCGGGGCTGCGGCTCGGCACCGCGATCACACCGGTCTTCACCCGGGGCCCCGGGCTGCTGGCGATGAGCGCGGCGGCGCTGGCCGAGGCCGCACCGGGCCGGTTCTCGCTCGGCATCGGCGCGTCCTCACCGGTGCTGGTACGGGACTGGAACGCGGTGCCGTTCGACGAGCCGTTCCGCCGCACCCGCGACGTGCTGCGCTTCCTGCGCGCCGCGCTGGCCGGCGAGACCGTCGACGAGGCATACGACACGTTCACCGTCCGCCGGTTCACGCTGGAACGACCGCCCGCGGTGCCGCCACCGATCCTGCTCGCCGCGCTGCGCCCGGGCATGCTCCGGCTGGCCGGCGCGGAAGCCGACGGGGTCATCCTCAACTGGCTCAGCGCCGACGACGTGCCGCGCGCCCTCGCCGAGCTGGGCGAGCAACGGGCCGGCTTCGAGGTCGCCGCCCGGATCTTCGTCTGCCCCACCGAGGACGCCGCGTACGCCCGGGCGCTGGGCCGTCGGCTCATCACCAGCTACCTCACCGTCCCGGCGTACGCCGAGTTCCACCGTTGGCTCGGCCGCGACGAGGCGCTCGGGCCCATGTGGGCGGCCTGGGCCGCCGGTGACCGGCGCGGGGCCAGCGCGGCGGTGCCCGACGAGGTGGTCGACGCGCTGGTGCTGCACGGCTCACCGGAGCGGTGCCGCGCCGAGGTGCGCCGCTACGCCGACAACGGGGTGGACGTGCCGATCGTCGCCCTGCTGCCCACTCCCGAGGTCACCACCGGCGGCGCGACCGCGCTGCTCAGCCTCATCGCCCAACTGGGCACCAACTCCGTGGAGGCGTCCGCGTGAACCTCACCGACCGGATCGTGGTGGTCACCGGCGGAGCTGGCGGCATCGGCGCGGCGCTGTCGCGCCGGTTCGCCGCCGAAGGCGCCGCCGCCGTGGTGGTCGCCGACCTGGACGCCGACGCGGCCGACGCGGTGGCCGAGGGGATCGGCCCGGTCGCGCACGCCATCGCCCTCGACGTCACCGACGAGGAACAGGTCCGCGACCTGGTCGCCGACACCGAGCAGCGGTACGGCCGGATCGACCTGTTCTGCGCCAACGCCGGGGTGACCACCGGCGGGGGAGTGGAGGTCGACGACGCCGGCTGGGACCGCTCCTGGCGGGTCAACGTGCTCGCTCACGTCTACTCGGCCCGCGCGGTGCTGCCCGGAATGCTCGCCCGCGGCGGCGGGCACCTGCTGCACACCTGCTCCGCTGCCGGTGTGCTGACGGCGGTGGGCGACGCCGCCTACACCGCGACGAAGCACGCGTCGGTGGGGTTCGCGGAGTGGCTGGCCATCACCTACCGGGACCGGGGCATCCGGGTCAGCGCGCTCTGCCCGCAGGGGGTGGACACCCCGATGCTCGCCGACGGGCTCGCCGACGGTCACCTCGGCGCCCGGGTGGTCGCCGCGTCCGGTGCGGTGCTCACCCCGGACCAGGTCGCCGACGCAGCCATCGCCGGGCTGGCCGAGGAACGTTTCCTGATCCTGCCGCACCCCGAGGTCGCCGACTACGCGCGCCGCCGCGCCGAGGACCCGGACGGCTGGCAGGCCGGCATGCGCAAACTCATCCGCCGGCTGACCGCCTGACCCGCTACCGCGCCGGAACGCGCCCGACGGCCAGCAGGTGGGCACTGGAACTGATCAGCGCCGGCTCGCTGCTGTAGAGCCGGGCGAGGTCCAACGCGGCGGCGAAGACCGCGTCCTGCGCCGGCCCGTTCGCCGCCGCCTCCGCCGCCGTCCAGGCCGGGCCCTCCACCCCGTGTACGACGACATCGGTCAGCCCCGCGGCCGCGCACTCGTCGGTGATCTCCTCGACCCGGTGGAAGTAGGCGTGGGTGAAACCGATCCGCGGATCGTTGACGCCGTCGCTCAGCAGCGCCCTGGCCTCGTCGAGCAGCCTCTCGTCGAGTCGCCCGGTGGCCGCGAAGTCCAACGGGCCGGCGAACCGGGAGATGACGGCGGCAACGACGAGACCGCCGGGGCGGGTGACCCGGACCGCCTCACGGAGGGCCTGTAGCCGGTCGGCGCGGCGTACCAGGTGGTAGAGCGGGCCCAGCAGCAGAGCGGCGTCATACCCGTTGTCGGCGTCGGGAAGCGCACGCGCGTCGCCCACCTGCGCCTCGACCGGAGGGTGCCCGTCGCGGGCCTGCGCGACGTGGCTCGGCACCAGGTCGACGAGACGGACCTGGTAGCCGGCGGCGACGAGGGCCCGCGCGTACTCGCCGGTGCCCCCACCGATGTCCAGCACCCGGGCACCCGGCCCGGGCAGGAGATCCCGCAGGAGCTGCGTCGTGCGGATCCACTCCAGTCGCGCCTGCGGGCGGGCGGTGAGCCGCTGGTCCTCGCGGTAGCGCTGCGTGTAGTAGTCGACGATGTCGCTCGAATGCTGGTCCACGCTCTGATGATCACCGGTGTGCGGCGCGCGGGCCAACGGATTTCATCCGTCGAGCGGGCCGGTCATGACTGTTGGCGTGTGGCGGTCAGCAGGGTCATCCGGCGGGGTGCGGGTGCCTGGCGGACGTCGTGGAAGCCCGCTTCGGTGAGTTGGTCGGCGACCCATTCCGGCTCGATGCGCAGCTTGCGGTAGGAGCTGGCGGACAGCGTCCAGTCACCGTGACCGGTCCGTCGGTGCAGCAGGTCGTGGACGGTGACGACGGCGGACTCGTACTCCAGGAAGCAGGTCAGGATCGTGTCGGCGTCGGCGTGCACCGGGATGAACCGGCTCGTCCCGGTGAGGCTCGTGGTGAGGTCACGGAAGCTGAGCACGAGGCGACCTCCCGGAGCCAGGGCGGCGGACAGGTCGACGAAGAGCTGAGTGACGGCCCGGCGGTCCGGCAGGTGGGTGAGCGTGTCGCCCATGCATACCGCCAGTTCGGCTGCGCCGGCGGGAAGGTTCGCCGCGACCTGGCTCAGGTCGTCGTGGACGGCGCGGATAGCCGGATGGTCACTGGCGTGCAGTTCCAGTTCGGCGAGGAGCTTGGCGCTGCTGTCGACCGCCAGGATGGTCGGATATCCCATCCTGGCCAGTGCGACCGACTGGAAGCCCGAGCCGCAGCCGAGGTCGACCGCGAGGCCGGTGCCGTTCGGCTCCGTGACGCCGGCTCGGCGTAGAGCATCGAGCTGCTCCTCGACGAGGGCCGGGTAGGGCGCGTCGAACATCCACGTGTAGTGGTCGGCGAGAAAGCCGTCATAGTGCGGGTTCATCGGCACTCCACAGTGGTCGTCAGTTGGCGTCTTTGAGTAGTTCACAAGCTGGGGGACGGGGCCATCCCCCAGCGCCGGGACCGTATTCCCCCGCGCAGGGGAGGAGCCGGTCGCTGGTTCTGCCGCAGTGCTCCTGCTCATCGGGGGGAGCGGCGGGCGCGGCGCAGGGGAGTGGGGTGCACCGACCAGAGCAGGCGGCGCCACCAGGGGCGGGCCGAGCGCAGGGTGGCCACGTAGGCGGAGGCCACCTCGGCGGCGCGAGCCGCCTGGTCGGGCGTCGCGGCGCCAGGGGCGAAGCCCACCTGGTTGAGCAGGGCCGCCAACTCGTCGACCGCCGGGCTGGACGCGTCTGCCGCCGCGGTGCCGCCGATGGGCGCGACGGCGTCCGGGTCGTCGCCGGTCGTGCCCGCCCGGGCGTCAGCGAGGGTCCGGCGGGCGTGCCCGGCGATCTCGGTGGCGGCCAGGTCGTCCCCGACCGGTCTCCCGGCCAGCCGCAACGCGTCGGTGACCTCCCGCCAGGCGCCGGCGATGCGCTGGCCGGGGTCGCCCCGCACGAGCCGGCTGCGGGTCAGCGAGCGGCGCATCGCCAGCAGGGTGAGCAGGAGCGCCCCCACCACCAGCAGCAGGCCGCCGCTGCCGCCGGCGACCA
The DNA here is from genome assembly GCF_040302185.1 of Micromonospora sp. NPDC127501. Taxonomy (NCBI): domain Bacteria; kingdom Bacillati; phylum Actinomycetota; class Actinomycetes; order Micromonosporales; family Micromonosporaceae; genus Micromonospora; species Micromonospora sp. NPDC127501. Next base: position 731,303 of record NZ_JBEORJ010000001.1, on the reverse strand, counting down.
GCACCGGCGTGGAGAGCCCGTCCGGGCCGGGCGGGGCGTCGTCGGCGGCCACCGGCTCCGGTGAGGCGCTCGGCTCCGCGGTCGGTGCCGGCGCCTCCGACGGCGGCGGGTCCTCCGGCGTCGGGCGGAAATCCTCCTCCACCGGTCTCGGTTCGTCGTTGGGGCGCGGCAGCGGGTCGAACGACACCCAACCCAGCCCGTCGAAGAGCACCTCCGGCCAGGCGTACGCGTCACCGGCCAGCACCGGCCCCTGCCCGCTGGTCCGGAAGCCCACCACCACCCGCGTGGGCAGCCCGGAGAGCCGGCCGAGGACCGCGAACGCCGCCGCGAACTGCTCCGAAGTGCCCTCCTGCCCGCCGCCGTTGCGGGGCCCGAACAGGAAGAAACCCAAATTCGGGTACGCGTGCCCGCTCGGGGCGTCCGCCACCACCCGGTAGTGCTCGGCCAGGAACTGCTCGATCGCCGACGCCCGTGCGAACGGCGCGCCGTTCTCCTCGGCGAGTTGGGTGGCCAGCCGGCGCATCGGGTCGGGCACCCCGTCCGCGACCCGCAGCACCCGGGCCACCTCGTCGCCGGCAGGCACGTTCGCGCTGGCCAACAGGTTCGAGTCGGGGCGTTCCTCGGCGGAGGTCACCGTGTACCGCAGCCCCGGCGTCAGCCCCTCCGGCCGGATCAGCGTCCCGCTCGCCGGGTCGTACGCCACCCTCGCCCCACTGACCTCCCGGGGCGTCGCCACGGCGGGCAGCAGCCGGCCGCTCAACTCGGCCACGCTGATCTGCTGCCGGACCGTCTGCACGGTGCTGTCCCGGGCCGCGGTCGCGACCGGCAGGATCCGTCCGGCGTTGCGGTACGTCGCGCCGACGCGCCAGGTCACCCCGTCGTAGTCGCTGAGCACCGCCAACCGGATGCGCACACTGCGCGCGGTGTCCGCCGCAGGGTCAGCCTCGGGCGGGGCGTCGGCGGGCGGTGCGTCAGGGCGTTCCGTGCTCACGTCGAGGAGCTTCTGCTCCGGGTGCAGCGCCCAGCCGGAGATCCGGATCAACGGGTTCTCGTCGAGCGTCTGCACCTGCGGCGGCTCCACGTACCGGCGCGGGTCCACCGGCCGGCCGTCGACCTGCTCCGCGACGACCGGGCCGAGCAACGCCACGAGGCCGACCACCACTGCCACCCCGAGCGCCGCGCTGGTGGCCAGCCGCAGTCGCACCGCCGCGCGTACCCGGGGGGTCAGCTCGGCGGTCGGGTCGCCGCCGCCGGGCGCGGTCCGGGTGGGGATCGCCAGGCCGAGAGCCGCGACCGCGACGAACGCCACTGTCGACCCCAGCGCCGGTTCGGCGTTCGGGCCGACCACGTAGAGGGCGGCGGCGTAGAGCCCCGCCGCCGGCAGGTAACCCAGCAGCACCCGGCCGGTGCGCAGCGCGACCTCCGCGCCGGTCAGCCCGGCCAGCCAGGCGGCGACGACCGGCACCAGCACCGTGTCCGGGGTGGGCTCCACCGGGATCATCGCGGTGAGCAGCCGGGGAATGCCGTTGCGGGCGGCGTCCGTAGTGACCTCCAGCAGGCCGCCGGGCAACTCCGCGCGGGTGGCGGCCAGCCGCAGCGACCACAGTGTCCAGCCGGCCATCGCGGCCACCGACACCGGTGCCACCAGCCAGGACGGTAGCCGCCGGGCGGCCACGCTGACCAGCACCGAACCCGCCGCCGCGCCGACGACCAGCCAGGTCAGCAGGCCACCGGCGTACACCCGGCCGAGCACCACCCCGGCGAGCGCCGTCAGCCCGATCAGCGCCAGCGGAAGGACCGCCGCCCGCAGCACCCGTACGGCGCCCGTCACCACCGGCGTACCCCGTCCCACTCGGCGGCGAACTGCGCGCCGTCGGCCGCGTCGACGACCACCAGGCCGGCGGCGCCCGGCGGCGTCGGCTCGGCCGCGCCGAACACCCCGACCACCACCGACGGGTACGCCCCGCGCAGCGCCCCGACGTGGCCCAGCTCGTCGCGGCCACCCGGCCCGGTCAGGAAGATCAACGTGTCGCCGAGCCGGTCCTGCCGCAGCCGGGTGGTGGCCGCCCGCACCGCACCACCGTCGGTGGACAGGTCGGCGGCGGCGAGCCGGTCCAGCGGCCCGAGCGGGCCGTCGGACTCGCCGTCGGGTGTCGTGACCTCCGCCGGCTCCGCGGCGGCCACCAGCAACAGCACCGGCACGTCGGCGCGGTGCGCGGCGGTGACGATCGACGCCGCCGCCTCACAGGCCGACTCGAACGACTCCGCCATCCCGCCGACCCTCTGCGGGTGCGCGGCGACGCGGTTGTCCAGCAGAACGACCAGACGCGGGAGGCTGGTGTCCACGTTCTCCCGCACCATCAGCTCACCCACCCGGGCGCTGGTGCGCCAGTGCACCCGGCGCAGTTCGTCGCCGACCACGTACTCCCGCAGCGAGTCGAACGTGATCGACCCGTGCGGGACCCCGTCCACCCGGCCGTCGAGGCTGCGCCCCGCGCCTCGGGGCACCGCCGTCAGCGGATGGATCCGGGGGTGCACCCAGACCGGCACCGTCGCACCGTACGGGCGGGCCAGCGCCACCAACCCCAGCGGGTCGCGCCGGGTCACCCGCAGCGGACCGACCGGCACCACCCCACGACGGTCAGTGGGCACGTCGTAGCGGACCTCGGTGTCCCGGCCGGGTCGCAGACGCAGCACCGGCACCGGCACGGTCCGCTCCCCGCACCGGTCCTCGGCCAACAGGTTCGCCGAGCGCAGCCGCCCGGTGTTGCGCACGGTCAACGTCATGCTCGCCGGCTCACCGCGCGCCACCCGGTCCGGGTCCGCGCGGCGGGTCACCGTCAGCCGGGGCCGCCAGGCCGCGATGAGCGCGGCGTAGCCGACGGCCGCGCCGGCCGCCGCGCCGAGCAGCGTCAACTCGGGGTACGCGAACCGGAAACCCACCCCCAGCAGCACCACGGCGGCGACGAGCAGCCCGACCCCACGGGCGGTGATCCCCATCGCGCTGCTGCCGGTCAGCCCTGCACCGGAGCGGGTTGCCCCGACGGCAACGGCACCGGCACCGAGGCGACGGCCTGGCGCAGCACCTCCGCGGGGGTCATCCCGCGCACCTGGGCGTCCGGGGTGAGCAGCAGCCGGTGCGCGAACACCGCTTCGACGAGCGCCTTCAGATCCTCCGGCATGATCCAGCCCCGCCCGTCGATCAACGCGTACGCGCATGCCGCGCGGGTCAACGCGATCACGCCCCGAGGGCTGACCCCGACGCGCACCTGCGGGTGGGTGCGGGTGGCCGCGGCCAGCCGGACCGCGTACGCGTAGAGCGGCTCGGCGATGTGCACCCGGCGGGCCATCCGGACCATCTCGCCGACGGTGGCGGTGTCGGTGACCGGGGCGAGCGCCTCGGGGGACCGGACGGTCGCGCCGCGCAGCACCTCGACCTCGACGGCCTCGTCCGGGTACCCGACGGAGAGCTTCACCAGGAAGCGGTCCAACTGCGCCTCGGGCAGCCGGTAGGTGCCGTCCATCTCCACCGGGTTCTGCGTGGCCACCACCAGGAACGGCGACGGCACCGGGTGCCGGACCCCGTCCACGGTGACGGTGCGCTCCTCCATCACCTCCAGCAGCGCCGACTGGGTCTTCGGCGACGCCCGGTTGATCTCGTCGGCGATGACGATGTTGGCGAAGACCGGCCCCGGGTGGAACTCGAAGTCCCGGGTCGCCTGGTTGAAGATCGTCACGCCGGACACGTCCGAGGGGAGCAGGTCGGGTGTGAACTGGATGCGCCGCCACTCGCCCTTCACCGTGGCGGCGATGGCCCGTGCCAGGGTCGTCTTACCCACCCCGGGCACGTCCTCCAGCAGCACGTGACCCTGGGCGAAGAGCGCGGTCAGTGCCAGTCGCACCACCTGCGGTTTGCCGAGCACCACCGCGTTGACGTTCTCGGCCAGCCGGGCGGCCAGGGCGGCGAAGCCCTGCACCTCCGGCTGGGTGAGCGGCTCGTGGGTGTTCACGGTCGGTGGTGCTCCTCGCCTGGTGTTTCAGCAGGTGGGCAGGACGTTGATGTTGTCGCCGCCCTCCAGGTTGAGCCAGGCCCAGGGGATGTAGTTCTTCCCCTTGAACTCGACCTGCACCCACCAGTTGCTCTGCTTCTGGTTGTTGTAGATCCACGAGTCGACGTTCTCGCCCGACTTCTTGCAGTACGCCTTGAGCCGGGTGCCGGGCTTGGCCCAGCCGGCCTGCTGGTCGTTGTCCTGCCGGGTGACCTTGAAGACCTCGTTGCCGTTGCGGCCGTCGACTTCCTTGTTGCAGTAGGTCCGCTGGTCACCGTCGGGCCCGTTGTTGCAGGTCGCGATCCCGAACATCGGCTGGGTTGCCTGCGCCTTCTTCGCGGTGCCCTTACCGGCGGCGTTGCTCGCCGTCACCGTGAACGTGTAGGCGGTGCCCGGCGTCAGGCCCGTCATCGTGATGCTGGAGCACGCCCCGGCCTTCGCCGGCTCGCCCGCCGTGGTCAGCGTGCAGGTGGCCTGACCGCCACCGGCGTCCACGGTGAACGTGACAGTCGCCCCGGTGGCCGTCGACGACGAGCCGGTCACCGTGACCCGTGGCTCGGCCACCGTGCGGGCGGTGGCCGTGGCCTCCGGGCCCGGCCCCGCCTCGTTGACCGCCTTCACCTTCACCGTGACGTTCTGGCCGTTGCCCAGCCCGGTGACTGTCGTGCGGGTGTCGGTCACCTCGCTGACCCGCCCACCGACGTCCACCAGGTACTTCGTCACCGGCCGACCGTTGGCTTCGGCCGGAGCCCACTGCACCGTCACCGCGCCCGGCTGGTTGGCGACCGTGCCGGCGCGCAGGTTGAGCGGCCGACCGGGTGCCGCGAAGGGCACCACCGTGTTGCTGACCGGGGACGCCGCCGACCCGGCGCCCTTGCTGTTGACCGCCACCACCGTGAACGCGTACTGGGTGCCGAACTCCAACTCACCGGCGGGCACCACCAGCTCCGTCCTGGTCGACTCGCCGGCCGGCGCGTTCGTCCCCGCCGAACTGGCCGTCACCGCGTACCTCGCGATGGTGTTGCCCTGCCCGTTCGCCGCCGGCCACTTGACCAGGACCGTGCCGTCCGGCCGCTCCTGGGCGGTGACGCTCGCCGGTGGGTCGGGCACCGCGGCGGTCGGCGTCACCGGGTTGCTGTTGCGCGGCGGGCCGTCGCCCTTGGCGTTGACGGCGTGCACCGCGAACCGGTACGTCTCGCCGTTGGTCAGGCCCTTGACCTCCACCGCACGCTGGTTGGCGCCCACCTCCAGGCGCTGCCCGGCACCCTGCACCACGTACTTGATGATCTCGGCGCCGTTGGCGGCGGCCGGGCGCCAACTCACCCGCGCCTGGGCGTTGCCGGCGGCGGCCGTGACGCTGCGCGGCGCGCTCGGCTTGCCCACCCGCGGCTTCTTCGGCGGAGGCGGCGGTGGGGGAACCGGCGGCGGGTCACCGCCGAGCACGTCGTTGGCGTACTTGTTGACCTCGCGCACCTGGTGCTTGTCGTCCACGACCCGCGCAGTCGCCGAGTCGGGAGAGTTGATGAACAGGTGGTTCTCCCGGACCTCCAGCTCCAGCGGCCCGTTGGCCCGCCCGCGGATGGTCTCGACCAGCTGGCCCGCCGCGTCGAAGGAGTAGATGGTGCCGGTGGCCTCGTCGGCGCAGTAGAACCGGTTCGCCCAGGCCACCGCCGGGCTGAGCCGATCCCCCTCACCCGGCACGGTGAACCCGCTCTCCTGCCCACCGTCACCCACCAGCAGCACCCGCCGGTCGGCGGTCACCGTGACCGGCACCCGTGGGCCGCTGGTGCGCGCGGGCAGCGCCGCCGGGCCGGACAGCGTCAGCGCCGTCGGGTGCACCTCACCGCGCTGCACCCGCACCAGCTTCCCGGCCGTCCGGTCGAGCACTGCCACCCCGTCGTCCAGGGTGGAGACGACCAGCTCGTGGCTGGCGTCGGCGACGTCGTACGACTCGACCCGCTGCGGGCTGAGCCCGGCACCCGCGGGCGCGGCCGACGCCGGCGCGGACGGCAGCTTGGCGGCGGTGATCGCCGAGACGGTGCCCTGGCTGGGCACCGCGATCCAGAGTCGACCCTTACCGTCGAAGGTGCCGCCGGTGATGCCCGGCGGATAGCGCACCGGCTCGCCGACCGGGGTCAGCGATCGCGGATCGAGCTGCCGGACGATGCCCTGCACGGCGTCGACGACGAACGCCGCGTCCTCGTGCAGGGCGACACTGACACCCAGGCCAGGGGTGGTCCGGGTGGTCGCGCTGAGCTGGAGGGTGGCCAGATCCAGGGAGCTGACCTGCCCGGTCTGCAGGTCCCGCAGGATCAGCAGCCGGTCGGTCTGGGTGATCTGCATCGGATGCTGCCGGGCACCGGGGATCTCGGTGCGGGTGTCCACCCGGGCGGTGACCCCGTTGACCCGGGCAAGCTCGCTGCGCGCCGCGCTCCACAGCCAGGAACTCGCGTCGTAGTTGGCCACCGCGTTGTCCGCCGCGCCCAGCCCGAGGACGGTCAGCCCCATGGCGGCCAACAGCGCGGCCACCGTGCCGACGGTCACCAGCCCGCCGCGCAGCCGGGACCGGGAGCGGGGGGCCTCGGTCTGTAGGGCGTCGTCGATGCTGGCCACAGCCGGCTGCCTCCCTGAGTCGTGGCAGGTGGCGCGCCTTCCGGCGACCCCTCCCCTGAGCCGGGTGCCATCATATGGCGCTGGTGGTGGCGGGGGAACCCGCACCGTCACCCCTGTGGATACCGAGAGTGTGCGTTGTGGACGTCCAGCTCAGCCCGGTTTCCGCTCGGACTCGGCGCGGTTTCGGCTCGGCTCAGCGCGGCGACGGTCGCCCGGAGGGCTCCCCGCTCGACGTGGCTGTGCGCTCCCGGGCGGTGCAGACCTGCCCGGAAGTCGCAAAGCTGTCAGTGGAGTAGACCGCCAACACGGTGAAACAGTGATCCACTCGGGAGTTCAACCCGTTGACCGTGTAGCTGGTCCGGCCCGGGTCCACGGTGGCGATCACGCCCAGCGCCTGCCCGGCCCGGCCAGCGGCGACCATGAACGGCACCGCGCCGCCGGTCGGGTCCGTCCAGGTCAACGTGATCGTGGTCGAATCGTCCCGCAACTTCAGGTTGCCCGGTGGAAGCCCGGCCGCCGTCGGCGCCGCCGCCGTCGGCGTGGTCCCGGTCGGCGGGGGATCGTCGCGGGTCAGCATCACCGCACCCAGGCCCGCCACCGCCACGACGGCCACCCCGGCCGCCACGACCGCGCCGATCAACGCCGCCCGGTTGCGGCCCGTCGACCCACCGTCATCGGCGTACGCCGGCCGGTACGCGTCCGGCGCCGGGTGGTACTGCTGACCCGGGTACGGCGCCCGGTGCTGGTCCTGGGTCGGGTACGGCGCGTGGGGCGGCTGGTGGTGGTACTGCTGGGCCGGTGGCGGCGCGGCCGGCGGCGTCAGCCCCGGGTCGGCGCTGACGGACGGGGGCCAGGCCGGCTGCGCAGCCGGGTTGGGCTGCGCGGCGACAGGGCTTGCCTGCGCCAGGCTCGGGTTTGTCTGGGCGGCACCGGGGCTTGCCTGCCCGGTGGGGTGCGTTTGCGCGGCGGTGGGGTTCGCCTGCCCGGCGGCGGGCCAGCCTGGACTGGCCTCGACCCGGGCCGGGCCGCCCTGCCCGGGTACGGACGGCAACACCACGGTCTGGTCGGACAGCGCGCCAGGGGCCCGCTGAGCCGGCGTCACCGGGGCGTCGAGGATGCCCAGGCCAGAGTCACCGTCCGCACCGGTACCGCCCGCGTCCATCATGGTCTGCCCAGCCGCCGGGGCCTGCCCAGTTGCCGGGGCCTGCTCGGCGGTGGCGGCCTGCGCAGCCGTAGTGGTCGGCGTCGGCGTGGTGGTTTGGGTGGGGGAGTCGGCACCTGGAGTTGGCAGGGGCTGCGGTGGGGCGCTGCTGCTCCAGGGCGGTGCGGTCAACCCCCAGGGCGGCACGGGTGGTGCGCTCACCGGAGGCGCGGAGACGGGTGGTCCGTAGGGCGGCCCGGACACGGGCGGCGCGGACACCGGGTAGGTGTGCCCGGGTGGTGCGGACACGGGCTGGGCGTAGCCGGGTGGTGCGGACACGGGTTGGCCGTAGCCGGGGGGTCCGGAAACGGGTGGGCCGTAGCCGGGCGGCGCGGACACCGGGTAGGTGTGCCCGGGGGGTGCGGACACGGGTTGGCCGTAGCCGGGGGGTGCGGAAACGGGTTGGCCGTAGCCGGGCGGCGCGGAGACCGGGTACGGCTGGGCCGGTGGTCCCGAGACCGGGTACGGCTGGCTGGGGGGAGCGGAGATCGGAGGCGGGGTTACCGGCGGTGCGCTGACGGGCTGGGCCGGTGGTCCGCTCACCGGGTACGCCGGCCCCGGGTGGGCAACGGTCGGGGAGGGCCTGCCCGATGATGTCGCCTCGGTGCCGGACACGTTGTGCGATTCGCTCGGCGCAGTTGGCCGGGTGGCGGCTCGGGCTGCCTCCTCGGCCAGCAGCGGCTCGATCTGCCGTACCCGGATCGTGGGGTCGTCCCAGCGAGGTGCCGGCACGGCCGGTGTTGCCGGCGGGGCGGTCGACGCCGGGGCGGTCGGGGTCGACGGCGGGGGAACCACCGGCGGAGTCGGGTGGCCACCAACCCGCTGACGTGGTGCCACGGCCGGCCCGGACGGCAGTCGGTCTGGTGACCGCTGCCCGGCCGGCGCCGTCGGCGGGCCTTCAGCCCTCGGCCGGGGCATCGGGCCGGCCGCCGGACGGGACGGTCCGGACGGTTGCTCATCGGGGCGGTGACGGGGCGGCATCGCACGCCCGGGTGCTTGCTCATCGGTGCGCCGAAGTGGTGGTTGCGCGTTCGTGGGGGGTTGCCCGCTGACGCCCGAGCCGAGCGACATCGCGTTCGCCGGCAGTGGCGCGTCGGCACGCGGGCGGGGCGGGGTCGCGGGTCGGGGTCCGGCCGTCGGCGGGCCGGGCTGCGCTGGCGCGATCGAGGGAGCTGCCGGCTGAACGGGCGTCGCCCGAGGGGCGGGGACCGATGCCGGGGTGGCGTGGCCGGGCGGCGTGGGTGTGACCGGTGCGCGTACCGCTGGAGGGGTTTGGTGGGGCGCGGCCGGCGGGTGCGGCGCCCAGGGTGAGACGGCGGGCGGCGGGCCGCCGGCGGGCGGTCGCATCGCGGCGAGGGTCGCCAGCGACAGGGTCGGGCCGGAGAGCGCCGACCGGGCACCGGGCTCGGTCACCGGGCCGACCGGGATCGGACCGGACGCCGGCGCGGGGTGCTGTTCGCTCGGCGTCGACGGGGGTGGGCCGAGGTAGTCGCGGGCTGCGCGTACCGCCGGGTGGTTCTCCCCCAGCGCGGCGGGCCCGGCGGTGGCGACGCGGGTGTAGTTGCGGCGGGCCTCGTGCCGGTTGCCGAGCTCCTCCGCCACCTCGGCGAGTTCGAAGGCGAGCGCGAGCATCAGCGGGTCAGAGTGCTCCCAGCGCCGCTCGCCCGCCGCGAACGCCTCCTCCAACACCCGGCGGGCGGCGAGCGGGTCGTCCCCCTCCCGGTGCAGCCGTGCCAGCAGGTGTGTGGTGTGCAGCACCTCGGGATGGTCGTCACCGTACGGCGGGGGAGCGGATTCGATGGCCTCCGCGAGCAGTCGCCGGGCGGCGCTGAGGTCGCCCGCGGCGCGCAGGGCGAGGGCTCGGTGCTGGGCGGCTGCCAGGGGGGAGGGATGGGACACGTGGCAATGCTGCCGTCAGAGGGCCGCCGGACGCTACCCGGACACGCCCCGACGGTGTGTCGGCGCGACCGTTTTGAGGCGGCTTGAGCAGCGGCGGGATGGCCGGGGAAGAGGGGCCGGAAGGCGATGTGCATGATCCACGAGCGGCGTGTACAGTAACTCCCCGTGCGGCCCGCTGTGCTGACCACCGGATGAAAGATCATCTGGTCGGCGAGGTAGGCTGAACGTGTAGGTCCGGGTGGCGGAATGGCAGACGCGCTAGCTTGAGGTGCTAGTACCCGTATAGGGTGTGGGGGTTCAAGTCCCCCCTCGGACACAAATGATTTGCCCACGGTGTGCGCTGAGATCGACTGCAGCGCGCACCGTTTGCGTTTCGGTCTGGCAGTGAGTCGGAGTCCGAGTTGCCGGTAGACCTCGGCCTTGCCGGCCGGGTCGGCGTCGCGGAGCACGGCGGTGATGTCTCCGAGCGCGGTCACCAGGGCCGAAATCTCTGCTCGGCTCATCCGGCGCGGGGTGGTGCCCGCGATGGTGCGTAGTTCGGCTTCCGCGCGGGCGCGTTCGGCCTCTGTCTGGGCGATCCAACTAGTGACGACCGCGGGATCGGCACCAGCATCGAGGGCGGCGCGCTATCGCTCCAGCTTGGCGTCGCACTCGGTGATGATCGTCTCGGCTGCTGTGCCAGGTGCGGGCGGGTGATCTAAGGGCTGGGCGTCGGCCATCGCGGTGATCGTTTTTGTTCGATGAGGTGGGGTGCGAAGGTGGAGGCCAGCCAGGTGTCGAGCGGGTCGGCGAGGGCGTCCTCTCGCAGGTACACGTTGCGGGGATGTGGAACCTCGTTGGCGAGGGCGTACTCCTGCGGGAAGCGGCAGCGGTAGTAGGCGTCGCCGTGGTTGTACTGGCCCTGCATGCGTCGGTCGCAGGCGGCGCAGTAGATCAGTCCGCGGAAGACGTACGGGTTGCGGGTGCGCTGCCTTACGTGTTGTCCACCGGGTCCCAGGCCCCGCTGTTGCAGGATGGCTTGGGCCTGCTCGAAGGTCGCGTCGTCGATGAGTGGCTCATGGGTGATCTCCTTGGAGACCCCCCACTTGTCGCGAGCGTTTCAGCGCATTACCCCGGCGTGGCCCATCGCCACGTCGTCGACGTCGAGCAGCACCTCATCGGTGCGTTGCTTGTTTCAGGCCGGGCCGACAGCGACCCGGACATGGCCGTCGCGCCGATCCTCGCGCTGCTCGGCGGTGACGTCGCCTCAACGGTCGAGTTCCGCGTCTGCCGCGCCCGGCTGTTCGTGGCCGGGTGGTGTCCCCGGCTGTCCCTGGCCTGCCCTGGTGACGAGCGCGTCCAGCAGTGCGGGTGTCACAGGTTCACCCGTCACGAGCACCCGGAAGTGGATCGGCCCGACCGCCTGGTCGACGAGGAGGTCGACGTCGGCCTCGGCGGGCAGCTCGCCCCGTGCCGCTGCCCGGTCGAACGGCACTCGGTCGCGGGCGCGCAGTTGCGGCAGAACCTCCGCGCGCAGCCGGGCGGCCAGCTCCGGATCATGCTGGGCCTGACCGACCAGGGCCCGGAACACCGCGCCTGAGTCGGACACCTCGAGGAAGCGGACCAGCTCGTCGAGGTGGGCGCGCAGGTCGGTACGGAAGGCGCCGGTGTCGGGCAGCGTGAGCTCCTGGGCGCTGTCGGCGGTGAATGCGTCGACCAGGATGTCGGTCTTGGAACGCCACCACCGGTAGATCGTCTGCTTGGCGACGCCGGCCCGGGATGCGATGCCCTCGATGGTGACCTTGGCGTAGCCGATCTCGGCGACGAGGTCGTCCGCCGCCTGGAGCACGGCCTCGCGGGCCGCCTCGCTCCGGCCGTGCCGGTTGCCGCGATGCATCGGGCGCTCCTTCCCGTTCCCGTGAGGAGTCCAAGTCTTCCGAGACATTACAAGATCCGAGTCTTTGGTAGACGCAACGTTGCGTCTAGTCTTTCCGTCATGACGACGACACTGCACGACCCCGCCGTCCGCGACCTGATCGCCCGGCTGTTCACCGAGGCCGAGCGCGACGATGAGCGCTCGCCGGGCCGACCCGCACCGTCGGCCACCCCCCAGGAACGCTCCGACCTGCTCGAAGACGTCTACATGCCGATCTCGGCTCGCGGCGGCGACCTGCTCTACGCCCTGGTCCGCGCGGCCCGACCCCAGACGGTGGTCGAGTTCGGCACCTCGCACGGAATCTCGACGCTCTACCTCGCCGCAGCCGTGCGCGACAACGGGATCGGGCACATCACCACGACCGAGCTCAGCGCGACCAAGGTCAAGGCGGCCCGCGCCAATATCGAGGCGGCCGGGTTCAGCGACCTCGTGACAGTGCTCGAGGGAGACGCGCTGACCACCCTCGGCACGGTCGGCGGCCCGATCGGCCTGGCGCTGCTCGACGGCTGGAAGGAGATGTGCCTGCCCGTCCTGCGCCTGATCGAGGACCGGCTCGCCCCGGGCGCCCTGGTCGTCGGCGACGACTCCACGTTCGCGTCGATGAGCGACTACGTGACCTACGTCCGAGACCCGGGCAACGGCTACGTCAGCATCGACTTTCCGGTCGAGGATGGCATGGAGCTCAGCTGCTGGACGGGCCGCTGAACTGCTGGCCCCTCCACGACGACGTGGTCGCCGACCCCGTCACCGACGCCCCACGGGTCACCACAGTCATCGCCTGGCACCACACAGCCGATCCCGAGCTGCCGCCCACCTCGTCCAGTCCGCGACACGTCTCTAGCTTGCTTCCCGGCCAGGCGACCCATCGCCCGGTGGGTGCCGGGGTGCTACTAAGGAACCGTGTCTGACCTGACAAGTTCCCGCGACGCCACGTCCCTGGAGACTCCGCGCCTGCTCTTGCGCCCCTGCCGGGACGACGACCTGGACGGGTTCGCCGCGATCAACGCGCAGCCCGAGGTGATGCGCTACATCCATGACGGCAACACCCTGGACCGCGCCGCGACCGAGAAGCGCCTGGCCGTCTATCAGCGGCATTGGGACGAGCACGGCTTCGGCTTGTACGCGGTTCAGATCAAGGAGACCGGTGAGCTGGCCGGTTTCACCGGACTGGCGGTGCCGACCTTCCTGCCCGAGATCATGCCGGCAGTGGAGATCGGTTGGCGGCTCGGCCGTACGCACTGGGGTCGGGGCCTGGCCACCGAGGCGGCCCAGGCGGTTGTCGCCCGTACTCGTGCCGAACTCGACCTCCGGCGGCTGGTCAGCATTCACGTCGTCGGCAACGAGGCGTCCGCTCGGGTGATGGTCAAGCTGGGCATGTCGTTGGATCGCGAGACGGTGCAGCCGGACACCGGCCGCCGGGTCCGGGTGTACGCGATGGACCTGTAGGGCATCGAGGCATGAGCCTGGCGGTCAGCGTTGGCCGGGCCGACCTGCGAAGCGCGTCACGATTGGCGAAGCGCCTGAGCGATCTCCTGCCGCAACAGTGCGGCCTCGTCGTCGCTCTCGGACAGCAGCAGCACCGTGAACTCTGGCTGACCGGCCGGAAACGCCCAGTGCCGCACGGCCTGCGACAGGACCCGGAACAGCGTGTTCCGGTCGTCTGCGCTGCTCGACAGCATCCGGGACACGTTGTCGACGACCACCAGGTACCCGTCCGCGGGCAGCCAGTTCAGATCACGAAGACAGTCGGACAACGCGTCCCAGTTCCAGCCGAAGTAGGCGGGGAAGAGCAGCGCGTCGGAGAACTCGTAGAAGGCGAGGTCCGCGTCCGCCATCCTCGTTCCGTCAAGTCGGGCGACGACGAACCTGCCCGTTGCCGGTAACACCGCCGCCAGTTCGACCAGGGCAGTGCGGGAGCGGACCACGAGCTGATCGGCGGAGTCGTACCGCCCGCTGCTCGTCATTCGGCCCAAGCTACGCGACGGCGTTCGATGAGGCTCCGGCATGCCGGTCACGCCGACATCCTGCGGGCGCTGATCGACGGTTCCACCGGCCGGTAGGGGCCCGCAGCTCCCGGGGCGACCGCGAGTCGATCGCCCCGGGGTGTCGCTCGGCGGTTTGCGGCGTACCCCTAGACCGGGGTTGCGGGAATGAGCTCGACGACGCTGCCGGTGGCGCGGGACTGCTCTGCCGCCCACACGACCCGGTGTGAGGAGATGCTCTCCTCCGGTCCAGAGGTGACCAGGGAACGGTCGCCGGTGGCGACCGCCGCGATGAACGCCTCGATGAGGGCCCCGTCGGCGCCGCCGTGTCCGTCGGCGGCGGAGGCGTCGCCGTCGGGGTCCAGGTCGATGGTCTCGACGGTGTCGGTGAGGAAGTCGTGGACCCGCAGGGTGCGGCCGTCTCCCTCGATGCTGCCGAGCGTGCCGAAGATTCGCGTCTTGCGGAAGTCGAGCGCGGTGAAGGCCGTCATCGTGAAGGCGACGGTGCTGCCGCCCTCGTATTCGAGGTTGACCACCTGGTGGTCGACGACGTCGTTGCGACCTGTGTAGACGCAGACGCCGTACGGGCCGTCCTCCAGGGCTTTGCGGACGCCGTCGGCGCTGACATCGTCGGTGAGTACGCCCAGCGGCCATGCCTCGTGGACGGGGTCACCGAGGAACCGTTCGTAGATCCGGATCGCGGAGTAGGCACAGGATCGTTCGACCGGGCAGTCGACGCAGCGTTCGGTCCCTCCAGCCGGACGGTTCTCCGGCCGGAAGTGGGCGAGGCCGCCGAAGGAGGAGACCCGTCGGACCGGCCGGCCGATGAGGTGGCCGAGCCAGTCGATGTCGTGGCAGGACTTGGCGAGCAGCATCGAGGAGGATTCGGCCTCCACCGCCCAGTTGCCGCGCACGTAGCTGTGGGCGTGGTGCCACCAGCCGACGGGCTCCAGGTGGTCGATGCTGACGATCGCACCGATCCGCCCGGAGTCGAGCAGCCGCTTGAGCGTCTGGGAGTAGGGCGTGTACCGGAGTACGTGACAGACGGCGAGGAGGACGTCGTTGTCGACGGCCGCGGCGACGATGCGTTCCGCCTGCTCGGGCAGCGGCGCCATCGGCTTCTCGAGCAGGATCGCGTAGCCGAGCCCGGCGAAGGCCACCACCGGCTCGACATGCGCGCGATCGGGGGTCGCCACGATCACCGCGTCGGCGAGCCGGGGCTGTGCGGCGAGGTCCTCCCACGAGGCGAACCGGCGTTCGGCGGGTACGTCGAACTCGTCGGCCAGGGTGATGCGGCGGGCGGGGTCGGGATCGGCGACAGCTGCGATCGTGGCGTTTGCGGTGGCCACGGCGAGCCGCGCGTAGGCGGCGCCTCGTGCTCCGGCACCGACGATCGCCAGTGTGATGGACATCAGGTGTCTCCTATTTGATGGCGCCGGAAAGGATGCCTTTGACGAAGTGGCGCTGGAAGAAGAGGTAGAGGATGACCACTGGCACGATGACGATGATCGTTCCGGCGCTGAGCAGCGGGATGTTGCGGCCGTAGGCCTGGATGAACTTGCCGAGCCCGGACGGCGCCGTACGCATCGCCGGGTCCTGGATGAGGATCAGCGCGAGCAGGAACTGGTTCCACGCCCACATGAAGTAGAGAAGGCCGAGGGTGGTGAGCGCCGGCCGGGCGGTGGGCAGCAGGACCTGGCGCAGGATCTGTCTGCTGGACGCGCCGTCCATCTCGGCGGCCTCGGTGAGTTCCGGCGGCAGCGACTCGAAGTGGCTACGCATCCAGAACACCCCGAACGGCATGAACGCCCCGATGAGCGGCAGGATGACCGCCCAGTAGGTGTTGAGGAGCCCGATCGACTTGAGGTCGTAGTAGAGCGGGATGACGATCGACTCGTACGGCAGGGCCAGACCCAGCATGAGCAACGCGAAGATCGGCCCCCGGACGGCGAGCCGCATCATCGCCAGCCCGTATCCGGCGAGCGTCGCGAGCACCAGCGCGAGGGGTACGACGCCGAGCGCGATGATCAGACTGGACTGCATGAGGTCCGCGAATCCGCCGGTCGACCAGGCGTCGACGTAGTTGTGCCACTGCGGGTCCGACGGCCAGGCGAGGCCCGGGCTGAGATTGTCCTGTGGTTGCAGGGACGCGGCGAGGATCGCGTAGAAGGGGACGAGCACCGAGGCGGTGGCGGCCAGCAGCGACAACCGGGTCATCGACCGGATCATGTCTTCTCCCGGGTGAGGCGGTTCAGGGCGAACATGACCGCGCAGGTCAGCAGGGACAGGACGACGGCGAGCGCACAGGCGGTGCCGACCTGCCCTGCGGTGAAGGTCAGCCGGTAGATGGCGACACCGGGCACCAGTGTCGACTCGCCGGGGCCGCCGGCGGTCATCACGTAGACGACGTCGAAGCTGGCCAGGGCGGCGATCACGGTGACGGTCGCGGCCACCGACATCTCCCGGCGCAGACCCGGCACTGTGACGTGCCAGAACTCGTGGATCGCGCCGGCGCCGTCGAGCCGGGCGGCTTCGTACAGGGCCGGATCGATCTTGCCGATTCCGGAGTACAGCAGCAGGAAGCAGAGCCCGGTCGAGACCCAGGTCCCGACGACTCCGACCGCGGGGTAGGCCCAGGTGAAGTCACCCAGCCAGGCGCGGGTGAAGTCGGACAGGCCGACCGCGCGCAGCAGCGCGTTGAACGGTCCGTCGTCGTCGAAGAAGAGCTTCCAGACGCTGCCGACCGCGACCAGCGGAAGGATCTGCGGCAGGAATATCACGGTACGGACGAAGGGCATGCCCTTCCAGGGCACGTTCGCGACGAGCGCCGCCAGCACCAGGCCGAAACAGATCGGGATGACCGAGTAGAAGAGGATCAGCCCGAAGGCGTGGACCAGGGAGAGCCGCAGCGCCGGGTCCGCGAGGATCTCCCGGTAGTTGTCGAGCCCGGCCCAGGTGGCGACGCCGATTCCGTTCCACTCCCAGAACGAGATCCACAGGCTGTGCAGCCAGGGCGCGATCACGAAAGCCGCGTAGAAGAGCAGCGCGGGTGCGGTGTAGAGCAGCGGTACGAGGCGTGCCCGCGACCGCCGGGCCCGCACCGGCGTCGCGGGTGCGACGACGGTGCGGTCCCGGACGGCCACGCGATTCGCGAGGCTGTCAGCCATGCGTCTTGGCCCAGTCGGACTGGACGGCCCGGATGAACGTGGCGGCGTCGACCTTGCCGGCGATCAGCTTCTGGGTCTCGGCTACCAGCGTGTCGTTCATGGTCGCGGTGGCGTTGTTGTTGAACCCGATGAGCCCGTCATCGGCGTTGACCTTGTTCCAGGCGGCGATCAGTTCGGCGGAGATGGTGCCGGGCTCGGCGGTCACCGTCGAGGTGTCGGAGGGCAGGAAACCCTGCGCGAACGAGGCCTTGGCAGCCTCCGGGCCGCGCAGGAAGTCCAGGAAGGCGGCGGCGGCCTGCGCGTTCTTCGACTTCCGCGAGATCCCGTACGCGACCGAGGTGCCGATCGCGGTGGCCTTGGGGCCGGGGAAGGGCACGAAGCCGGCGTCGCCCTTCAGTGCGTCGCCGATCTTCTTCGAATCCCAGGAACCGTCAACGAAGAAGACGCCGTCGCCCTTGGTGAACCTGTCCACCGCACCCTGCAGGTCGATGCCGTTGGCGTCCTTGGAGTAGTAGCCCTTCGTACCCCAGCCGGTGATGCTCTGGGCGCCCTTGGTGTTGCCGGCGGTGTCGAAGGTGGCGCCGCCCTCACCGAAGACCCACTTGGCGTACGCGGCCGGGCCGTCCGTGGACTGACCGATGAGCTGGATCGGGAAGGAGGCGTGGCCCTCCTTGTTGCCGAGTTGCAGCGGGGTCTCACTGCCGGCCTTGGCCTTTGCCAGGGCGGCCTCCAGGTCCTCCAGTGAGGTCGGAGCAGCGTCGATGCCGAGCTTCTTCAACTTGGCCTTGTTGTAGTAGAGACCGACCTGGGAGAAGGACGCTGGTGCCGCGTACAGGTCGCCCGACCCGAGGGTGGTGCCGTCCTTGGCGACCCGCCACTGGTTGAGCTGTCCGGCCGGGTACGCCGACTCCCAGCCGTACGCCTTGGCGTAGGGCTGGAGGTTGAGGATCAACTGGTCCTTGACGGTGGTGCCCACGGCGTTGAGCAGCACGATGTCGGGTGAGGTGTCGCTGGACAACGCGAGGTTGAGCGACTTGTTGTAGTCGTCGTACGTGGTGTCGACGTAATTGATCTTGACGTTGGGGTGTTTGGCCTGGAACGCCGGGATGATGTCCTTCATCGCGGCGCCCGACTCGGGGGTGGCGATCAGGTTCAGTTCCACCTGTCCGGCCGGCACGCCGGTCTGGACCGGCGCGTTCGCGTCGACGGCCGGCTCCCCGTCCGACGAGCTGCCTGGTGCGCACGCTCCGAGCGCGATAAGCACAGCGGCCGCGCTGATCGCACTCTTCATCGATGTCACGGATTTCATGGGGGTCTCCCTGGGCAGGAGTAGTTTCGAAGGAAACTTGCGTTCGCTATAGTGGGCCGTCGACGAACGCACGTCAAGGGGCAGCGAATGACCGTGGGAGATGCTCTTCCAGGCGGCGACCAGAGCGCCTTACGGCACCTGAACACGCGTCGTGTGCTGCGGCTGCTCTACGAGGGGCCGTCGCTGACCATCAGCGGTGTCGCCCGCGAGACCGGCCTGTCCCGCCCCACCGTGCAGGGCATCCTGACCTCACTGGTGGAGTCCCGACACCTGGTCCTGGACGGATTCGACAACGCCCCGACTGGAGGGCGACCCGCACAGCGCTACCGCTTCGCCGCGGACGGAGGCGTCGTGGCCGGCCTCGACATCGGGGCGCACGCGGTGTCGGTGCGGATCGCCGACCTCGCCGGCGCGCAGGTGGCGGCCGCTCGGGCCGCCATCCACCCGGACCTGGACCCGGCCGGACGCATCGACGCCGCTGTCCACCTGCTGCGACGGACGATGCCGGCCGACGCGCCGCGGTTGTGGGCGGCCTGCGCCGGCTCCCCGGGCATCATCGCCGACGGTGTCGTGCGGCTGAGCGTGGCCATTCCGGGCTGGACCGGCACGGCGCTGGCCAAGGAACTCACCGCCCGTCTGGGCTGCCCGGTGAGCGCCGTCAAGGACGCCAACCTCGCGGTGCTGGCCGAGCACCGGGTCGGCGCCGCGCAGGGGGTCGACCACGTCCTGTACGTGCATGCCGGGCACCGCCTCGGCGTCGGCGTCCTGGTGGACGGCAGACCGTTCGGCGGTGGCCGGGGGGCGGCCGGAGAGATCGGCCGGCACCCGGGCCTGGGCTGGGAGGCGGCACCCCGCAAGCTGCTCTCCGACGCGGGGGTCGCTCCCGGCATGAACTCCCGCGAGTGGGTCTTCGCACAGGCCAGGCGGGGGGACAGGCGCGCGGTCGAGGCTGTCGACGACTACGCGCGGGCACTCGCCGAAGGGGTGGGCGCCATGGTTCTCGCGATGGACCCGCAGTTGGTCGTGGTGGGCGGCGGCGTCGCGCGCGCCGGTGACACGGTGATGGAGCCGGTGCGGCGTCACCTCGCCGAGATCCTGTACGAGTTGCCACGTCTGGCGATCTCCGCGCTGGGCGATGACGCGGTGGCCATCGGCGCGGTCGAGACGGCCCGGGACGCGGTCCGCGGGGAGCTCTTCACCGACGGCTCTTGACAGCGGTAGCACTCACCGGCATATTCCGAAAGAACTTTTCTTTCGTTACCCCGGGAGTGCCTCATGGCGCATCGCTTTCGAAGAGTTCTAGCCGCCGCCGGTTCGATGATCCTCAGTGTCACCCTCGCCGGCGTCGTCACCGCCCCGCCGGCCCAGGCCGGCGACACCCCTCCCAGCCCGCTCGCCAAACCGGGCTACACCCTCGACTTCGCCGAAGAGTTCGACGTCAACACCCTCAACACGAGCCGCTGGCTGCCTTACTACCTGCCGCACTGGACCTCCCCGGCCAATCGCGAGCTCGGTGCCAAGGCGCGCTACACCATCGCCGACGGAGTGCTCACCCAGCGGCTCGACGCCGACACCCCGGCGTGGAACCCGCAGTACGACGGCACGGTCAAGATCTCCTCGATCCAGACCTACAACAAGGACTACTGGCACAAGTTCAACGGCTCGATGCCGTTGAACCACCACGAGCCCGACTTCAATGGCTACACGTTCCAGTACGGCTACGTCGAGCTGCGCGCCAAGAAGTCGAACGTCGGCGGAGGCGGCCACCAGGCCCTCTGGCTGGTCGGCACCGGGGACACCTCCAGCGCCTCGCGCAACCCCGAGGTCGACATGGTCGAGACGTTCTTCAACGAGCCGAACAACTGGCGGATCGCCGCCCACGGCTGGGGCGACCCGAACTTCCTGTCCAGCTCGTACGCGTCGATTGCCCCCGTTCCCAGCGGGTCACCGACCACCGAGTTCCACACGTACGGCATGGAGTGGTCGCCCACCGACATCAAGTTCTACTACGACGGCCAGCTCTACCGAACGATCAACGACGCCCCCAACATGCCGATGGGGCTCATCATGGGCATCTACACCGATGCCGGCTCCGGTCGGCACAACGACGTCTGGCCCAAGACCTGGAGCGTCGACTACCTGCGCGTCTACAAGAAGGACGGCGGCTACCCGGTGTCCTACCAGCGGTTGAAGAACCGGCAGACCGGCCAGTACGTCAAAGACGACGGCAGCGGCACCGCCAGGTACCTCGCCGCTGCCAGCACCGACCAGGCCGCCCAGTGGGCAGTCGAGAACGTCGACGGTTACGTCCGGCTCAAGAACCGTGCCACCGGCAACTACCTGCACGTGGAGAACCAGACCGGCAACGTGCAGACCGGTGCGGTACCCGGCACCTACTGGTCGGCGCAGTGGGCCCAGGAGCCCGTCGACGGCCGCCTGCGCCTGAAAAACCGTTGGAAGGGCACCTACGCCCATACCGAAAACCTGACCGGCAGCATCCAGTACGGCGCCGCGCCCGCCAACTGGTGGACCAGTCAGTGGAGTCTCGAACCCGTCTCCTGACGAACCGTCACCCACCTGTCCATCAGTGGGATCGACGAGGGCCGCACACCAGCCTCGCCCACTGTCGGGTCTCGCAGTTCACAGGCCGCCTCCGGGATATGGGAGGCGGCCTTCTGCTGCCGATTGAAATCGGCTGGCTGAGTGGGATCGTCGGTTGTGAAGCGAGATAAGGATGTGGGCGGCTTCAGTCTCCGGTGAGGCGTGCGGCTGCGGCCTGACGCACGGATGCTTCCTCGACAGGATCCTCGCGTAGCGTGAGCAGCCAGCGCCGGGTCTGATCGGTGAGCGGGGTGTGCTGAGCGGCTAACAGCCGGACGTCCGGCTCACAGTCGAGGAGATAAGACGGCAGCACGGCAGTTGTCTTGTCCGGATCGAGAAGCAGCAGGCTTTGCAGGTAGCTGCGTCGCTCGTAACTGTGTGGCGATGCGATGGTCAATCGGCGCAGCCGGCGGATCATTGTTGTCCGCAGGTCGGCCTGGGAGGCTGATGGGGAACTGGTGAGGATCCGGGCCAGGCCTTCGGTGAGTCGGTCGTGGCCGCACCATTCGTCGGTGAGCCGGTCGAGTGCGGCGAGGATCGACGGGATGTCCTGCTCCTCGCCGTGCTCGGCGAGGAGGTGTGCGGCGGCGTCGAACAGCGGGTGTTCGGGGTCGGCAGCCCAGCCTCGCGCAGCCGGGAGAACCTGCGGGCCGAGGACACGGAGCGCACCGAACAGTCCGGCTTGCCGTTCGGCGGCCAACTGCTCGACCGCGTCGAGCAATTCCGGTACGGGCCGTGCTCTGCGACGGATCTGGTGCAGTGCGGTCACCTTCACGGCCCGGCCGGTGTCCGGCGCCTGGAGGAGCGCGATCAGTTCGGCGTCACTGGTGGTCGAGAGGTCGACCCGGCGACCTTGAGCATCCTTTCGGCTGCGCTGCGCGGCGTTCAACACGCTGTCGATCCTCGAATCCCGACCCCGCCAACGCAGCCAGGGCTCAGATGTCGGCAGTATCTCGGTCACATCTTCGGGCCTGATACGCGTGGCTGCGATCTCCCACAGGTCGTCCCACCACTCCGTCGGCCAGCTGGACGCCAACGTCGTCAGTGCATCGATCCAGCGGACGCCGTTGCGAACGTATCCGCGCAGCGTCTCGTGCGCCTGCGTGTTCCCCTTGCGGGCGAGCGCCTCCAAGACGCCGACAGCAAGGCTGAACTGATTGTCGTCATCGGTCGGGTCCGTTTGGGGCCAGGGGCGGTACGGGCCGCAGGCGCGAAGCTGCGCGACCAGTGGGGCTGGGTCGAGGCGCAGGTCGTGCAGCAGTCGAGCCAGGTACGTGTAGCGGTCGTCGACCTGCCAGTCCCACCGGGTGTCGCGAGCGGTACAGGTGTAAACCATGTGCCCGTGATCCGGCTGACCCTGCAGCCAGGCCACTGCGGCACCGTGGCCGCGCTGCAGCGCGCCCAGCCCGGTGCGGTACGGCGCGTAGTGCCACTCGTGCGAGCAGCCGTCGTTTTCACAGCCCATCGCGAGACAGAATGAACCCGCGGGGTCTCCCGCTCCAGCGAATTTGTTGCGATAGCAGGGTGCGCAGCACAGTTCCCACCGTGGGGACCACGCCAGCGCACCGACCGCTGCTGGCGCTGATGAGATCGTGCCCGTCATCAACTCAACCCGGACGAGTCTGCGAGACCGACGTGGTTGACCGATTGGGTTAGAAGGCGTAGCGACTGCGGTCTTCCGGCGAACTACGGCCGATGTGGCGATGACGGTGACTGGAGTCGGCTTGGGCATGCGTACGGCCGGCTGTTGGCACCCGGGCGCGGTGGTGGCGGGTCGTCGGCCGAGCGTGATAGTCGCTCACCTCGGGCTCTCGCCCGATTACGGCCGGGTGGTGGCGTGCCGCGCGCAGAGACCTGAGCGAGAATGGGCCAGTTCGAACCGCAACCCTGGAAGGACCCTCCCTTGGCCGGTGGACTCGTAGCCCTGCTGGATGACGTGGCGGTGCTGGCCCGGGCCGCTGCCGCGTCCATCGATGACATCGGGGCGGCCGCTGCGAAGGCCGGCGCCAAGGCGGCGGGCGTGGTCGTCGACGATGCTGCCGTCACGCCGCAGTACGTGCGGAGCCTGGCGGCCGAGCGCGAGTTGCCGATTATCAAGCGCATTGCCGTGGGGTCGCTGCGCAACAAGTTCTTCATCATCCTGCCGGCGGTGCTGCTGCTCAGTCAGTTCGTGCCTTGGCTGCTTACTCCGATCCTCATGCTCGGCGGCGCCTACCTCTGTTACGAAGGCGCGGAGAAAGTGTGGGCCAAGATCGCCCATCATGGTGCCTCCGGCGCGGGCGAGGAGAAGGTGCAGGACGAGACGACACTGGTGTCTGGGGCGGTACGAACCGACCTGATCCTCTCGGCGGAGATCATGGTCATCAGCCTTAACGAGGTGATCGATGAGGCGTTCTGGTCCCGCCTGGCGGTCCTGGCTGTCGTCGCCGTCGTCATAACCGTCCTGGTGTACGGCGTGGTGGCCCTGATCGTGAAGATGGACGACGCCGGGCTGCGCCTGTCGCAACGTTCCGGCGCTGTCGCCACGTTCGGCCGCGGTCTGGTGAGGGCGATGCCGGTGGTCCTCACCGTGCTGACGGTAGTCGGCACCGCGGCGATGCTGTGGGTGGGCGGGCATATCCTGCTGCTAGGCACGAACGAGCTGAACCTGCACTTCCTGTACGAGGCCGTGCACCACGTGGAGGTCGCCGCCCACGACGCCACGGGTGTTCTCGGCGGGCTCATCGGCTGGCTCGTCAACACGGTGGCCAGCGCGATCCTCGGGCTGATCGTCGGAGCGTTGGTCGTGCTGGTCATGACTCTCACGCTGCACCGCCGCAAATCCAAGGCTGCGGCTGCGGCGGGCCCGACTCGTACTGACGGCACCATCCCCGCGCCGCTGAGCCGTGCAGCTCGGCGTCTCGACGCTCCGGCGGACCGAACGCCGCGCGGTTGACCGCAAAAGCACCGCAACTCGACCACGGGTCAGGCGTTCTGGTGCTGAACCGCGCTCAACCCGGCTAAGCTACGCGGGTCGTCCCGGGCCGGCCTGCGGCCCTTCGTGCTCTTCCTGGGGTCGCCCAACGCCACACACACCCAAGGGCGTGCTGTGGTTCGGTGTGAGCGCGTCGTGGGTGAGCTTGCTGGAGTTCGATGGGTTCCGTCACCCGAGACGCCGATCCCACGAGCAGCGCCGTGATGAGGCCCTTCAGTCTGATGACCTCTTCGGCGGCTCCGACGGCGTCAGCGCTGGCGTTCCCCGCTGAGGGGGTAGGGCGGCGTCCGCTCATGCCGATGAGCGGATGCCCCCTGTGGCGTCTGACAGCATGGCCCTCCGTGGCGGCTGTAACCTGTCCCCGGCGGTGCCCCGGCAGGGCGAAGCCGACGCGGGAGCCGGGCCGCGGTTCGGGCCGGTTCGACCGGCCTACATGCGGTCACCTCTGGCTGCGTGGCTTTGTCTGCGTCATCGACGACAACCTCCCGCACTCACCCGCCGACTACGTCCGCAGACCGGTGGTCCCACCCGACTCACCCACCCTCGGGCTCGGGCACCTCCAGTTCGAAGCACTGATCACCACGGCACGAAAATCTCACAACCCAAACGATTTCGCGCTGATCGCCATGCTCGGACTGCTCGGGCTGCTGATCTTCGAAGCCCGCGGCTCGAACATCGGCGACATCGGTGAGGAACACGGTCGCCGGGGCCTACGGGTACGCGGCAAAGGCGGCAAAGTCGTCCTCGTCCCCCTCCCACCCGCAGTGGCGAGGGCCGTCGACCGGGCGGTCGACGGTTGCCCCGACGGCCCGATCCTGCGCAACACCCTCGGCACCAGGATGGACCGGCACGCCGCAACCCGCCGGCTCAAACACCTCGCCGCCCACGCTGGGTGCGGATGCCGAGGATGCACCCGCGCATGCTGCGCCACACCTTCGTCACCACCATGCTCGACGCCGGCGTCAGCCTCCGCGACGTACAGATCGGCGCCCGTCACGCCGATCCGCGCACCACAATGCGCTACGACCGTGCCCGCAAGAACCTCGACCGCCACCCCAACTACATCCTCGCCGCCTACATGGCCTCCGGAAACGTAGCGACCCGACAAGCGGATCTGCCGATGAGAACGAGACCATCCAGCGTCCGCGCTTTGTCTTGGTTGGACATTAAATAGACGAAAAGGTGTGCACCCGAATGTTGAGGTGTCGTCGCTCTCCTTTTGACCGGCAGCTTACTTGACTTGCAATGACAGAATGTCGAGAGACGAGTTGAAGCCGCCCGGAAGGGGAGCCTTGAATCAGCGAACCAGGCGCCGGAAGAGGGAGCGAAAGAGCCCTTCCCCTGGCGAGATGCTTGATCGCCGCGACACGCACTCGGATATATCCGAAAGCTCGAAGGATCGCAACTTTAATAGTGCAATGGATCGGGCATCTCAACCCAGTGCATTTTTGATCTGGTTGCTATTTGCCCTGATTGTCTACACGGGGTGGCTGGCGCCGCAGTATGTTGCCGACCCGACCACCATGGAGAGGCCATGGCGTCGCGTTGTAGCCACCGCCTTGGCTGTGGTGGTCTTCGCCGCGTTCTCGACTTTGAATTTTACAGCTTACAGTCTTCTTTTCGCGAGAGGATCGGAATCAGCTCGAAAGTTGATAATGGCGGTGGCGAACCGGGCGGCGATAGGTGCTATCCTCGGCGCCCTTCTCGGATTGCGGATGGCCACAATGATGGTACGGGCTCCCTCAGGAGCTGAACGCGTCACCTTCCTGGGATTTGAGAGCAATCTAAGTAATGCAATAACACTATTTACCTTGATTCTGATTGCTACGGCTTGGCCTTATTGCTGGGGTCCACTCAGGGAAGCCTTTAGCGGCGCCGCTAAGGGGCCACTCGAACGCTATAAGACAAAAATTGCTCTCGTTTTGGGCGTCTTTGTTGTCATTGGCACGCACAAGCTGGGCTTCGGTATTGCCTTTGCTGTCTACCGGGGTGTGATGAACGGATAAGATCCGACCTTGGCCATTCCGGACACTCATCTGGCTCCCCCCTGTCATTTGAGAGAGGTCTTTACGCCTACCACCTTCTTCATCGTTGACGACTTGAGCGCCATGGCGGATGATGATCGTAACGCTTCTCCGGCCATGGCCTCATCCCAGAGTCGTTCGAGGGCCTTGGCGTACGCCGCGGCCCGCGCGTTGGACGCGTTGCGGCACGCCGCACGGGATGAGGGCCTGGCTGACGTGGCGGGAGACGAGGTCGGCCGCTCGTTAGCAGCGTTCGTGGACCGTGCCCTCGCGAGGGATCTGCTCGCCGAGGACTTGCACGTCATGGTGCGGTACGGCATCGATGAAGCATCGAGCCGGTAACGTCCACGGGCATCCGCATCTGCCGCGATCCGCGCGACTGCGGCCGAACTGTTGGGCCCTGGTTGGGCCGCTTCGGGAGCCCGCTCACGATGAGCGGGCTCCCCGGAGCCTGGCCCGGCTCGAACGGTGCTGCCATCTCTGGGTCGGTGACGTGCGGTACCGGCGCCGCACGTTGGCAGGCCGGCCTCCGAGGTTAGTGCGCCCAAGCCCTGGTGTCCGCGATCTGGCGAGGAACGACCTGCTGTCCACTGCCGGTCGGTGGCCGCAGCTTAGTCAGGAGCCGGGATCGGGGGAGCAGGTGGGGAGCAGCAGGGTGCAGTGAACGGCCTCCGACTGCACCGAACTGCACCCGACGGCCCGCAACTGCACCCACCCCTGCCTGCGGTTTCACATTTCCGCAGCTCAGAGTGGTGGAGCGTCCTGCTTACCGCGGAGTGCTCAACGGCGCCGAACGGACGTCAACCACTGTCGATGGCGGCTCGTGGGGGAGTCTGAGCTGGTCAGCGTGGTAAGGACTGGGGTGGAGCGGCTGGGACTTGCATTGGGAGCAGATTGGGTGCAGGTCAGCGAAGTGGTCGTTCCTCCGAAGAGCTCAACCGGTCGCGTTCCGGCCAGGTCGTTGAGCAGCAGCGATGGTGCGCGCCGGAGCGGTTGACCTCCGAGTAGAGGTCGAATTGGTCAGGCGTTGCTGCTCCTGAATGGCTGACGCCGGTCGGCGTATCGGTTCGCCTTAGGCCACGTCTGTCGGCGTGCTGCAGATCGGTGTTGTGGGTTGCGGGTGAGCTTGCTGGGGTCCGCCGCGGTTCCGTCATGCGAGACACCGATCCCACGGGGAGCGCCCTGACCAGGCCCTTCAGGCGGGCAACCTCTTCGCCGAATCCGAAGATGTCAGCCATGGTTCCCGCGGTCATCCAGTCGAGTGACGTCTGCACATGCCGGAAGGGCGCGTTGGCACTCGACGAGCCCGGCGCGACAGCCGCTGCCTGCGAGGCTTGAAAGAGGGTCCTTGACGCCGATCTGTACCGTCTGGTGTGTGGAGACGTTCGTTACTACCGTGGTCGGACTCGTGGGGGGTCTTCTGCTGTCCGTCGCATTCTGGTATTTCACGTCGCACATCGTGGTGCCATCGATTCAATTTCACGAGTTTATTAGTAAGCGAGATCACCGCGGGTCAGGAAAGACGATATACAGGTTCCGCATCAAGAATCCAAGGCGCAAGCGGGGTGTTATTGACGTTTCGATGCAGGCACGCATGCACTATTCCGGAGTTAGTCTGATTCCGAAAACCGATAAGGACTTAAGCGTCAAGAGCAACCGCACCATGCTGGACGTTCCCCTTGACAATAAGCACCTATTCCGGTTGGCGCCGGGAGCTCGTCGTGTGATCTGGTTGGATTTGCACAAAATGAACTTCGGCAACTTCCCCTTCACTTCCGAGCAAAAAGCAATGGTCCTGAACGGCGGATCGGCCGCTCTTGAGACGCTCTTCGCCCTCGGCGACGACGCTTATCTGAGGATTGAGGTTTTATGTTACGACGAGTGGAGCGGATCCCGCCGATACTATTCGTCCCGTGAATACCGGACCTCTGAAATCAAGCTGGGCGTTTTCGACGGCGATGAGATTCGCCCAGAACTCTCCGCAGAACAGTCGCCCCTTGAACGTGGTGACACCTCGAAGTGAACGACGTCGGCAGTTGCATAGCGACGCCGAACGGCGCTCAACTGCACCCACCCCTAACTGCGGCTCCACGTGCTCGTAGGTCAAAGTCGGTGCGGCACCCTGTTGGACACCGAAGTGGTCAGGGCTTGCTGCTTTCGGCAATGCTCGTGTCTCCCGGCCACGGGTCGCCGATCGTCACAGTGACCAGGCCGCACGAGGCGGCCGGGCTAGCCGTCCTGTGGTTCCGCTTCCGGCTTGACACCGCCGACACGGATCTGGCGCAGGAATTCCCGCTGGCGGCACCATTTGGCACCTTGTAACTACCTCGCCCGGCCCGCTGTTACCACGGCAGGGTCTGTTGCTGGACGAACCGGTTGGTGATCTCCGACAGCCGCGCCGGAACGGTATTGGCGCCCCGGCGCAGATAGAACTCGGGCTTCTCCCGGTTGTATGCATGCCAGCCGGTGCCGCCGGGAACCGCGACCAGCAGCACCGTTTTGCGTCCACCGACACCGGCCGTACAGTCGCCTCCGGGTCCGGATCGATGTTGCTGCGGATCATGTTGTGAAGCGCGAGCATGAGCTCGTCCAGCTTGGTCGCGTCAACTCCGGCGATCTGACTGTCGTCGGTCACCCCGATCAGCACGGTTCCGCCCTCGCCGGAGGCGAACGCGGCCACCGTCTTGAGCATCTTCCTTCGGTGCTCGCTGACGGGCAGCTGCTCCTTGAACTCGACGTACTGCGACTCGCCGCCGACGATCAGCACGCTCGCGTCAGCTCCGGGCAGGTCCCAGATTACCGAACTGTCGGTGTCGCCGCCCGGCCCAGGTGCGGGGAAGTAGCGGAAGTCCAGCCAGTCATCGTCGGAGCGCAGCATCACTATGGTGGCAGGCGTGAGGCCTCGCGGCAGCCGGAACCGGAGGCGCCTTGCGGTGCCGACCGGGCGGATCTGCCTGTTCTCAGGGGTAGCCAGCTCCACTTGCGCTCCGGCGAGCTCGGTCCCCTTCAAGTGCACGGTCAGCGCGTCGGGGGCGATGGTGAGAAGGTCGAGCCAGCCGCAGCGGTCAGCTCGGACGATGCGCCACAGCATGTGTGTGGGGCGGCGACCGTTTTCGACGGTGGCCTTGTAGAAGAAGGCGTTGAACGCCGCTTCGGTGTTGAGGAAGCTGGGCCCATCGCCGACCATCACCCTCCGCGGCCGGGTCGGGGCTTGCGCCGTCGGGCTGAGCTGCCATTCGTGCGGGGCCACGGCAACACCGCGTTGTTGTAGCGCACCTGACCGGCGATTCGTTGGAAGCTGCTGCTGTCTTGTGGGGCCGGGGCAGACACCGATAGCTCGGCGACCTGCTGCGACATGCCCCGGACCAGGTCGGCGGCCGAAGGCCCGGGCAGGCGGCGCTCGATGAAGGCGTCCTCGCCGTATGTCCAGGTACGCTCGTGGGGAGAGCTGTCGGCGCCGATAAGTACCTCGCCGTAGCCGATCCGCCAGGCCTCCTTCTCACGGTACAGGGCGAGTCGGATATCAACGGCGTTGCATTGCTCGATCATGCCGGTGAGCTCGTCGACCGGCGTCATGCCGTTCTCCATGCCGGACCATCCTCTCCGCGTCGCCGTCCTCCTAACGCAGGCGCTATCCGCCACGCTGTTGCACCTATTCGGCAACCGGCCACGAGCGTACGCCGGGCCTGGCCTGCCACACCGCTCAGTTGTCCGCCAAGTCGCCATCGCGCCGGCTCTTAGCCCACGAGACGATCACCCTGCCATGGTGTGCTCATCCCAGGCGATGTCGGCGGTACTCCTGCGGGAGGTCGCCGAACCCGAGCCCGTTCTCGTCCAGGGCGTTGTAAACGGTCAGCCAGCCGTCCGCGAATCTCAGGCCCACGGTCACGGTACCGGCCGCCAGGTCGTCGCCGGCCCACTCGAGAAGCTCTACCGCCTCAAGCCGCTGCCCGCACCGGCCCGCCAACACGGCGGGGCCATCATCGCGCCACCGCAGCTGGAAGCCGTCCGATGTCGGCCACTGCGGCCTCCGGGCCACGTCAATCGAATTCCACGTGATCGCCAGATCGTCGAACTACTGGTGGTTGACTTCCACGGTCTGCTCCTGCTGCGGGCTGAAGGTGATTTCTGCACCACAGAGGGAAATCGCCTGGCAGCGATAGGTCGCCGCAGCAGCTAGATTTGCGTGAGCTTCAGAGTTGCGCTGAGCGTCATCAGCGGTGGGGCAATGGGTCGTGTCGCCCCTCGGACACAAACGATTCACCCACGGTGTGCGCTGAGATCGACTGCAGCGCGCACCGTTTGCGTTTCAGGCTGGTAGTTCAGCCGGAGACCGAGTTGCCGGTCCTCGGCTTTGTCGTCGGGGTCGGCGTCGCGCAGCACGGCGACGATGTCGCCGAGCGCTCGGACTATGACGGCGACCTCAGGTAGCTCCGCGGTGCGGGCTGCCGCATGGTGGCGGTAGATCTACGGACCGGCGATGACGACGATGCCGGTGCCAGGTCGGTACATCAGTAGCCGGTCCAGGCGGCCGTCATGGTCCATGTCGTAGCTAATCATCTGGTCGTCGGTGCTCGTCAGGTCGAATCCCGCCACGCCCTGACGTGTCCAGAACACGGCCCCGAAGGTGTCATCGGGTTGGTGTTGGACGATCGACACGATGCCGGTCCCTGGCCGGTAGAGGGCTAGGTGGTCGGGGTTGCCGGTGTGCTGGTGGTCGAAGGCGACGATCCGGTCCTGCGGCATCGTCAGGTTGAAGCCGCCGATGCCGTTGGTGGCGGTGCGGTAGACGGGCCACAGGGTGCCCTCGGATGCGCGGGTGACGAGAGGTTCGTGGCGTCCGCGAGTGCGTTCCGCTGGAGGGGCGAGCCGCGAAGCTCAGACCGGAGGCTACTCCGCGGGCAGGTGCAGGTGTTGGAGGTCCTCTGGTACCGGTAGGTCCGGTCGGTAGACCAGCAGCGGGGGCTGGCTGTCGGTGTCGGCGCGGGCGGCGGGGGCATCGGCCAGCGAGAACTGGTCCCGGAGTCGGCCGAAGAAATCGTCAACGTCCGCGACGATGAGCTTCGCGCGGCGTCGGGCAGGGTAGACGGCGACCCAGTCGCCGGGATCGAGGATTCCGTGTACGCGCCCGTCGACGACGACAGCGACCTGACCCGACCGCGGAAGCACTTGCACACCGACGGGTTCGTCCGGGGCGGTGACCATGCTGCGGTTGAACGCCATGTGCGGGGCGACCGGGGTGAAGACGAGGGCGTTGAGCCGCGGCGATAGGACCGGCCCGCCCGCGGCGAACGAGTACGCCGTGGAACCCGTCGGCGAGGCGACCATGACGCCGTCGGCGGAGTAGGTGGCGAACAGCCGCCCGGACAGGTACACCGCCACGCTGGTCTGCCGGTCCCGGCCGAGCTTCTCGAACACGACGTCGTTGAGGGCGCTCAGGCCCAACGGAACACCCCAACCCACCTCCTCGGGCGTACTCGGCCGGGGAAGGGGCGGGACGGGATCGGGACCGCGGCCGTAGCGCAGCAGAGTCCGAAGCTCCGGTGGGACCTGCAGCGGCCGCGACGCCCGCAGGGTGAGCAGCATGCGTTCCTGAGTGGGCGCGCGGCCGGCCAGGGCGGCGCCCAGCACCCTCGGCAGGTCCGTCGCGGCGAACGGGGTGAGGAACCCGACCCGGCCGGCGTTCACGCCGAGAACCGGTGCGTCGGCCTCGACAGCGACGGCCAATCCGCGCAGGAGAGTGCCGTCGCCGCCGATGGTGACGACAAGTTGGGGGCGCTGCGTCATGCCGCCCAGCACGTCGGCCGGGCTCTGCTCGTCCTGCCAGACATCCAACGTCTGCGACGCCGCGCCGTGCTCGGCGCAGATCCGCGACACCATCCGCGCCGTCTCAGCGGCTTGCGGCCTGGTCGGGTGTACGACGACGGCAACCAGAATCCGAATCTCCACGTCTCCTTGGCTTTCAAGTCCTGTTGGCGATCAACACCGCGGCCATACTCTACGTACAAGGTTCATGGCAGGTAGAGGTGATCGCGAGCTGAGGCTGGACAACCCGGTCCACGTGCGACGCCGGTTTACCCTTCGGCTGTGTCCGAAGACACCAGGCAGAGCGCCACCGCGGAGCCGGCACGGCAGCGGTTCGTGGTGTGCGGGGACGGTGCGGTGGCTCGCCGTCTGGTCACGGAGCTGGCAGACCGCTACGGTGTCGCGGTCACCGTGGTCCTACCCTCGGCGAGCGACGACCACGCAGCTGACGTTGCCGACCTCGCGTCGGAGTTCACGGTGGCGGAGGGACAGCCGGAGATCATCACCGCGCGGCGCCTGACCGGGGAGGTGCTCGATCAGGCTGGGGTTCGGGAGGCCTCCGCCGTGGCGTTCGTCGGTGTCGACGACGTGACAAACGTGGATGCCGCCATGATCACCCGGGAGTTGGCCCCGGAGGTCCGGCTCGTGGTCCGACTCTTCAACCCCGTGCTCGGCGAAGGCGTTGCCGCGATGCTCGGAGACTGCGCCGTACTCTCCGGATCGGAGATTGCCGCGCCGGCGTTCGTCGCCGCCACGCTCGGGGACGCCACGCCGACATACCTGCGGCTGCCCGAGGGCGAGCTTCTGCGTACTGCGATGCGCAGTGACGTCGACCCGGCCGGGGCGGATGTGGTCTGCGGCCTGGCCCGCACGACCGGCCCTGAGCCGGTTGTCCTTCCGGCGGACCAGGACTCGGCCGACCTGGTGCTGGTCCGCGCCTACGGGCGGCCCCGCGTGAACCCTCCGCGACGTCGGCCGCGCCTGTTCCGGGCCCTCGGACTGGTGTTCAGCCGCAATCTGCGACTGGCGTTGGCCGGCACGGCCGCGTTGCTCACCGCCGCCAGCGTCCTGCTGGCGTACGCCCGCGGGGTGAACCTCGCGGAGGCCGCCTACCTGACGCTGCTGACCACAATGGGAGCCG
Source organism: Micromonospora sp. NPDC127501 (assembly GCF_040302185.1). Classification (NCBI taxonomy): domain Bacteria; kingdom Bacillati; phylum Actinomycetota; class Actinomycetes; order Micromonosporales; family Micromonosporaceae; genus Micromonospora; species Micromonospora sp. NPDC127501. The sequence continues at coordinate 698,623 of NZ_JBEORJ010000001.1, read as the reverse complement.
CCGAGGCCGACGCTGCCGCACCGCTCACCGAAAAGGTGACCGCGGTGGTACTGGCGACCACCGGGGTGGCACTCCTTCCCACCGTCACCGCCCTGGTGGTGGACTCGCTGGTGCGCGCCCGGCTGGCGGTCGCCGCTGGCAGCATGATCGAGCCGATCGATGACCACGTCGTACTCGTCGGGCTCGGCAACATCGGCACCCGGGTGCTGGAGGAACTGCACGCCTTCGGCATCCCCGTCGTCGCCGTCGACCGGACGGAATCGGCGCGCGGCATCGGCGTCGCCCGTGAGCTGGGCCTGCCGGCGATCGTCGGCGACGCGACCCGCGTCGAGACACTACGAGCCGCCTCCGTACACACCTGCCGGGCCTTGGTGGTGCTGACCGCCGACGACGTCACCAACCTGGAGACCGCCCTGTCCGGGCGGTCCGCACACGAGACGGACCGGGCCCGGTCGGACGCAACCAGAGCCCCGTTACGGGTGGTGCTACGGCTGTTCGACGACGGCTTCGCGAAGCGCACACAGCGCATCCTGGGCATCAACGAGTCACGCAGCGTTTCGTCCTTGGCAGCGCCGGCGTTCGCGGCCGCCATGATGGGCCGGCAGGTCATCGACACCATCTCGGTCGGCCGCCGGGTACTGCTGGTGGCCGACCTCCCGGTCGGCGCCGGGTCCGAACTCGAGGGCCGGTATTACCACGACGTCACCCGGCCCGGCGGGGTGTGGGTGATCGCGATGCGGACCGGTCGGGCGGGGCAGACCATCTGGTCGTTGCCGGAACGCCGACCACTGGTCCGCACCGACCGGCTGATCGTGCTTGCCACGCGCGCCGGTCTCGCCGCGCTGCTGCCCCGCACCGTACCCAGCCCCGACGCCAAACCACTGGCCGACGTCGCGCCCTTGCGGCTGCTCGCGCCTGCACCACGAGATGGCGGGTGAACGGTCCGTCCTACACGGCGTCGTCGCTGCGGACGTGAACCGTCTCGCCGTCGCTACGGAGATCCTCGGTAACCTGCTTTTCGGTCATGGCGACCAGGTGCGCGTCCACGGTCGCCTCGGCCTTGAGGCGTTCATACGCCTCGTGGACGCGAGTGGAAAGCTCGGCGTGGTCCACGTCCGGAAAACGTTGTCCGAGCGTCTCGATCTGGCGTTGCAGGGCGATCTCCGGGTCGACGAGACCACCACTGGCGGCGGGTTCGGTCATCGCTCACCTCGCATGTCGTCATCTGTCTCCGCGAGTAGTGCCCCTAAGCTCGACACGACATTCGGTCGTTCGCGCAATGTTCACCTTCGCGAACCTGCCGCACCCCGCTACTGCTGGGACGTTGATGAGTGTCAGTTCCTCAACGTCTGGTTCGATACTCATGATCATTGTGGTGGTCCTCACGCTGGTGCTGTTTGGCGCGACAACCTGGTCGGCGCTGCAGCAACCACTGGCCCGTAACCCCGACGCCCATCACCGCCTCACCGGCGCGCTCCTGACGCTGAGTCTGACGGCGGTCGCCGCGCTCATCACGGCAGCGCTCGTGATCTGAGCGTGACCGGGTGACCATTCGCACCAGCGGATCGACCGCCCGTCGCACAGCCCTTAACCTGACGACTCGGGAAACATCAGGTGACGGAAGGTAGCGCGATGGCCGACGCCACTGTCGACATCGACACCAGCTCAGACGGCACCCTCGTCATACGACCACGCGGATTGCTCGACGTCGATGACGCGGTCGACCTACGCCGCACCGTCGTGCGGGCCATCCGGCATGACCGGCCGCCGCGGCTGGTCGTCGACCTGCGCGATGTCCACGGACTCGACCCCATCTACATCGGCACAATCGCCGCTGCCTGCGACGACCAACGTGTCGCCGTCTTCCTGGACTACCCCTCGATCGCCATAGCGGATCAGTTGGTGACGGCGGGGGTACCCGCACACCGCCTGCGCCACGTCGGCACCTGCCACGACTGACCACCGTCGGCCCGATAGGCAATTTCCGTGCGAACGGAACTGCTCGGTCGTCGCGGCCGCGGCCATGCGCGATCCAGGGGCGCCACTGTGCGGCCCTGGGTCTTCAGACCTCGATCTGGGAGCCGATCGTGACAGTGCGGTCCCGAGGCAGCGCGAGGTGGCCGGTCGCGTCGCTGGCGACGTGAGACGCGGCTACGAACAGCCGCTTGCGCCAGCGCGCCATCGTCGGCTTGGGCCCGGCCACCACGCACCGTCTTCTCGTGCACCGCTGTGTCGACCGTCCGATGTGGCTTCCTGTGGCTCATCTCTTGACTTCCCCTTGAAGCGGGCGTAAACAAAGCACAAGCAAAACGAAACGGCGGTGAAACAACACGATGTACGCCGAAGAACGACAGCAGGAGATCCTTCGCATCGCCCGGGACGTGGGCCGGGTCGAGGTGGCCGGCTTGGCCTACGGACTCAACGTGACGTCGGAGACCATCCGCCGCGACCTCACCATCCTGGAGCGGGCCGGCGTGCTGCGCCGGGTCCATGGCGGAGCGATTCCGGTCGAGCGGCTCGGGTTCGAGCCCGCGCTGGCGGCGCGTGACGCGGTGCTCATCGAGGAGAAGGAGCGCATCGCCAAGCTCGCCCTGAGCGAGGTGCCGGAGGAGGGCGCGATCATCCTCGACGCCGGCACCACGACCGCTCGGCTGGCCCAGCTGCTGCCGGTCGATCGGGAGCTGACCGTCGTGGTCAACTCGCCGGTCATCGCCACGACCCTCGGTACCTACGCCAACCTCAACGTCCTGCTGTTGGGTGGGCGGGTCCGCGGGAAGACCCTGGCGACCGTCGACGACTGGGCGCTGACGCCGTTGGCGGACCTCTACGTCGACGTCGCCTTCGTCGGGACCAACGGCATCTCGGTCGAGCGCGGGCTGACCACCCCGGACCCGTCCGAGGCGGCGGTGAAGCGGGCGATGGTTCGTGCGGCCCGCCGCACGGTGGTCCTCGCCGATCACACCAAACTCGGCAACGACTATCTGGCCCGGTTCGCTGAGCTGGCCGACGTCGACCTGCTCATCACCGACAGCCGTGCCGATCTCGACCTGGTCGGTGACCTGGAGTCGGCAGGCGTCCGGGTGGTACGCGGATGAGAGCGGGCCGGGCATGATCGTCACCGTCACCCTCAACCCCAGCCTCGACCGGGCCGTGGAGGTCGACTCACTCACCCGGGGCGAGGTCATCCGGGCTGCCACAGCTCACCTCGACCCCGGCGGCAAGGGCGTCAACGTGTCCCGTGCCCTGCTGGCCAACGGGGTGCCGTCGGTAGCGGTGTTGCCGTCCGGCGGCGACGAGGGCAACCAACTCATCCGCCTACTTCAGGCGGAGGGTGTCGAGGTCCTCGCCGTGTCGATCTCCGGAAGGACCCGTTCCAACATCACCCTGGCCGAGCCCGACGGCACGGTCACCAAAATCAACGAGCCTGGCCCGGCCATGTCCCGCGCTGAGTTCGACGAGGTGATCGACCGTGTGCTCGCCCGCGCCAGCAGCGCCGACTGGGTCGTGCTGTGCGGCAGCGTCCCGCCCGGCCTGCCCGCTGACGCTTACGCTCAGTTGTGCCGCAAGCTGCGCGCTGCCGGTGTCCGGGTCGCCGTCGACACCAGCGGTCCTGCCCTGCGCGAGGCCGCCCTCGCCGGGGCGACAGTGCTCAAGCCCAACCGTGACGAACTGGCCGACGTGGTCGGCACCCCGCTGACTGACCTCGGCGACGTGGTCGATGCCGCTCAGTGCCTGCGGAAATGGGGTGCCGGCACCGTCGTGGCCAGCCTCGGCGCTGACGGCGCTGTCCTGGTCGACGCCGACGGCGTCCGCACCGGCACCTGTCCGGTCGCCCGGCCCCGCAGCACAGTCGGTGCCGGCGACGCGCTGCTCGCCGGGTTCCTCGCTGCGGGCGCCCAGGGTGCCACCGCTCTCGGTGAGGGCCTCGCCTGGGGTGCAGCCGCGGTGAGCCTGCCCGGCAGCCGGATGCCCGGCCCCGCAGACCTGTTCCGCCACCACGTCACCATCCACCCCTAGCCGGACGGGCTCTTCCCCCGCGGCCGTCTGGTCCGCCCCTCGATGAAGGAGATACCCCCCGTGACCTCCTCCTCCTACACACCAGAGGTACAGGGCCAGGGCCTCAGGGCCACTGTGCAACGCCTCGGCGGCTACCTGGCCGCGATGGTCATGCCCAACATCGGCGCGTTCATCGCCTGGGGCCTGATCACCGCGATGTTCATCCCGACCGGTTGGATCCCCAACAAGACCCTGGCCGAACTGGTCGGCCCGATGATCAGCATCCTGCTGCCGGTGCTCATCGGCTACACCGGCGGCCGGCTGGTCCACGGCCAGCGTGGTGCCGTCGTGGGTGCGGTGGCGACAATGGGCCTCGTCGTCGGCGCGGACGTGCCGATGATCCTCGGCGCGATGATCATTGGGCCGCTCACGGCGTACGTCCTCAAGCTGTTCGACGGCCTGGTCGAGAACCGGATCCGTCCCGGCTTCGAGATGCTCGTGGACAACTTCAGCGCCGGCATCATCGGCGCCGCGATGGCCATCGGCGGTGTCTACGGCATCGGCCCGGTGGTCGAATGGCTCACCAAGCAGGCCGGCTCGGGCGTCGACTGGCTCGTCGGCAAGGACCTGCTGCCGCTGACCTCGGTGCTCGTCGAACCCGCCAAGGTGCTCTTCCTCAACAACGCCATCAACCACGGCGTGTTCGGCCCGCTGGGCATCGCCGAGGCGGCCGACAAGGGCAAGTCGATCCTGTTCATGATCGAGTCGAACCCCGGCCCCGGCCTCGGTCTGCTGCTCGCCTTCATGGTCTTCGGCCCCCGCGCGCTGCGCCCCAGCGCCCCCGCCGCGATCATCGTGCAGTTCCTCGGCGGCATTCACGAGATCTACTTCCCGTACGTGCTGATGAAGCCGAAGCTGATCCTCGCCATGATCGCCGGGGGCGCGGCCGGCGTCGGCACCTTCGTCATCACCGGTGCGGGGCTGGTCGCCACCCCCTCGCCGGGCAGCATCTTCGCGTACCTCGCGGTGACCCCCAAGGGCAGCCACTTCGGGGTCATTCTCGGCATCGTGGTCGCCGCCGCCGTCACCTTCGCGGTCGCCTCGGCCCTGCTCGGCTTCGGGCGCGGCGAGCCCGTCGAGGACGCTGTCGGCCCTGACGAGACGACCGCTGTACGCCCAGATGAGGAAAAGGCAGTCGACCCCGACGAGACCCTCGACAAGTCGGCGAAGCAGGAGGTCTGAACACATGTCCACCATCAACGGCACCGAGATCAAGAAGGTCGTCGTGGCCTGCGACGCCGGCATGGGCAGCAGCGTGATGCTGGCCAGCCAACTTCGGCGGCAATTGGCGAAGAACGCGGTGACAGTCGAGCACACGCCGGTCAACTCGATCCCCGCCGACGCGGACGTGGTCATCTGCCACCAAGGGCTCGCCGCGCGGGCCCGGGTCAGCGCGCCCGACACGGTGATCGTGCCGATCCAGGTGTTCATCGGCGATCCGGGCGTCACCAGGGTCGTGAACGCGGTGCAGCGCGGTGGTGAGCTCAGTGGCTGAGCTGCTGGCCCGTGACGCGATCCGTCTCGACGAGCGGGCCGGATCGCGGGACGAGGCGATCAGCCGCTGCGGCGCGGTACTCGTCGAGGTCGGCGCGGTAGCCCCGGCGTACGTGGACGCGATGCTCGCCCGCGAGCAGAGCGTCTCCACCTACATCGGGGAGGGTGTCGCCATCCCGCACGGCACGCTGAACAGCAAGGAGTCGGTCCAGCGCGACGCCCTCGCGGTGCTGCGCTTCCCCGACGGCGTCGACTGGGACGGCTTCGACGTGCGGGTCTGCGTCGCCATCGCCGCGGCCGGCGACGGGCACGTGGACATCCTCGCCCAGCTCGCCACGGTGCTGATGGACCCGGCGCAGGCGCAGCGGCTACGAGAGTCGACGAGCGTCGATGACGTGATCACTATCCTTGAGGGGAACCCAACGTGAAGGTCGTCCGATTCCACGCACCCGGTGACGTCCGCATCGAGGACGCGCCCGATCCCACGGCGGGCCCCACCGACGTGAAGATCCGCGTCCGGGCATGCTCCACCTGCGGCACCGACGTGAAGATCTCCCGCTTCGGCCACCACCACATCGCCCCGCCGCGCGTCATGGGTCACGAGATCGCCGGCGAGATCACCGAGGTCGGTGGCGACGTCACCGACTGGCGGCCGGGGGACCGGGTCCAGGTCATCGCCGCCATCCCCTGCGGTACGTGCGCCGAGTGCCGACGCGGCCGGATGACCGTGTGCCCCAACCAGGTGTCGATGGGGTACCACTTCGACGGCGGGTTCGCCGAATACATGGTCGTGCCGCACAATGTCCTCGCCGTCGACGGGCTCAACCGGATCCCCGAGGGACTCAGCTTCGCCGAGGCGTCCGTCGCCGAGCCCCTCGCCTGCGTCCTCAACGGTCAGAACCTCGTCGGCGTGGGGGAGGGCGACGACGTGGTCGTCGTGGGCTCCGGGCCGATCGGCTGCCTGCATGTCCGCCTGGCCCGGGCACGCGGCGCGGCCCGGGTGTTCCTCGTCGACCTCAACCGCGAACGCCTCGACCTGGCCGCCAACCTGGTGCAGCCGGACGCGGCGATCTGCGGCTCCGATACCGACGTCGTCGACGCAGTGCTCAAGCTCACCGAGGGCCGGGGTGCCGACGTCGTCATCACCGCCACGGCCGCTGGCGCCGCCCAGGAGCAGGCGGTGCAGATGACCGCGCGGCAGGGCCGGATCAGCTTCTTCGGCGGCCTGCCGAAGGACAAGCCGGTCATCTCCCTGGACTCCAACCTCGTGCACTACCGCGAACTGACCATCGTCGGTGCCAACGGCTCCAGCCCGGAACACAACAAGGAGGCGCTGCGACTCATCGCCGACGGCTCCGTGCCGGTCGCCGATCTCATCACCCACCGCCTGCCGCTCGACCGCGCCCTCGACGCCTTCGGCATCGTGGCGCGGGGCGAAGCGATCAAGGTGACGATCGAACCGTAGGAGGATCCGTTGCCCACCAGAACAGTCCTCGTCGGCTCCGCCAGCGGGCTGCACGCCCGCCCGGCGGCGCTGTTCGTCGCCGAGGCGGCGAAGCAGCCGGTGCTGGTCACCATCCGCACCGGCGACAAGAAACCGGTGCCGGCCCGCAGCATGCTCGGCGTGCTGTCGCTCGGCGCCAAGAAGGGCACCGAGGTCACGCTGGAGGCCGGCGGCGACGGCGCGCAGGCCGCCGTCGACACCCTGGCCGACCTTCTGGAACGTGATCTGGACGCTGTCGATGCGTGAACTTCGGGGAATCGGGGCCAGCCCCGGTGGTGCGGCGGGGCCGGTCTACCGGCTGGCCCCGCCGCCGGCCCTGCCGCCGTTGGCAGAAACCGTTGATCCCGCGGTCGAGAAGGGGGCCGTCCGGGAAGCGGTCCTCGCCGTCGCCGCCGACCTGACCCGTCGCGCCGACACCGCAGTGGACGCGACCGCCGCCGAGGTCCTGCGCGCCCAGGTCATGATGGCGCAGGACGAGACACTGATCGACGCGGCCGACATCGCCATCGACGGCGGCGCGGACGCGCCGCACGCGATCACCGACGTGCTCGCCGGGCACCGGGCCGCCTTCGAAGCAGCGGGCGGGTACCTCGCCGAACGGGTCAGTGACCTCGACGACCTGCGGGATCGCCTCGTCGCGGCGTGCCTGGGGCTGCCGATGCCGGGCGTGCCGGACCCCGGCCACCCGTACCTGCTCATCGCCAGCGACCTGGCGCCCGCCGACACCGCCGGGCTCGAACCAGGCCTGGTGCTGGGCCTGGTCACGGCCGAGGGCGGCCCGACCAGCCACACCGCGATCCTGGCCCGGACCCTCGGCATCCCGGCCGTGGTCCGCTGTGCGGGCATCCTGGACGTGGCCGACGGCGCGTTGGCCAGTCTCGACGGCGCGAGCGGCGTCGTGGTGGCTGGCGTCTCCGCCGAGACGGTGCGCACCATCAACGCGGACCGGCTCGCGAGGATCGAACGCCGCGCCCGCTCTCAGGGCCCTGGGCGGACCAGGGACGGCCATCCTGTCGCGTTACTGGCCAACATCGGCTCGGCCCGCGACCTCACCGGCGAGGTCGAAGGCGTCGGCCTGTTCCGCACCGAGCTTCTCTACCTCGACCGCAGCGACCCGCCGTCGCACGAAGAGCAGGTCGCCGCGTATCGCGACGTCTTCGCCGCGCTGCCCGGCCGCAAGGTCGTCGTGCGCACCCTCGACGCCGGGGCCGACAAGCCGCTGCCGTTCTTGCGTCTGGCCGATGAACCCAACCCCGCGCTGGGTGTCCGCGGTCTGCGGGTCGCACGGCAGGCACCTACCGTGCTCACCACGCAGCTGGCCGCGATCTCGGTGGCGGCCGCGGCGACGGACGCCGACGTGTGGGTGATGGCGCCGATGGTCGCCACTGCGGCGGAGGCGGCCGCGTTCACCGAGTCCTGCCACGAGTACGACCTGCCGACCGCCGGCGTGATGATCGAGGTGCCGGCCGCTGCCCTGCGCGCCGGCCAGGTGCTGCGCCACGCGGATTTCCTCAGCGTCGGCACCAACGACCTCAGCCAGTACACGTTCGCCGCTGACCGCATGTGCGGCGACCTCGCTGACCTGCTCGACCCGTGGCAGCCCGCCCTGATCGCGCTCCTCGCCACCTGCGCGACGGCCGGCGTCGAGGCGGGCAAGCCAGTTGGCGTGTGTGGAGAGTCCGCAGCGGATCCCAATTTCGCTCTGGTGCTGGCAGGCCTGGGCATCACCAGCCTGTCCATGGCGCCCCGCAGCATCCCGGCGGTGCGCGAGTCCCTGGCCGCGCACACCCTGGACGAGTGCCGCCAGATCGCCGAGGTGGCCCTTGCTGCCCCCAGCCCGGAGGCAGCCCGGGCGGCGGTGGCGGTTTCGCCGCTTGGCACCCTGTGCTCAGGGTGAGGCGCTATGCCTGTCCTCACCCTGAGCCCGGCGGAGTGCTACTGCCGCCATTGCTGCGCCGGGGATACGCCGGGCAGCGGCTTGCCGATGAGGGCCAGCGGGATGAAGAAGCTGACCTGGCCGATGGCCATGATCAGCGTGGCGAGGGCTTTGTCGTCGTAGTACCGGCTCGCTTCGGCGTACAGGTCGTCACTGACGCGTTCACCGGTCGGGTTGGCGGTGAGGACGGCTTCGACCAGCGTCAGCGCGATCCGTTCGGCGTCGGTGAAGGAGGAAGCGTCGCGCCAGGACGCTACAGCGGCGATGCGGTCCTCGGGTTCGCCGGCCTTGCGGAGGTTGCCGGTGTGCAGGCTGGTCAGGTAGTCGTTGCCGACGATCTGTCCGGCGCGCAGCTGGAGCAGGCTGATGGTGGTCTGCGGCACGGATCCGTTGCCGGTGGCCTTGAACAGGGCGCCGCCGATCTCGCCCAGCTCGGGGACGAGTCGCATGGGGTTGGGCAGACGGGACTGGAGTTCGCGCATGGTCGCGTACCTTTCTGAATCTTGGTGGTCTCTCATCGCTTTGACGGATCCGGCGTGGCGAAGGTGACCGCCTGCAGGCGGCCCGGCTCGCGCGTCGGCAGCAGGACGGTGGCGAGGATGGCGGCCAGGTAGAACGAGCCGGCGCCGAGCATGCCGGCGGTGTGGCCGCCGGTGAGCGCCTCGGGCACGGGCGTGCCGGGTGGCTGGTTCGTGGTGGCGGTGACGGCGATGCTCGCCAGGACGGCCAGTCCTACGGCGCCGCCGATCTGCTGGCTGGTGTTGACCAGCCCGGAAGCGATGCCTGAGTCCTGGGGTGCGACGCCTTGCACGCCGCCGATGGTGGCGGCGACGAAGCCGATCCCCAGGCCGATGCCGCCGAGCAATTGTGCGGGCAGTAGCACGAGCACGGCGTTCTGGTCCGGGGTGAGCAGGCTGAACCAGCCCATCGCCGCGGCGGCCACCGCCATGCCGATCGCGAGGATGTTGCGGGTGCTGGTGCGGGCCTGCAGTGCCGGGCCGAGGATTCCGGAGCCGATGCCGATACCGATCGCGAACGGCAGGTACGCCAGCCCGGTGATCATCGGCGAGTACTGCTTGATCGTTTGCATGTACAGGGTGAGGAAGTAGAAGGTGGCCAGTTGCCCGGCGCCCATCAGCAGCATCACCAGGTTGACGCCGAGCCGGTCGCGGTCAGTGAGTACCCGGCGCGGCAGCATCGGGCTGCGGGCGTTGCGCTGGATCAGCACGAACGCGATGAGCAGCGCGACGGCGGTCGCGGCGAAGGTCACGGTGAGCCGGTCGCGGAGGCCGTGGGATCCGGCGCGGTTGATGGCGTAGACCAGCGAGCCGATGCCGGCGGTGACGGTGACCGCTCCGGGCAGGTCGATCCCGCCGCGTTCGCGGGTGCCGGGTACCACGGCGGCCGTGCCGGCTAGGACCAGCAGGGCGATCGGGACGTTGATGAACATGATCCATCGCCAGCCCAGGTATTCGGTGAGGGCGCCGCCGAGCAGCAGGCCGACCACCGAGCCGAGGCCGCCCATCGCCCCGTACACGCCCAGTGCCCTGTTGCGTTGCGGCCCGGCGGGGAACGTGTCGGCCAGCAGTGACAACGCTGCCGGGGCGACGATCGCGGCGCTGACGCCCTGCAGGACCCGGGCGGCGATCAGGTCGCCGCCGTTGCCGGCCAAGCCGCCGAGCAGCGAGGCGACCAGGAAGACCAGCAGGCCGATGCGGAGCATCCTGCGGCGGCCGAACAGGTCGCCTGCGCGGCCGCCGGCCAGCAGCAGGCCGCCGAAGGCCAGGGCGTAGGCGGTGAGCACCCAGTGCAGGTCGGGATCGGCGATCTTCAGCCCGTTGCCGATCACCGGCAGGCCGACGGTCACGATGGTGCCGTCCATCACCATCAGTAGTTGCGCGGCGGCGATTACCAGCAGCGCCGGGCCGCTTCGTTCACGATGTCCGGTGTACGAGGTCATGTGTGCGTTCCTCAGTCGCTCGTGGCGGCATGGTGGACGGCGGCGGCGAGCCGGTCGTGTTCGGGATAGGACCAGCCGAAACCGAACTGGCGCCGGGTGTAGCCGAACGCGATGCCGCTGTGTGGGTCGGCGAACGACTCGGAGCCGGCCGAGCCGTCGTGTCCGAACGCGTTCGCGCTGAGAGACGGGTAGCGCAGGCCCTTGGCCTGGAATCCGAGTGCGTAGTTGCCCTGCTTGCCGCGGACCAGGTCGCCACCGGTGGAGTGCAGCATGGCGAACTTCCCGATGGTGTCGGGCGTGAGCAGCGGGGGCCGGCCGTTGCAGCCCCAGACGGCCGCGGTGTACAGGCCGGCCAGACCGCGTGCGCTGCCCACTCCACCGGAGGAGGCCGGGCCGTTCCCGCGTACCGCCCGGGTGTTGGCGAAGGCGACCTGGTCCAGCGGCGGCGTGCTGTTGAGCCCGTAGCCGATGCCGGTGATGCTGTGCGGGCCGGGCACGTTCGCCCAGAACGCCGCTTCCTGCTCCGGTGTGGCCGACCACCGCTGGATCGGCAGGAACCGCTCCTCCTGCGCCTCCGGCAACCCCAGATAAAGATCCAATGTGTACGGGACGCGGACGCGCTCCTCGTACATCTGCTGCAGCGACTGACCGGTCGCCCGCCGAACCACCTCGGCGATCACGGCGAACGTGACGAAACCGCCGTAGCCGTACGCCGAACCCGGCTTCCAATACGGCCGCTGCCCGGCCAGCCGGCGGGCGGTCATCGCGTCGTCGGCCAGCTCCGCCGCGGTCAGCCCGCCGTCGACGCCGATCACACCCGAGCGGTGGGTGAGCACGTCTCGTACCGTGATCGCATCCTTGCCGGCGGCGGCGAACTCCGGCCAGTACCCGGCCACCGGCCGGTCGACCTCGACGATCCCCTCCTGCGCCAGTAACGCCACCACCACCGCCGCGGCGCCCTTCGTGGACGAGTAGACCCCGGTCAGCGTGTCACCGCTGACCTGTGGCCCCGCCCACAGGTCGACCGCCAGGCGGCCGCCCGCATAGGCGGCGAGCTGCGACCCCACCTGGCCGCCCTGCTCGGCGACCACAGCCGCGTACTCCTCGCGGACCTGGGCGAATCCCTCCGCGACATAGCCGTACACTTCCGGATGACTCATGATCAGCAACCTTTCTTTCGAATGATCGCCGCCATGACGGATCCCGATCGGCGATGGTGACCGGTCACCTTTTCGCGGACTGCCGCGTCAGCGGTACGACCAGTCGAGGAAAGGGAAACGTCACTGTGAACGCCGACAACGTCCTGGCCGTGCAGTTCCAGGGCCACCGTCCCCATCTGAAGGCGGTCGCCTACCGCATGCTCGGCTCGCTGACCGACGCCGAAGACGCGGTGCAGGAAGCCTGGCTGCGCCTGGCTCGCACCGACGCCAACGACATCGACAACCTCGCCGGCTGGCTGACCACAGTGGTGGGCCGGGTGTGTCTGGACATGCTTCGCGCACGCAAAGCACGCCGTGAAGAACCGATGGAGGATCGCCTACCGGATCCGGTGGTCAGCCGGGAAACCAGCACCGACCCGGAGCAGCAGGCGCTGCTGGCCGACTCGGTAGGACTGGCCCTGCTCGTGGTGCTGGAGTCGCTGACGCCGGCCGAAAGGTTGGCGTTCGTGCTGCACGACATGTTCGGCCTGCCGTTCGAGCAGATCGCCCCGATCGTGGACCGCACACCCGTGGCCGCCAAGAAACTCGCCAGCCGTGCACGCCAACGGGTCCGCGGCGCGACCCCGAGCCCGGATCCTGATCTGACCGGTCAGCGTCGCGTGGTGGACGCCTTCCTGACCGCCGCGCGCGGCGGCGACTTCGACTCGCTGTTGGCCATCCTCGACCCGGACGTCGTGCTGCGCGCAGACGGCGGCGTACTCAACGGCGGCATGAAGACCCTCCGTGGTGCCGCAGCCGTGGCCGGCCAACTGGCCACCTTCCAGCGCATGTCCACCACCTCGCACACGCGTCCGGCCCTCATCAACGGGATCGCCGGCCTCGTGAATACCGTCGACGGCCGACTCATCTCGGTGATGAGCTTCACCGTCGCCGACGGCAGGCTTGCCGCGATCGACATCCTGTCCGACCCCGACCGGCTCGCCCGACTTGATCTCACCGGTCTGCAGTCGTGACTCCCGCCATCCGTCTTTGATCGGCAGCAAGATCCTCATGGGCTCGTCGACGGCCGTACTCGAATCTGTCGCTTCTCTTAGGCCTCGGGCCGCTACGTACAGCGCCGGCCCACCATCACGTTGGCTGAGTTGAGTGAGACCCCGGGCCGGGTCCGGTACGTGTCCCGGTGCCGGTTGAGGCTGCGCGGGTGGCAGAACCTGAGCGAGTACGCCGATTGAGCGAATCCGCAAGGCTAGAGCCGCAACGTCTCGTGTGCGGCGTTCTCTTTCCCGCGGAGTGCTCCGCAGTTCTGCACAGAGGTCGACGAAACTCCATGTCGCCTGCTGGGGGAGTGTGCGCAGGTCAAGGCAGTAAGGAGCCGACGGTTGGCCTGACCTTCAACTGGGAGCGGGTGGGGCGGCGTGCGAACGATGTATCCGATTCCCTGCGAGGACTGACGACCGTAAGGTTGGCCGGCCGAGGTTGTTCAGTGCCCTGGCCGGCCATTTCGTGAGGGAGGTGCGGCGGTGGGGTTCGATGTGTATGTCGAGAACCAGGTGCACGAGCGACGCTATGCCGGCGTGGAAGCGGGCTCCTCGCTGCAACGGCTGGTGGCGGCGAGCGACCGGGAGCGGCACCACCTGGTGTCGAGGATCGATTCCTACGGCGACACCATGATCAACCTGATCCAGCTGCCGCAGCTGACCGAGGAGCTGGACGAGATCGCGAGCCGCAAACCGGAGCTCCGGGCCGACGTGCAGGCGCTGGGGGAGCTCATCGAGGAGGCGACCCGGGCGCGCGGATATCTCTGGATCTCCGGTGACTGAGGCCGGCCCCGGCAGGGACGGATAGGTTGGTCGCAGAAGCACAGGTCACGCTCGGTCTGACGGTCTGATGTGGACATGGAGCGAGGCTCCCGGTAAGAAGGCAGTCGAGCATAGAAGTGGCCTGCTGCGCACGCGCTCCGCTGACGGTGCAAGGCGGCATGATCGGGCTGCGCGAACGTCGCAGCCCGGGCCGGTGGAATGCGGGTAACCGTGTCGCAGGTTCAGGTCCTCATCAAATGCTCCACAGGCCAGCACAACCCCGCCTCCCGTATCGAGCCGTTGAATAGGCCGCCCGACCTGTGCACCAAACGCGAACGGACGGCGAACTCGCCCGGCGTCGCCAACTTGGCGTGCCTGCTCTTCAGGACGCTTCGGTTCAGACCGACACGTGGGGAGTGTTCTCAAGGGAACACCGTAGTGACCCCTGATGGCGCTTGGGAGCTTTCTGATTCGCCTCGCACTGCTCGCCACTGGTGTCGTGGCTCAACGCATCTGATGCGGGTCAGGGAGGTTGATGCCACGGATCAGTAAATGTGATGCCGCTCAAGGGATCTGGTGCGCTTGCGGCGCAGTGCCTGGCCTTCGCCAGCATGAGGTGACTGCCCGACAACCCACGCCTGACAGGTAGTGTCTCGATCCATGATCCGTGGAGCGGTGTTCTTCGATGTCGATGGAACGCTGAAGCCAACCAGCAGCGGCCAGCACCTCGCCGAGCTCGTCGGCAATGCCAAGGAGATCGCAGAAATACAAGCCGGCTACGGAGCCGGCACCTTGAGCAGTGACGAGTCTTGCGTGCTCGAGGCTCGTGGGTGGGCAGGCAGGACACCCGCTGAAGCCCTGGCGTTTCTGGAGTCGATGCCGCTGGTGGACGGCATAGCGGAGACGGTTTCGTGGTGCCGGGCTCACTCGCTCGTGCCTGTACTGGCCACGCTGGCGTGGGACTTTGTCGGCACCTACCTGTGCAGCCGCTTCGGCTTCGACCGAGCGTGCGGACCACGCCTGCAGATAGTCGACGGCCGGTACAGCGGCGAGGTCGCCGAGCAGTTCGACGAGCAGGCCAAGCGCGATTTCGCCGTCAGGGTGGCCGCCGAGTTGGGCGTCGAACTCCGGCATTGCGCGGCCATCGGCGACGGGCGATCGGATGTGCCGCTGTTCGGCGTGGTCGGCTGCGCCATCGCGTTCAACGCAACCCCCGAGGCTCGTGCCGCCGCCAGCGCAACGGTCGACGGCCCTGATCTCCACGCCGTCGTGCCCGGCCTGAGCGCCTGGCTGGAAACCCGGTCGGCGTTATCCGCGTGACCGCAGACGACGCATTGGAACTCGGCTTGGGTAACACGGTTCCGGCCGCCGTGTGCCCGCGCAGCGGCGTGACGTATCGGCGGGGTTGACCAGCACAACTTCCGGCTGTCCTGCCAGATTCCGACGGGGATCGACTCGACGATGGCGAACGCGCGGCCGGGCCGTCCGGATTCGACAGGTCGGCCCAGTGGCGAGGGTTCGAAGAGGGTGCGGGAGAACGGGTAGCCGCCGTCGTCGGGGTAGGCGCGGGTCAGCTCGCAGTCGCCCATCGCCCCGGTCTCGGGATCCAGGTCGCTCATCAGGCCGGCGGCAAGGCCCTGCGGGAGCTCTACAACCCCGCGCAGCTGGACGTCCTGCGGCGCACCAGTCACCTGCTCTCGGAACCACCCGACTGAGCGTCCGTGGCCGCGCAGGCGAACCTCAGCGGTCGCCCGACACGTTGTCGTGCTGCTGACCGTGGTCCTGGACGAAGCGTTGCTCGATCCGGGCGTACAAGAGGCCCATGCAGCCGCTGAGGGTGGCGATGACGATCGCCGCCGGGCCACGTCCGGCGGTAGCGACGCCCGCCACGACGAGCATCGACACCGTGAACGCGACGGCGCCGAGCGCGGCGTAGACCCTGTCCTGCATGTTCGCCCAGCGTCGCTTCGTGCGGTTGGCTGAGCGGCCGATGGTGCGGGGCTCGATGAACAGGGCGATCAACAGGACGGGAACCACCTGCATCGCACCTTCGTAGAGGACCATGTTCACGCCTTCCCGGATTGTTCAGGGCGGTGCCGGACGAGGGCCTTGCTGCTGCGGCGGAAAGCCCATACGACGACCAGCGCGGCCAGCACGGTGAGCGGGGTGCCCATGACGATCAGCGGGTATGCCCCTGCGGCACACTCAAGTCAGCAGGGCAGGAGTGTGGCCGACCTCACGGGTCTACGCGCTTACCTGCGCCCAACAGCCGGTCCGCCTCATCCCGCGGGTGCGTCCCGGTCGAGGATGGCGTTGGCGCGCTGCAGGACGTCGATCTGTGCCGGGTTGTGCAACTCGACGACCGATCGGAGGAAGGCCATCCAGTTGCGTGTCCCGTGGCCCGTCGCGCCCTGCTCAGCCAACTCACGCAACCGTGGATGTTTCTGCCGGCCGCGGTCCACGTCGGGGGCGAGCCGCTCGGCCAGCTCCTGCCGGGTCTGCTCGCTCGCGTCCTCGGCCAGCGCATCGAACTCTTTCTCGGCCGTGCTGGGGGCCGCGCCGAGCGTCTCGCGCAGGGTGTCCAGCACCGACGGCTCGAAGACCCGCGAGCAGACGAGCAGGAAAGCCCGTGCGTCCTCGGACAGGTCACCGGCGACGTGACCGAAGCCTGGCGGCAGGTCGACGCGGTCGGGTTGCCGAAAAATCTCGGCCAGTTCCTCGCGGATCCGCTGCTGACGCTCGATACTGGCCGCCAGCTCGACGTCGAGGGCGCGGAACATCTGCTCCGCGCCCTCATCCGAGCCATCCATCGCGGCGATGTCGGCCAGCGGCAGGCCCAGGTCCACCAGGCGTCGGATCCGCAGCAGCCGGATGAGGTGCCGGGTCCGGTACTGCTTGTAGCCGTTGGTCGCCCGCTCGGGCTCCTCCAGCAGCCCGATCCGGTGGTAGTGCCGCACGGTCCTGAGCGTGGTCCCGGCGATCTCCGCCAGCTCACGCGTGCTCCAACCACCTCTGATCCGCATGCCGCCATTGCACACCGTGCCGCAGGGGCACTGTCAACGTCAGCCCTGGCGGCAGGTCCGGTCGGTCGGCATCTTGCCGTCGACCAGGTACGACGTGGTGGCGTTCAACGCGCAGGCGTTACCGCCGACCACGAAGACACCGTGCCCGCTCTCGTTGGCGACGACCAGCCGGGAGCGCTTCTCGAACTTCTCGCGCAGCAGCTTGCCACCGGCGAGGGGGGTGACCGGGTCGTGCCGGTTCTGCAGGATCAGCACGTTGCGCGGCCCATTGTCGTTCACCGCGACGGGCGACTCGGCCGGCTCGTGCTTCCAGAAGGCGCAGGGGGTGATGTTGGCGCTGGCCGCCCCGTACAGCGGGAAGCGCTTACGGTCCTGCGCGACCGCCCGCCGGTAGTCGTCCACGTCGTCGGCCCATCGGACGTCGTTGCAGGTGACGGCGAGGAACACCGTCAACGCGTTGTCGTTCGGATGGGGACCCGCCGCGGCCTCCGACTTCGCCTTCGACGCCTTTCCGGGACTCAGGTACGTCTGCCAGATCTGCGCCAGGGCCGGGTACTGCATCTCGTTGTAGAGGTAGGCGAAGGTGACGACCCGCAGGAGGGCGCCGGTGGTTCCGTCCGGAGCGGGCTTCCTGTCGAGCTGTTCGGCGACCGTGAGGTAGGTCCGGCGCACCTGCTGCGGGGTGCGGCCCAGGCCGTAGGAGTCGTGCCGCTTCGCCGCCCATTCGGCGAAGTCGGGGAACGTCTGCTCCATGCCGAGCGCGTACCGGCGCAGGCCGGCCTGGTCGAGGTGGGTGTCGCCGATGTTGCTGTCCAGCACGATCCGGTCCGTGGTGGCCGGGAACATCGAGGTGTACGCGGCACCCAACGCCGTGCCGTAGGACGCCCCGTAGAAGCTGGCCTTCTTCTCGCCGAGGGCAGCGCGAATCCGGTCCAGGTCACGGGCCATGTTGGCGGTGCTCACGTGGCGCAGCCGCCCGTCGGTGTCGTTGGCCGCGCAGCGTTCGGCGACGTCCTTGGCGATCTTCGCCTGGCGGACGACGGCCGCGTCGTCAGGGGCGTACGGCGGGATGTTCGCCCCGTAGGCGTCGTCGGCGGTGAAGCCGCAGCTCACCGGCGCCGAGTGCCCGACGCCTCGGGTGTCCATGCCGATCAGGTCGTAGCTGTCCGTGACGCTGGTCGGCAGCCCCTTCGATATCAGGAAGGCCGGCTGGTCCAGCCCGGTGCCGCCCGGCCCGCCCGGGTTCAACATCAGCACGCCACGCCGCTTCTCCGGGTTCGTGCTCGCGATCCGCGACACCATGACCTCGATCTGGGTGCCGTCCGGGTTGCGGTAGTCCAACGGAACCGGCACCTTCGCGCACTGCATGGGCGCACCTACCGTCGGCGGCACCACCACGCTGTCGGGGCACGCCGTCCACGTCAGCCCCGCCACAGGCTTCCCCGCCGTCGACCTTTCGGCCGCTGCCGGAATGACCGCGACCATGGTGCCGGCCAATCCCAGTGCTCCTATTAGGGCAACGCTCCGCATTCGCACCACTTTTGCCTCCTGGTCCGGCCCGCAACAAAACGGGCTCATCCCATCCGAACCTGTGCCCTCAGGGCACAGTCAAGGCAACCGTCGGTGCTGGCGAGATCACAGTGGGTGCGGCTGAGTGTGCCGCTACGGCCGGGTGTCTCATCGAAAGCGCATTTTGCGCAAACCAAATCGACTGCGGAGGCCCCATGACCTTGTTCGACTCCGACCCGCCCGGGGACCGGTCCAGCTCACCCGCCATTCGGCGCACCGGGCGCGTTGGCGCGGCTGTCGGCGCGGCGGCGCTGCTCGCGTTGGCGTCCGCCTGCACGAGCACCGCAGCCTCGACCGATGCCGACCCGAAGCCGTCCGCTGACCGGTTGGCGGCCTACTACGGGCAGAAGCTGTCGTTCGGCTCGTGTGCGGACTTCGGCACCAGTGCGGGAGACAAGAAGCTCTACGTCAAACCGTTCGAGTGCGCCCGGCTGGAGGTGCCGCTGAACTACGAGGACCCGACGGGCAGGAAGATCCGGATCGCGGTGCTCCGGCTGCCCGCCCAGGGGGAACCCGGGCAGCGCATTGGGTCGCTGGTGCTGAACCCGGGCGGTCCGGGTGGTTCGGGTATGACCCAGGCGACGTCCTTCAGCGCCGTGTTCGCGAAGAGCCCGCTGGTGCAGCGCTTCGACGTGGTGGGCTTCGATCCGCGCGGTGTCGGGTCGTCGACGCCCGCGATCAGATGTTTCAGCGATGCCGAACACGATCGCGGCGAGGATCAGACCACGCTGCTGGCGTCGTCGGGTGGGTGGAGCGGGGAGGACACCCGGCGCCTGGCGGAGCGCTGCGCGAAGGGTTCGGGCGGGGCGGAGATCCTGTCCGCGGTCGGCACCCGCAACGCCGCCCGGGACCTGGACGTCCTGCGCTCGGCGCTGGGCGACGAGAAGCTCACGTTCGCCGGGCAGAGCTACGGCACCCGACTCGGCGCTGTCTACGCCGAGATGTTCGGCACGAACGTCCGGGCGCTGGCACTGGACGGGGTGGTGGACCCCACCCTGAAGAATCCGCAGCGACGGCTCAGCCAGCAGGCCGGCTTCCAGCAGAGCTTCGACAAGCTGGCGGCCTCCTGCGCCGCCAGCATGGACTGTCCGCTGGGTACCGACCCGGCCCAGGCCACGACGGTCTTCCAGAAGCTGGTGCGGCCGCTGATCGACAATCCGGTCCCCGCGGGCAAGGGACGCACGCTGAACTTCACCCAGGCCGTCGGCGGCATCACCGCCGGCCTCTACAGCCCCGAGGTCTGGCCCGTGCTCATCAAGGGCCTCGCCCAGCTCAAGCAGGGCGACGGAACGCAGCTTCTGAAGGTCGGCGACGTGTTCGGCGGTCGGGACCCCTCCGGCGGGTGGAACAACTACCTCGAGGCCAACCTCGCCATCAACTGCAACGACGAGGTGCGCCGCACCCCCGAGGAGGAGGCCCGGCTGCGCGCCGACATCAACAGGACCAGCCCGTTCGTGGACAGCGGCGAGAAGGTCGACGGAGTCAGCCGGGATGCGTGCGAGGCCTGGCCCGGCGAGCCCAGCCTCGGCATTCCCTACGCCCAAAACGTCAAGGGTCTGCCCGCCACCCTGATCATCTCCGTCACCGGTGACCCGGCCACCCCCTACGCGGCCGGCAGGGTCCTGGCCGGCGACCTCGGCGGCACCGTGCTCACCGTCGAGGGTGCCCGGCACACCGTCGCGCAGGATGGGATCAACCCCTGCGTCAACACCGCCTCGCCGCCTACCTCATCGATCTGAAGGTTCCCGCGGCGGACCAGCGCTGCCAGCTCTGATCCGACGGCTGGTCATCGCCTCGACGTCGGGTCACCGCCGCCGGCCTGGTCCCGAGCGGCGGTGGCCCTCGCCGCGCCGTTGATGCCCGATCGGCATGAACCTCGCGGCTTCTGTCTTCGACCGCATGCCGGATCGCTGCCAGGGTCGAGTCCTGTCCGACCGGCGCTTTCCGGCGCCCTTACACGTATCGACAAGGAGTGATCATGGTGCTTCCGACACGCTGCTTGGTGGCCACGGCGGCAGTTCTCTCCCTGGCTGCCTGCAGTCCCGCCGGTGCCGCGGAACAGCCGAAGCGGGACAGCGCGGTGGCGGCCCCCACGTCGTCCGCACCAGACCGCGAGCAGGAGTTCCGGCAGTTGGAGGAGAAGTTCGACGCGCGGCTGGGGATCTACGCGATCGACACCGGCACCGGCCGGACCGTGCAGTACAGGGCCGACGAGCGGTTCGCGTACGCCTCGACGTTCAAGGCGTTGGCCGCCGCCGAGATCCTCGACGAGACCACGGACGCCGAGTTGGACCGGGTGGTGCGCTACTCGGCCGACGATTTGGTGACCTACTCGCCGATCACCGAGCAGCACGTCGCCGAGGGCATGACGCTGCGGGCCATCTCGGACGCTGCCGTGCGCTACAGCGACAACACCGCCGCCAACCTGATGTTGCGTCACCTCGGCGGACCGCAACGGTTCGAGAAGGAGCTTCGCGAGATCGGCGACAAGGTCACCGATCCGGCACGCTACGAGACCGAACTCAACGAGGGCAGGCCGGGTGACCGGCGGGACACCAGCACCCCGCGCGCCATGGCCGGGTCCCTGCGGGCGTACACCGTCGGTGACGCCCTCGAACCCTCGGACCGCAACACCCTCAACGGCTGGCTGCGGGGCAATACCACCGGGGCTGCGCTGATTCGCGCCGGCGTTCCCGACGGCTGGGTCGTCGGGGACAAGACCGGCTCCGGCGGGTACGGCACCCGCAACGACATCGCGGTGATCTGGCCGCCGAACCGCGCGCCGATCGTCCTTGCGGTGCTGTCCAGCCGCGACGAGAAGGACGCCGACTACGACGACGCACTGATCGCCGAGGCGACCAGGGTGGTGATGGCCAACTGGTGACCGGTTGAGCGGTACCCACTCGCCGCCGAGTGCCCGCACGGAGGCGTCGGACACCGCGGGGTGGCAGCGACGGAGACCCGACCGGCGGGCGGAACGCCGGTTGACGGGCCGCTGCCGCCCCGCACCCTATGGATCGAGGTGACCTGGATGTGGAAACGTGACCACAACGTCCTCACCAACGCCGCATCGCTGCTGATCTGCGGCCTGCTGGCCGGTGTGGTGGTCGCGGCGGCGGCCTTCCCCACGGTGGCGATGTCCGGCTTGGCGGCGAAGGCCGGCGTCGAGACGTTCGGCGCGCTGCCCAAGGAGCTGACGGTGGCCCGCGCGCCGCAGATCAGCTACCTGCTCGCCTCCGATGGGAAGACGCCGCTGGCGACGATGTACGACGAGAACCGGCGGGACGTGAAGCTCGCCAACGTCGCCCCGGTCATGCGCCAGGCGATCGTCGCGGCGGAGGACCACGACTTCTACCGGCACAACGGGGTCGACCTGAACGGCGTCGCCCGGGCCTTCGTCAGCAACTCCTCCGGCGCCAACGGTAAGCAGGGCGCCTCGACGCTGACCATGCAGTACGTCCGGCTCGCCATCGCCTACTCCGCCACCCGTCCGGCCGACGTGGTCGCCGCGACCGAGGACACCAGCGCCCGTAAGCTGCGCGAGATCCGCTACGCCTTGCAGATGGACAAGGAGTTCTCCAAGGACGAGATCCTGGAGCGCTACCTGAACATCGCCGCCTTCGGCAACGGCGCCTACGGCATCTACGCCGCCAGCCAGGTCTACTTCGGCAAGTCGCCCAGCAAGCTCACGGTCGAGGAAGCGGCGATGCTCGCCGGCATGGTCAAAGCCCCGTCGACCAACGACCCGACCACACCGAGCGGCCGCAAGGGCGCTCTCGACCGGCGGAATTACGTCCTGCAGAACATGGTCGAGACCGGCGCGCTGCAGCAGCCGCAGGCCGACGCTGCCAAGGCCACCAAGATGGCGGTCAAGGACAAGCGCACCCCGAACGGCTGCGTCGCCGCCAACCAGCGGCAGTGGGGGTTCTTCTGCGACTACTTCTACCGCTGGTGGATGGAGCAGGAGACCTTCGGCGCCACCGCCTACGACCGGGAGCGGCGGCTCAAGAGCGGTGGTTACACGATCACCACCAGCCTCGACGTGCAGGCGCAGCGCGGTGCGGACCAGGCGGTACGCAGGACCAAGAGCGAGACCGCCGAGGAAGCGGCCATGGTCGCCACGGTCGAACCGGGCACGGGCCGCGTCCGCGCCCTCGCCGTGAACCGCACCTTCCGGCCCGACGACCCGGGGAACCCGACCAACAGGCCGCACAGTGACCCGAAGCAGCGGGCGAAGGGCGCTTCGGGCAACTACCCCAACACAATGAACCCGTTACTCACCGGCGGCGACGGCATCACCGGTTACCAGGCCGGCTCAACCTTCAAGATCTTTACCGTCGTGGCCGCCCTGGAGAAGGGCATCCCGCTCAGCCACACCATCGACGCACCACAACGGTTCCGATCGGAGTACGTCATCGACCGTGCCAGCCCCACCGCGTGCCCGGGCACCAACCTCTACTGCCCCACGAACTCGGACAAGAAGGCCGGTGGCGTGCTGACCATGTGGAGCGCGTTCGCCCGGTCGACGAACACCTACTTCGTGCCGTTACAGCAGCAGATCGGCGCCGAGAATGTGGTCGACGCCGCCAAGCGGCTCGGCATCCAATTCCGGGTCGACCGGGAAAGCCGGTGGGCCGACGACCGGGCGGCAGCCCATGACTGGGGCGCATTCACCCTGGGCGTCTCCGCCACCACCCCGCTGGAGTTGGCCAACGCGTACGCGACGCTGGCCGCGGACGGCACATACTGCGCGCCGACGCCGGTGCAGGAGATCCGTGACCCGGACGGGAGGACGCTGGAGATCGCGCAACCCCGCTGCGAGAAGCGAGTGAGCACCGGGGTGGCCCGCGCCGCCGTCGACGTCGCCCGTTGCCCCGTCGGCGACGACTCCGCCACCAGCCGGTGCGGCGGCAGCCGTACGGCCAGGCAGGTGAAGACGGCCGTGGACGCTCCGGTCGCCGGCAAGACCGGCACCACCGACGCGGAGAACTACGCCTCCATGGTCGCGATGACCAAGCAGTACGCCGTGGCCGGCATCCTGACCGACCCGGACTGGCCGCAGACCGCCGTGAAGATGCACCACCAACAGCGCGACGGCATCAACCCGCCGGTCTACGAGAGTCTGGCGGCGGCGATGCAGGGCAAGCCGCGCATCGATTTCGCACCAGCACCGACGGAACTGATCGGCTGAGCGACGCCCGCCGGCTAACCCCACCAGGGCAGGGTGCCCGTCCGCAGGTGGTCGTGCAAGCTCCGGGCGACCTGGGCCATCGTCGCCTCGCTGCCGGGCTGCGCGACGGCGGGCACCCGGGAGGCGGTGAGCGCGGCGACGGCGTACGACTGACCGTCGGCGTGGTCCACCACCCCTACCTCGTGGCGCAGGTGCAGCAGGGTGCCGGTCTTGGACGACCAGCGGGACGCGTCGGAGGTGAAGTCGGGGGCGAGTCGCTGGCGGTGCAGGTTGTCGCCCATCAGGGCGCGTACCCGCTCGGCGGTGGTCTCGTGGATCGCCGACGGCCGCCAGAGGGCGTGCAGCAGGTCGACGTAGGCCCGCGCCGACCCGGTGTTGGCGCGGGTGACGTCGAGTTGGGTGACGGGGTGGCCCTGGCCGGGTGTTCCGGCGCCGATGGCGAGGGAGTGCGCCAGGTGCACCTCGTCGGGACCGAGACGTTCCGCCGGCGTGTCGGCAAGATCGCCCGCCCGGTGCCGCACGGTGATGCCGTCGATGCGCAGTCGCCGCAACTCGGCGGCTACCGCGGCAGGCGGGGTGAGGTCGAACAACGCGTCGGAGGCAACGCCGTCGCTGACGGCGGTGCTCAGGTAGAGCAAGTCGTCCACGGCGACCCGAGCCGGATGGCGGAAGCGGCTCAGCCCGGTCGGGCCCGGTGTGGTGATCCGACCGGGGAGGACGTCGACAGGCATCGCCGGGTCGAGTTCCCCGCGTGCGATGCGTTCGAGCACGGCGACCGCCAGCGGCACCTTCACCAGCGACGCCGACGGGTACGTCGTGTTCGCGTCGAAGCCGAGCTCCTGGCCGGTGTCGAGATTGCGTACGAGGAACGCGCCGTTCAACCCCGCCTCGTCGAGAAGGGCCTGGGCGTCGCGGATGACGGCGATGGCGCTCACGCGGGATCTCCCGTCGTGCGGTCACCGAGGGTGCGACCCTCTGCCGCCCTCGGCTGGCCGTCGGGCGCGCCCAGGCAGCGTGCGATGTCCCCGGCGAGGACCGTGCTGAGCTGATCGAGGTCCTCGCGTACGCCGGCGGCGACGTGGTAGCCGCGCAGGAGGCGTGGGACGGCGAGGGGGCACCAGTGCAATCCGAAGTCCTCGGCCTGTTGACGGGAGCAGAGCAGCAGGTCGGGGGAGCCGAGTGCCGCCGCTGCGGCGTCGACCAGGGACGGTGCGACCGCCACCTGGGCCGGCACCAGGCCGGCCGACTGGCCGGCGCGGGTCAGTGGGTCCCGAAGGTACGCGACGTCGTCCTCGGGTTGGATCAGGATCCGGCGGCGGGCCTGGGTGCGGGCCCGGCCGCTGCGCAGCGTCTCCAGGAACACCGTCGGCGCCGGGAAGGGGGTCCGGGCGGCCAGCCCGAGCGGCACCCGCCAGGACGCCGTGGCCTCCGGGACCGCCACGATGCCGGCACCGACCTCCAGGGTCCGACAGAGCCGTTCCCGCTCGGCCGGACCGGCCGGCCGTACCTCCAGGTGGATCCGCTGCCGCCGCGCCGCGACCACCAGATCCGCGAGGCGGCGCGGCGGGCAGATATCGGGTACGGCTACCCGCAGCGGACGCAACCGGGCCCGCTCGGCGTCGTCGGCCATGGCGTCGGCCAGGTCGACCAGGCGCCGGGCCGACGGCAGCATGTCCTGCCCGAACGAGGTCAGTCGCACCGCGCGGGACGACCTGTCGAACAGCCGCGCCCCGAAGTGCTCCTCCAGGGCGGCGACGCGGCGACTGGCGACCGACTGGGGGATTCCCGCAGCGGCGGCCCCGGAGGTGAAGCTGCCATGGCCGCTGACCGCGACGAAGGCTCGACAGGCGGCGACCACATCCACCCACCGAACCTATACCCGGATCGCATGGACGAACTGACGCGGCACCTGCCCAGCATCAGGCCCGAACCGGCCTGAGACGAGCGCGATGACCCGCGCGACGCGGGGCGGTGACGTGGCGACACCGGGGCGTGCCCGCCTGGACCGAACGCCGGGCCGCCGGCCTCTGGGACGAGGATCACCTGGACGCGGCTTGAGTATGCCGCTACGGCCGGGTGTCTCATCCAAGGCGCAGCTTGACGGACGAATCGATTCCGAGGCGCTCCCGTGGCTTCGTCGGACGCCGTCACGTGCGACAGCACCGGGCCGAGCACTCCGAGCACTGAAGCGGCCCAACCGATCGTCATATCGATGCGAAGGACAGCATGCCCCACTCTCAAGCACATCCGGTCGTGCGCTCGCTGGGGGCGTTCGAGCACATCATCGACCTCTACATCAGCCGCAACCCGGTCCAGTTCTCACTCGTCATCGAACTCGTTACGCACGTCTCGGCGCAGCAGCTGGACCGCGCGCTCGCGCACCTGCAGCAGACGCATCCGCTGCTCGCCGTCGGCATCGACCGCAACGGCGATCGCCCGACCTTCCAGGAGTCGACCGAGCCCATCCCGGTCCGACAGGTCCGCGGGGGCGACTGGCGTGAGGCCGCAGCGCAGGAGCAGACGATTCCGGTCGATGCCGAGGGGAGTCCGCTGGCGCGCGCGACGCTCATGAGCGACGCATCCGGTGATCGGGGAACCGTCGTCCTCCTGACGTTCTCCCACCAGATCGCCGACGGTCGCGGCGCGCTCCGCGCGGCACACGACCTCCTCGCTATCCTCGACGGGCAGACGCTCTCGCCCCGGCCGGCGCCCATCGACCAGGAGAGCCTGCTCGTGGGCCCACCCCAGGCGGAACGGCCGGCCGATCAGGCCCCGAGCCCGACGCCGGCCGTCGCCACGATACGTCCGTTCGACGCCACCGCACCCAACGTCGAGAGCGCCGAGCTCGACCCTGCGACGACCGACCACCTTCGCTCCACCGCCCGCGCCAACGGGTCAACCGTTCAAGGCGCACTATGCGCCGCCGCCGCCCAGGCACTCTCCGCGCTCACCGGGGGCGAGAGCATCCGCATCAACGTTCCCATCGACCTCCGATCGGCGCTGGATCTCGAGGACGACGTCGTGAACCGCTTCACGGCGACGACCGTGGTGCTGAATGCACCTGCGCACAGCACGCTCTGGTCGCTTGCGCGGGACGCGACGGCCCAACTGCGAGCGGCACGGGACGCCGCCCGCGACGCGGCGCTGATGCTGGCCTCACTCAACCCCGCCGGAGCCGCCGAGGCAGAGGCGGCGATGCTCGCGGCCACCATCGCCGACCTGGAGATCACGAACCTGGGGACGTCCGAGCCCGGCACATCATCCGCGGTCGCGATCTGGGGACCGACGATGACGACGCAGGTCCGCGACGAACGGATCCTCGGCGTCGTCACGCACGCCGGGTCACTCCGAATGGTGTTGACGACCCACGGCGACACGGGGGGTCTTCCCGCTGACATTGCCAGCCGTCTCACGGACCTGTGAGATTCAGGATCCGCGGAGCAGGTTTCGGCCGCAAGCGCAGCGGGCGCGCGCCGGCCGGGCCGACGCCTGCGGTCGAGTGAAGAGCCCGGCCTGCAGGAACCGGGCGCGTCGCTCGACGTCGCCGGCCGGGACTGCGCCTTCGTCGGCGAGGGCGGCCAGCCATCGCTCGATGCGGTGCAGGCCCAGCCGGTCGAGCGAACGGTATGCCGCGACGTCGTCATCCGTCGGGTCGGCCGCGATGTACGTCTCGTGGATCGCGCGCCAGTACTCACGCGCCCGATTCCCGGTGCCGACCTGCGAGAGCAGCTGGATGATTGAAAGACAGGAGATTCTCGGATGGTGTTCAAAGGATTGCGCGACGGTCTCGCGGCACGGCGCCTTCGGCCGGGCAATGGTGAGCCGCTGCCGCGCTTCCGTTGGTGGCAACTGCTGAGCAGGTCCGTGCGAACGCTGACACTTCGCGCACCGGACGGCACCACGCACACCTACGCGGTCGACGTCCGTCAGCTGGGCGATCGCGACGACGGCGCGGTACGCGCGCGGCTCTACCTCGACGGTGCGCTCCATTCGCTCTCCACCATGCCGGCCCGCTTCCCCGTGCCGGGCGGTCACATCGAGGTCGCCGTCAACGTCTACGGACTAGGCCGCTGCCACTACGTGCGGACCGACGGCACCGAGACACAGTTGACACCCCATCCCGCTTCCGCCGAGGGTCGGCGAGCCTACCTCGACCGCACCCGCCCGAGATTGAGCCGCCTCGTCGGCGTCGTCTCGACACTGCTCGTGCTCATCGGGATCTGCGTAGCCGTGCCACAGCTCGTCGAGACGATCTCGCAGGCTCCGCCGGTGGCGGACTCCCTGGGCACGTTCGATCTTCCCGTGCGCGTCCCGCTCGAGGTGAACATCGCTGCCGGTATCGCGGCGGTCGCGGGTAGCGCCGAGCGTGCACTGCGACTGCGTTCGAACTGGCTCGACTCTCTCGCTAGCTGACCACGAGAAAGGACACATGACGAACGCCCCAAGGCGTAGCTTGCGCCAGCCGTACGCTAGCCGGGGCCGTCGGAGACCGGGCGGTGCGGGTCCCGGGCGTAGACGTCCGGGGCGTACGCCGCCTGCGGCACCGCGAGTCGCGGCAGGTCCTCGCCGGGTTCCTGCCGCAACGGCTGCGTCAACCCGGCGTGCCAGCGCTGCTCGTCGGCCAGCCAGCGCTCCGTGACCGACTCCGTCCGGATGCCTACCAGCACACCGATCTCCGGCGTGCCCGAAGCCGTCAGCGTTGTCCCTCGGAGGCGGTAGGGCAGCGTGCGCTCATGTCGAGGAGAGTGCGTTTCACCACGATCATTTAGGGTCGGCCTGGCGGCCGACGGGAAGCGAAAAGTGCTGGTGCCCGGGCTCATGCGCCTTTAGTCGAGGCAGTGGACGCGGACGGCGATGTGCTGTGGCTGACCGCCCGTGTCTCGGTGTAGAACCTCAAGCTCGACTCGGTGTCGGTCCATTGAGACGGGGTCGTCCTTCCCGCCGGCCAGGCAGGTTGGATAGGTGCCGTCGTGGTGCAGTGTCCCGTTCGCGTCCTGCCAGCTTTCGGCGATCACTGAGTAGATCGTGTCGCCATCGGTAGAGCCCCGTGGGGCCCCGTCTGCCTCGAAGGCGATGGACCTGGTCTGGTCATTCGACCAGGTGACCGTCCCAGCGAGCAGCTCCGGCTTGGCGGTGTGCGGATCGTCGGCAAGCTTGGCTGCCCCGAAGCCGCCGATCAGCCCTACGGCGACCAGCGCTAGAGAGAACGCGATCGTGGCGCGGCGGCGATGTGGTGGGGTAGCGACCGCAGCTTGCCGCGAGTCGGCGGATGCCACTGGCATGTCTGCAAGATACGCGATCGGCGCCGACGGAGCTGGCCGGTCCGCGGACCTGCTGCGTGAGGGTCGTGTGCTTCTGCTGGGCCTCGCCGACCGCGCGGAGGTCCGCGATGCCGCGGCCGCGTGGACCGGCCGGGTCAACACCGTCACCGCCCGCACGGACCGAGTGGACGTCGACGCGTAGCTGATCCGGCCCGACGGCTGTGTCGCCTGGGCCTTGCCCACCGCGCAGGACCTGGGCACCACCGTGCTGGTGCGTGCGCTCGGCACGTGGTTCGGCCACCCGGCCTGAGCGGCGCATTAACGGTCGTCTCAGATTCGCTCGGTACGAAGTCGGCATCAGATGAGCGACTAACCGTATGGAGGAAGCTAGTGATGGCAGTCGAGTCAGCGCCGCCCGGGGAAGCGCCGGCCGGTCGCTTGGCAGGCCGGTGGGTGCCATGGTTGGTGATCGGGTTGTGGGTGGCGCTGGCGGCGGTCATGGTGCCGCTGAGCGGGAAGTTGAGCTCGGTAACCACCGACAGAGCCGTGGACACCCTGCCGGCCAGCGCCGAGTCCACCAAGGTGGCGGTGCTGGAGGACAGCCTCCCCGGCGGTGAGGACAACACGTTCGTCTTCGTGTACCACCGCGCGGGCGGCATGACCGACGCCGACCGCGCGTCGGTCGAGCGCCACCACAACACCCTTGTCAAGCGGTACCCGCCGAAGGTGACGGCGGCGGGCGGCGAGGACGACGAGGGCCCACCGACGAGATCCTCCACTGACGGCAAGGCGATGATGTTCACCCTCGATGTGAGCACGACATACGGCGCACCGGAAACCCTCGTCGGCCCATTGCGGGAGGCTGCGAAGGAGCGCCCCGCCGGCCTGGAACTCGACGTGACCGGACCCGCCGCGGTCGACGGCGACATGGACGCCGTCTTCGACGGCATCGACCTGCAGGTCTTCCTCACCACCGTCGTCGTCGTCACGCTCCTGCTGATCCTCACCTACCGCAGCCCGGTGTTGTGGTTCATCCCGCTCATGGCTGTGGGCGCGGCCGCACTGACCGCGATGGCGACCGTCTACCTGCTCGTCAAGGCCTTCGGCATCGTGATCAACGACCAGAACTCGGCGCTGCTGACGATCCTGGTATTCGGCGTCGGCACGGACTACGCGCTGTTGCTCATCGCCCGGTACCGGGAGACGCTGCACCACCACGAGAACGTCCGGGTCGCGATGGTCCACGCGCTACGCGGCGCGGCGCCGGCCATCGTCGCGTCCGCGGCCACCGTGATCGCTGGACTGCTCTGCCTGCTCGTCGCCGACCTGAACAGCACCAGCGGGTTGGGCCCGATCGGCGCGGCCGGCATCCTGTGCGCGCTGGTGGCCATGCTGACGCTGTTCCCGGCGGTGCTCGTGGTGCTCGGCAGGCGGATCTTCTGGCCGGCCATACCGCGGTTCAACACGGCCGTCCAGGAGAAGCCGGGGCTGTGGGGACGGCTCGGCACCGCCATCAGTCGCCGCCGGTGGGTGGCGACGCTTGGCTCGCTCGGAGTCCTCGGCGTGCTCGCCATCGGGCTGGCGGGCAACACCGGCGCCCTGCGGGAGCAGGACCAGTTCCTGTCCGCGCCGGAGTCGGTCACCGGCTTCACCGTCCTGCGCCAGCACTTCCCGGAGCTCGGCGGCCAGCCGATGACGATCTTCACCCGGCCGGCGCACCAGGAGCGGGTGCTCGAGATCGTCCAGGGCACTCGCGGTGTGGCCCTGGCCGTCCCGGGGGAGACCAGCGGAGGCTGGGCCGACATCTCCGTGTTCCCGACCGACGCGCCGGACACCGCCGCGGAGTACGACACGATCAAGCGGGTGCGTGCCGCCGTGCACGCGGTGAACGGGGCGGAGGCGATCGTCGGCGGGCCGAGCGCGGAGAACCTCGACACCGAGGTCACCACCACCCGCGATGAGAAGCTGGTGATCCCGCTGGTGCTCACCGTCGTCCTGATCGTCCTCGGGCTACTGCTCCGAGCGATCGTGGCCCCGCTGGTCCTGATGGCGACCGTGATCGTCTCATTCGCCGCAGCCTTCGGCGGCAGCGTGTTCGTCTTCGACACGATCCTCGGATTCAAGGGCGTCGATTATTCGGTGCCGCTGCTGGCATTCCTGTTCCTGGTGGCGCTCGGCATCGACTACAACATCTTTCTGGCCAGCCGGGCCCGGGAGGAGACCGTGCGCCTCGGCACCAGAGAGGGCATGCTCAAAGCCCTTTCCGCCACCGGTGGCGTCATCACCTCGGCAGGCCTGGTCCTGGCGGCCACGTTCGCGGTCCTCGCCTCGCTTCCGCTGGTGATGCTGATCGAGGTCGGGTTCCTGGTCGCCTTCGGCGTGCTGCTCGACGCCCTGCTGGTGCGGTCGGTCCTGGTGCCCGCCCTCACCCTGCTGATCGGCCGGCGGATGTGGTGGCCGAGCCGGTTGTCCCGACCGGTGGAGCTGCCGAACGATCAACGGCCGCTCGTGGAGGGGCCCGCGCCGCAACGGTGAGCGCGGCGGCACAGTCGAGAGATCCGGGACGGGCTCTTTCCCGTCCCGGATCTTTGCCATGGGCCGGCGGCCGTCACCGTGTCCGCCGCCCTTGTCCTGCGCCGCCCGCTGCGGCGGGCCCTGGCACCGCGCGCCGTGGCGGTCCCGGCCCCGTGCCGCAGTGGTCAGCGCGCCACCGGGTCCACCCCGCTGAGCCGCGTGATCCGAGCGGGCGGGGCGGCGGCCGGAAGGATGATCCGCAGCAGCGCGCCACCGCGTGCCGACCGGGCGACGGTGACCCGGCCGGCGTGGGCGTCGACGACCCGCTGCACGATCGACAGCCCCAGACCTGACCCCGGCAGCGCCCGGGCGCTGTCGGCACGGTAGAACCGGTCGAACACCCGCGGTACGTCGGCGGCGTCGATGCCCGGCCCGGCGTCGTCGACCTCGAGGACCGCCGACGCGCCCTCGGCACGGAGCCGGACCTGGACCGGCTGGTCAGTGGGGGACCACTTGCCGGCGTTGTCGATGAGGTTGAGTACCGCCCGCTGGAGCGCAGCGGGACGCCCGCTCACCCACACGGAGGTCACGTCGATCGCGACCTCGATGTCGGGCACGCGGGAACGAGCCCGGGTCGCGGCGGCCACCACCACGTCGGCGACATCGAGTAGCTCGGTGCTCTCGTCGCTGACGTCCCCGCGCGCCAGGTCGGTCAGCTCGGCGGCAAGGGTGCTCAACTCGGCCACCTGGGCGCCGAGATCGTTGAGCAGCCGGGTTCGGCTCTCCGCCGGCAGTGCGCTGTCCAGGGTGCCGCGGCGATCGAGCCGGATCAGCAGCTCGACGTTGAGGCGCAGGCTGGTGAGCGGGGTCTTGAGTTCGTGGGCGGCGTCCTCGGCGAGCAGCCGCTGGGCCCGCCGGGAGTCCCGGAGCGCGGCCAGCATGTCGTTGATTGACTGGATCAGCCGCCGGATCTCCCCGCCGCCCTCGTCCGGGATGTCGGAGTCGAGGTCCCGGGTCTGCGCGACACGAACCGCGGCGGCGGTCAGCCGGTCGATCGGTGCCAGCCCGGTCCGCGCCACGGTCCGCCCGACAAGGGCGCCCCCGGCCACGCAGAGCAGTCCGATCAGCAGCATGCCCAACCCGAATCGGTTGACCGGGCTGTCGTCGTTGTTGCGGGCCACCTGGACCGCGCCGTCGCCCGCCCGCAGCGTGTAGATGAGGTAGCCGTCGTCGTCGCTGTCGTTCGATTCCATCAGGTCGGCCGACGCGCCCTGCGCCACGCGCCCGGCGTGCCCGCTGACGGGGGGCAGCGCGGGTTGGCCGGCCGGCGTCCGGGTCGAACCGTCGGGCAGGATGACCCGCACCAGCCGGCCGGATCCGGGATACGGCGGTAGCTGGACCTGCGCCAGACCGGTGTGCTCGACGGTCGTCGCCAGAATGCGGGAGTCCGCGCGTAGCTGATTCTCGGCGTTGTCCTGCAGCTCCGAGTCCAGCAGCTCGCTGGCCACCTGGAAGGCCACGAACACGCTGACCGCGATGGCCGTCGCCGCGATCACCGTCAGCCTGGTCCGCAGGGACCGCCGGCGCCACCACCGGATCAGCTGACGCGGTTCCCGGCCGGCGGGCCTGCTCACGGAGGAGTCTCCCGCAGCGTGTACCCCAGGCCGCGCAGCGTGTAGATCAATCGCGGCTCACCCTCAGCCTCCATCTTGCGGCGCAGGTAGCTCACGTACACCTGAAGGTTGTTGGCGGTGGTGCTCATGTCGAAGCCCCAGATCGCCTCGAACAGCGCGTCGCGGGTCAACACCCGGGTCGCGTTGCGCACGAGAACCTGTAGCAGGGAGAACTCGGTCCGGGTCAGATACAGCGGCCGACCACCCCGCCACGCCTCGAACCTGTCGGGATCGAGCCGGACGTCGGCAAACGACAGGATCTGCGACTCGTCGTCGCCCGGCGCGCGGCGGCGCAGCAGAGCCCGGACCCGGGCCAGCAACTCCTCGGTGGCGAACGGCTTGGGCAGGTAGTCGTCGGCGCCCGCGTCCAGCCCCGCGACCCGGTCGGAGACCTGATCCCGGGCGGTCAGCATCAGCACTGGCAGATCCCGACCCGCCGCCCGCAACCGCCGGCAGGTCTCCAACCCGCCGAGGCGGGGCATCATCACGTCGAGGATCAGCAGATCCGGCGCCGCGCTACCGATCCCGTCGAGCACGGCGAGACCGTTGGCGGCGGTGCTGGTGCCGTAACCCTCGACCTGAAGCACCCGCTCCAGCGACTCACGGATGGCCGCCTCGTCATCGGCGATCATGATCCGCACGCCGGCCCGCTCCCTCCAGTTGATGCTTTTGCGCTCATCCTCCCCGATCAACCTGAGGGCAGGATTAATACTGCAACGGCAGTAGGCGAAGAACGAGGCTGTTCTGCTCGCTGCACGGGTGGCCGAGGTTGTGGCCGTTCAGGTGGAGCAGATGACGAGCAAGCAACTCTCGACTTGTATGTCGTCGATGACCGGGCCGAAGGCGTCCGCCGTGGTGCTGGCGAACTACAGAACCGTAGCGGCGTCCGGTATACGTATCCCATGTCGGATGGCAGGCTCGGTCTGGGCACCGAATGGATGCTCCGGCAGTGCCGACAGCAGAACGATTGGGGCGGCGTGAGCGGTTCGCAGCGGACGACTCGACTCGTCGCCCTGGTTGTCGGCACCCTGTGCGGGCTCACCGCGTGCACTGGGGAACCCGACTCGCCACCGGCTTCCACGCCGGTGCCATCCGCGTCGACAATAGCCAGCCCGACCTGGCCGCCACCGCCCCCGACCATCAGAACGAGCGACGAGGCGTGCGGCGGCTCGACCTTCGACCCCGAAGCGGTGCGTCCCTACAATCCGGACGGTCCCGCCTATGCCGGGGCTCCCGTCCACCTGGCCGCGCTCTTCGTCATGCATCCGTACGCGCCCGAGGAGTTGGAGTCCGAGCTGCCTGGCGAATGGCAGTCGCAGTGGCACCCGGGGATGTACCCGCAGCAGTACACCCAGCTCGTCGTCTGCGAGTACTTCGACGACGACTACCCGAGCAGGAAAGTCGACACCTGCACCTACAACACCAGCACCGGCGACAAGCAGACCGCGCAGCTGCGGTCGGCACGCTTCATCTACCGGATATTCGAGGCCAAGACCGGTAAGCAAGTCAGCCGCTTCTCGTTGCCGGGCAGAGTGAACTCCTGTCAAGCAGTCGTCTACGGGGCGGCGGGTGGGACTTACTACCAACTGGTGCTCAACGACGAGCTCACGGCCAGGCTCCGTCCCCTCGTCATGGCCCGCCTACCAGGTTAGGGCCTGTGTCGAAGTCACAGGCTGGGTGACGGGCAGCAGCCGCGCCGCTTCGGTCTCGGAGAAGACTTCACGCTCAAGGACGCTCTTTACCAGCCCCGAATTGCCGCATTTCGCGGCAGCGTGTCCTCCAGTCTCGGGAAGGCGCTCCTCAGGTCGGTGCGGTGAAGCGGATGTCGTACGACGCTTTGGGGGCGAGCAGGTCCAGCAGCTCGCTGCCCTCGGTGGTCAATGCCTCGCGGTCGGATGCGGACAGTGGTTCGAACGGGTGGACGGTCAGGGTGGCCGCGCCGCGTGCCGTGGCGAACGTCCAGGTTGCTGCGGTGAAGCCGTCGAGGAGTATCAAGCGGGGGACAGGACCGTGCGGGACGAAGTTCTGCTGGCGGAGGCCGTCGGTGACCACCCTGGACCGGTCGTGGTGGGACAGCAGCAGGTTGTCGAAGTCGTACAGGTACCGGGCAGGCGCGCTGACCTGCGGGTCGGGTCGGGGTGCGTCGGGTAGGTCGAACAGTTCGACGCCGTTCTCGTCGCGGAACGTGGCCAGGCGGGTCCGGAGCCGGTCGAGCACCTCCGCCAGCCGGGTGAGACCGCACCAGGTCTGCACGTCGCGTACGGTCGCCGGGCCGAACGCGGCCAGGTATCGCAGGACCATCTGGTCGATCGGCTGGTCGGTGCGCAGCGGCGCGCCGACCCACGATTCGAGCGGCGCGTGGATGGTCTGGCCACTGGCGCCCCACACGCCGCGCGGCGGGGTCTGCACGACCGGCAGCAGGTTGCGCACCGCGTAGGCGAGGCTCGCTGGGTTCCGATCTGGCCACCTCTGGGCCAGCAACCGGCCCAGTTCGCCCGGGGTGCGCGGCTGCTCGTCGAGGAGTTCCCGGCCTGCAGTGACGAGTTCTGCGGTGTCCAGTCCGCGCATGGACCGGCCGTGTGTCTGGTTGGTGAACAGGTCGCGGTCCAGTGCCGGCTGCACGAGTGGGCGTAGCGCCAGCGCGTCGGACGCGCTGACGAGATGGATCGTCGATCGCATGAGCGCGATCCGCACTGCCCGTCGTTGGGTGAGCAGCGCCCCGATGTCCTCGGGTCGGCGCTCGGTGAGTCGGGTCCACAGCCCCACGTACCAGCTGTGCGGGGTCTGGGCCTGCAGGCCGACGAGGTGCTCAATGGCCTGCAGCGGGGTGAGGTCGGCGCGGCGCAGGAGCAACTGCCGCTCGAGGGTGGCGCGGTTGAGGGCGCGGCGGGTCAGGGTCTGCACGGGTGGCCTTCCCGAAGGGTTGAGATCAGGGGTACGTGCGGCGGGCGCTCGCCGCGCGTACCTGCTGGGTATGGGTCAGTGGGGTTGGCGAAAGAAGCCGCGGATGTCGCTCACCAGCAGGTCGGGGGGCGTCGTGCGCGGCGAAGTGGCTTCCCTTGTCGTACACGTGCCAGGACACGATGTTCTTGTGGTCCCTTTCGGCGAACGGGCGGATCGATTGGAGGTCCCAGGCGAAGTTCGCCAGCCCGAGCGGCACGGTCGTCGGCTCGGTCGGCTTGTCAGCCGCATGGTTCGGGCCGAGCAGTTGTGCGTTCGAGCCGAGTTGCCCGACCGGGGAGTCGGCGAGGGCGTGGGCCAGGGCCTGCGGCGCGGTGGACTGCGGTTTGTCGTACGCACCGCCATTGTCCAGCCACCGGCGGGAGAGCAAGTCGCACGGGGGCGGCCGGATACGGCGAACAGGGGCCGCGAGGACGGACGACGCGTGGTGGATGCCCGGTTCGCTGACCCTCAATGCTCGGCACCAACACAAAATCGGTGGCCTCGCCAACCCGTCCCGCCCTACCTTGCAGCTGGATCCTTCTTCTTCGACCCACTCACGGGAGGACTTCACCCGCGTGACACCGCCTGCTCTTTAGACCTGACACCTTCCCCGCGCATCGGTCGCCGACGTCGCCGTCGGCTCTTTTCCATGCCTTCCGTCAGGTCTTCAGAGGGATCATGTCTACGCGTCCTCATATCGTTGCGTCCTGGGCCCTTCGGCGCACGCACCTTCCCCTGCTCCCGTTCCGTTGCGTCCACTGCCATTCCGACCTCGCCAGCACCGGCCACGGTAAGTTCCGCGTCAATGCCAACGCTGAACTCCTCGACATCCTGCTCCTGGTCACCTGCGTTTCCTGCGACCGCACCAGCAAAATCACGGGTCACGGCCGCGTCCCGGTCTGGTACCGGGCTCCGATCCTTCTAGAGGGCTCCTCCGGCACCTCTTCCCGCCGTGGGCCTGAGCTGGGGCGACAGGCGAGGTGGCCTTGCCCCGGACTGCATCATGCGGCGGTCCGCGCGCGGTCGCTCATGAACGGGCGCGAACGAAGATCAGGGCCGGCCCGATACCGGCGACGAAGGTGAACGGCCGGATGCATACATTCGGTGCGGCTGCCGCTCCACTGAGCCGATCCGGTGGACCTGCTGCTGGCTGTTCGCCAGATGCGTGCCGGGCGGGCGGAGACGATCGAGCGGCTGCGAGCGATGCCCAGGGGTTCGGAGCAACAAGGGCTTCTCGGCTGGGACCTCTTCGGCGGACCCGAAGGCGTCAGCGCTGGCGCCCCCCTGCGGAGGGGCAGGGCGGCGTCCGCTTGTGCGGATCCCTGGAGATGGAGGGTGTCAGGCGGGCCGCAGGTCGGTCGGGTTGGGGCCGGTCAGCACGCCACCCTCGACGGGCAGGGTGTGGCCGGTGATCCACGCAGCGTCGTCGGAGCCGAGGAAGGCGACCGCTGCGGCAATGTCTTCCGGCTCGCCGACGCGGCCGAGCGGGTACATCAACTTGAGCTTCTCCAGCGCGCCCGGCTGAGACTCCCAATTCGGTGTCCGGACGGTGCCGGGGGCGACAACGTTGAAGCGGACACCGAGCGGACCGTACCGGGCGGCGTAGTTCTGAGACATCGCGATCTGGCCGGCCTTCGCCGCGGCGTACTCCACGTTGCCGAAGGCAGATATACCGTTGATCGAGCTGATCGTGACGACGTTGCCACGGGTCTTCACCAGGTGCGGGATGGCCGCCTGGATGCAACGGGCGGCGCTGAGCAGGGTGAAGTCGAGCTGGCGGTGCCAGTCTT
The DNA here is from genome assembly GCF_040302185.1 of Micromonospora sp. NPDC127501. Lineage (NCBI taxonomy): Bacteria > Bacillati > Actinomycetota > Actinomycetes > Micromonosporales > Micromonosporaceae > Micromonospora > Micromonospora sp. NPDC127501. The sequence continues at coordinate 660,750 of NZ_JBEORJ010000001.1, read as the reverse complement.
CGGCCGAGGTGTCCTCCGGCATCGAGGTGACGATGCAGCCGCCCGCGTTGTTCACCACCAGGTCGAGCCGGCCGAAACGCCCGACCGCCGCGGCGATCGCGGCGTCGATGTCGGCGCGTGAGGTGACATCGACCTTGACCCCGAGCGCGTGCTCAGTGCCGAGTTCGTCGGCCAGCGCTGTCACCGCGTCCTGCTGCAGATCGGTGATGACCACCCCGCCGCCCTCGGCGGCGATCCGCCGGACAACGGCCTGCCCGATGCCCTGAGCCGCAGCCGTGACGAGCGCGACCTTGCCCTCGAACCGCCGCATCACCATTCCTCCGGACCGTTGCCGCCATTCTCCGCAATTTCAGCCCGGCTTGGGCGCCGAGACCGCAACCGAGCGTAATCGACCACCCTCGGTCGCCCGCCGTTGGTGATGTTGACCTGGTTGAGGTTGCGGGGCAGGGGCAGGCCGAGGAACCGGGCGCCAATAGGCGCGGTCCGTGCGCGCCGTCCAAGTGGTGCGGACGGCGCGCACGGGTGCGGGATCGAGGGTCAGAACCTGCCGGTCTTGATGTCGGCCACCGTCACGCGGGAGACCTCGAAGGTTTCCGCAAAGAAGGTTCCGGTTTCCGGGGAGTTCACCTCGGAACTGATCGGTACCCCGTTCTGAGCGTTGATGGTCAGCACGTGTTGGGTGTCGTCCGTCCACACCTTGGCGGTGATGGTCAGGCTGGGCTGCCCGCCGGTCGTCGAATCCACGACGGTGACACCGGGGATGGTGGAGGTCAGGCGAAGCACGCCCGCCCGTACCTTCGGGTCGCCTCCCGCTGCGGAGAGCACGTCAACGCTGTTGACCCAGAGGTGGTTGGCGGCGATGTTCTTCCGGTCTTGGTCGGTAAGCGGAGACGGGTTTGCGACCCCCTTCTGCCGAAGGATCTTCATTCGGTCCTGCTCGGCGCCGGTAGGGGGCTTTCCGTTGTCGTACACGGAGTTGATCATCTGCTCGCGGGCTTTGGTGAGGTCACCGGTTGCCGCGTATCGCGCCGCCGCCACCCCACGGGTGTGGAAGCCGTTGCCGAGGTTCTCGCCACGAGCGATCACCCGTGGGAGTTCTTTCCTGGCCTCCGTGTAGTAGTACTGGCCGCTGTCGGTGTACAGGTGGTACCGGGTACGAGATGGCACGGTGCCCCGACGGACATCGACCTTCTCGATGATCAGCGACGCGTCGCCCGGCAGCGAGGGGTCGTCTGCGGTGAGGTTGGCTGCCAGGGATACGAGCTTCGTGTTGCCTGCCGGTGCCCGGGTGGCGGCCTCGGCGTGATTGTCCGGGCCGGTCGGAGCGGGGGCTGGGCCGGATCCCGTGGCCATCGGCAGGACCAGCGCGAGGGCGGCCACGGCCGCGACGCCACCGCCAGCGGCCAGGCCGAGCACACGGCGCTTGCGTCGCCGGGCTCGGCCGCGCTGCTCGATCGCCTCGACCGGGCGATCCATCTGTACGTCGGAAAGGGTCTGTCTCACCGCGTCCCACACCTCATTGTCGTTCATGATCGAATCTCCTAACGGGCTGCGGGCGCGAGCTGCGCCCGCAGGGTTGCGGTGGCACGGGACAGATGGACGGCTACGGTTTGGGCGGAGATGCCCAACACTGAAGCCACGGACCTGGTGTCCAGGTCGAGCCAGATACGTAACACGACCACCTCGCGCTGCCGCTGCGGCAGCCGGCGAACGGCGGCCAGCAGGGCGTCACTCGTGTCGGGGTCGTCCTCGATGAGAGACGCTCGCTCGTGGCCGTCGAGGGCCACCTCCCGCCGACGTCGCCGCCACCAGGACACCCGGATGTTGAGGGCGGTGCGCACCACCCACGCCGCGGGTGCCGGATGCTGGCTCAGCTGTGGCCAGGAGGCCCAGGCTCGCGCGTACGCCTCAGCGACCAGATCCTCGGCCAGCGCACGATCGCCCGTACCAGCTAGTACGGCGCGCAGGCAGTTGTCTCGGGACCGCTGATAGAAGTCCGCGAAGTCCTTCCGTTCTCGTTCCACACGGGGTTTACGCATCAGCGCCCCGATCCATTTACCCCCACGGAGGAATTTTTCGTTGATCATGAGGTTGGGTGGCGACAAATGTGTTGAACCCTGCCAAAGTGCTTCCACGCTGCACGCGGATCTGCCCTGACGTGTTCATCGGCGGGTCAGTCGGACCAGGTGAACAGCAGGTCACCAAACCGGACCGGACGGTGGTAGGCGTCATGTCGGCGCAGGACTTCACTGTGGCCGCGTCGTTGGCCGCGTCGTTGGCCGCGTCGTTGGCCGCGTCGTTGGCCGCGGTGCTGGTCGCGGTGGTGGCCGCGCCGCTGGTCGGGTGCAGTCGACGATGCCTCTCTCTCAGCGGTCTCGGCCGGGGCTGTTCCGCTTGCCGTGACTTACGAGGCCGTACACAACGGCGCCGATCAGCAGCCCGACGACAGCCCCCATCAGGCCTGTGCCCAGCGCCGAGTCTCCCGCCTCGTACCCGTCGCCGCCCCACCAGCCCCAGAGCGCCCCACCGAGCGCTCCCAGGACCAAGCCGACCAGCGGGATGCTTTTCTTCATGTCCACCATGATGACGTCCCCACCAGCGGAGGGCTGTCGGTGCGAGACGCCAGGCGCACCCCGTCCCGTGTCACCAGCTACCCGATGCTCGCCCACTGCACCGCAACGGAACTGACCCGCGGTCACCTTGTCTGTGCCAGCTCGCCGCCCGGCTGACACTGTGGACCACCGGATCGTTCACGTTGATCAGCCAGATCACCGCGCCGGGTTGAGGGCGATCGTGACGTCCGTCCGCTCAGCCGGGGTCGGCGCAGAGTTGGGAGGTCAAGGCGGTGCGGACCCACTCCTCCCAGGTGTCCGGTGACCAGTCGCGGTCACGGACGAAGATCAGGTAAAGCTGCGGGCTGAGCAGGCCGAACAGCAGGTCCGCCGCCATCTCGATGGACAGGCCGGGACGGGTGTCGGGCTTACCGACCAGGGCTTGCGCCGCTGCGTACTGCACGGTGTAACGCGGGTCGGGGCCGTCCGGCCACTGTGCGGCGATCTCAGGGTCGGTGGCTGCGGCAGCCGCGATCACCGGCATGATCGGGGCGACCCGGCCCAGGATCTCGCGGGTGCCGTGGACGTGCGCGCGTAACTGCCCGGCCGCCGTGGGTTCGGCGCACGCGGCGCGAAACCACTCACGATCCATGGTGGCGACCGGCTCGGTGTCCCCGGCGATGGACGTGTCGACGACGTCCTTGAACAGCGTGCGCTTGTTGCGGAAGACGAAGTAGACCGTCTGGACGGCCACGCCCGCCCGGTCCGCGACCTCCTGCAGGCTCGTCGCCCCATAGCCCTGCGCAACGAACAGCTCGCGAGCCGCCTCGACGACCTTTTCGCGGGTGCGGCGTGAACGCTCGGCTCGCTTGTCCGGCCGCTTGACTTGGTCCATGTCACGAGTCTATATCTAGAGTGCGTCACTAGAGTTCAGCTCTATTTTCTAGGAGGAGACGATGGACCAGCCGCACGCCGCCCAAAAGCTGGAGCCGGACCTGGCCTCAACGCAGCGAGACCCGGAGGAGGAGTCCGTCCACCGCGCACTGGAGGGCTACTACCGCACCGGCAAGCCACCGTGGGACACCGGCGTGACGCCACCCGAACTGGTCGACCTGGTAGAGGGGCACGGGGCGCTGCCACCCGGCCGCGCCCTCGAACTCGGCTGCGGCACGGGAACCAACGCCATCTACCTCGCGCGGCACGGCTGGGAGGTGGCGGCCGTCGACCTGATCGACCGCGCCGTCGACCAGGCCCGGGAGAAGGCTGCGGCGGCGGGAGTGGCGGTACGGCTGCTGCACGGAGACGCCACCCGCCTCGACGAGCTGGAGGTGCCGGGCCCCTTCGACCTGTTCTTCGACCTGAGCTGCTACTGCGGGATCCCGCTGCACCGCCGCGACGCCTATGCCGCCGGGCTCACCCACCGCGCCGCACCCGGAGCACGGCTGCTGATGTTCGGGTACGGCCCCGAGCCGCTCGGCAATCCGATCCCCGAGGTCACGTCGTGGGCGGCGGGCGTCACAGCCGACGAGCTCCGCGCCAGGTTTCCCGGCTGGGAACTGATCGACGTCACACCGGGCACCAACTCGGTGCCGACCTTCTGGTTCACCCTGCGCCGCTACGCCTAGCAATCTCCGGTCACGGGGTTCTGTGGCCCTTCAGGCGGCGTGGTCGCTCCGCATGGATCCCTGACGAAGCAGAGCAGGGCGACCACGCCACGGCAAGGCCGAATCATGGGCAGGCGGGCAGGGGATCGTCGAGGTCGGGCCGCGTCGGCAGGGCGAACCGTGGGAGGGTCCCGCTGAACGTGGGTCTTCTGCTCGTTGCGTGCGTGGCCGAGGTTGTGGTTTTCGGGTCTCTTCGTCACACAACCTCGGCCGACCGGCCGGAGGCGGACCTAGGCGACTCGCACTGCCGTGGCCGCTCCGGTGGGGCAGATGACGAGCAGGCAACTCTCGACCCGTATGTCGTCGATGACCGGGCCGAAGGCATCCGCCGTGGTGCTGGCGAACTGCAGAACCGTGGCGGGGGACAGGATGTTGGTGAAATAGAACGTCCGGTATACGTATCCCATGTCGGATGGCGTGTGGCCGGCAGTGTCGAAGGTGAAGCTGTCGACTGTCTGGCCGTTCGCCGTGACCGTTCCCGTCACGATGAGGGGCCCGTTGTCGGGGTTGCCGGCGAGGGCGTAGCTCACCCGATAGGTGGTGAGCAGTTTCGTGGGCACGGTTCGGGCGACCGCGCCGGCGCTGAACCCGTTGAGGTCGAGTGACTGGTTACCTTCTGCGGCCTCCCAGTCCCGGGTCAGGCCGACCGTGCCGGTGGTGACGGTCCACGGGCCGAACTGCTGGCCGGCGGCGAACTCGACGAAATCGTCGGTGATGACGGGGCTTTCGAAACCGTCGGCGAAGACGGTGGCCGCCACGGCCGGACTGGCGGAGAGGGCGGTGAGTAGGACGGACAGCGCCACTGCCAGCGCCGCTCCGATGGCAGTGCGATGGGTACGGGAACGTTTCGTCGCCATGCTCGTCCCTCCGAAGTCATCACCGGCCGAGGCGTGCCGGACTTCGTTCGCGGATCTGCCACCGCACGCCAGTGAATTGAAGTCCGTCAGTGACGCTACGGTGACGCCGCAAAGGCTCGCAAGGTCCTTCAATTGTCATAAGCCGGCCATAATCTGACAACGGTTGAGTATCGGAGGGCCTTGACACCTGCTTGCCCTGACGGTGATCCCGGCGAGCTCGTGGCGGTCGCCCCACCGGTCCTCGCGGCGGCCTACGCCCGCCCTTGTGCGCGGCCGGCCGAGTGGCTGCTGCCCGCAGTTACCAACGCCGAAGGGCGGAGCCGTCGGACGGGGCCAGCTGCCACGATTCGTCGCCGAATGACGTGTAGCACCCTCTACCCAGCCAAGCGGCAGCACGTTCACCCGTCGGTTGGCAGGACTGGCCGATACTGCCGGAATCCCCGTGCCAGGTAGTTGCGTAGGGCGTACGGGTGGTCCGCGCTTGACGTGTGCAGCCATAGCCGTTCTGTCTGGGGGGCCTCTCGCCAGGCGAGTTCGGCGACGAGCGCGAGGAATGGCCCACCGAGGCCGGTGCCGACATGTCGTGGGACCAATCCGAAGGTGTCCAGCTCTACCTCCGCTTGGTCGAATCGCAACGACGCCAAGCCGAGGATGTCGCCCGCGCGCTGCAACGTCCAATGGCGCAGGTCATGGCGGTTGAGGTGGTCGGCCCAGCGGCTGTCGTTCCAGTGTTGGCTGGGCCAATCGTACGGTTGGCCGATGCTGAGTGTGACCGCGCGGATGAGAAGCGCGTCTCGCTGTTCGCTCAACGTCACGTCGGCGGGCAAGGGCCGCGAGGCCTCCACCTCGCCGGGTGAGCGCATTTCCAGGTAGTAGAGCGTCTCTCCCGCTCGACGGTCCAAGCGCTCCACGCCGGGCTCGCCTGCCAATTGATCCACTATGGCCCCCAAGCTCTTGCCGGGTTGCGGTGGCCGCGAGGCTACCGCTGCACAGCCAGCCGGATTCCCAGTCCGATGAAGATTCCTCCGGTCGCGACGTCGATGCGCCGGCGAGCGGCACGGCGGCGCCGAAGCCATCCGCCGATCCGTCCGGCGAGTATGCCGACCGTGCCGTCGACAAGGAATTCCAAGACGATCATGATCGCGCCGAGTACCACGAACTGTGCCCACACCGCACCCTGTCGCGGGTCGATGAACTGCGGTAGGAAGGCGATCGTGAACACGACCATCTTCGGGTTCAACAGGTTTGTCATGAGCCCGCTGAGATAGGCCCGGCGGCCGGGGAGCGCGTCGGCGAGAGGCGTGTCGGCTTGGTCGTCGTTGCGGCTACGAATCATCCGTACACCGAGGTAGACCAGGTAGGCGGCGCCGATGATCCGGACGGTCATGTAGGCGGCCGGTACGGCCGCGAAGAGGGCGGCAAGTCCTGCGGCCGCCACCGCGATGTGCACCGCCTCGCTGGTGGCTATCCCGGCTGTGGCGAGCAGCCCTGCGCGCGGACCGCCGCGGATCCCGCAGCCGAGCACGAACAGCATGTCCGGCCCCGGCGTGATCATGGCAATGGTGGTGGTCAGGGCGAATGCTACGAGTGCCTGTTCGGTGATCGGCATGGCGGTCACTCCGATGGGTTTCCTGTCACGGCCGGGGAGGCCGCGAGGGTGAGCACGTCGGTCTCGTCGTCGAACTGGGCACTGATATCGATAGCTACGATCTGCCCCAGGTCGGACACGTGTGTTCCACCGCACGGCATGACGGCGGGTGGGGAGATGGCACATCGCCAGACCCGGTCCGCGGTGAAGCGGTCCGAACTGCCGGTCACGGTTACGTCCGCTCGGGACGCCAGCCAGGCCGCGAGTAGGTCGTTGGCGCGCAGAACGTAGGCGTCGAGGTCGGCGATCAATGCCGGATGGTTGAAACCCCTCTTCCGTAGAGACTTTCCCAAACGGTACCGGTCAATGCTGCCGCCGACGTGGTGCCGGGTGTCCAGAAGCGCCGCGGCGTCGAAGTTCCTGTTCCCTCTGGAGTCACGGACAGCGTCTTTGGTCCACAACCCGTCGACGCACTCGTTGACAGCGAAGGCGACCAGATGGCAGCCGGTGTGCGCCGCACTCAGCGCGGCCCGGCGTACGACGTCGACCTCGAGTGACACGACCCGCCCGACCCATTCACCGATATCGGCGTCCATGGTGTTCACGATGTGCCCGACAGCGAAGACCCGGTCCCTGTCGCCGCGGCGCGCGGATACCTCGGGCCCGATCCGCACCTCACCGGTCTCCGGCTCGACCGAGAGAATCTGAGTGTCCACAACCGGGACCGCCGTCGGCCCGAACGAGATCATGCCGTGGTCGGCGGGCTGATCCGGCCACGCGTGGTCCACCGGATGGAACGGGGTGCGATCGGTCACGACCACCTGGCTCGTGTCGCCGGCCGCCGCATACGGCAGCACGGCGAGAACACGCCCGCATCCTTCGGTCTGCCCGCGCGGGTAGCCGATTCGCGTCTCGCTGATCTCGTACACCCGGCCAGCCTGACACCTCGGAAGAGCAAGATCCATACGTAGCTGAGGTAGCTGAGCATAGGATCTCCTTATGCTCGATCCGCGCCGGCTCCAGCTTCTGCGCGACGTCGCTGACACCGGCACCATCGCCGCCGCGGCTATGCGCGCCGGCTGCACCGCCGCCGCTGCTTCCCAGCAACTGGCCAGCCTCGAACGCGACGTTGGCACGCCGCTACTAGAACGATCAGCGCGCAGCGTCCGACTCACCGAGGCCGGCCGTGTCCTGGCCGACCATGCGAACCGCCTGCTGAGCGCCCTAGCCGATGCTGAACGCGCGGTCCACGACGTCGCAGGACTGCGCGGCGGCGTACTCCGGGCAGCAGCCTTCGCCACAGCCGGAGCAAGCTTCGTGATTCCCGCCCTGGCGACGTTCCGACGTCACCACCCGCGGATCGACCTCTCCTTCACAGAACTGGAATCAGACGAGGCCCTTCCTGCAGTCAGGGCCGGCGAGATTGACGTGGCTATAACCCACGAATACCCGCCGCTGTCCCGTCCAGACCTGCGCGGCCTCAAACAACTCGCGCTCCATTGTGAGCCGCTGCTGCTAGCAGTTCCGGAGCAGCTACGACCCTCCGAGATCGGGCCCGTCCGGCTGGCCGACTACGCCAACACCAACTGGATCGCCGCCCGCACAGCCACCGGATTCCAGGCAGTTACCGAAATGGCCTGCCGTGCCGCCGGTTTCGAACCTCAGATCAATTCCCGCACACAGTTACCAGTTCGCCCTCGCGCTGGTCGCGGCCGGCTTCGGCGTGACGATCGTCCCACAGTTGGCGGTCGCGCCGCAGCGCGGCATCACCTACCTTCCGATCGTCCGACCATCCGGCCTGATGCGCAAGATCTACGTCACCACCCGAGTCGCCGATCGGTCACCCGCAGTCGAGCACCTCACGCAATGCCTGACCAATGCCCTCGACAAAGATCGCCGACGCCATCCATCCCACTCTGCAACATTGCGGGCGAGCCTGCTGGAGTCCGTCACGGTCTCGTCAGCTGAGACGCCGATCCCACGGGCAGCGCCGTGACCAGGCCCTTCAGTCTGGAGACCTCTTCGGCGAAACCGAAGGCGTCAGCGTTGGCGCCGCGGCGGAGGCAGTAGTGCGAGGTCCGCACATGCCGATGGGTTGATGTTTTTCTTGGCGGGGCGTGGATACTTTCCGCGCATGTTCGACGGTTTCGAGGACGAGCGGGTCGATGTCGGGGAGGTGGAGCTCCGGGTCCGGTATGCGGGGCACGGGCCTCCGGTCCTCCTCATCCACGGACATCCGCGTACGGGGTCGACGTGGCATCGCGTCGCGCCGCAGCTGGTTGGTCGCGGGTTCACCGTCATCTGTCCCGACATGCGCGGCTATGGGCAGTCTGGCAAGGCGCGGATCCTCGCGGATCACTCGCAGCAGTCCAAACGGGTGGTTGCCGCGGACCTGGTCCAGCTGATGGAGAAACTGGGCCACCCGACGTTCGCGGTGGTCGGACATGACCGTGGGTCGTACGTGGCGTTGCGCCTGGCGCTTGATCATCCCGACACTGTCGGTCGTCTTGTGGTCATCGATGGTGTTCCCATCAGTGAGGCTCTTGCCAGGTGCGATGCGAAGTTCGCCCATGACTGGTACCACTGGTTCTTCTTTGTTCAGCCGGACAAGCCAGAGCGAGCCATCGCCGCGGACCCCGATGCTTGGTACGCCGACAAGGCCCGGCCCGAGATCATGGGAGCCGCGAACTACCAGGAGTTCCGGCGGGCCATCCACGATGCGGCCACCGTTCGGGCAATGCTGGAGGACTACCGGGCCGGCCTCGGCGTTGACCGAGCGCACGAGGAAACCGACCGGCGTGACGGTCGTACCGTCCGCTGCCCAACACTCGTGCTGTGGTCCACCCGGGACGACATGGAAGACCTGTACGGCGACCCGCTGGCCGTCTGGCGCCCGTGGGCCCCCGATCTACGCGGCCACTCGATTGAGTCCGGCCACCACGTCGCCGAGGAGAACCCCGACGACCTGACCGCAGCCCTGCACCGCTTCTTGTCCTGAGCCTCCCGAGTCAGGAACGCGCGTCGCCGGTCTTGAGACTCCGCAGCTGTTCGACCGTGCGCTCGGCGTCCTGGCGTGAGTACGAGCCGAGCGCCGAGAGAGGCATGGCGTCGGCGTGGTCACCGAGACTGAGGACGGGAGCGTAGAGCGGCAGGCCTCCCCGTACGTCGATCTGCACGCAGTCGACCGACTGGATCGCGCTCCACGGTGTGACCTGGTCACGGCTGTCGAAGCCGCGGACCCGGACACCCTCTTCGCCGATTACCACGCCGAGTCGAAGAGCCCGCCAGATCCCGGCTATGCCGCTCGTGACGAGTAGGCATCCCAGCGCGATGCCGAACCAGTCGCGCTCGGCCAGTACGTCCCCGGAGGTGAAGTACGTGACGCCCAGCAGGGTCCATACAGTGAAGATCACGACCAGGGCCGGAATCTGGATGCGTGGCCTGATGACGATGGGGTGCATGGCGGAACATGCTACGGAGGAGTCTGTCCGGCCAACGGCGTGACGACGTGCGCTCGTGAGCGGCTGGGCGTGGCGGATGATCGAGGCCAGTAAGCCCTGCTCCTCGTGGTACCGCAGCCCGTGAACACTGGGTCGTCGGGTCCCCGATCCGCCACAGTGACCCGCCTCGCAATGCTTGCCTCTGACGCCAACGTGAGGTTTTAGCCTGGCGGTATGCAGATCAACGGCACGAAAGCCCTCGTAACAGGTGCCAACCGTGGGCTCGGCAAAGCCTTTGCCGAGGCTCTCCTCGCCCGGGGTGCCACCACCGTCTACGCCACCGCCCGCCGGCCCGAGAGCATCAACATCCCCGGCGTCGTCCCGCTCCAGCTGGACATCACCGACCCAACATCCGTCGACGCCGCGGCAGCCGAGGTGGGCGACCTTGATCTCCTCATCAACAATGCTGGCATCTCCACAAACGCACCCCTGCTCGGGCCCTCTACGGAGAACGTCCGCCGTGAGTTCGACACCAACTTCTGGGGCACCCTCAACGTCACCCGCGCCTTCGCCCCCAGGCTTGCCGGGGGTGCCATTCTCAACGTCATCTCAGCGCTGAGCTGGTACACCTTCGCCCCCGCCAGCAACGGCTACGCCGCCTCCAAAGCTGCGGAATGGTCTCTCACCAACGGCATCAGGCTGGAGCTGGCCGACCAGAAGACCCAGGTCACCGCCCTGGCCCTGGCCATAGCCGACACCGACATGATGGCCGCTTACGACATCCCCAAACTCCCACCCCACGAGGTGGTCACGATGGCACTGGACGGCCTGGAAGCGGGCAAGCTCGAAGTGATCGCCGACAGTCCCACCGCCAATGTCAAGGCATCGCTTTCCCGCGATCCCGCCCTCTTCTACGCCGACATCTCCACCGCCCTCTTCGGCTGACACCACCACCTCCTGCGCAGTCGGCCGAGGAATGTGAGGCAGATCGACGTGCTGCGGGGGCTGGCGGAGCAGTGGGTCGCTCCGATCCTGACGGAACTCCCGCCGCTCGACACCATCCGCCTCTGCCGCTGACAGGGCGCAGCGTCCGTGATGGCCGGGGCTGTGGGAGCAGCAGGTCGGGCGCGCCCGGGGCTGACGATCCTTGGCCGGGCGTCGGCGTCAGGCAAGGCCACCGCCCTGGGTCTACCCCTAGCTGGGACGCCAGGGCGACAGTGCCGCCTCAGCGATGTACGCGGAGGCGGCACTGTCGCCGATATGCGAGCCGCGACGCCTACTCCTTCACACCGATGTTGTCGATCGGAGGTGCGCTGAGCAGGCGTCGGACGGGCCACACCGTGGTCGCCAACGCCAGCAGTGTCGTGCCGCCGAGCACCGCCACCCAACCGAGCGGCGGGACGTAGGGGATCGGGCTGCCGGTCAGCCCGTTGACGATCGCACTCAGGGTCAGCACCGCGATCGTCGCGCCGATCAGCACGGCGGTGCCGAGCAGCCCGGCCTGTTCGGCCTGGATCATCCTCCGAATCTGCCGGCGGGTGACCCCGACCAGTTGGAGCAACGCCAACTCGCGGCGGCGGGCCAGCGCGGCCATGACCATCGTGGTGGCCGCCGCCAGCGCCGCGTACCCCACCATCACGCCGATCAGCAGCCGGTTCAGCCAGGCGCCGATCGCCAGATCGGTGCTGAGCAGGCGCGTGCGGGTGGCGGCGTCGAGAACCTCGGTGCCCGGTCGCCCGGCCGACCACGTGGCCAACGCGATGTCGGCATCCGGGCCGGCGCTGACCAGGACCTCGTCGTCGGTGTCCCCGGCCGTGTGCCCGGCGACCGTCTCGGCGGCCAGCGTGACGTCGCCGAAGCCCAGGCCACGGTCGTAGATCGCGATGACGTCCAACGTGACCGGGGTGCCGTCGCCCAACCAGAGTTCCGCCTGGTCGCCGACGTCCCAGCCGGAAGAGGACGCCTGCATCGCCGACAGGGCGACGGTGCCCGCGCGCAGGTCGGCCAGGTTGCCCTCGCGCACGGCGAGGTCCATCGTCGACATGATGCCCGTCGGGTCGACCGACTGCGCGCTGACCGGCTCGATGTCGCCGAGCGCCCGCACCAGCACCTGCGTACGGCGCACACCGGTGGCCGCCTGCACCCCGGTCAACTCGCGGACCTCCCGCGCCGCGTCCGCCGGCAGCCCACCCGGAGCGACAAGCACCCGTTCGGCGAGGGTTCCCGCGCTGCTCTGCGTGGTGGTCTGCCGTTCCAGGTTGGTCTGCAGGAACCAGACCGAGCCGCCGAACCCCACGGACAGCACGAGGGCGGTCAGGACGGTCGCCATGCCCTGCGCGTTGGCCCGCAGGTTGGCCGCGGCCAGGTAGCCGCTCACCCGCCACATCCGCGGCAACAACGGTGTGAGCAGGCGTGCCGCGTACGCGTTGATCCTCGGTGCGAGCAGCGCCACCGCGATGACGAACAGGTACAGCATGCCGACCGCGCCGGCCAGTGCCCCGGTCGACCCGGCGGCACCGAGCGTGAACGCCCCGGAGGTGCCGGCCGCCGCCAGCGTCAGCACGCCGGCGATCAGCCGCACCCGGCCGCTACGCCGAGGCTCGACAGCGATCTCGCCGAGCGCCTCGATCGGCTTGATCCCGGTGACCCGGCGTGCGGCGACCAACGCGGCGAGCACCGCCACGAGGACCGCCGTACCGACCGCGGCCGGCACCGCGAACAGGCCGCCGACCATCGGGAAGCTGGCCGGCACGAACCCCCGCCCGACCAGTTCGCCGTGCACCCAGCGGGCCGCCAGCAGGCCGGCCGGGCCGCCGATCGCAGAGCCGATCAGGGCCAGCAGCGCGGCCTCGGCGATCAGCATGCGGCGCACCTGCCCCGGCGTGGCCGCGACCGCGCGTAGTAACGCCAGGTCACGTCGACGGTGCCGGACGGACAGCCCGATGGTGCCGGCCACCACGAAGACGATCAGCAGGACGACGTACCCTCCGAAAGCCGATCCGGCCCCGACCAGCAACGTCTGGGCGGCCTGGTTCTCCGACTGTTCGACGTTCCCACGGTCTGTCCCGGCGTATGTCGTGGCGCCGGCCTCCGACGCGATCTCGCGTACCGCGGCGAGGTCGGCGCCGGGCAGCATCCGCACGCCGATCGCATCCACCCGGCCCGGGTGGGCGGACAACCGGGCGGCCTGCGCGCCGGTGAAGAACACCTCCGCCGCACCGGTCTCGGCGGTTCCGCTCACCCGGTACGAGCGGCTGACCCCGCCGACGACCAGGTCGATGCGGTCGCCGGGTGCCACGCCGAACCGGGTGTCGACAAGCACCTCGTCGTCGGCCCCTGGCGCGACACCCGCGGCGATGGGACGACCGGTGAAGGCGTACGTGTCCGAGCCGTGTCCCACGGCGGCGGGTGAGCCGATCACCACCCCTTCGTCGCCGGTGACGGCCGCGACGCCCGGCACCTGGCGGATCCGGTCCACCACCGCCGCGTCCACAGTGCCGCCCTCGGGCAGCGTGACGGTGCTCGTGGTGGTGTCGCCGCCGAACTCCTTGAACGTGTGGCTGACCGTGCGGTTGGCGACGACCACGTCGGCGGCGGCCCAGAGCCGTGGCTCCGGGCGGAAACGCAGCCCGGACTCGACGAGCGTGCCCATCGCCACCAGGATCAGCACGCCGGCGATCAGGGCCAGCAGGGTCGCGGCGGCGGGGCCGGCGCGGTGGCGCAGCAGGCGGGCGGCGAGGCCGATCATCGGAGGACCCGCCGATCCAGCGACGCCAGGTGCTCGGCGATACCGGCGGCTCCGAGCTGCGGAAGGTCGGCGACGATCGCACCGTCGGCCAACACGAGCACCCGGTCCGCGTACGACGCGGCGATCGGATCGTGGGTCACCATCACCACGGTCAGCCCGTGTTCGTCCACGACCGCGCGAAGCAGCGTCAGCACCTCCGCCGCGGTCCGCGAGTCGAGCGCGCCGGTGGGCTCGTCCGAGAAGATCACCTCGGGGCGGGTGGCCAGCGCCCGCGCGATCGCCACCCGTTGCTGCTGGCCACCGGAGAGCGCGGCAGGCCGGTGGTGCAGTCGGTCGGTGAGGCCGACCCGCTCGACGACCTGGGTCAGCCAGGCCCGGTCCGGACGGACGCCCGCCAGGCGCAGGGGCAGCACGATGTTCTGCTCGACGGTGAGCGCGCCGATCAGGTTGAACGCCTGGAAGACGAACCCGATCCGGGTACGACGCAGCTCGGTCAGGCGGGTCTCGGACAGCCCGGACAGGTCGGTGCCTCCGATGAGCACCCGACCGGAGGTGGGCCGGTCGAGCCCGGCGGCGGTCTGCAACAGGGTGCTCTTGCCCGAACCCGAGGGCCCCATCACCGCGGTGAAGGTGCCCCGGTCGAACCCGACATCGATGCCGGCGAGCGCAGTCACCTGGTCCGGGCCCGCGTCGTACACGCGGGTGAGTTGTTCGACGCGTACCGCCGGTTCGGCGGTCTGTCGCGGATAGTCCAGCATCCTGGTGGCTCTCTCTCCGTGTCATCGGGCAAGAACTGCGCGCACCAGAAACGCTATTGACGTGGAAGAACGGCGACCATCCCGCGGGCTGCCAGGTACGGGTACAGCAGGCGCTACCGCTGTTCGCCGTTCAGGTAGCGCAGCACCGCGGTGACCCGGCGGTCGGCGCGGTCGTCCGGCGGGAGTTGGAGCTTCGAGAAGATGCTGCGGATGTGCTTGTGCACCGCGCCGTCGGTGACGAAGAGCCGCTCGGCGATCGCGCTGTTGCCGAGCCCCTCGGCCATCAGCCCCAGCACCTCACGCTCACGCGGCGACAGCTCGCTCAGCGCCGTGTCGGTCCGGCGGTTGCGGGCGAGCAGTTGCGCCACCACCTCCGGGTCGATGACGCTGCCGCCGTCGGCGACGCGGTGCAGCGCGGTGAGGAACTCCTCGACCCGGCCCACCCGCTCCTTCAGCAGGTAACCCAGTCCGACGGCGCCGACCGAGAACAGGTCGGTGGCGAACGCCTGCTCCACGTACGCCGACAGGACCAGCACGGCGAGGCCGGGGCGGCGTCGCCGGGCCTCCACCGCGGCCACGATGCCCTCGTCGGTGTGGGTGGGTGGCATCCGGACGTCCACGATCGCGACGTCCGGCGCGTGTTCGTCCACGGCGACCAGGAACTCGCCCGGAGTGGCGGCCGTGGCGACCACGTCCAGATCCTCGGCCCGCAGCAGCAGAGCCAACCCCTCACGCAGCAGCGGGTCGTCCTCGGCGATCACGATCCGCATGGCAGCTCCACGTCCATCCTCGTCGGCCCTCCCGGTGGGCTCGTCAACGTCATCCGGCCGTCGTACGCCTCGACCCGCCGGCGGATGCCGGTGAGCCCGGAGCCCCGTGTCTCGTCGGCATCGCCGTGCCCGTCGTCCTCAATGGACACCAACAGGCGGCCACGTTCGCGGCGCACGGCCACGTCCACCTGGCGTGCACCGCTGTGCCGGGCGACGTTGGTCAGCGCCTCGGCCACCACGAAGTACGCGGTGGCCTCGACCGAGGCCGCGCACCGCACAGCCACGTCCACCTCGAGCCGGCAGGGCACCACGGAGCTGCCGGCCAGCCCCGCCAGCGCGCCGGCGAGACCCCGGTCGTCCAGCACGGGCGGCAGGATCCCGCGCACCACCGTACGCAGCTCGCCGAGTGCCTGTTCCGCGGCGTCCTGCGCCTGCCCGAGGATCTCGTCGGCGCGGTCCGGATTGCGGCGTACGGCCCTGCGCGCGGCACCCAGCAACACGTTGACCGCGACCAACCGGTTCTGGGTGCCGTCGTGCAGCGACCGCTCGATCCGGCGCAGTTCGACAGCATGGGCGTCCAGCGCCGCAGCGCGGGTGGCGGTCAGCTCGGCCACCCGCAGCGACAGGTCGACACCCGGCGGCGGAGGCAGCAGCCACCGGCCCGGCCATGCCTGGAGACGGGCCAGAGCCGGGCTGAACCAGATCGCGGCGGCCAGCCAGCCCACCCCGAGCAACCCGACCGCGAGTGCTTCGGACAATCCGTCGACGCGCCACCAGACGATCCCCGGCGCGCCGGCGTCGGCAGGGATCAGCCTGTACCACAACGGGAATGTGACGTCCTGCACGGCATAGAGTGGCAGCGCGAGGCCGACCAGCCCGGTCACCAGGCCGACGAGTGAGTACAGCGCGACCCAGCCCAGCTCCCGGCGTACGAAGGGATCCCGCGTCGCCGTCCGCAACCCGGCCGGCACCGGCCCCGGCGTGGGGATCGGCTCGCCCCAGCGGGACAGCCGGGCCCGCTCGCGGTCGGCCACCGTGCGCACCGCCCGCAACGCACCGGGCGCCGCCAGCAGCCCCACCCCGCCCAGGCAAGCCACCGCCACGATCGCCGCCCAGAGCAGCGCGCCCAGCGCCAGCGTGGCGGTGCCCAGCCCTCCGACGAGGTGCTCCAGGGCGTCGACCGCGGCGCGAACCCGGCCCCGCACGTACGCCATCGACCCACCTCCTCCGCCAACATAGGCCACCGCGGGCCCCTCCCGGCAACGCCCGGCACGGAAGGTACAGCCTGCTGTACCACGCTCGTCGAGCTGGCGGGATCGTCCCCGCCGCGCCGTCCGCCTAGCGTTGACGGCGTCGAGAAACGTTCGCCGAAGGAGGCAGTCATGACCGATCCGTACCGCATCACCGAGGCCCCGGTCGCCGCACCGAAGAAGCCGGGCGGCCTGCTACGCCCGCTGCTGTGGCTCGTGCTCTTCGTCAGCGCTGCGGCCAACGTGGTGCTGTCGACCGCGGCGGACAACCAGTGGATCAGCTCGGCGTTCGGCCTGGTGGCGGTGCTCTGCGCGGTCGCGCTGATCGTCCACCACCGTCGTAACCGCGCGCGGGAGTCGCAGAGCTGAAAGTTGCTGGATAGACGCGGAAGCCTACGGTTGCGGGGTGAAGCTTGACTACCACTCAGCAGCCGAAGGCGTCGACGTCGCCAGCGGCCGGGCAGACCTTTGTCACCTCGCTGACCTCGTAGCAAGCGGAGGCGAGCTCAGCCTTGCACCGTCCGCTCACCCGCGGCACCTACGGGGTGTGGTCATCGACGTGACGCAGGGCCCCGTCGCCGTTGCCGTCGACGATCGCAGCTATCTCACCATCCGCGGTGGCGCGGAAAGCCGGTCCCTCTTTGCCGACCTGCTACGCGATGTAGCCAACATGGACGACGGCGGCCACGTTCACCTGGAGTACTTCGAGGGCCACCATTTCCTGGCACCAGACAGCGTGCCGCTCATCGTCAACAGTCCGCATGGCGGGATGCCTCGGCGCTGATCAAGCGAGGCCACGTAGGAGACCACCCCACGACATCGTTTCGTGAGGAGTTGTAAGAACTCCTAACGGTCGCTGTGGTGGCTGCCGGTGGAACGGAGTGAGCGGCGACCGCCTTCCTGATCCGGCTCGTTGTCCGCCACCGGATTGCCGAGCCGGCTCACCCAGTCGACGAACTCCGCATCCTGCCTCGGCAGCGGCTCGCCGTCCGCCGGGGTGCCCGCGCCGCCCCTGTCGGCCCGGGACTTGTTGCGCCGGAACAGGCCCAGCCGCCCGCTGGCCCGTCCCGCCTCGGCGACGGATGCCGGCGCAGGGGCCGGGGCGGTCCGGGCGGGGCGGGCCGGCACGGCATCGGTCGTGGGCGGGGGCCCGGCGCGCTGGGCGGTCGCGAGGGCGTCCCAGTTCGCGGCCAGGTTCGGGTTGGGCAGGGACGGCCGGTGCCGAGGTGGGAGCGCCGGTTCGGGCCTCTCCTGCGTGCCGGCAGACTGGGTCGCCTCGGTGCCGGGAGCGGGCTCGGCCGAGGGCGGCACCCGCCGCGCCGGAACGACCGCCCGCGTCGCCTGAACCCGCGTCCGGTCGGTCTTCGGCGGTTGGTACATCCGGAGGGTCCCCGGGGCGACGAGGGCCCCGTCGGGCGGCATTCCTTCGGGTTCGGTGTTGTCGACCGCCGCCTCCGCCGTCCCGGAGCCGTCCCCGCCAGGTCCCGCCCGAAGGTGGGCCGCCGTCGCGAGGGCCGGTTGCGATGTCTCCGGGGTGTCGTCGAGGTCGGCTGGTGTGGCGACGTCGGCGGATGCGGCCGATGCGGCGGTAACAGCCGGTGCACCGAAGCCCAGCGGTTCGGCTGTGGTCGGGAGCTTCGCTGCGGTCGCGCCGGCGACCGGCCTCGCGCCGGCCAGGTCGACGGGCTCCGGCTCGTCGGTCGTACCACCAACGGCCGGCCTCATGGCCTGCCGCACGGCGGGACCGGCGGCCGGCGGACGGAGGATGTCGGTTGACTCGGCGGCCCGTGCTTCGGCGGTGCGCGGCAGGAGCGGCCGGCGGAACAACGCGGCGGCGGCCGAGCCGAGCACACCGGCGGCGATGGCGAGCAGCGCCCCGTAGTACGGCGTGATCTGGTACCGGTCGACGGCGTCGCCGGGACCGGCGGTCAGATAGCTGAACGCGACCAGCACCGCGCCGGCCGCGCCGGTCACGCCGTTGACCAGCGGCGGATGCCCGCGCCAGCGGGCCAGCCCGCCGGTCGCCGCGCCGATGAGCAGGGCCACCGACGGCAGAGTCAGGATCGCGAGCCGGTGTGCCGCGTCGGCGTCGAGCCCGGCCGGCTCCAGCACACCGAGCCGTACGGCGGGCAACGGCCCGGCCGTTGCGAGCGACGGGACGACCGAGACGAGCGCCAGCAGCCAGACCGCGCCGCCCACTGCCGCCATGTTCCAACCCAGCGGCGGCTTCACCAGTACGGCGATCGCGGCACCCGCGCCAACCAGCGCGCCGAGAGTCGCGCATATGCTGACGGCCCAGATCGGATCCACGGAGAAGCGTTCGGCGGCCTGGGCCGGCCGGATGAAGAGCGGCGCCACGACGGTGGCGCCCAGCGCGGCGGCGGCGGCGACGGCCACCAATCTGCCAGTGCTGCCCAGCAACCCGTACCGGCGGGCCAGGCGCGCGGCGACGACGGTGCCGGCTACGGCGGCGTGTGCCGCGAACCAGCCCACCCAGACGAGCTGGGCAGGCCACTGGTTGACGGCGGCGCCGGTGGAGGCGTCGGCGAGCTGGACGATGCCGAAGCTGAACGCGATGCCGAGTTGACCGGCACCGGCGAGCATGCCCACCCCGAGCGCTGTGAGCAACAGGTTACGCCACGTGCGAGAGAACATGTCCGGCACGTTACGCACCTACTGCGGTAGTTTTTACGGAATGTCGGTTTTCCTGTCCGACTGCCGTGGCAGCGGTTGTCTCAGTTCGACCAGGCTCGCGATGACCTGCCGCCCACATTGCTGAGCATGTGGACAGCGTCCGGGTCGCGATGGATGACGTCGGCCGTGGGCACGTCGGCGTCGCTGCAGGCGCGACGCCGATGGGTTCGGCGCAGCGGACGGTGAGAGCCGGCTCCCACCCACCGCTGCACTTCGATGGTGCGACCAAGCGGTCGGGCTCAGCAGCGCGGTGCCACTCGTTGTGGCAGGGTCACGCGGAGTTGCGCCACTTTCGGCCGTGCCCGCCGATGAGCCGGTCGGCGTCGGTCGGGCCCCAGGAGGCGGCCTCGTAGGTGGGGATCGGCGAGTTGTCCTTTTCCCAGTTGTCGATGATCGGGTCGACGATCCGCCAGCACTGCTGCACCTCGTCGCTGCGGATGAACAGTGACGCGTCACCGATCAGCGCGTCCAGGAGCAGACGCTCGTACGCCTCCGGGGACTCCTCGACGAACGTCTGGTCGTAGGAGAACTCCATTGTGGCGGTGCGGACCCGGAAGGAGTGGCCCGGCACTTTGGCACCGAAGCGCAGCGAGATGCCCTCGTTCGGCTGGATCCGCAGGATCAGCGCGTCAGCATCGAGGCCGGTGAGCTGGTCGGTCGGGATCGGCAGGTGCGGCGGCCTCTGGAACTGCAGTGCCACCTCGGTGAGCCGGGCCGGCAGGCGCTTGCCGGTGCGTACGTAGAACGGCACCCCGGCCCAGCGCCAGTTGTCCACGTTGAGCCGCATCGCGGCGTAGGTCTCGGTCCGCGACAGGGGGTCGACGCCGGCCTCCTCGCGGTAGCCGGCCATCAGCTCCTCGCGGGTGCCGCCCCGGGTGTACTGTCCCCGGACCGCGGCCTCGGCGATGTCCCGGTCGGTGGGGAGCCGGATCGCCTGCAGCAGCTTCACCTTCTCGTTGCGCAGGCCCTCAGCCTCGAATGAGGCCGGCGGCTCCATCAGTGCCAGCGCGAGAACCTGAAGCACGTGGTTCTGCACGATGTCCCGCATCGCGCCGGCGTCCTCGTAGAAGCCGCCGCGGCTACCGACGCCGAGAGTCTCGGCGACGGTGATCTGCACGTGGTCGACCCAGGAGCGGTCCCAGATGGGCTGGAAGATCGAGTTCGCGAATCGCAGCGCCAGCACATTCTGGACGGTGTCCTTGCCCAGATAGTGATCGATACGAAAGACCTGGTGCTCGTCGAACGCGCTGTGCACGACGCCGTCGAGCTCGCGGGCCGTGACCAGGTCGCGCCCGTACGGCTTCTCGATGACCAGCCGGGAGAAGGAGCCTTCGCGTGGCTGGTTGAGCCCGACACCGGCCAGTCCGTTGATCACCGGCTCGAAGGCCCCGGCTGGCGTGGACAGGTAGAAGAGCCGGTTGCCGGACGTGCCCCGCTGTGCGTCCAGCTCGTCGAGGGTCTCCACGAGCCGCTTGTAGGTCTCCGGGTCGTCGTAGCCGCCGGCCACGTACCGCACGCCGCCCTGGAGTTGGCGCTTGCTGGCGAGGGTGCGTTCGCCGAGGGCGCTCTCGGCGAACTGCTCGTCGGTCATCGGCGTGCGCGCGACGCCGACCAACGCGAACTGGTCCGGGAGCCGCTCGTGCCGAGCCAGGCTCTCGACTGCGGGCAGCAGCTTACGCCGGGTCAGGTCACCGGAGGCACCGAAGATCACCAGCGTGGCCGGCGGGGCACTCCGCTCCTGGATGAGCTGAGATGCGTGGTCCATGGTCTGCGTTCCTCCGGGCACAAGGGGTGTGGGGTTTGGGGTGCCGTGCTGTCATGCCGGGAATCGTGGCTGTGGCGGTAGTGTCCGGGGGCCGCGCGGCGTGGCCCGTTCGTCGCGGAGCTTGAGCGTCGCATGCCGGGCTGCCGGGTAGGCGACTCGGTGGCGATTCGCGCACCGGCCGCAGCGGAATTTGAGATGTCCAACGCCCGTCGGCGGGGTTGCCTGATTCGGCAGTGGGCCCTCTGCGCTCACGTAACACACACTGCCACCACGTCACACCAGGCGCGAGCTTGTCCCTGCCCGTTCGTGTCGACGGCTCGGCGTAACCCACATTCAGCCAAGCTTCTGTCCGTTGACGTCAGTCACCGACTTCGCGAGAGTGCTGTGGTTCTCGTGCTCGGCGCTACGGGGTCGAGGTGCCAGGAGATGCCTGCAGGTCCTGCGTCCGACCGACGATCTCGGACAATGGCCAGGAACACCGCCCTAGATCCCATCCTCCGTAATGACCTTCTCGGCGTATCCGGACGCGTTGTCCTCGCCCTCGGTCTCAGCCAACCGGTCGGCCGGCGCCTGCGCCACCGGGTGACCGGTGTCGTCGACCAGCCCCGGCGCCATGCTGCCACCGTGGGCGTCCTGTACCGCCCGGGTGCTGCGGGCCGCCTCGTCCTGCGGCACCCCGGTCTGCTCTCCGTCACGCTGCTGTTCCCGCTCGGTCATGGGCGTCCGTCCCTTCCTCGGTCCTGACCAGCGGCGGTACCCGCACGAGTGGCCGGGAAACCGATCAATGATGTGGGGCGGCGCCCGTTCTCCTCGATGGAGCTGTCTGGACGGCGGTAGTCGACCCGTCTGAGCAGCTTCAGCGGGGCGGAAGCGGCATCCGGACTCAGCTCCGCGTGACGTTGGTGACGATCGACCTGTGGAGTCATCCTGCCCGGGCGGGGACTGCCTCCGGGTCACCGGCGGCCTCGTGAGCGGTCATGGTCTCCTGCCGACAGGGTTCCTCGCGCAGGATCGCGGCGTGCAGCCACGAGTCCGGGATGGCGAACCCGTCGACGAGCGTCCGCATGTGCGGGCGTAGCTCTTTGAGTAATCCGTTCACGACGCCGGTGATCGCCTTCGAGCGGGCCGGTGTGAGCCGGCCGTGCTCCAGGAACCACCCCTTGTTGGCCTCGATGACGCTGAGCGCGTACAGGTCGCAAACGCGCGAGAGCAGCGCCCGGACCTCGGTGTCGGCGGTGTCTTCGATGCCGGCGACGAACGCCTCCAGGGTGATCCGGTCGATGTGCGCGGCGGCGACGGCGAGGACGTGGTCCTGGACGTCGTTGAAGATGTCGAAAGGCCGGCTCTTCTTGGTGGCCGCGCCGTTGCGCAGGCGGCGGACCGCGCCGTCGAGGAGGTGCCTCTCGCGGTCCTCGAAAAGTTTGAGCTGCCAGCCTCGGTCGGTGACGGCGACTTCGTCGTCTCGACCGGGTACGGCGCTGATCAGCCGCTCGATGAGCGACCGCGCGGCGGTGCGTTCGAGCACCATCTCGCGGACCTGCTCGGCGACGAAGGAGGCACGTCCCCAGCCGTCCAGCGAGCCGAACTCGTCCCGGTAGCCGGTGAGCAGTCCCTTGGCCACCAGCTGCAACAGCACCGTGTTGTCGCCCTCGAAGGTGGTGAAGACGTCGGTGTCGGCCTTGAGGCTGGGTAGCCGGTTCTCGGCCAGGTAGCCGGCGCCGCCGCACGCCTCGCGGCACCTCTGGATGGTGCGGGTCGCATGCCAGGTCTGCGCCGCCTTGAGACCGGCGGCCCGGGACTCCAGCTCCCGTTGCCGGTGCTCGTCGACCGGCCCGTCGCCGCCCTGCACCTCACTGAGCGCGGCGACCAATTCGGTCTGGGCGAAGTGCAGCGCGTACGTGGTGGCCAGGGCGGGCAGCAGCTTGCGCTGGTGGGCCAGGTAGTCGTTGAGCAGCACCTCCCGGTCGGCGTCAGGTGTGCCGAACTGGCGGCGGATGTCGCCGTAGCGCACCGCGATCGTCAGCGCCGACTTGGTGGCCGCCGACGCGGCGCCGCCGACGCTCACCCGGCCGCGAACGAGGGTGCCGAGCATGGTGAAGAAGCGTCGGGAGTCGTTCTCGATCGGGCTGGAGTACGTCCCGTCCGGGGCGACCTGACCGTAGCGGTCCAGCAGCATGTCCCTCGGCACCTGGACGTGGTCGAAGGTGAGCCGCCCGTTGTCCACGCCGAGCAGGCCGGCCTTGGGCCCGGCGTCGCCGATGCGCACACCAGGCAGCGGGTCGCCCTGCGCGTCGCGGATCGGCACCAACCACGCGTGTACGCCGTGCCGCCGGCCGTTCGTCATCAGCTGCGCGAAGACCACCGCCATCCGCCCGTCCCGGGCGGCGTTGCCGATGTAGTCCTTGCGGGCCGCCTCGTGCGGCGTGTGCAGGTCGAACGTCTGCGTCTGCGGGTCGTACGTGCAGGTGGTGCGCAGCTGCTGGACGTCGGAGCCGTGCCCGGTCTCGGTCATGGCGAAGCAGCCGAAGATCGTGCCCGAGACGATGTCCCGGAGAAAGGCGTCATGGTGCCGGCGGGTGCCGAGGGCCGCGACCGCGCCGCCGAACAGGCCCCACTGCACTCCGGCCTTGACCATCAGTGACAGGTCGACCTGCGCCAGCATCTCGCTGGCGATGATCGAGCCGCCGACGTCGGAGCTGCCGCCGTACTCGGTGGGGAAGGCCGACGCCATACCCAGCTCGGCGGGGAGTTCGGTGAGCAACCGGGTGATCCGCTCCCGTGCCTGGTCACCGGTCTCGCCGTAGACCGGGAGGAAGCGCGCGTCGAGGTGCTCCCGGTGCGCGTTGCGGACTGCGGCCCACGGTCCGTCGAGCACGTCCCGCAGGCGAGCGAGGTCGATCTGATAGGGCACGGTTCCCCCTCGGCTAGCGGACATATGCGTACAGGTCGTACTCGATCAAGGATAGCGGCTCGGTGACTCCGGCCAGACGATCGCGGCTGCCAAGCAGGTCGCTCCGCCGTACCCCGTGGCCTCGACCCGACGCTGAGTCCCGGTCACCCCCGCCCGACCGGTGTCTCCAGCGCGAACGCAGGGAACACCAAGGCCGGTAGCAGCACCGCGGCGAACGCCAGCACCGACACCGGCGGCCCTCGATTGACGTCGAACGGGCGGGTCCGGGCCAAGAGCCCGAACGGGGACAGCCACCGAAGCCAGGCCAGTGCGGGCAGACCGTCGCGCTCTTCGCGGTGGCTCGCTGGGCGTCGTGCAGGCTGACCGTGGGTTGCTCAGAGGCCGCTGGCCCAGGTGCCGCCGGCCGCACGGACATGCGAATCGGCGGTGACCGTCTGGGTGAGGGTCACCGCCGATCGCGTGGTCGAGCCGGTCAGGCGGCCGAGCAGGCGGTGTCCAGCTCCTTGATGGCGGCTTCCAGCGCCTTCTTGCTGGGCTTGGCCTTGGCGGACTTGTTGTACGCGTCGCTCAGGCCCATCATCTCGTTCTGGATCTTCTCGGAGGCGGCGGTGACTGCCTCGTTGGCACCGATCGAGTGCGCCAGGATCGCGACCGAGCCGGCGGCCCACTGGGCACTGACCGCGAAGTGCCCGGCTGGCGGGCCGATCTTCTCGGCCTCGGTGACCTTGGTCGCGTTGTCCTTGATGTCCTTCTTGATGTCGGCGCAGGCCTTCACTGTGGCCGCGTCGTTGGCTGCGGTGCTGGTCGCGGTGGTGGCCGCGCCGCCGGTCGGGGCGGCGCTCGAGGCCGCCGGGGACGGCGAGGTTGCGGTGCCCTCAGATTTCGGCTGCGGATCGCAGCCGGACATGGCGATCGCCGCCGCAACGGCCATGCCAGTCAGGACGAGTCGAGTTCGGTTCATCGATGTTCCCCCATGATCTTCATGTTCGGCGCACGCTACCAGCCCCGGTCGCACGGGTGGGATCAGTTATCGGGCCGACGAGCACCGAGCCCCGGGGTCTGGAGATGGATGCGAGGCGCGGCGGTCGCGGGCGGATGATCCAACGGCTCAGCTTCGTTCATCGCGGTGATGGTTCGTCTGATGTGGTGTGGGCTGCGAAGGCGGAGGCCAGCCAGGTGTCGATCGGGCCGGTGCGGACGTGTCGTCGGCATCCGACCACCGTTCTGTCGTCGCCATTCCCGGCGGTTGGTGAAGTTCCTACACTTGTGAGCCAACACCACCTCCGATACATAATGGGCAGTGCACTGAGCGCCGCTTCAGCGACCAATGTGATTCGCCGACCCGATGGAGGCCCGTCCATGGCGTTGACCCCGGCGACTGGGGGCGGTTGCGGCGAGTCGACGCCACGCTCGCCGATTCAGTCGCCGAGGCCGATCAATTCCGACGTCGAGTGGGACAGCTTCGACCCGCAGGCATATGTCCGGCACAACTACGCGGATCTGCGGTCCGACGACCGGGAGATCCTCTGCCGCATCCGAGACTTCTTCGCCGAGGCGAAGCTCTCCGACGCGCGGTGCGTCGACGTGGGGTCGGGAGCGAATCTGTACCCCGCGTTGTCGCTTCTGCCGTTCGCGAAGGCCGTCGACCTGTGTGAATGGTCGACGGCGAACGTGAACTGGCTGCGCACGCAGGTCGACAGCTACGACGAGCTCTGGGACCCGTACTGGCAGGTGTGTGCGGAGCACCCGGCGTACGCGGCACTGGCGGACCCGCGCCGGCGCCTGGCGCAGGTGGGCCGGGTGGTGCGGGCCAGCGTCTTCACCCTGCCGAGGCACGCCTGGAGCGCCGGCACGATGTTCTTCGTGGCCTGCTCCATCTCGGCCGACCGGGCCGAGGCCGAGCACGCGATCGGTCGGTTTCTGGACGCGCTGCGGCCCGGGTCGCCCTTCGCCGTGACGGTCATGCTCGGATCCCTCGGCTACAGCGTCGGTCGGCGGATGTTCCCGGCGGTGGCACTGCAACGCGCCGACGTGGTGGCCAGCATCGCGACGGGCGCGTACGACCTGGACGTCCACGAGGTACGGCCGAAGCCGCCGCTGCGGGACGGGTATTTGAGCATGCTGCTGGCCACCGGCCGTACGCGCGGATAGCGCCGATGCGTGCCTGCGGGATGCGCCGATGCCGTGCTGTCGGCGCAGCGTGGCGGCGCGGCATTCCATCGCACCCGATTGGCCGGAGTGCCGACACGCGACCATCGAAGCCTTTCAAGTGGCACTCGACTGGCCCGCTACCATGATGCTGTACGTCATAGTGGACCATCGTGGGCACGGCAATACCAGAGGTTTCGAGTCGACTACAACAGACGGCGGTGGATCATGCGGATGCAGCCGCGCCAGGAGATCCTCGACATCTGGCGGGCTACGGTTCGCAGTTGCTGGGCGAACGGTGAATGGCACTGGGGTAGCCGAAGTGGCAGCAACTCGATCAGCGACGCGGAGCAACTGCTGACCCTGTTGCTCCCCGCGGCCAAGGTCCCCGTGTTGTCACTGGACGACCCGGACCGCGCCGACGAAGAGGTGATCGAGGCACTCAGCCCGATCGGCGGCGCGATCGAGATTCCCCGCCGGCTGGTCAGCGTGATGATCGACTATTTTCGGCGGTACACCGATGACGCTGGCGCTCCGATCTTCGGCGGGGGCAGTTACCTCACCCCGCTGGAGGGCGGTCCGGAACTCACCGACGAGCAGCGTTCCCTGGACATCGTCGACTCGTTCGCGGTGTCGGTCACACTGACGCTGGCGACGATCGGTTTCGTCAAGGTCTACCGGGGCTCCACCCAGCGGCGCGACCTGTTGGCGCAACTGGACGAACTGGAGGCGATGGCGGGCGCGCGCCTCACGGCGGCGATGGTCGGCCTGCTCCGCAGCTTCAGCACCTTCGTCTTCACCTCCAGCGACGAGTACGGCACTCGTCTGTGCGACATGGTCAACCAGGACGAGCTGCCGCGCCGCGAGCTGGTGGCGGCGCTGCGCGAGCAGTTGCGGGACACGATGGCGAGCCTGCGTAGCGTGATCATCGGTTCGGGTCGGGTGACCGAGGATCTGGACAACAGCGAGATGCTGTTCGAGTGCGGCTGGTCGTGGGGGGTCATCTCCGGGGCTGAGGAGGTTCCGACCACCGAACCGATCGGCCTGCAGCGTGAGGGCTCTGCGGAGAACGCGCCCTACCTCTACTTCACAGTGATCGCGATGGACGCCATCGAGGACCTGAACTCCGAACGCACCCGGCTGCTCGGGCTGCTCAACGAGGAGCAGCAGCGGCTGTCCCGGGCGCTGCAACTGCGCTGGGAGCTCACGCGGACGTACTGGGCGACGGTGGCGACCTTCGGCAACCGACGGCGGTGGCCCATCGAGGACATCCCCTGGCGGACGACCGACGGTGACCGGACCGACTACTACACCCTCCAGGCCACGTCGCTGGCGGTGAAGGGCCTGATCGCCGTCGGGCGCGGCGGTGACGAGGAGCTCGGGCGGATCGCCTCGGTGCTGGTGGAGCTGGCGCAGCGGGCGCGGATCACCCGGCGGGCGTCGCCCGGCGAGCCGGCGCTGTTCGTGCACGCGCCAGGCAAGCGGGTGACCCTGAACGACGACACGTCAAAGCCGATCATGACGTGGAACGTGAACGAGTTCTCCACGGTGCTGCTACAGCGGGCGACCACCGTCGCCGGTCTGCTGAGCAACGCCCGACGGCGCAGTGAACTGCTTGAGCTGGCCGACGAGGTGTGGGACCACCTGCTGCTGCGGCGCATCCCGGACGGTCGGCACCAGGGGCTGTGGGACCACGCCGGTGGTGCCTTTCCCGGCCTGGCGCCGAAGCCGGACGCACCCTCCTGGTATCTGACCGAGCGGGTGGTGCAGGCTCTCGTCACCTCGGGTCAGCTGCTGTGGGAGCGGCCGTTCCCGCGAGCCGGCCGGCTTGCCGACTACGCGCAGGACCTCATCGACGAGGCCGAATACCTTTTCGACCGGGAGTTGATGCGCGGCACCTTCGACGGTGAGGCGATGCAGCGCAGCATGCGTAGCATCCGCGCCAGCCTGGGCCGGGCGCAGCTGCTGGTTGACGAGCGTCCTGGCACGGCGGCCGCTCTGGCGAACACTCTCCTGTTGCTGCTCAACGACGTCGCCACCGGGCAGCAGAAGGCCAGCGAGGGGATCTGAATGCTGGTCTTCGTCACGTCGCACAAGGGCGGCACCGGGCGGTCGGTGACCGCGGCGAACATCGCCTACCGCAGCGCGTTGTCCGGTCGCCCCACCTGCTACCTGGATTACGACTTCGGCTCGCCGACGGCCGGCATCACGTTCCAGATTCCACAGGCCGTCAATGGCGTGGAGGGCGCCGGGCCCAACGGTGGCGGCCTGCACCGATATCTGCGCGGGGAGATTCCGTCTCCGGAGCAGTTGGACGTGTGGGGCACCTCCGAACGTGCCAGCCTGCGTCAGCGGCCCATCGGGTCCGGTCCGCTGGTGCTCCTGCCGGGGCAACGCAACGGTAGCGAGTTCGGTTTCACCAACGACATCGCCAAGCGCTGCGCGGAGCTCTTCCTCCGGCTGGAGGAGGAGTTCGACCTGACCCTGGTCGACCTCAGCGCCGGCCGGTCGTACGCCAGCCAGATCGCGCTGGCCGCCACCGCGACCTCGACCCTGCGCAAGGTCGCCGTGCGCTGGTTGGTCTTCCACCGGTGGACACCCCAGCACGTCACCGCAGCGGCGGACCTGGCCTTCGAGGCGGGTGGGATCGTGGCCATGGGCAAGGAGTACGGCCACGAGCCGGACAGGCTGCGGGAGTCGCTGCGCTTCATCCGTACGGCGGTGATCGACTCACGTGGCCCGGAAGTCGGCCACCTCGGCCTCGCCCAGCAGGCCTTCCTGCGCAAGTGCGACGCGGAGCTGTCGGAGCTGGCCCGACGACGAGGTGTCGGGCGTACGACGCTGCTAGGCGCGGTGCCGCTGGACCCTCTGCTGCAGTGGCGGGAGCAGCTGATCTCCGATCACGACGTGCAATCCAAAATTGCCAACGTCAAGACGGTGGACGCCTTCGTTGACCTGACCGAGAAGCTTTTCGACGAGACGGCATGGGACACCGCGTGATCGGCATGGATGTCAGGTTCCAGGAGGCAGCTGCGGTGCGTCGTACAGAGAGCGTGGCGTACTCGCATCTGTCGGTGGAGCTGGGGCACTTCTACGCGGAGGACTTCGGCGACGGGTGTGAGGAGCTGAGGCGCAAGTTCGAGCGGATCGCGGACTGGTCGGCCGCGATCCCGGCTCTGGCCCGACGAGGGCTGCCCGCACACCGGGAGCCGCGGATCAGCACCTGCTTCATGTTGGACGACTACTTCCACCGCTTCGGTACCCCGCGCGAGGTGATCCCGCAGGTGCAGAGCGCCGCGGCGGAGCACGGCCTGATCCTGGACTACGTGGCCCGGGAGTCCAGCTTCGCCCGGCACGACGGTGCCGAGCTGGCCCGGTTGGTGGTCGACACGCTGGTGGTGGAACCACCTCGGCACACCACCGGGAGTCGTCCACCGTTGAGCGAGTCGGGCTGGCTGTCCAACGGTAAGCGGTCCCCCGGGCACGTCGACGCGCCGGCGATGACCCTGCCACGTCCGTGGTCTCCGCCGTTGCAGTCCGGCGATCCCCGGCACTCCATCTTCGTCGACATCGAACTCTGGTCCGACGAGCCGGACGCCCGGGTGTGGGCCTGCGCCCTGCTCGCCTCGGTCTGGCAGATGACCCGGCTCGGCGTGCTACGGCATCGGGGGGAGACGATGACGCAGCCGTGTCGGCTCGCCGGTGAGCTGCCGACGGACTGGGACGAACTGCCGGCGATCGTGCAGCTGAACCCGGCGGCCGCGCCGTTCTGCGCGTATCGCACGCTGACCCTGATGGGCACCCAGTACCTGCCGGTGGAGCTGGCCGTACGGACCATCCTCGGCCAGGTGGCGGTGCCGCCGGTGGTCGCGCAGCAGGTCGCCAAACGGGCCGGTGGCGAGGGCCTGCACCTGCCCAGCGAGCTGGTTGACCGGCTGAGCTACGTGTTCATCAGCGACTGAGCGTGCTTCAGCGTCGGCACGGCTCGTCGACGGCCACCCGCCCGGCCAGGTCGCGCAGCAGGGCCATGTTGCTCACGCTGATCTGATCCCGGATCCAGTTGACCGACGAGTTCCACTGACGGCTGAACCCGGGTACCTGTTCCAACTGGTCCCAGATGGGCCGCAGCCGCGGGTGCACCCGCGCGCCGGGCAGCCACAGGTGCAGCAGGTGCTCCAGCACCGGCCGCAGCCGCTCGACGTGCTCCTGCCCGGACGCCGATCGGGTGACCGCGGACTCCACCAGCGAGGACAGCATGGTCAGCAGCCAGTCGTGCAACGCGAGATCTTCGCAGAGCCCGGCCACGGCGGCCGGCACGTCCTGCGGGTCGAGCACGAGTTCGACCGTACGCAGGGTGGGTGAGTCCACGGTGACCACCGCCGAGACGTCCCGGTTCGGACGCTCGTCGGCCTGCGCGGTCCAGCGCAGCCGTGTGCGGGCGGTGCGCAGTGGCGGGCGCCGGTCCAGCAGGTCGGACATCTGCACACCGTCGAGCACCCTGCCGGTGATCGCCTCCAGGTTCAGCACGTCGGCGTTGTTGCCGTGCAGGAAGCCCGCGCCCAGGTCGGCGACGTCCAGCTTGCCGACCGTCTCCAGGACGCCGGGGTTGGCCAGATAGTGCGACCACGGCTGGCGGCGCTCGCCGGCGACGACGTGGATGACCGAGGAGGCCTGCACGATCCGGCCGCCGGTGATGATGGCCCGGGTGACGACGGCTCCCACCCCACGTAACTGGCGCTGTCTGGCGCTCGGGAGCCAGCAGTCGACACCGGTGCGGACATCGGGTGACACCGCGTACAGCGATGGACGCCGGGAGGTCAGCACTGCCTCGCCCTCGATCAGGCTGAGCACTTCGGCGCTCTGCTCCTGGGCCAACGCCGTGCTGTGCTGCAGAAGGCTGGTGTGCACCTCACCGACCGTGAGCATGGCTTCCTCCGCAACGCTGCCACCGCTCCGCGCTCATCCCGCGGTATGCGGCTCATTCTGATTGACGTACACCCCTCGCGACCGGCACTGACACGGATCCGCGTCGGACAACCGAAACTCCGCGAGTACGAGATTCGACAGCCCGGATCCGTATCTGTTGATGGCCATCATAGGCCCGGGATCGGCGGGAATCCCATGCACGGCGGACGTTCGGAGTGTTCGCGGGTCGGACGGACGTGACAGCGGCTGATATTTTCAATGGTGCGGTCGCCAGCCACCCCCTGGAGTTTGCCGTTCATGAAGGTCTACATTTCGGCCACACAAAAGGACCTGCTGGAATACCGCGCTGCCGTGCACGCCGTGGCTCGCCGTCTCGAAATCGACGACGTCGCCATGGAGGCGTACGGCGCCGACATCCGGCCGCCGCTGGAGCGCTGCCTCGCCGACGTGCGCCGATGCGACCTCTACGTGGGGCTGTTCGCCTGGCGGTACGGGTTCCGGCCGCCCGGCCAGGAGTCCTCCATCACCGAGTTGGAATACCGGGAGGCGCTCGCGGCGGGAAAGCCTTGCCTGGTCTTCCTGCTCGCGGAGGACACGCCCTGGCCGGTCGACATGATCGACCGGGACGCCGACTGGCAGCAGATCGTCGCGTTGCGCCGTGAGCTCAAGGAGCGCCACCTCTGCGCCTTCTTCTCCGGTGTGGACGACCTCACCGCCAAGGTGACCGCCGCACTGGCCGACGTACGCAGTGGCAGGTCCCCGGCACGCGAGCCCGCCGACCCGGACACCCACCTGCCGACGGCCGTCCGCAACCAGTACTACAAGCAGTTGTCGCTGAGATACCAGGCCGTCTCGGTGGACGCGGTCTCACCGCGCCCCACCATCGGCTACCTCACCGTCGGGCTGCCCAAGGTGTTCGTGGAACCCCGCGTCCACGAGGACGCGCGACCGGAGATGCCGCTGGCGTGGTGGCGTTGGGCCGGGTCCACGCCGGGCGACGACGTCGGCGGGCTGCCCGGGGTGGTCAATCCGGAGGAGGTGGAGCGGCTCTGGGAGGAGTACGCGGCCAAGGACGAGCTGTCGTTGTTCGACGTGGTCTCCGACCCGGGCCGGCGCACGATCGTGCTGCTCGGCGACCCCGGCTCCGGCAAGTCCGCGGCCGCGCGGTACCTGGCGCTGACGCTGGCCGGGGTCTGCGTCGAGCCTCGACTGAGTGCGCTGGACCGGTACCTACCCGTCCTGATCGAGCTGCGCTCCTACGCCACCCATCACGGGGACGGCCGGTGCGACGGTTTGCTCGACTACGTCGGCCACCGCCACCAGCAAGGGCTGGCCGGTATCGACCAGAACGTGCTGGAGGCGTACCTGCGCCAGGGCGGCCAGGCGCTGTTCCTGTTCGACGGCCTGGACGAGGTGTTCGACCCCGCGCAGCGGGAAGAGGTGGCCGCGCAGATCGCCACGTTCGCCAACGAGTACCCGGGGGTGCTGACCGTTGTCACTTCACGGGCGGCCGGCTACCAGCGGCACACCTTCGCCAACGCCGGCTTCGACCACTTCACGCTGGAGGATCTCGACGACGAGCAGATCGCGAGGTTTCTCGGCAACTGGTACCGCTACGTGATGCCCACGCCGGCTGCGGAGGCAGAGCGGCAGCGGCGGCAGATCCTCGACGTGGTGGGCAGTTCCCGAGCGATGCGCGAGATCGCCGGCAACCCCCTGCTGCTGATGCTCATGGCGATCGTCGGCCGGGGTCACCCGCTGCCCCGCAACCGACGCCGGCTCTACGCGCACGTGACCGACGTCCTGATCTCCGAGTGGGACGTGACCAAGCAACTGCGCGAGAGCCACGGCGACGTGCCGTCGCTGGACCTGCAGGCGAAGCGTCGGCTGCTGCGTCACCTGGCGTATTGGATGCAGTTCCGCGAGTCCGGTCCTGCCGGAAACTACATTGAATCCGACGAACTGGCGCGCATCTTCCGGGACCACCTCGTCGCGTTCTACGGTTTTGAGAATGAGCGGGCGCTCGCCATGGCCTACTCGATGATCGACAAATTGCGCCAGCGAAGCTTCATCCTGGAACGTTACGGACTGCGACTGTTCGGGTTCGTGCACCGCGCGTTCCTGGAGTTCTTCTGTGCCGAAGAGATCGTGGACAGATGCGAGCACGATCCGACCTGGGGCCTCGATCGTCTGCGTTCGCTGTTTCGCGAGCACTGGGCCGACCCGTCGTGGCGGGAGGTGCTTCGACTGGTCGCCAGCGCCCTGCCCGCCCAGACCGCCAACGAGCTGGTCACCCTGCTCGCCACCGAGGCCACTCAACCGTGGCCGCCGCTGAACCTGACCGGGCCGCCGTGGAACCTGGTGCTGGCGGCGCAGTGCGTGGCCGAGGCGCCGCAGCCCGCCGAGCTGGCCGGCGCCGGCGACGCCGTGCTGCGCCAGGTCGTGCGTCTCATCGAGCATGGCATCTCCGCCGACGACCCGAACCTGGTGGATCTCACCGAGCAGGAGCTGCTGTCCTCGATTCGGGCGCTCGGCCCGAATTGGCCCGGCCGGGAGATCTTCCTGCACTGGTACCGCCGCCGTGGGGTCCGGACCAGTTGGCGATCCGGCTCTCCCTTCGCCACCCGGATCGCGGCCGTGCTGTCCACCGCCGAGGAGCAGATAGAGGACCTGCTCGTCCGGGAGCTGGGGCAGGGCCGCGAGCGGCAGGCCCACCTCACCCTGGTCGCCGGGCTGGCCGAGGCCGCCGGCCGCCTCGAGGCCACCGGCGGCAGCAGTCACCGATGCCGGGAGATCCTGCTCGCCCAGGCACAGGCCGAGGTCTCCACCGCGGTGCGGCAGGCCGCCGTCCGCGCACTGGTCGCCCACTTCGGCGCGGACCTCGACCTCGTGGACGTGCTGCGCGACCTCGCCAATTCCCCCGATCTCGCGGTGCGGGCGCTGGCCGTGCAGGCCCTCGGCACCCGGTCCGAGCTCTCCGACGACGTCCGTCAGGTGTTGGCCAGGGCCACCGGGGACACCGCCGTCGCGGTGCGGCGGGCCGCCGCCGGAGTGCTCACCGCGCGTTGCGCCGACCTGCCGGACGCACCCGAGACGATGCAGCGACTGCTGGCCACCGACACCGACCCCGGTGTGGTGCACTGCGTGCTGAAGGGTCTCCTGGTTCTGCCGGAGTACGCCGGAACCGCACGAACCACGGCGTTGCAGCGGGTCACCGGCGATTCCCCGGACGAGGTCCGACGCTGCATCCTGATCGAGCTGCTGCCCGAGCGACCCAGCCCGGAGAGCACCGAGCTGTTGCTGAAGCTGGCCTGCTCGGACACGTCCGCGCGGGTCCGCGCGGTGGCCGTGCAGCGGTTGGCGCTCGTACCCGACCCGGAGGGGCGCTGCCGGGCCCGGCTGATCGATCAGATCGAGCAGGACGAGGAGTCCTCTGTGCGGGCCGCCGCGGTCACCGCTCTGATCGACCGGGACCGCGCCGACGACACCGGGTGGACCGTGGTGGCCCGCTCGGCTCACGTCGACGAGGACGCGACGGTACGCCTCGCCGCGGTGCGCGCGCTGGCCGAGGCCTACCCCGACCATCGCACCGGGGAACTGCTGCTGGAGAGCGCTCGACGCGATCCGACCGCGAGCGTCCGGCTCGCCGCGGTCGACCTGCTCACCGGGCGACCGCTGTTCGGCCACGCGACCCGGGATCTGCTCATCAGCCGCGCATCCCAGGAGCGGGACCCGATCGTCCGGCTGCGGGTCACCCGCAGCCTGGCCCGTCTCGCCGACCCACCGGACCTTGAGGTGCGGGAGTGCCTTGCCGAGCAGGTCAGTCGGGACCCCGACCCGAACGTGCTGTGCGCCGCCGCCCAGGCGCTCGCCCGCCACGGCGACGCCCCGGGCCTGATGGAGACGCTGTGCCGGCGGGCCCGCCGAGACAGCTACGTCGGCATCCGGTTGGCCGCCGTCCAGACCCTCTGCGCGTACGGGAGCCCGGAACTGGTGACCGACGTGCTGCTGGAATGCGTCGAGTCCGACACCGACCCGACCGTGTTCGATGCGGCCGTGCGCTGTCTGACCGAGCAGGGCTCGGCGTCCATGGCGGTGACGCTGCGGCTCATGCGCCGCCTGTCGGACCAGGACCCGGCGATCCGCGCCCGCATCGCCGCCGCGCTCGGCGAGCACTTCGGCGCCGACCCGGAGGTTCAGGTGCTGCTGGTCGGGCTGGTCCGCGACGATCCGGCCCTGGAGGTTCGCCGCCGAGCCGTGGAGCAGTTGGGCGCCAGCCTGGCCGGCCGCACGGGGGTACGGGACCTGCTGCTGCGGCTGGCTGACGACGATGACTGGGAGATCCGCCGGACCGCGCTGCTCGCGTTGACCCGTCACTACGACAGGGACACCCGGACCCGGGAGGTGCTGGTGCGGCTCGCGCATCAGGAGGATGACGGCGTGGTGCGGCGGCTGGCCGGGCAACTGCTGGCCACGCTGCCCGACACCCGACCCGACGACTTTCCGTGATCGATCCGGAGCCGTACGTGCGTATGTGTGCGCGTCGAGCGACGATCCGATCGACCTCGTCAAATACCATGAGCTCATGACGGATCCGGTCGCCGGCTCGTCGCGCTCGGCCGGCTGGAGTCTGCGAGTCCTCTTCGGAGTGATCGGGCTGGCCGCTCTCGTCCTCGGCTACGTCGGCTTCGAGCGCCTGCTCCAGGCCCGACCGGACGTCGCCCACGATCCGTACGACGTGCTCTACTACGACCTGCAACTCTTCGTCTTCGGGGCCGAACCCTTCCAGGACGCCGGCCCCTACCCGTGGCAGCTGCAGGTCGCCCGGTTCGCCGCCCCGCTGTTCACGCTCCTCGCCGTGGCCGAGGCCAGCCGGCTGCTGCTGGCCGCCGAGACTCGCCGCCTGCGCGCCCGGCGAGCACGTGGTCACGTCCTGGTCTGCGGCGACTCCCAGTTCGCCCACATGCTCGCCGACCGGCTCTTCGCCGACGGTGAACGTGTGGTGGTGGTGCGTTCCGAACCGTTCGGGCCGCTGGAGTACCGATGGCGCCGGTACCTCGGCGTGGTCGGCGACCCGACCAGCCCCGAGGTGTTGCGAGGCGCGGGACTGCCGCGAGCCCACACCATCTACGCCTGCAGCGAGGACGACGACCGCAACCACGCGATCGCCAACACCGCCAATCGGCTCATCCAGGACCGACGGCAACCACCGCGGGTCTACATCCTGGTTCACGACTCGGAGATGTGTCTGTCCCTGCAGGCCCGACGACTCGGTGCCGCCGGGTCCAGCCGGCTGCGGCTGGACTACTTCCACGTCGACGACGTCGCCGCACGCGCACTGCACCGGCACCACCCGCTGCCCAGCGGGGGAGACCAGCCCACCAGGATCCTCATCGCGGGCACCGGCACCTTCCGCCGGGCTCTCCTGGTGGAGACCGCCCGGCACTGGCGCGCATCCCGAGCCGACACCCCCGGGGGCCACGCCGTGCCACCCCTGCGGGTGGACGTCGTGGCACCGGATGCCGGCACCGAGATCGCTCTGGCGTCGTCGCGTTACCCGTTCCTGGCCACCGTCTGCCAGTTGACCGCGTACGACCTGGACCTCGACGGTGTCGTCGGTCTCGGCCGCGACCGCTACGACCGCATCTACGTCTGTGCACCGGACGAGATCAGCGGCCTGCAGTTCGTGCTGGACACGCCCGCCCTGTGGCAGGGCGCCGAGAGTGCCGTGTTCGTGCCGGTCTACCGGCAGGCGGCGCTCGCCGCTGCCTTCCACGGCGACTCCCGTCACGACCTGCTCGACGAGGTACACGGCAAGCTCCGCCTCTATCCGGTGCTCACCCACGCCTGCGACGCCCGGCTGATCGCCGAGGACCTCACCGAGCGGCTGGCCCGGCTGATCCACGAGCGGTACGTCCAGGCCCAGCAGCGCGCCGGGGTACGGCTCGGCGACGCCCCGGCGATGGTGGACTGGTCACGACTACCCGAGTCGTTGCGGCGGGCCAACCGGGCCCACGTGCAGGACATCGCCGCCAAGCTGTTGGATCTCGGTTGCGTCGTGGCGCCCCGCCACGGTGGCACCGGTGACGCCTCGGCCGCCGGGCAGGCCATCGACGACCGGATCGAGGAACTCGCCCGCCTGGAGCACGACCGGTGGTGTCGGGAACGGCGCGGGGACGGCTGGACGTACGGCGACCCGCGTGATGACGTCCAGCGGCGGCATCCCGCCCTGCGGCCGTGGGAGGAGCTGCCGTCCGACGTGCAGGAGCAGAATCGCGAGGGGATCCGGGCACTGCCCGACGTGCTGTCCGACAGCGGGTTCGAGCTGATCCGGCTGGCACCCCCGGTGCCCGCGCAGCGGAGAGGCCCGAGGGATGCCGCCTGACCTCGGCCCGGTCCGGGTCGGCGTGACCGGGCACATCAACCTGACCCGCGACACAGAGCTGCTCGTCGCCGACGCTCTCCGCGTCGAGTTGGGCCGGATCAGCGACCGGCCCGTGCACGGCGTGACCTGCCTGGCGGCCGGCGCAGACCAGGTCTTCGCGCGCACGATCCTCGATCTGGGCGGCACCTACGAGGTGATCCTGCCGGCCCGCGACTACCGGGTCGCGGTGATCAGGCCGGAGAATCGGCTGGCCTTCGACGAACTGCTGGACCGGGCGGCAGCGGTCGTCCACACCGGTTACGACCGCTCGGACACCGCCGCCTACGTGTTTGCCAACCGGGAACTGGTCCGACGGGTGCAGCGACTCGTGGCGGTGTGGGACGGCAGACCTGGCCGTCACCCGGCGTCGACGGACCGGACCATCGACTGGGCGCGGCACCACGGCGTCCCGACCACGATCGTCTGGCCTGTCGGTGCCCGCCGAACGCCCATCGAGGGCTGACGGGCCGGTCCTGCTGTCGGGTGGCAGAGCACCGGCCAGGTCAACCGCGCATCGTCAGTGCGAGGTCAGGTCGAGCACCACTCGTACAATCCTTCGCAACCCCGACATGTGCGTTCGTATCGTGAGTCACCGTAGTGCCACCGCGAGTTCGGCGGCGTTGTCGAACGCGGGTGCCGCCCTTTCGGATTCGTCTTCGGTGAGCGTGACGGACTGGGCGCGGGCCAGCATCTCGGCCGCAGTCTTTGGATCGTTCAGCACCATGGCGAGTTCGGCGCGGTAGACCAGGACCTCTAGCTGCTCGACCGGGTCGTCGTCGGCTTGCGGGCGGGCCAACGCGCTGTCGAGGATCCGAACGGCCTGTCCGACGCTTCCCCTGGAATCGGCCTGTACGACAGCGTTCGCCAGGGCCTTTGCCAGCCGCCCGGCAGGTGTGGCGGCCGGCATGGGTGCGGTGGCGGCGTCCCGAAAGACGCGGATCCAGTTGCCGCCGGGGTCGATGACGCTGAATCCGCCCAACCCGTCGGCGTTCTTCCGCGCCCTGGGCCGGGTCATCCGCGGCGTTCCGGACACCAGTACCTTGCCGTACGCGGCGCGCATGCCGGCTGCGAAGGCCCGATGCAGGCCCTCGATGTCCGCGGTGATTACGAGGCAGGAGCCATAGGACTGCTCAGGGTCAAATCCGGCGATCTCGAAGAACTGCAGATGCAGGTCTTCCCGCTGCACCCCCACACACGCGTTGGGCTTGCGTTGCTTGTACGTGGTGCGGAAACCGAGAACTCCGTAGAAGGATTCGATGTCGTCAATGGACGCGCACGGCAGCAGGGGAACGGTCCGCTCGTTGGTCATGCCTCCTTCCTAAGCGTCGCAGGGTGCCCGTCGCACATGGAAATAGCCGATCATCGCCTTCGGCCACCCGATCGGCTGATGACCCCGAAACCTGACGCTGCCAGTCGAGCCATCGGCGGTGCCTTCCTGCCCGCCAAATGTCTCCCCAGGATCAGGCACCCGGATCTGCCGCTGACAAGGCGCGGCGGTCGTGGGCGTGCTCCCCGGTCGAGCGATGCGGCTGCGGGCGTCGACGTCGTTAAACTCGGGTCGGAATCGGGACTTGCACGCGTCCGGTGGCTGGGTAGGCGCGTCTCTTCGTCATGCGAGGAGAACGCCTTGTCCTACCGGGAGCTTGCCCGTGCGACCCGTTCGGTGGTATTCCCCATCGGATTCTTCGCCCGGTTGCCGTATGCGATGACGCCCTTGGGCACGCTGCTGCTGTTGCAGCACGCCACGGGCAGTTACGCCTTCGCCGGCGCGGCCGCCGCAGCTCAGAGCCTCGCCATCGGCATGGGAGGTGTCATCGTCGGACGGCTGGCCGATCGCACCAGCATCCGTCGGCTTGGCGTCTTCATGGCCGTTGCGAACGCCGTAGCTCTGGCCGGTCTGCTTGTCGCCACCTTCGCTGATCGTCCGACACTTTTCGGCGCTGCTGTCCTCGTCGGCGCGACTCAACCACAGGTAGGTCCGCTGATCCGTGTTCACTGGTCTTATCTGGCGCGGTCACGGTCCGAACAGCCAGGTCTGGTTACCACCGCACTGTCGTACGAAGCTGCTGCGGACGAGGCGAGTTTCATCGCTGGGCCGGCTGTTGTCGGGCTTCTCGCCGCGGTGTGGGCTCCCGTCCCAGCAGGTGCGCCGCTCACGGCCTGCATCGTGCTTCTCCTTGCGGCGGCGGTTCCGCTGGCGATGCTGTACACGACCGCTCCCGAGCGGGCGCCATCGCGATCCGTGGCGGTGCCGTTGCCTCGGGCAGGGCTGGCAGCAATGTGTGCGGCCATGGCGATCATGGGCGCTATCTTCGGCACCGTTCAAGTGGGAGTGACGGCACACGCCACTGCGGCAGACAATCCCTCCGCCGGCGGATTGCTCTACGCCGCGCTTGGTGCGGGCAGCGCCATCGCTGGCATCGCCTACGCCTGGATCCCATCCCGCGTGGCCCTGCGAACCCGCTGTCGCCTGTTCGCTCTCGGGCTTCTGATCGCCATGATTCTGCTGTCCGACGGCGGGGCACGGCTGCCACTTGCGGCGGTCGTCCTGGTAGCGGGAACCGCCATCGCGCCTTACATGATCACTATCTACGCCATCACCGAGCGGCTGGCACCCACCCGAGTCGCGATCACCATGACCATCGTCTGCGCCGCCGGACCCGTCGGCACGGCTGCTGGCCAGTCACTCGCAGGCCTGCTCGTGGAGCAATCCGGGCACCGTGCCCCGCTCATGCTGCCGCCCCTGCTCGCGGGCGCCGCCCTCGTCCTCGCTATGACCAACCGAACCATGTCAGCTGACCACCACTCATGCCCTGACGACGCCGTCGGGCCAAAGACCGACCAGATCGTCAGCAGGGGTTGAGCTTCCGCCTTCGGGCAGGTCGATGGTTGGTTGTGTGCGGTGGGCCGGGTGAGGCGGTCAGCCGGGCTGCCGGCGGCGGCCGAGTGACAGGAGCAGGCCGGCGGCGGCCGAGGCGATTCCGGCGGCGGCGGTGTACGCGGGGAGTTGGGCCGGGATGCCGAGGTGGACGGTGATGCCGAGGATGCGGGACAGGCCCCACGGCAGCAGCGCGAGCTGGTCGTTCCACACCGTCAGCGCGCGTTCCAGGCCCACCATCGCAATCAGGGCGGACAGCACGCCGAGGGGCACACCAGCGGCGGTGAGGGTCAGCCCGACGGCGCTTCGGCGGCGCAGCCCGTACCGGTCCCGCAGGACCACGGCGACGACCACGAACAGCCAGCAGAACGCCGCGAACGCGACGGTGACGTACGCCGCGCGCAGACTCGGCGCGGTCCAGAAGGCGAACCAGTAACCGCCCGGTCCCCGCCCGGCGAGCGCCGCCAGTAGCAGCACGCTGCGCAGCAGCGCGACGCCGCCGACCACGGCCCACAGGTGGAACGGATCCCGGCGGCCGACGACGAGGCGTACGACGAGGGCGAACAGCGCCCACCCACCGAGGGTGACCAGCAGGTGCGCCGGCGCGGCGAACCAGGTCAGCACGAGCCGGCTCGCCACCAGCACCACCGCCGGGACCAGCCACACCAACACCCGGTCCGCCCGCGTCGCGGGCGTCGGCAGCGCGGCGACCCGCCACGGCCGCAGCGCGCCGAGCAGCAACCCGCGCGCGGCGGCTGCGCCGAACCCGCGCCCGTACAGGCCGAGCAGCACCACCAGCAGGATCGACCCGAGCATCGCCCGGGCCGCCCAGGCCATCGCCGGGTCCCGGTCGGCGCGTTGCGCCCCGAGGTCGGCGGCGGTGAAGTTGTACGCGGGCAGGTCCAGGTCGGCGCCGTAGCGCTGCCGGTGAGCGTCGCGCGCGTCGTGGTACGCCGCCGCGGCCAGCCGCCAGTCATGGCGGGCGGCCGGGGCACCCGTGTCCAGCCACTGCGCGTGCCGCAGCACCATGGCCCGGTACGCGCTCAGCGTCTCGAACAGGTCGACCTGGTAGTCGAGAGTCGCGGTGAAGCGCCCGCGCAGCTCGGCGTCCCGCCAGGTCGCCGGTTCGGTCGCGGCGACCAGGTCGCGCATGCGCCGGGCCAGCACGACAGCCTGCCTGCCCTCCTCGATCGCCTCGTCGACGCGGCCGCCGGTCACCGCGTAGATGCTGTCCAGCGCCGCGGAGTCGCCGGTCGGGATGTCCCATTCGAAAATCCACATCATGGGCGGCGGTTCCAGCCCGAGCGCCCGCACCGACCGGTCGGCGTACGGGCCGATGTAGAGGCCTTTGGTGACCGCCTCCCGGGACAGAGCCATGGCCTGCCCGATCGCGGCGACGGTGCCCGGGTCGCCGGAGAACGTGCGGTACGCCCAGTCCGCCGTCACCTGCGCCGGGTCGGCGTGCGGATCCCAGGCCAGGCGGCCGACGGCGTACGTGTTGAGGTCGTAGAGCTGCCAGAAGCCGGCGCGCAGGTACAGCGACATGGGCCCGGCGCGCAACGGCCCGCCGTCCTGGGTCCAGTTCCAGACACCCTCGACGTTCGGGTTGGCCGCAACGAAGGCGCGCAGCGCCTGGCGGTGCAGCGGGCCGAGGTCGTTGGGCAGCGAGCCGAACGCCTCGAACTCGCGCCGGGCCTGGAACTCCACGATGCGGCGGTGCCCACCGCCCAGCAGCGTGGTGTTCAGCGGTAGGTGGCTGTAGAAATCGCCCAGGGTGTACTTGGTGGACACGATCAGATGCGCATCGTCGAGCCCGCCGAGGACCTGCGCGTACGACTCCGGGTTGGTGTGCAGGTCGCCGACCGCACCGACGCCCACCGTCCACGTGCGGAAGATGATCTCCTTTCCGGCTGGGCCCGCGACGTCCAGCAGCGCCCGCAGCATCGCGCGCACCGACGTTTCCGTGGTGACCGCGAGCCTTGACGAGTAGTCCCAGCCGGTTGCGGCGTACACCTCGCCGCCCTCGCCGACGCGGACCATCAGGCCGTCGACGAACGGCATGCTCTCGAACAGCTCGGCCAGACCGGACTGGTAGACAGCCCACAGCCGAGGGTCGGCCACGTCGAGGCCGCCGACGGTCCGCGTCAGGTATGCCTCCAGTGGGGGCGACACCGCGAGCATGTCGGTCAGCAGAAAGACCCGCACACCCATGTCCTCGGCGTACCGAAAGACGGGGCCGAACGCCGCGACCATCGCCCGCGCGCGGTCCACGTGCGGGTCGCCGGGTGGGTAGACCGCGCGCCCGTCGCCGACCTTCACGAACGTGACGTACTCCAGGAAGCCAGGCACGACGATTCCGTTGAATCCCTGTGCCACCGAGTGGTCGACGAACTGCCGAAACTGCGCGTCGATGCGGGCCACCGCGCCGGCGTCCACCCACGGCGCGCGAGGCAGCACCGCCGACCCGACCACGTCGGTGTTCAGGCCATAGTCGTCGCCGGCGGCGAAGACGGCCGGGTCGGGCTCGCGCCCCACCGAACCCGCGTCGGTCAGCCGCAGGCCGAGCCGGGGGATGACCACCCGACCCGCGTCCGCCGCAGGGAGCACCTCGGCACCGGAGCGGATCCGGTCGGCCAGCCGGTACATCCCGGCTGCCACGCCCGCGACGTCGCCGCCCTGAACGGCCAGCTCGGTGCCGCGCACGTCGAGCCGGTACGACTCGGGCGTCCCGCTGAGGGTGGCCAGCACGCCCGCCCGCAGCGTGCTCACCGCCGACAGGTCCGGAGCCGCGGCGCGCGCCGTGCCGGTGCCCGGCGCGGCCGCCGTCGACCTGGCCGGGCCCGACGCGGCCGGGACGAGCACCGGCCGGGGCAGGCCGCGGAAGACGACCGCGTCGGCGACGGCGGTTGCGGCCTTCCTGATGCGCGGCTCGTCGGGTACGACGAGGGACGCCAACGGCGGGACCGGTGCGGGCGTCCGCGTCGGCGCGGCGACGGCGTCCTCGCGCGGCACGGCGGCGGGGGCGTGGCTCAGCCCCAGCGTGTCGCCGACCCCCCAGGCCGCGGCCGCGCCGAGTGCGAACAGGACCGCTGCGGCGACGAGCAGCGGGTACGGCCTGCGGACCTGGGCAACGTGAGCCACGCTCGCATGGTAATAGGCTTCTGCTGGGCGCGGCCGTGGTCAGACTCGCGTGACTGACGGCGAACGCCAATCCGATTTGGGTCAGAGTCTTCGGCGCCGCGTCGTCGACGATCCCGTCCCGAATCCCCTTGGTCCACCACGCAGTCAGTGCGGGCAGTGCACCGGCGCCGGATCTGGCTTCACGACCTCGGCCGGGGGCAGGAAAGCGGCATGGTGACAGTGCTCAGTCGCGGATGAAGCAGTGCGGCGGGCAGCTATGACATAGATGGGATTACATGTCTTGCGTGATCTCAGGTAGGAAGACCGAAGGCACGTCTCGGTGCTGATTCCTGAGAAGGAGCGACAGATGAAACATGCCCTGCGCCGCCTACGAACGGGGGCGGTCGCGCTCGCTGCCTGCACACTCGGGCTGAGCCTACTGTCGGTACCCGCCGCCGAGGCGTACTCGGTTGCCCCCCTCACGCCACAATCCGAGCGGGCACCGGAATCGAACCAGTTTTCGGCAGAGGGTGTGACCACGATCGGTGAACTCCGCACCGTCGACAGTTCCCTGTCCTACGCCCCGAACGGCGGGACACAGATCATTCAGCACCCCGGTGCCACGTACGTCAAGGTGCACTTCAGCTCACTGCGACTGGCCCAGGGCGACTACGTCACCGTGTCGAGCCGCGACGGCAAGGAGAGCTACCGGTACGACCGCCACCT
Source organism: Micromonospora sp. NPDC127501 (assembly GCF_040302185.1). NCBI lineage: Bacteria > Bacillati > Actinomycetota > Actinomycetes > Micromonosporales > Micromonosporaceae > Micromonospora > Micromonospora sp. NPDC127501. The sequence continues at coordinate 616,531 of NZ_JBEORJ010000001.1, read as the reverse complement.
GAACCGGGCGACCGGTTCGGACTACACCACCGACGGGCAGCCGGGTTTCTGGGCGATGTCGGTGGAGGGCGACACCGCCGTGGTGACACTGCACAGCAGCCGCCCCTCACGTGGCAGCGCCGCCACCATTGACCGGTTCTGGCGCGGATACGACCGCGCGGAAATCGCCGCGAACAACTTCTCCACCCAGTCCGTGTGCAGCACCGACGCCCGCCGGGACGTGGTCTGCTACCAGAACAGCCATCCCACCGAGTACGCCCGCGGCAGGGCGGTGGCGCGGCTGCTGATCAGCGGCGGTGGACTGTGCACCACCTGGCGGGTCGGCAACACCAACCGGATGCTGACGAACAAGCACTGCTTCTCGACGCAGTCCGCCGTGAGCGGCAGCGAGATGCAGTTCAACTACCAGTGCGCCACCTGCGGCGGCGCGAATCCCGGCGCCGGCACGAAGGTCAGCGGCGCCACCCTCTACAAGGTGAGCAGCGGCGGCTCCAGCCAGCTGGATTACACCCTGTTCTCGGTCAACAACTTCGCCGCCATCCAGGGTTTCGGCACGCTGTACCTGGCAACCACCGCTACCAGCAACGGCACTCGGATCTATGTCCCCGGGCACGGCGACGGCACTGCGAAGCGGCTGTCGATCTACGAAGACACCCAGAACGGCGCGACCTGCGCCGTCCGCAACGCGAACTACAACACCTGGAACATCAGTTACAGCTGTGACACCTCCGGCGGCAACTCGGGTTCACCCGTGCTGAACGCCAGCCACCGCGTGATCGCCCTGCACCACCTCGGCGGTTGTCCGTCGAACCAGGGCGCGAAGGCGCACCTGATCTACAACGAGATCGCCAGCCTGATCGACAACGGCTGAGACGGTGGGCCGCCGATGCGCGTTCTGTGCCTTGGCGGCCCATCGGGCACCCTCGCCTGCATCGCCCGCACCGGCCACGTCCACGAAACTCGCGATGACCTTTGCTGACCTGCCGTGATCCCTGTGTCATGGTCGAGGAACGGGATGAACCCGGTTCAGGCGTTGTGTCACGGGTGGATCATCGCCGGCCACCGGCGGCCCCGGGGCCGGGTGCATGCCAGGGCCCGCCGTTCGGCGGACCCTGGCACCCGGGAGAAGATCAGCGCAGGGTGTCGATGTCGATGACGAAGCGGTACCGCACGTCCGAGGCGAGCACCCGCTCGTACGCGTCGTTGACTGCCTCGGCGCCGATGACTTCGACCTCGGGAGCGATGCCGCGTTCGGCGCAGAAGTCCAGCATCTCCTGCGTCTCGGCGATGCTGCCGATGCTGGAGCCGGCGAACGAGCGTCGATTGCCGAACAACGCGAAGACGGGCACCGGCAGCGGCTCCGCCGGGGCACCCACGCTGACAAGCGTGCCGTCCAGACGCAGCAGACCGAGGTAGCTGGCCATGTCGATCGGTGCGCTGACCGTGTTGATGATCAGGTCGAAGCTGTTCTTGAGCGCCTCGAACGTCGCCGGGTCCTTGGTGGCGTAGTAGTGCTCGGCTCCGAAGCGCAGGCCGTCGTCCTTCTTGCCCAGCGTCTGTGACAGCACGGTCACCTCGGCGCCCATCGCCGCGGCGATCTTGACGGCCATGTGGCCCAGGCCACCCAGGCCCACCACGGCGACCTTCTTGCCGGGACCGGCGTTCCAGTGCGCCAACGGAGAGTACGTGGTGATGCCCGCGCACAGCATCGGCGCGGCCGCCTCGTACGGGATGCTTTCCGGCACCCGCAGCACGAAGTCCTCGTTCACCACGACGTGGGTCGAGTACCCGCCCTGGGTCACGGTGCCGTCCCGGTCGATGCCCGCGTACGTCTGCGTGTTGCCCTTGAGGCAGTACTGCTCGTTTCCGGTGCGGCAGTTCTCGCACTCGCGACACGAGTTGACCATGCAGCCCACACCAGCACGGTCGCCGACGGCGTGACGGGTGACGTCGGCGCCGACCTCGGTGATCCGGCCGACGATCTCGTGGCCGACAGTGAGCGGGTAGGGAACGCTGCCCCAGTCGCCGCGCACGGTGTGGATGTCGGAGTGGCAGATGCCGGCGTAGCGGATCTCGATGAGAACATCGTGCGGGCCCAGGTCCCGCCGTTCGATAGTGGTACGCACGAGCGGTTCGGTGGCAGAAGGCGCGGCGATGGCGTTGACGGTGAAGATGATGTCCTCCGGTGACGTGATGCTGACCTACCCGCAGCTCACCACAGCCGTGGCGGCGCTGCGAGTCTCTGTCGGGCGCGTACTGCTGGTACCCCCTCAGGCGCGCCGGGTGTCGCTCCGGCTGACCAGGCTACTTCTTTGCCTACCGCGCGGCCCGTCAGTGAGGAGCCCCGCACGCTTCGCTGAGTGCTGGCTCACATGACCGGCGAAAACCACCTGCATGCCAGCCAGCTGCGCGCCTTGCTGGCCGGCGGCGAGGCGAAGGCGACCTCACCGACGACCCGGTGAGGTGCCATCCGAGAATTCCACTCGACCGGACAGTTCGGTGGCTTATGGTGAAAAGCCGGCGCGTCCAGCGCCGTGCGACGTCCGGATCCGGACCACAGACCTTCACGTTCTCCAGCCGAAGGGCGGATCCATGACCGAGAAGACGTCGCGGTGCCGCGTGCCGGCCGGCGCCGCCGACGAACGCCACGTCCAGCACGGCTGAGATGGACTGGGCCGGATGGGCGTTGTTCGGGTTGGTCGCCACCGCGGTGCTGACCGCCGCGCTGATCACCGCTCAACTGGCCGGTCTCACCCGCCTCGACTTTCCCCTGGTACTCGGGACGCTGGTCACCGAGGACCCCGACCGGGCCCGAGTCGTCGGGTTTTTCATCCACCTCTGCGCCGGTCAGGGCTTCGCCCTCGGCTACGCGGCCACGTTCGCCCTGCTGCACCGTGCCACCTGGTGGATCGGTGCCCTGCTCGGGACCGTCCACGTCGGAATCGCGTTGACGGTCCTCCTGCCGCTGCTACCGGGGGTCCACCCGCGCATGGCCTCCCAACGGGCAGGTCCGGCAAGCACTGCCGTGTTGGAGCCGCCCGGGCTGTTCGGCGTCAACTACGGCATCCAGACTCCCGCGGTCGTGGCCGTCGTGCACGTCTTCTACGGGGTGGTCCTCGGGCTGCTCCTTCGGGCCCACTGACCCGCGTCCCGCGACTCGTCAGGCAGCGATCACCATGACCGGTGGATACGCCAGGACGCGTCCCCGGCCCCCGGCGCCGATCAGCGACTACGGGCTGCTGGGTGACACCCGCACCGCGGCCCTCGTCGACGGTGACGGCGCGATCGACTGGCTCTGCGTGCCCCGCTTCGACGGCGAGCCCCTGTTCGGCCGGCTGGTCGGGGGCCCCGATGCGGGGACGTTCCGGCTGGGTCCAGCCCGACCGGCCACGGTCGTCGAACGGCGCTACCGGCGGCACACCGCCACCCTGGAGACGACGTGGGAGGTACGCGGCGGACGGCTCACCCTCACCGAGGGAATGGTGGCCGAGGTCAGCGGTCGCCTGCTGCCCACGACACTGATCGTGCGGCGCCTGTCGACCGATGATCCGGCGGTCGACGCCGTCGTCGAGTTCGACCCCCGCTTCGGTGTACGGCACCGCCGGCCACGGGTCCAGCACCGCCGCCAGGCGCTGGTGTGTCAGTGGGGGTCGCTCGCGGTCTCGCTGGGCAGCGCGCCGCGGCTCTCCATCGAGCCGGGCCGCCCCACCTCGATCACGGTCAGCCCGGGCCGTCCGGTCACCCTCGTGCTGGCCGTGGCGCACCGCGAACCGCTGATCCACGTCGACCCGGCAGCGGCCTGGGACCTCCTGAGCGAGGACGAGGACCGCTGGCGGGACTGGACTGCGGAGGTCGACCTGTCACTGCCTTTCCGGGAACACGTCGTTCGAAGCCTGCTGACCTTGCGGCTACTGACCTACTCGCCCTCACGGGCCCCGGTGGCCGCACCCACCACGTCTCTGCCGGAGGATCCCGGTGGGGTACGGAACTGGGACTACCGCTATGTCTGGCCTCGCGACGCCAGCATCGGCGTCAGCGCCTTCCTCAGCGTCGGCAAGCCCGAGGAGGCCCAGGGTTTCCTCGCCTGGCTACTGCACGCCAGCCGGCTACAGCGGCCACGCCTACCGGCGCTGCTCACCCTTCACGGCCGCCGGGTGCCCGCCGAACGGGAACTGCCCGGCTGGCCGGGCTATCTCGGCAGCGTCCCGGTACGGGTCGGCAACGGCGCCGCCGGGCAACACCAACTCGACGGCTACGGCTGGGTGATCGACGCCGCCTGGGCGTTCGTGCAGGCCGGGCACCGTCTCTACACCGAGACATGGCGGGCGATACGCGGCTTCGCCGACATCGTCGCCCATTACTGGCAGGAGCCCGACGCCGGCATCTGGGAGGTACGCGAACCTGCCCAACACGTGCACTCCAAGCTCATGGGGTGGCTCGCCCTGGATCGAGCCCTGCGCATCGCCGACACCCACCCCCTGTCCGGCGGCCGTCGTCGACGTTGGCAGCAAGCTCGAGATGCCATCGCCGCCGAGGTACGGACATCCGGCTTCGACCCGACGGCGGGCAGTTACGTCCGCAGCTACGGCTCCGAGGCCCTCGACGCCGCCCTGCTCGTCCTGCCGCTGCTGGAATTGGACAGCGTCGAGTCGCCCCGGGTGCAGGGCACCATCAACGCCATTCGGGACGGGCTCTCCGCCGGCGGTCCGCTGCTCTACCGCTATCCGCCGGGATGTGACGGCTTCCACGGCACCGAGGGGGCGTTCCTGCCGTGCTCGTTCTGGCTGGTGCAGGCCCTCGCCCGCACCGGGTGCCGCACCGAGGCAATCGAACTGTTCCAGTCCATGCTCGACCACGCCAGCCCACTGGGGCTCTACGCCGAAGAGTTGGACCCGGCGACCGGTGCCCACCTCGGCAACTATCCCCAGACGCTGACCCACGCCGCTCTCGTCCAGGCCGCGCTCGCCATTCGCGACGCCTCCGCTGGCTAGGTCGGGCGAGCCCATGACAGCCGAGCCCACGGGGGATCGAACGACACCCGAGGATGACGACACCAGCCGGTGGGCCATTATGACCACTCAGTGGGCGTCATCGGCTCACTGACGGCTCTCCCTTATCTTCGGCAACAGCGTGCCGTCCTCACACCGCGCCCTGATCTCGCTCTTGTTGCCTGCGGACAGCAGCACCACCTGGATCTCCTTGACGGGTCCGGCGTTGTAGTCCTTGAGGCGGTAGCCGGGGGCAGGAGCGACGTCGACAACGCGAGCCTGATCGCCGGTGCAGAGCACAGTCACCACGCCGCCGAGTGCCCGAAGGGGTGTACCTGGATTCGGGGAGGTCGGCGCCGACGCGGCACTGGACGGCCCCGTCGACTGCTCGGCACTGGGTGACGTTGCAGGGCCCGGGCCGGTCGTCGAACTGGCTCTGGCGATCGGTTCAGCCGGCCCAGTCGGAGCGGTCACCGTGCGGCTCGGTCCGGAGACCGGTGCGGGCACCGCGGACGTCGGCCGGGGAGCAGGTGCCTCAGTGCCAGACACATCGAAGGCGGCACCGGGCGGGGTGGCACCGTCACGTGTGGCGACCCCGCCCGATCTGCCATCGACGGGTATGAACTGGGGGAGCAGGAGCGAAATGGTCCCTGCCGTCACCACGAGAACGGGGATCAACACGGCGTTTGAGATCCGGCGACGCCGACCGGGGGAGAAACCGGCGGTGGTCGGGGTCGACGCGGGCGAGACGGGTGCTGGCTGCGTCGCCTGTTGCACCCGCCGTTCGGCGTCATCGGTCAGATCGTGCAGGGCCGTGGCCACCTCCGCGGCGTCCGGCCGGTCCGCGGGATCCCTGGCGAGACAACGGTCGAGGAGGTGGTGGACCTCGGGGGACACTCCCTCGATGTCAGGCAGCGGTGCCGGATCGACGTACACGTGAGCGGTCAACATCTGCGTGGGGGTCTCCGCCGACCACGGCAGCTCATTGGTCAGCGTTCGGTACAGCAACAGTCCGAGCGCGTAGACGTCGGAGGCAGGCAGGACATTGCCACCGGCGAGCCGTTCGGGCGCGAGGTAGGCCGCAGTGCCCAACAGCTGTCCGTCCGCCTCCAGCTCCGGCCGACCGACAGTGGTGGCGATACCGAAATCGACCACCTTCACACCAGCCGGTGTCAGCATCACATTGGACGGCTTGATGTCCCGGTGCACCAGCTGACGATCATGCGCGGCGGCGAGCGCCTCGGCGACCTGCGCGCACGTCCGCATCGCGGCGGCCGGCGGCAGCGGACCGGCGGCAAGTCGCTGGGACAGGGTCTGGCCGGGCAGCAGTTCCATCACCACGTACGAGACCTGGCGGCCGGCGGCGTCGGTGTGCTCGCCATAGTCGTACACACTCGTCACGTGCGGGTGCCAGAGGCCGGCTGCGGCTCGGGCCTCTGCCTGGATGCGTTGTCGTGCGCCTCGGGCGGTAGCTTGCGCGCCGGCCAGGACCTTGACGGCCACCGCGCGTTCGAGGACCCGGTCCCACGCCCGCCAGACGGCCGACATGCCACCAGTGCCGAGACGGCTCTCGACCTGATACCTGTCGCCCAATAGATCACCGACCATCACTGGGACAGCTTGCCAGAGTGGACCCGCAGCGGCATGACGGTCTACTCCGATGCTGGTCACCGGCGTTTTTCTCGGCTCTACCCGCCTCATCGCCCGGCGCGCCTGACGCATCGGCTGAGAGGGGCGGTAAGGGCCGACAGTGCTCGGCCGGCACTTCCGTGTGTGGTGGGGGAGAATCGAATCATGTTTGTCATCAAGGAGCGGTTCTTCTCGATCGGCGACGACTTCGACGTGCTCGACGAGCACGGCGCCAAGGTCTTCCATGTCGACGGCAAGGTGCTCAGCGTCCGCAACAAGGTCGTCATCGAGGACCCGTCCGGCCATGAGGTCGCCACGCTGCACCGGCACCTGGTGGCGTTGCGTCCCACGTACGAGATCCGGATCGGCGGCGAGAAGGCCGCAGAGGTCCGCAAGAAGCTGCTCACGCCGTTCCGCGACAAGTTCACCATCGACGTGCCGGGGCCCGATGACCTGGAGATGAAGGGTGACCTGCTCGACCACGAGTACGTGATCGAACGCGGCGGCACCGAGGTGGCCTCGGTCTCCAAGCGGTGGCTGACGATCCGGGACACCTACGCCGTGCAGGTCACCGCCGGCGTCGACCCGCTGCTCATCATCGGCAGCGTCCTCGCCCTCGACCTGGCCATGAACCGCGACAAGAAGAAGGACGACGACGACTGACCCCGCATTGCTGAGGCTCGTGGCGGGGTCGGTCTGACGCGTTCCTGGGCCGCGATCAGCCCGTAGCCAGGCAGGAGCAGCCGGTTGCGTTACTGGCTGTGGGGCCGGATGTTGTGGTTGAGGTGGAACACGTTGTGCGGGTCCCAGATCGTCTTGAGTGCGGTGAGCCTGGCGAGCTTGGCGGTCGGGTAGGCGCGGCGTACCCCGCGTTGTCCCTCGTCGGCGGCGAGCGAGTTGACGTAGACGCCGTCGGCGTACGGGTCGAGCGCGGCTGCGGCACTGCGAGCGGCCGCCATCCGGATGTCGTCCTCGGATGGCTCGGTCCAGCGGGAGCCAGCGCCGAACTCGAACATGGTGCCGCGGTGGCTGAACGCGGCGTCGGCGTCCACCACGTCGGCGATGGCGCCGCCGTGCGCCTGTAGCCCGACGTTGGCCAGGTGGGCGCTGGTGTGCAGGTCCGACTCGCCGCGCAGCAGGAACGCCTCGATCGCGGCGGTGGGGAACTGCCGCAGGTAGTGCGCACTGGAGTACCGGCGGTAGGCGTGGCCGCCGACGGTGTCGTCGCGTTGCTGCAGTTCCAGGTACGACGGCGTGCTGACCCGTTCGGCGACCGGGCGGCCGAGCGCGCGCAGTGCCGGCAGCAACCGGTGACCCTGAGCCGGGTTGCCGACCCATACGAAGCCGACGGTAGCGAGAGGGCCCCCGGCCGTGCTGTGGACGTCGGCGGTGAAGGTCGCCTGCCGCGGTGCGACGGCGTTGAGGTCCCGCCAGCCTTCGAGCACCGGCACGGCGTCCTCGGCGCGGAAGTCGAACTCGGCGACGAGGGTCCGCGTTCCGGTGTGGTGCAGTTGGAAATCGAAGTCGGTGACGATCCCGAAGTTGCCGCCCCCACCGCGCAGGCCCCAGTAGAGGTCGGGGTTCTCGGTTCGGCTCGCGGTCACCACCTCCCCGTCCGCGGTGACCATCGTGTAGGAGACGACGTTGTCGCAGGCCAACCCATGTTGGCGGGCGAGCCAGCCCATACCGCCGCCGAGGGTCAGGCCGCCGACCCCGGTGTGCGAGACGTTCCCGGCGGTCGTGGCGAGGCCGTACGGCTGTGACGCCCGGTCGAGTGCGCCGAGCAACGCGCCGCCCTGGACCCGGGCGCGTCGCCGGATCGGGTCGACCCGAACGCCGCTCAACGGGGTCAGGTCGATCATCAGGCCGTTCGTGGGGACGGCGAGGCCGGCCACGTTGTGCCCGCCGCAGCGCACCCCGATCTCCAGGTCGAGTTCGCGAGCCAGGCGCACCGCGGCCACCACGTCGCCGACGCTCGCGACCTGCACGATCATCCGCGGGCGACGGTCAATCATGGCGTTCCAGACGGTGCGGGCCGCGTCGTAACCCGGATCACCCGGGGTGAGGAGGCGGCCGTCGAAGCGAGGACTGGTCGTCGTCATACGTCTGAGCCTGACGCAAATCGGTACACCCGGTAAGGTCCGATTTCATGGGCCGTATCAGGACCAATTCGAGCACGGCGGAGGACCTCCTCATCCATGTCGACCGGTCCGCGGCCGAGCCGCTGCACCGGCAGATTGCCGCCTCGATCCGGGGCAGCATCCGCGCCGGCGGGTTACGTCTCGGGACGTCCCTGCCGCCCACCCGCACCATCGCAGCCGATCTGGGAGTATCCCGCGGCGTCGTGGTCGAGGCCTACCAGCAACTCGTCGCCGAGGGCTACCTCACCAGTCGGGCGGGTGGCTACACCCAGGTCGCGGTCGAGCCGGTTCCTCCGTCGGCGGGTCGGCGCGGCGGGGATCGGCCGGAGGCCCGGATCGACTTCGGGTACGGCCGCACCGACGTGTCGTCATTCCCGCGGGCCGCCTGGCTGCGTTCGGTGCGAACGGTCCTCACCACCACGCCGAACGAACGCTTCGCCTACCTCGACGGGCGTGGCGTACCCGAACTGCACGCAGCCCTGATCGACTACCTCAACCGGGTCCGCGGCACGTCGGCCCGCCTGGAGAACGTCGTGATCTGCAGTGGCTACGGTCAAGGCGTCGCGCTGATACTCCAGGTGCTCGCGGCGCGCGGTGCCCGCAGGGTGGCCGTCGAGGACCCGTCCGCGGACGACGACGCCCGCCTCGTCGCGGCCGACCTCGGCCTGGACGTGATCGGCGTCCCGGTCGGGCCGGACGGCATCCTCGTCGAGGAGCTCGAACGCGCCGACGCGGACGCCGTCGTGCTGACGCCCTCGCACCAGTGGCCCACCGGCGGCGTCCTGTCGGCCACCGCGCGGGCCCGGGTCATCGGCTGGGCGCAGCGTCGCGGCGCCGTGGTGATCGAGGACGACTACGACGCGGAGTACCGCTACGACCGCTCGCCGGTCGGCGCCATGCAGGGGCTGGCACCCGACTCCGTCGTCTACTGCGGCACAGCGAGCAAGACCCTGGCGCCAGGGCTGCGTCTCGGGTGGCTGCTCGCGCCGTCACACCTGGTCGACGACATCACGGCGGCCAAGGTACGGGCCGACCGCGGCTCGCCCGTCATCGACCAGTTGACCTTCGCCGACTTCCTCACCCGCGGCGAGTTCGACCGGCACCTACGGCGCATGCGCCCGGTCTACCGCCGCCGCCGCGACGCACTCCTGGCCGCGCTGCGCGCACGTCTGCCCGACCTGGAACCGGTCGGTGTCGCGGCAGGCCAACACGTCGTCACCTGGCTCCCGCGCGACCTCGACGAGGCTCCGGTCGTGGCTGCCGCCGCCCGGCGCGGACTGGTCGTGCAAGGCGTTTCCCGGTACCGACTGAGTCCCGCCGGACCCGCCGGGCTGATCTTCGGTTACGCGACCCTCACCGAACGCTTGATCACCGACGGAGTGGAAACCCTCGCCGACGCGGTCGCAGAGGTCCGTGCGCGAATCTGCCGTTGACGCCCGCCCGCCGTGTCAGGAAGGCCTTGGTGACAGACGACGAGCGAGGCGGCCGTCCGAATCCGGCGGCGGGGTGCACCCAGACTCTGGTGCGTGCCGGTCCAGCCGCGGGGAGCGGACAGCCGACGAGGTGGCCGGGGCCGTCGATGCTCGCGCAGACTGCGGCTCCATGTGTCGCCCACGGCGGTCAGCTCAGCGGCGGGCGCAGCCGTTCGTCATCGAAGACGATCGGCGACGAGCCGGGCAGTCACGCAAGGGCCGACGCACCCCCGCATCGGCGGGCAGTGGCAAGGCAGGGGCTGAAAAGCCCGTACCCCCGTCTGTTCAAGAGGATTGGGCAAGAGGCGAAGAGGATCATTCTTTTCGCGCGCAGGCCGCAGCGGTCTCCTGGAAGGGACACACTTCCCGCGGATTCCGACGAATCCTCATGCCCAGGAGGCACACCATGAAGGTAGCCGTCGTCACCGGTGCAAGCTCCGGCATCGGTCAGAGCGCCGCCCTGCAGATCGCCCGGCGCGGTACCGGCGTCATCCTGACCTACAGCTCCAACGAACAGGGCGCCAAGGACACCGTCGCGCGGATCGAGCAGCAGGGCGGCACTGCCGTGGCGCTGCACCTGGATCTCGGCGACACGGCGGGATTCACCATCTTCCGGGAGGCCGTTGCCGAGGTGCTCCGCGAGACCTTCCAGCGGCACTCCTTCGACCACCTGGTCAACAACGCCGGATTCGCCGGCATGGCGATGATCGAGGACACCCGTGAGGAGGAATTCGACCGGCTCACGGACGGCCTGTTCAAGGGGCCATTCTTCCTCACCCAGGCCCTGCTGCCGCTCCTCGCTGACGGCGGCGCCATCGTCAACGTGACCAGCAACTCCATGCTGCCCCAGGTGACCGCGCCGGGATACTCCGTCTACGCGGCTCTCAAAGGTGCCGTGGCGGTGCTCACCCGCTACATGGCCAAGGAGTTCGGTCCCCGCGGCATCCGCGTGAACTCGGTCGCACCGGGAGCCACCGTCACCCGCTTCGCCGACGACGCGTTCAGCAAGAACCCGCAGATCATTCCGGAACTGGCGAAGACCTTCACTCTCGGCCGCGTCGGCGAGCCCGACGACATCGGCATGGTCATCGCCATGTTGGTCTCCGAGGAAGGCCGGTGGATCACCGCCCAGGACATCGAAGTCTCCGGAGGCCAGAACCTCTGAACCGCTCCTGCTCCTGCTGTGAGCTGTGAGCTGTGAGCTGTGCGCCACGCCAGGCCCCTTGCGTCCACCACCCACGCGCGCACGGCTCGCTCCGCGACGGGCCCGGACAGTCGCCGAGCGGCCGCGCTGCCTGTGGCGATCAACGTGTGCCCAATTCTGCCTGGCAAGAGTCCCTTTCTATAGGTTCGTGCAAGAATGGAGTCATGTCTGACCTGGACGAGATGCGCGAGCTTCTTGACCGGCATGCGCGGCCCGACATGAGCACGGCGATCGACGGCGTCCGGGTATGTAGGTTCGCTCGTCCGAATGCGTCAGCGGCGGGGATGTCCGGGACCGTGCTCGCAGTCATCGCCCAGGGCGGCAAGCGCCTCGCCCTGGGCGAGCGCCTCTACGAGTACGGGCCCGGCGAGTACCTGATCGCCTCTGCCGACCTCCCCGTCACCGGCCATGTCCTGGACACCGGGGAGCCCACCCTGGGCTTCGGCATGACTCTCAACCCCGCAGCCCTCGCTGAGCTCCTGCTGGAAGCCGACCCCCGAGACCTGCCGGTCAACCCACGCACCGCATCACCCGGCATTGCCGTCTCCACGGCCTCGCCTTCACTACTGGACGCCATCGTGCGCCTGCTGCGGCTGCTGGAGCAGCCCGCAGACCGCAAGATCCTCGCTCCCATGGTCAAACGGGAAATCCTCTGGCATCTCCTGCGCGGCGAGCAGGGAGTCTCCATCCGCCAGCTCGGTCTCGCCGACAGCGGACTGGCCCACATCAACCGCGCCGTGCGTCAGATCCGGGAGAACTACGCCACGGCCTTCCGCGTGGAGGACCTGGCGCAGATCGCCGGCATGAGCATTTCCGCGTTCCACCGCAACTTTCAGACCGTCACAGGGATGAGCCCGATCCAGTTCCAAAAACGCATCCGCCTGCAAGAAGCCCGGCTCCTGCTCGCCAGCCACCCCACGGACATCACCGGCGTGGGCCGCAGTGTCGGCTACGACAGCCCCTCCCAGTTCAGCCGCGAATACCGCCGCATGTTCGGCACACCGCCCAGCAAGGACACCCAACTCCGCAATCCGCCAGCAGAACTCGTCACTGCGCTGCCCTGAGCATGACCCTGTCGGGGATCTTGGTTTTTCCCGAAGCGGCAGCACACCGGTGTACCGCAGGGTCGGGGCAGAATGAGATCCATGCCCGCGTCGCGAGACGAAGCTGTGCAGGAGCAGGCGTTGACCGCCGATGTGACGCTCGCCCGTATCAACCAGGGTGTGCAGCTGCATCATGGTCAGGGCCGGCGTGAGGCTGCCCGTGACGTGTTCACGCAGATCTGGGACGAGATCGGCGGGGAACGAGGCGACCCTTTGCATGTTTGCGTTCTCGCGCATTCGATGGCCGACGTGCAGGACGACGTCGAGCAGGAGTTGATCTGGGATCAACGCGCCCTGGCGGCGGCCGGTCTGCTCACCGATGCCCGATTGGCGCAGGTTGGGGTGCCGATGCCGGTGGCGGCTCTGTACCCGTCGTTGCACCTCAGTCTGGCGGAGTGCCACCGCAAGCTCGGCGACCTCGACCGTGCCCGCGAGTACCTTCAGCGTGCACAGGCGGGGATCGGTGCTCTCGGCGATGACCAGTACGGGCAGCTGATCAAGGGCGGGCTGGATCGGCTGACTCAACAGCTGACCTCCAGGTAGAGGCGCGCGCGTGCCGCTCGGCGCCCTCACCGGGGGCATCCGGTGCCATGGTCAGGCGAAGTTCGACGGCATCCGGGCCAGCACGCCGTCGATGATCCGGATCAGGTTGACCTGCGAGGGTGGGCAGGATGTTGCCGCTGCCGGTCAGGCGGGGGAGTGCGGCGGTCGGTAGCCGTAGGCCCCGACGTGGTGGGTGCGGGAGAAGTGCAAGATCAGACGATGTTGCCAAGGGTGCGTGGCGGCGAGGACCACCGCCGCGGCGGAGGCGACCGACGAGTGCGAACAGAGACCTCGCAGTCTCCTCGGGTCGGGCCGAACGGCCGCTCGCCGTGCCTGGCGGGCGGCCGTCCGTACCCTCGTTCAGCTGCCGCTCAGCAGCGGCCGAGATCTTCCCACTGCTGGGTCCAGCCTGGCTCGGACCCCTGTGTCCAGTGGCGTGCCCGCCACAGGTGCTTGCCGTCACCCGACGGCGGACCGCTCGGGTCGCCGTACCTGCTCTTCTCGTGCTTCACCGTCTGGCCACCGGTGTAGGCCGTGCCGAAGGCCCACTCCGGCGCGGTCGAGCAGTTTGCGGCCGGCGGGGGCGTGGTGGTTGGGGGCGTGGTGGGCGGGATCGTCGGCGGCGTGGTGGGTGGGTTCGTCGGGGTTGAGCAGGTGCCCGTCGTGGCGACAGTGTCCGCGAACGCGCTGCCCGCCGACCGGTACGCCGTCGTCTTCGACGTCACCTGCGCCGGGGTCAGGACCTGGTTCTTCGCGAACAACACCCAGTCGACCTGCTGGATGTAGGTGCTCAGTCCGCCGGTGTGGGCCGCCGTGTCGATGAACCAGAGGTTCCAGTTGATCGTCATGGTCTGCCGCGGGTAGAACTTGCCCGAGTGGTCGCCCACCTGGACGCCGTCGATGTAGTAGATGACGTGTCCGTTCGCGACGGTTGCCACCAGGTCGTGCCAGCCGTTGAGACTGCTGCGCTGCTCCGAGTGCATGTTGTCCGCGTACCAGGGGTCGTTGCGGTAGGTGTACCAGGTGGTCTGATAGTTGATCGGGCCGGTCTCGCCCCACCCGCCGTTGGGCAGGTACTCGGAGATGTCCAGCTCGCTGTAGGTCGGGTCGAGGTCACCGTTCAACGGACTGATCGTGAAGAACGTCTGGTTGATGTGGTCGCCGTCGTTCCCACTGGTGGGGGTGTCGGTGAAGCGCACCCGGCTGGCGTAGGTGCCCTCGAGGTAGCGCTTCTGGGTGCTGTAGAGCTCGGCCTGGTTGGTGCCGGCGCCGGTGCCGTCGGTCGAGGCGGTGAGCTGCATGACCTTCTGGCCGCTGACGGTGGGGAAGGTGATGCTGTTCGGTGACCAGGTCGCCCCGGGCACGCCCGGACCGCCGGCGTAGCTGCGCGGGGTCCAGCCGTGCGCGGTCAGGGAGCTGTCGCTCGACGATGTGTAGGAGAAGTCGTCGAACAGGTAGCCGCATTCGGCGGCGGAGGCGCTCGGTGCGCTGGCGAAAACTGCAAGCGTGCCGAGCAGGGCCGCTACTCCCGCGAACCCTATTGATCTACGTTTGTCGATGGACATGAGCCGGGTCCTCCGATGGGTGGGGGTGGAAAGGGGACCTACTTGACCGCGCCAGCGGTCATACCGGCGCGGATGTGCCGTTGGAACGCGACGTAGGCGACGAGCACCGGCAGCATGGCGATGGTCAAACCGGCGAACAGGCCGCTCCAGTCGCTGCGATACCCCTGGCTGACCGACAGGGCGGCCAGACCCTGTGCCAGGACGTACCGGTCCGGGTCGGGGTTGAGAACCAGTGGCAGCAGGTACTGGTTCCAGAGCCCGAGGAAATTGAAGATGCCGACCGCCACCAGGCCCGGCCGGGCCATCGGCAGCATGACGCGGAAGAACACCCCGCCGTGCGAGCAACCGTCGATGAAGGCCGCCTCCGCCACCTCGCCGGGCAGCGTGCGGAAGAACGCGTGCAGGAAGAAGACCGTGAAGGGTACGGCGTACGCCGCGTAGACCAGGACCAGACCGTGGTACGTGCCCAGCAGCCCCAGCTGCTGGACGACGAAGAACAGTGGCACCAGTGCCAGGAACACGGGGAAGAACATCGCCGCGACGAAGGTGTAGTAGATGAACCGGTTGCCGCGGAACTCGTAGCGCGCCAGGGCGTAGGCGACCAGCGAGCCCAACAGCATGGTCAGCACGAGCGCGCCACCCACGACGACGACGCTGTTGAGGAAGTAGCGACCGATGCTGGCCTGGGTCCATGCCCGGGACCAGTTGTCGAACTGCGGCGCGGCGGGCAAAGACCACGGTTCGTTGAGGATCTCGTCGTCGGTCTTGAAGGAACTGACCACCGCCCAGAGCAGGGGGAGCGCGGTGACGACGGCCCAGGCCAGCATGGCGAGGTGCACCGGGAAAGCGGTTCCGGAGCGCCGACCGCGACGTACCGGGGCGGGGCTGCCCGCGCCCGCCGCCGCTCGCTCACGTGTCACCGTCATGCCAGCTCCAGCCTCTCCCTGCGGCCCGATCGCAGTGCCAGCACGGCCAGGGTCAGCGTGGCGAAGAACAGCGCGACTCCCATGGCTGAGGCGTAGCCGAACTTCCCGTACTGGAAGGCGTTGCGGTAGAGCGACAGCCCGATCACCTCGGTCGCGCCGTCCGGTCCGCCGGGCCCGACGGTCATCACCTGGACGACGGCGAAGGCGTCCAGTGCGGCTATGCCCAGGTACACGAACGCGACGTGCACGCTCTCTCGCATCAGCGGAAACGTCACGGTGCGGAAGGTCGCCCAGCCGCCGGCGCCGTCGAGCAACGCCGCTTCGAACAGCTCCCGGGGAATGCTGTCGATCGCCGCGCTGAACAGCACCACGTAGAAGCCCACCGACGACCAGACCAGGACCGCCATCACCGCGATCAGCGCCAGGGACGGCGACGCGAGCCAACTCCGGGTCCACCCCTCCAGGCCGACCGACCGCAGCGCCCCGTTCAGCAGCCCGTTGTTGGGGTTGTAGACGAACCCCCACAGCACCGCGATGACCACCAGGGACAACAACTGCGGAAAGAAGTAGACGATCTGGTACGCGCCGGAGCCCGCGATTCCCCGTCGTCCACCGCGGCCGCCGAGGTGCATCATGCTCGCCAGGAACAATCCGATGCCGATGGTCACCAGTGGCACCACGACCAGCATCACCGCGTTGTTCCGGACCGCGTGCAGGAACAGGGAGTCGCCGCCGAGGCGGGCGTAGTTGCCCGCCCCGACGAAACGCGCCTCGCCGGCGACGCCGGTCCAGTCGGTCAGCGACAGGTAGAAGGCCTGCGCGTACGGCGACAGCACGAACACGGCGTGCAGCACCAGCGCGGGCACCAGCGCGCCCGCCAGAAACCGCCACCGACCGTGTCTCATCAGCGGGTGTACTTCTTCACCGTGGAGTCCTTGGCCAGCCCGTCGGCCGCCTTCTGGATCCGGTCGGACCACTGCCTGGCGGTGATCCGCCTGTTCACCAGCTCGCCGGTGGCGTCGTCGACGGCCTTGGCCAGTGGGGCGTACCAGGTGCGGAAGCGGTAGGTGAAGGTCTCGGTGCCGGCCGCCTGCACCACGTCGCGCACCGAACCGAGGCCGCTGCTCAGGGTGAGGCCGTCGGTGGCCCCGGCCACGGCGGGCAGGGTGCCGGCGGTCTCGGCGAACGCCTTCGCTGACTGCTTGGAGAACAGGATCCGTAGATACTCCATACCGCCGGCGGGATTCTTGGCCTTCGCCGGCACCAGGAACGATTCGCTGCTCGCCGCCTGCACCGCGGTGTGCTTCAGGGCGTCCGCCGTCGTCCGTGCGGGCACCGGTGCCATGACCATGTCGAAATTCGCGGGCGTGACACCCTTCTGCTCACTCTCCAGCCAGGACCCGCACGGAATGATCGCTGCCTTACCCTGCGACCAGGCGGCCTGCGCCTCGGTGTGCGACAGCGCCTCGGAGCCGGACATGAGGTAACCCTTGCCGGCCAGCTCGGCGAACGCCTCGGCCGCGCCGATCAGCCCCGGCGCCTTCCACGCGTTCGGCTCGAGGTTGTCGACGGCCTTGATCAGCGCCGGTCCGCCGGTCTTGGCGGCCATGCCGAGCAGCGGGTCGTTGATGTACTCCGGGTACTTGCCCTGGTAGGTCCAGGGCGCGATGCCGGCCGCCTTGATGGTCGCGCAGAGCGCGAGCATGTCGTCCCAGGTCGTCGGGAAGGTCCAGCCCTTCGCCGCGAAGAGCGGCTTGGAATACCAGAGACCCCAGACGGTGTAGGTGAAGTTGAGCGTCAGCGGGACCGCGTCGAACGTGCCGTCGTCGACGACGCCGGGCAGCAGCGTGTCGCGCACCGTCCTGGCCGGGTCGTCGAAGGCGGGAGCGTCGAGCAGTTCGGTGAGATCAGTGACCTGCTTGGCGGAGACCAGCGTCGCGATATCGAGGCGGCTGGCACCGGTGTTGTCCACGACGTCCGGCGGGGTGTTCGCGACGAATCGAGGCTGCAACGCCTCGCCGATCTTCTGGATGCCCTGATGGTCGATCTTCGCGCCCGCGTACTTCCGGGTGTAGAGCGTCTCGGCGCGCTTGGCGTACTCGTCGCCGTAACCGCCCTTGAAGATCACCACCTCGAGCGGTGCGTCCGCCTTGACGCCCAGCGGGTTGTCGGCGCTCTTGGCGCCGGTGTTTCCGGCGGCTCGGTCCTGGTCCTCGCTACCACCGGTCACGCAGGCGCTCAGCAGGGGCAGTGTGACACCGGCGGTCACCGCCGCGCGCAGCACGGTTCGTCTTGTGGGGTTCGGTCCGGACAGGGGTGAATGGTTCATCAGCTGGGCCTTTTCCCTATGCGGTACGCCGGATGCGCCCGGCGTACCGCGCTTCGATGAGTTTGTTGTGCTCCCGCCCGCCCGGCACGTTGTCGGACAGATAGACCGGCGGGGTGACGTTGAGCGCCAACAGCCGTGCCACCACCTCGGTGACGATCTGCTGGGCCAGCAGTGCCGCGGTGATCGACGAGACGGCCCCGACCGCGCCGGCGCCGTAGTCGAGGGACGCGTCGCCGTACGGTGCGCCGTTGTCGAGCACGACGTCGGCGAGGTCGGCGAGCTTGAGCCCGCTGTCGTGCCGCGACTCGACCCGGGCGGAGTGCTCGACCGAGGTGATCGCGATCAGCGCGTGTCCGCGCTGTTTCACCAGCTGTGCCATCTCCACGACCGCGCCGTTGACGCCGGAGTTCGAGGCGATGACGAACGCGTCGTCGGGCTTGATCGGGGCGAGCGCGTAGAGGCGGTGGGCGACATCGGGAGTGCGCTCGAGTTGCGGGTCACTGAGAACGCTCGTGGGTTCGCCGCCGTACAGGACGATGTCGCGTAGGGCGATCTTGTTGGTGGGTACGAGGCCGCCGGCCCGACCGGCGATCTCCATGGCGAGTGCCTCGGAGTGTCCACAGCCGAACGCCTGGATCACCCCGCCGGCCTGCAGTGTCGCGGTCAGCAGATCGGCGGCCCGCGCCACCCGGTCGCCCTGGGTGGTCCCGACACGTTCGATGGTCTTGGTGATGACCTCGACATAGTCAGCGCTTGTGATCGTCACAGCGGCCTTTCCTTCCGTGCTCGCCTGCGGTTCGCATTGGTGTCCGGCATTCGGTGTGCGTCGACAGCCCGTACGGTGAGTTCGAGAGCTTCCGTGGTGCGCTCGTAGGTCCGCTGTGCGACGGCGACGTAGATGAGGTCGAGGATCAGCAACTGCGAGTGCAGCGCGGAGAGCGCTGCGAGCCGGAACGTGGTCTCGTGCACCGAGGTGGTGAAGACGACATCGGCGACCTCGGCCAGTGGTGAGCGGGCGTACGAGGTGACCGCTACGGTCAGCGCGCCATGATCGGCGGCCTCGGCCAGCATCTCGATCGCCTCTCGGGTTCGACCGGAGTGCGACAGGCTGATCGCGACGTCGCCCGGCCCGAGCAGTGCGGCGTTGGTGAGGGCGGTGTGCGTGTCGGCGCGGTACCGTACCGGCACGCGGATCCGCTCGAGCCGGAACGCCATCTCGCTGCCGGCGGTGCCGCTGCTGCCGAGCCCGAAGATCTCCACTCGGCCGGCGGTGGCGATCGCGGCCGCTACCCGTTCGACAGCGGTCGTGTCCAGGCCGGACGCGGTCGCCTGGATGGCCCTGGTGTCCGCGGCGGTGATCACGTCGAGGACTCCGCCGATCGGGTCCTCCGGCGCGATGTCCCCGGAGATGTCGGTCTCCCAGCGTGCCTGCTCGGCGCGGCCGGTCTCGGTCGCGACGGCCACGCGCAGGTTGGCGTACCCCTTGAAGCCGAGTGCCCGGCTGAAGCGGGTGACCGTCGCGGTGGAGGTCCCGGATCGTTCGGCCAGGTCGACGATGCTGGCGTGCGCCGCCGTCTCCGGATCGTCGAGGATGGCCTCGGCGATCTTCGCCAGGGCCTCCGGCATGGTCGGCCCCTCCATCCGGAGCCGCACCAACAGCCCACCACTCTCACCCGTCACTGATCATCCTTTTCATTGACTGACTATGAGCATGAAAATTACGACCACATCGACGTCTAGTCAATATAAAATTTCTATGCTTCGATTTCGTGCATGGTTCTGGTACTGGGTGTCGACGCCGGAGGCACGGCGTCCCGGGCGGTCGTGGCCACCCGGGACGGCACCGTGGTGGGGCGCGGCGCCGCGGGTCCGGGCAACCCGACGGCTGCGGGGACGGCAGCTGCTCGCTCGATCGGCGCGGCGGTGCGCGAAGCCCTGGGGGAGCACGACCCTGCATCCGTGCGCAGCGGCGTCGCAGGCATCGCCGGTGCGGGCGTCATCACGGATCCAGGGATCACGGGCGCCTTCACCGTCGAGTGGGCCCAATGCGGCCTGACCTGCCCCGTCGCCCTGGTCGGCGACGCGGTGACGGCCTTCGCGGCAGGCACGTCGGCGCCCTCGGGAGCCGTGCTCATCGCCGGCACCGGCGCGGTCGCCGCCCGGATCGACGACCGGCGCGTCAGCCGCACCGTCGACGGCCTCGGTTGGCTGCTGGGGGACGAAGGCTCGGGCATGTGGCTGGGCCTGCAGGCGGTACGTTCGATCGCCCGGGCCTGGTCAGGCGCCACAGTGGACGCCGGGCTGGCGGCCACGATCGCTGCGCAGGTCGGCGTGACCACCTGCGACGAACTCGTGCAGTGGGCCGGCCGCCAGCAACCCGCGGCATTCGCCGCGCTGGCACCCCTGGTGTGCGCCCACGCCACGGCCGGCGATGCCCTCGCCGAGCGGCTGACCACCGAGGCCGCTGCTCGACTGGTCGCCACGCTCGGCGAGTTGGGCCCACCGGACGGCCCCGTCGTGCTCGCCGGCAGCCTCCTGACCAACACCACGCCCGTACGAACGGCAGTCCTGGCCACCCTTGCCGGCCCGGCCGAGACCGCCGGGGACCCGGCGATCGGGGCCGCCTGGCTCGCACTACGTCAGATCACCGACCAGGAGGCGGCGGCGCGCCTGCACCACCGCATGCTGCGACCCGATCGTGAAGCGCCAGTGGTCAGACACTGAGCTGCCGAGAGTTGCCAGCGACCGTGTGGCGCGGAATTGCGCTTGATCGGCATCGGCACGACCAGCTGATCTTGGCGTGGAGTCAGGCCGGCGAGAAGGGTTGGTTGCGGCACAATGATCGCGATGGTTTCCACGAAGCGCCGCGGCGGCACTGCGCCCTCGTCCACCACACGCGCGATATTCACTGAACGCCATGAAGGGGATGACAGTGAACGACGACGTCACCGAGTACATCAACAAGACGCAGCCGTGGCAGATCGACGTATGCGAAAAACTGCGTGCCATGATCGACGAAACTGTTCCAGGTGTCGAGGAGCGGCTTCAGTACGGTAAGCCGCACTACTTGAAGAACGGCCATTACGCTGCCGTCATCGCGGTAGCCA
The DNA here is from genome assembly GCF_040302185.1 of Micromonospora sp. NPDC127501. NCBI lineage: Bacteria > Bacillati > Actinomycetota > Actinomycetes > Micromonosporales > Micromonosporaceae > Micromonospora > Micromonospora sp. NPDC127501. Next base: position 595,524 of record NZ_JBEORJ010000001.1, on the reverse strand, counting down.
AGTCCAAGGTCTCGTTCATGGTCTTCAACGCGACGGACATCCCCGAGGTCAAGGGATTCCTGCGGTCGATGGGAAACGGTGAACGCAAAACTGTCGACATCACGGAAGGGCAGGACGTCGACTATGGCCAACTCGCCAGTTTCCTGAGCAAGACCACGGCGGCCCTGTAGGCGCAGCCCGCCCGACGTGGCCACTGGCCTGGCCCGGACGGCCGCTCGAGAGTGAGGGGCCGGGGTGCCGCTGCGCCCCGGCCCCCTCCGGTCTGCTCCGCCGGTGTGGCACGGAGTGGGGTCTCTCAGGTCACCCGCAGCGTTGACCGTTGAGGTTGAAGGCGGTTGGCACCGGATTGGTGCCGCTCCACGTGCCGTTGAAGCCGGTGCTGGTGGACGCACTGGGGGCGAGTTTGCCGTTCCAACTCATGCTGTCCGCGGTGACGCTCGTTCCGTTCTGTTTCCAGGTGGCCGACCAGCCCTGGCCGACCTTCTGGCCGGTGGTGGGGAAGTCAAAGGCGAGCTTCCAGCCGTCGATCGCGGTGGTACCGGTGTTCTTGAGCGTCACGGTCGCGGTGAAGCCGCCCGGCCAACTGTTCGCCGTGTAGCTGACCGTGCAGCCGAGGGTCGGGGCGGTGGGCGCGGTCCGTACGGTCAGGCCGGGGGAGGCCGCCGAGACGTTGCCCGCCGCGTCGCGGGCGGTTACCACGAAGGTGTACGGGGTGTCCGGCGTCAGCCCGGCCACGGTGTACGTGGTGCCGGTGGCGTTGCCCACCTTCACGGTGCCGGTGGTGTCGACCCGGTGCACGTCGTAGCCGGTGACGGCGGTGTCGTCGGTGGACGGCGTCCAGGCCAGCGCGACACTGTCACCGGTGATCGTGCCGGCGGTCGGCCTGCCCGGGGCGGTCGGCGCCTGGGTGTCGCCGGGCGTGGTGTCGCGCGGCAGCACCAGGTGGGTGATCGAGTTGGCCGGGAAGGTGGTCGTGAGGCCGCCGGTGGTCACCGGCTGGTCGGCCTCCCGGACAACGCCGGCGAGGTCCGCCCCGCTGTAACGGTAGACCTCAGCGGTGCTGGCGGAGGCGCCGGTAAGGGCGATCGGGCTGGTCAGGTCGTCGCCGGTCTTGTTGATGACGATCAGGGTGAGCGCTTTGTCGGCGCTCCGCTCGGCGGCGTACACGGCCAGCCTGCCCTGGTCGGCGCTGGTCGCCTGGACGGAGGTTTCGCCGAACGCGCCGCCCTTGCCGTCGTAGTTGCGGTAGACGCGGAAGGCATTGGCCACCGGCTGGTCGGCCTCGGGTGCGGTCCAGAGGGTGGCCAGGTCGAGCCCTTCGCGGCCGAAGATGCCGAGTACGTCAGCCTGGGCGAGCGCGCCGTTGAGCGACCCGTGGCCGCCCCAGTTGTACTCGGTCATCGCGATCTTCGTGCCCGGGTAGTGCTGGTCGACCAGCTCGCGCAGGCGCGGGATGTACCGGACCGGACTGTTGATCCAGCTCTCGTCCACGTAGGTCGGGTCCCAGAGCTGGCGGGTCGAGCGCAGTCGCAGCGCCTGGGTGTCGGCGTCGCCGGCGGCCTCGCCCAATACGCCGGACTGCTGCGGGTAGAGGTGGACGTCGAAGTAGTCGAGGATGCGTGTGCCGTGCTGCTGCTCGTACTCGCGCATCCGGTCCAGGTACCACGGGCCGAGGTCCTGGCCGCCGTGCGCGGCCTTGTCCGGCGGGTTCGACCAGCAGCCGGTGCGCGAGCAGGTGTCCTGGTCGAGGCCCGAATAGAGGATCGAGTTCAGGCCCCAGCCGACGGGACCGAGCGTCTTCGCGCCGGGGTCGGCAGCCTTGATCGCCGCGGCGTACTCGTAGGTGCGGTCGCGTAGCTCGTCGTAGCCCAGCCCGGTCGGGCGGACGTCGCGGTGGGTGGAGTGCCACAGGTCCGGCTCGTTGTCCAGGTTGTAGAACTGGACCCCGCCGTCGGCGGCGGCGCCGAACTGTCCCTTGAGATGGTTGACGAAGTCGGTGGCGTACTCCGGACCGACGGCCACGCTGGTGTCCTGCGGATCGTTGCCGGTGACCGGTGACCCGTCCGGCTTGTTGCCGTTGCCGCAGTCCGGTGCCCAGGGGTCGGTGGACTGCTGGGGGCCGTACGTGGCGACGCTGAAGCCACACGCGCGCGACCGGTCCTTGGCGATCCAGCCGAGCATCGGCATTGTCATGACCGTGGCGGCGCCGGTGGCCTTGTTCTCCTGCACGAACCGGTCGGTCTCCGAGCCCTCCGGGAGGTCGGCCGGGCTCGGGTTGTCGTTGGGGATGTTCTCGAAGTACCAGTCCGACGCACGGTTGGTGGTGTCGGCACGGAAGTTGTAGCGGGTGGTGGCGTTGCCGCCGTAGCGGTGCACCGGCAGCCGCAGGTCGCGGGCGAGGGCCTGGTCGGCGAAGTTCATGCCGTAGACGTACGGGCTGATCTGGTGCCGGGCGGCGGTGATGTCCACGGCCAGCGCCGGGCCGGCCGCGGCCAGGGCGGGCTCCGGCAGGGCCAGACCGCCGAGGGCCGTGGCGAGCACGACCGGAAGTAGGGCTGTGGTGGGACGCACGAGCATTCCTTTCGCAGAGGAGCTCGACGATGGGAGCGCTTCCACAGCGTTACGCTTTCCTGGCTCCGAGTCAACGCCGGAAGGCAATTCCACTGCCGGCCGACCGAAGTCAACCTCATCACATACAATGACGTCGATCAATGTAATGGAGTTGATGCGGTGGTGCCGGAATAGCTCGGATCGCCGCAGCGTGGAGGGCAACCGCGCCGCAGCGGCGCGAGCGGGGGCGCCTCAGCGTCGCATGGCCGGAAAGTTCCTGCTGGCCCGGCCCCTGTGCTGCGAGCCAGCCGTCTCGGAGGATGACAATGCGCAGACTTCTCGCGGTGTTCAGCGCCGCCCTGATCCTCGGCGCCGCAGTCGGCAGCGTTCCAGCCGGCGCGTCCGGGGCGTCCCCGCCCTCATGCCCCCGCGGTCTGCTCTTCTGTGAGGACTTCGAGCGACTGCCTCCCGGCGGGCCCAGCACGTTGAACTGGGGCGTCGACACCCGCCACGGCACGCTCACCGTCGAACGTGCCCGCCGCGGCAACCAGGTGCTGCACATCCACACCATCGACAACGGACGCGCCTTCCTGCGCGTCGACGACTTCGCCGCGCCGGGCAACCGCTTCTACGGCCGGATGCGTCTGCGCGTCGACGCCTTCCCCACCGCCCCGGACTGGGCCCACTTCACGCTGGTGGAAGCGACCGGCACCGGCAGCGCGGAGGTCGTCCGTCCGATTGGTGGGCAGTACGCGCCCACGGTCCCCGGAACCTTCTGGGGGATCGGCGCCGACGGCGGTCCGACGGGCGACTGGACGAACTGGCGGGAGTCCGCCCCGGTCGTTGAGGACACCTGGCAGTGCTTCGAGTGGAAGATCGACGCGGCGGACAACCGCGTCGCGGTGTGGATCGACGGCGTGGCGAACCCGGAGCTGACGGCCTCCACGAGTGACCACGGTGGCAACGATGTTCCCTTCGTCCTGCCGACGGTCGACACGGTGAAGATCGGCTGGCAGCTTTACCAGGGAGGCACGACACCGGGCGAGTTTGACCTCTGGATTGACGACATCGCCCTTTCGAGCAAGCGGCTCGGCTGCTGATCTGAGGCCCGGGTGGCTCGGGAGCTCTCGACACACGTGGTCGTGATGTCAGTCCCGAGGGGTGCCCCTGCCGGGGTGCGGCTCTGCTGCCGCACCCCGGCGGCCCAGCCTCCATGGCGATCATCGACATCTCTCGCTACGATCCGACATCGAAGGATCACTGAGAGTTGATGTGTGCTGTCCGCAAGCCCTGGACGCTGGCAATCCGGCGCCGCCACGAACGTGGTGCCGGCCTGAGGATCACGCCGTCTCGACGAAGGGAATCCGGATGACGGAGAGCGCGCAGACCACCGAGAGCCGAAGCGTTCCGCCCGCGCGGCCGTACCCCTTCAGTGTGCCCGACCGCCTCGTCGTCGACCCGACCTACGGCGAGCTGCGCGAGAACGAGCCGATGACCCGGGTGAAGCTCCCCTACGGCGAGGAGGCGTGGTTGGCCACCCGGTACGAGGACGTCCGTACGGTCCTCGGCGACGTGCGGTTCGGCCGCGCCCCGGCCGTCCAGCGCGACGAGCCCCGGCTCACCCCGCGCCAGCAGTACAGCGGCATGCTGACCATGGACCCGCCCGATCACACCCGGCTGCGCCGGCTGGTGGCGAAGGCGTTCACGGCACGTCGGGTAGAGGCGCTGCGCCCCCGAACCCAGGAGATCGCCGACGTACTGGTCGACAACATGGTCCGCCTCGGTCCTCCGGCCGACCTGGTGGAGCACGTCGCCACGCCGCTGCCGATCCAGGTGATCTGCGAGCTGCTCGGCGTCCCGTACGCCGACCGCGACCGCTTCCACATCTGGTCCGAGGCGATCGTCTCGACCACCTCCCTGCCCATGGAGACGATCCAGGAGTACCTGAACAATCTCTGGGGCTACATCGGTGGTCTGGTCGCCGAACGCCGCCGCGAGCCCGGGATCGACGACCTGCTCGGCGCGTTGGTGCGGGCCCGCGACGAGAATCAGGATCGGCTCAGCGAGACCGAGCTGGTGGAGCTTGCCGGAGGGCTGCTCGCGGCCGGCCACGAGACCACGGTGACCCAGATCCCCAACTTCGTCTACGTCCTGCTGCACAATCCGGACCAGCTCGCTCGGCTACGGGCCGACCCGTCGCTGGTGCCGACCGCGGTCGAGGAACTGCTGCGGTACGTGCCGCTCGGCGTCGGCTCCTCCTTCGCCCGGTACGCCAAGGAGGACGTCGAGGTCGGCGGGGTGCTGGTCCGGGCCGGTGAACCGGTCCTCGGCTCACTGTCGTCGGCGAATCGGGACGGTACCGTCTTCGCCGACCCGGACCGGCTGGATCTCGAGCGCGAGCAGAACCCGCACCTGGGCTTTGGGCACGGCGTACACCACTGCGTCGGTGCGCAGTTGGCCCGCATGGAGTTGCAGGTCGCCGTCTCCACCCTCGTGACACGCCTGCCCGGATTGCGGCTCGCCGTACCGGAAGCCGAGCTGGAGTGGAAGCGGGGCATGTTGGTGCGGGGCCTGCTCGGCATGCCGGTGGCCTGGTGAGCACCGCCTGGCGGATCGGGGTGGACTCGAGCCGGTGCATCGGCACGAGCATCTGCGCCGGTACCGCGCCCGAGCACTTCCGCCTGGTCGACGGCCTGTCCGCACCGCTGGCCGACGTGGTCGCCCCGGCCGACGTCATCCTCGACGCCGCCGACTCGTGCCCGGTGGAGGCGATCACGGTCCACGACACCACCGACGACCGGCTGATCGCGCCTCAGGAGTGACCCGAATCGGCAGGGCAACATCGAGCGGGCGAAGGGGATGAACCTTCGCCAGCTGGGAATATCCATTGCCATCCGATTGGCGCAGCGCCTACCTTGAATGAGCAAGGCCGTCCCGACCAACCCAAGGAGCTCCCCGTGTCGCAGTACGCCTACGCCGAAACCACGCGGTTCATGCCGCGCGGCGGTGTCGTGCTGCCCTCGATTGGGCGAGCCCACGATCTGTGCGCGAGTGAGCAGAACTGGAAGCCGGGGTGGCGGCGCGGATAGCGCCAGCGCAAGCTGCGAAGCCGCCCACCCCGACCGGGATAGGGCGGCTTTCTCGTTACTGGAACAACTTCATAGGGGCGTAGCTCAACTGGTGGAGCACCGGTCTCCAAAACCGAAGGTTGCAGGTTCGAGTCCTGCCGCCCCTGCTTCTCGTCCCGGCCTCGGCCGGCGACGTCGCAGATTCTCAATTCCACAGTGGATGGCATGAGCAATACCCCGGCCGGCGCCTGCGTGGGCCGGTCGGGGGCACTACCTCCGGGACGAGGGAGACGGCTGACCCGCTCGCTTTGGGAGCGAGAGACACGGGGTTCGACACCCCGGTCCCGGACCATGGGGTCGAGTCGGGGGAGGGCATGCTGGCGGCGATCGTGGGCGCGTGACCGCGATCCCGCCGGCTCCATGGGCCGTTGGAGCAAGCTGGCAGCTCACCTGGTTCTCAGCCAGGAGGTTACGGGTTCGAGCCCCGTACGGCCTACGCAGGAAAAATGCCATGCGGTCGTGGTGAACTTGGCGGACACGTCGGTCTTCCAAACCGAAGAAGCGGGGTCGGTGCCCGCCGACCGCTCAAGCCGACGTAGCTCAACGGCAGAGCATCCGGCTCATGACCGGAAGGCCCCCGGATCAACACCGGGCGTCGGCACCACGCGCTCGTGGTGGAACCCAGGTGGACACACCGCTCAGACCCGTGTGCCGAGAGGCGTAGGGGTTCGACTCCGCTCGATTCCACTCACCGGCTGCAAGCCGGTCCCATGCTGGCGTAGCTCAGCGGCTTGAGCACCTCGTTGTCAGCGAGGCGGTCGCGGGTTCGAGTCCCGTCGTCAGCGCCATGGAGAGGTCGCCTAGTCCGGCCGATGGCACCGCGTTGCTAACGCGGAGCGGGTAACACCGCCGAGGGTTCGAATCCCTCCCTCTCCGCCACGTCGTCGTGGCCAAGCTGGTTAAGGCACTGCGCTGATAACGCAGAGATCGTGGGTTCAACTCCCTCCGACGACACCATGCCCCCGTGGCTCAGCGGACAGAGCACCAGATTACGGATCTGGGGGTCGCGCGTTCGAATCGCGCCGGGGGCACGCATCGGGATATGGCGCGGCTTGGCAGCGCGCCCACCTCGACGGCGGACAGGGTCGCAAGGCCTTCGGGTTCGACTGCCTCCCTCACTGTCATGCGCCGCTAGCTGAGTGGCTTGGCACCGGACTCTTAATCCGGGGACCGGAGTTCGATCCTCCGGCGGCGTACCAAATTGCCCCGCTAGCTGAACGGACAGACCACCGCTCTCGCGAAGCGGGCGTCGCTGGTTCGACACCAGCTCGGGGTACGCAGCCGCGCGTTCGGTTATGGGTAGGCCCCTAGCCTTTCAAGCTGGTGAAGCGGGTTCGAGTCCCGCACGCGCGACCATTCCGGCGTCGCCCAGTCGGTAGGGCAACTAGAAGCATGGTGCCTGTGGCGCAGCGGTAGCGCGCCCGGTTGTGGTCCGGGAGGTCGCCGGTTCGAATCCGGTCAGGCACCCTCATGGGAGTGCGCCACCGATGGTGAGGTGGGCCGGGCTGTAAACCCGGTGCGTTCGCGCTCAGGGAGTTCGAATCTCTCCACTCCCACGCATGCCCGCGTAGCTCAGGGGACAGAGCACCAGCTTCCGGAGCTGGGTGTCGGGGGTTCGATTCCCTCCGCGGGCGCTTCTGCCTGGTCGTGTGCCCGAGTGGTGAGGGAGCGGTCTGCAAAACCGCGTACGCCGGTTCGATCCCGGTCACGGCCTCGAATGCCATCCACTGCGGATAGCGAACTCGTCTCACCCCTGGCGGCGTGGTGACGTGTGCCGCACCGTCCCCCCGGGCTGACCCTCCGCGCCGCCGCGGTCCTGCTGGGGCCAGGTCGGCGATACTGTCGTCGTGGAGTACGTGTCCAGAGTGCCGCGACCGCCGCTGGACGGGCTGATCGACGACCTTTACTACCTGGAGGGTGAGCCGCCGTACGCCCGGCTGACGCTGCCGGCAAGTCCGGCGGCGTTCCTCATCGTCAACCTCGGAGCACCGTTTCGCATTCGTGCCGGCACCGACGTCGGGACGGCCGAGTACGCCGACGGCTGCGTGGTCACCACGCCCACCCGCGCGTTCGAGTTCGGCTACCCACCCCGGACCCGGTCCGTCGGCGTGCACTTCAAGCCGTGGGGGCCGGCACCGTTCCTGCCGATGCCCGCAGCGGAGCTGTGTGACCGGCCGGTGACGATCGAGCAGGTCTGGGGCCGACCCGCCGTTGCTGAGCTGCGAGACCGGCTGGCCACGGCCGAGGGACCTCACGAGATGCTGAGGCTGCTCGAGGAGGAGCTGATGCGACGGCTGGGCGACGCGGCCGGCCTGGGGCTGGTCTGCCACACGAGCCGCATCATCGCCGCGACCAGCGGAGCGGTGGCGATCGACGACCTGAGGGTTTCCGCCGGTGTCAGCAGCACTCACCTGGCACAGCGGTACAAGGAGCTCATCGGCGTCACGCCGAAGCGGCTGGCCCGCACCTACCGCTTCGCCGCCACCGTGCTCTCCATCAACCCCGCCGAACCGATCGACTGGGCCGACCTCGCCGGTGGCGCCGGCTACTTCGACCAGGCCCACTTCGGCCACGAGTTCCGGGCCTTCACCGGGCTCACACCGACCCGGTACGTCGAAGTCAGGCGGCGATTCCTGCGCGAACATCCCGGTCACGTGCTGGACGGCTGGCCGCTACCGACCGATTGATTCCTTACAAGAGCGACAGCCCGCGGAACTCTAACCTGAGGGCATCCCCAAGCAGAGGAGCGCGCCCGTGGGCAAAGTAGTCATGTACAGCTCGGTGTCGGTGGACGGCTTCATCGCGGACGAGAACGACCAGCCCGGACCGCTGTTCGACTGGTTGACCAGCGGTGACGTCCCGTTGGACTCCAGCGGCGCGTTGAAGGTGTCACAGACGTCCTACGATTACACCCGGCAGTACTGGGACCAGATCGGTGTGACGATCGTCGGCCGCCACGTCTTCGACATGACGGACGGCTGGGACGGGAAGCCTCCGAGCGGGATCGACCACGTGGTCGTCGTGACGCACCGGCCGAAGCCCGAGCGCTGGGACCCGGAGGCGCCGTTTCACTTCGTCGACGGCGTCAAGGCAGCCGTGGCCAAGGCGCAGGAGCTCGCGGGTGACCGCATCGTCGAGGTCGCCGCTGGCGACGTCGGCGGCCAGGTGCTCGCCGCGGGCCTGGTCGACGAGGTGCGCATGGACGTCGTACCCGTGGTGTTCGGGTCCGGCAAGCGCTACTTCGGGTCGGTCCACGCGCAGCACCTGCTGGAGGATCCCGACGTGGTGATTCAGGGCAACCGGGTGCTGCACCTGCGCTACCGGGTGCGCCGTTGACCGATCTGAGCGGGCTGGCGGGCCGCGCGATGGGGGAGAGTCGAAGTGACGCTCCCACCTTCCCCTGCCCCGACCTGACCACCCAACCCGCCTGGACGGCCTCGGCCTGGAGGTCGCGGGCTGGCTGATCGAGTCCGATGGTAGCTGTGCCGAGCATCCGTCAGCCGCGGGTCTGGGCGGCGAGGCTGATGAGCGTGAGGAGGACCGTCAAGGCGGTGTAGCAGACGACTGCAGGCACCTCGCCGAGAGCGCCGACGAGCTGCACCTCGATGACGATGGGTATTGCGGCAAGCGCCGCACCGCGCGGTTCGGCCCGCTTGGTGGTTGACCAAATGGCTACGACGGCCAGGTCGTCGAAGGGCGGTCGGCCTTACGGGCCGCCCAGCCCCAGGATTCGGGTGGAGACGCGACGGGCCTCCGCTGTGCGGAACTGCGCCTCGTAGAGCGTCAGCGCATGCTGCCAGGCGAAGCCCGCACGCTGGTCGTCGCCCGCGGCGGCGTGGGCGTCACCGAGATGTTCGACCATGGCGGCTTCGAGGTACGGGTTGGCCGCGCCGTTCGCGAGCGCGCGCGAGTAGTACTCGATTGCCTCGTCCGGCTGCCCTAGGAGGCGGGCGATGTGGCCCAGGTTGTCGAGGGTGACCGCGGAACCGGCCGGGTCTCTGTTCCGTTCGTGCAGGGCGAGCGCCTGCTGGGCGGTCGTTCGAGCCGCCTGATGATCGCCCAGTTCGGCGAGCTGGCGGGCCGCCCGGTTCAGTGCATGGGCCTCGCCGACCGGGTCGCCGCAGTCGCGGTAGAGGCGCAACGCCTCGCGGGCGTGGCGCAGGGCGGCATCGTGCTCGCCGACGAGTGACGACAGGCGCGCCATGTCGTGCCGGGTGTGCGCCACGGCGAGCGTGTCGTCACGGTCGTCGGCGGCCTGCAGGGCCAGGTTCAGGTGACGGCGCGCGTCATCGTAACGCTGTGCATGGGTGAGCGCCCGGCCGAGCTGCCGCTCCGCCAGGGAGATCGCATATCGGTCGGCCAGGGCGTGGGCGGCGGCGGCGCCCCGGCGTGAGGTGTCCACGTTGTCGCGCAGCAGCGCCCAGCGGTGTTGGTAGGTGTCGAGCAGGCGAGCCAGCAGCCAGACGTGGCGCCACCAGCCGAGCTGTTCGGCATGCCGGTGGATAGCGAGCAGTTGGTCGTACTCGGTGCTGAACCAGGCCAGGGCTGCGGACTCGTCGGTGAGCAGCTCCTTGCTGACCCTGGGTGCCGGATGGTCCAGCCTCACCGGTGTGCGGTAGGGGAACAGCAGCCGGTCTGCCTGGTAGGCGGTGCCCAAGTAGAAGTCGGTCAGTCGTCGCACGGCGGCCACTCCGTCCGCCGTCGGTTCGTCTGCCTCGGTGAGTTCCCCCGCGTGCCGCCGCAGCAGGGCGTGCATCAGATAGCGGCGCGGGGTGGGCTCCTCCAGCAGGTTCGCTCTCTCCAGTTCGTTCAGCAGCACCGTGGCCCGCCGCGGCTCAAGACCTAGCAGGCTCGCGGCGGCGTGCTGCCCGAGCGGGGCGACCGGCGCCGTGCCGACTAGCCGGAATGCTCGGGCCTGCGGCGAAGTGAGGCGGGAGGTCGACCAGGAGAAGACGGACTGTAGGCGCATGGATTCCGTGCCCGCGTCGAAGCCGCTCAGGTGCGCCTCTGCCGCACCGAGTTCGTCAATCATCTTGGACAGAGGGTGCCCGGGATGCCGGGACGCTCGGGCGGCGACAATCGACAGGGCCAGCGGCAGGCCGCCGCAGTGGTCGATCAGGACGTCGAGGGCGGCCGGTTCGACGGCAGCCGCTGACTCGTCGAGGTTCTCGGTGAGCAGCGCGGCCGATCCGGCCCGGTCCAGGACACCGAGCCGGATCCGGCGGACCCGCCCGGCGCCCAGGCCAGCTAGGTGGTGGCGGCTGGTCACGACGACCGCGGCGGGCGCTGCCGCAGGCAGCAACGGAACGACCTGTGCCGCGGAGGCGGCGTTGTCGAGGACGATGAGGATACGTCTGCCGGCGAGCAGGCTGCGGAACAGCGCCGATGCCGCACCGGTGTCGGTGGGGACCGCGCTGGCCGGAACGCCGAAGGCGGCCAGGAAGCCGCGGAGCACCGTGAGCGGCGGCGGGCCCGGCTCGCCCGTGCCGAACCCACCGAGGTCGGCGAACAGCTGCCCGTCCGGGAAACGGTCCAGGCGCCGATATGCCCACTCCAGTACGAGCGTCGTCTTCCCGATTCCCCCGGGACCGTCGACCGCCGCCAGGAAGAGATCACCTGCGCGGATGACATCGTCCAGTGCGGCGGCCTCGTCGTCCCGGCCAACCAGCAGCCACGGCCTGGCCGGCAGCTGACGAGGGAGCGGTAGCGGCTGCTCGGGCGACGCCTTGATGTGGACTCCGCCGCGTACGCTACCTGCCTGAACGACGATGTGGGCAGTACCGTCCATGAAGTTATCGGTGGACCCGGTCATCGGCAGCCCCCGATACGATGAGTTGTCGATACATTCTCCTCCAGCAACCCCGGTGGCGGAACCGGCCATCGCGGTCAGTGGTCATGTTCTGCGCGTGCAAAGGGGCCGACGTGGATGCGGAGAACGCGGGGAAGCTGATACGAGTGGCGGTCGCCGGAGTGACGGCCGGTATACCGGTGCTGGGAATGGCCGCGCCGCCCGCGCTAGTCAGGATCGAGCCGTCCGGCGCGGATGTACAGGTGCGGATCGACGCGACGGCGGGCGGCGGGCGGATGCTGGCCCGCTGTTTGCGCGACGGGGTGGCAGCGGAGATCGCCGCGCTGCTCGATCCTGGGCGGCCGGAGGACTGCACGGTGCTCGTGCTCCCTCGGGACTCGTCCGCCGGGCAGCACGAGTTGCTCGCTGCTCTGCGGACGCTGGCCCGCAGGGCCGCGGTCACTCCTGACAGTGACCGGTTCGCCGCCGAGGTGATCCGCGGCGATCGGCACACCCGTGCCCGTACGGTGCTCGCCGCGATGCACGGCGCCGGCGCGACGGCGGAACGCCGGCGGCAGGTGCACGCCCGCCTGCGCCGGTTGCGCGTGCCGCGGCCTGCCGATGTGGCCGGCCTGTTGACGGTCCGCATCGAAGACCCCGCCGTTCTCGCGTCCGCCGTGCAGCGCTCCGACCGGGTGCTGGCGAGCTGGCCCCGGACGGCGGACCTCGCGCGGCAGGCGTCGGCTGCGACGCCGGCCGTCCGGGGCAGGGTCGTCGCCGTCCCCGGGCGCGGTAACCCTGCCGAGGACCGCACCCGCCACGACGTGGTCGATAGGCTCGCGCAGCTGCTCGCCGACCGGACCGCAGCAATCCGGGTCGCGCTGGTGGCCGGCTCCGGGATGGGCAAGAGTTCCCTGGCGGTACGGATGTGTCGACACCTGGCGGACGGCTACACCGTCGTCGGCTGGCTATCCGCGACAAACTCCACCACTTGGCGTTCCTCGATCGCCCTGCTCACCGAACGCCTAGGCATCGACGGCGCCAATCCGGACGACCTCTGGGAGGCGCTCGGCGAACGACGGCCGGCTCTGATCGTGGTGGACGACGCCCCGGAGCCGACGGCGTTTGCGGCCGCGCTGCCCTCGATGCCGGGTGTCCACGTGCTCGTCACCTCGCCGTCGGTCCGCTGGCGCGCCGAAGCCGCCACGGTCGAACTGGAGCCGCTGTCCGAGTCGGACGGCATCGAGTTCCTGCTGGCCCGTACCGGCGCCGAAGACGAGCGGCTGGCCGCCGAGGTCACCCGCCGGCTCGGCGGCTTCCCGCTGGCGCTCGAGCAGGCGGCGGCCGCTGTCGTCGACGGGTTATCACTGCGCGGTTGGCTGGACCGTCACGTCGACGCGCCCGTCGCCGGGGCGGCCGCTCTCGAACAGGCCTGGCGGATCCGCCTGGCGGCTCTGCGCGTCAGTCATCCGGATGCGCTGGCGCTGCTAGGCATCCTGTCCTGCGCCCAGCCAGCCCCGGTCTCCGGTGAGCTGCTGTCCGGACTGGGCCGGGACTACGGCGACAACCCCGCCGTCGCAGTGTGCGCCGACACTGAACGTCGTGACGCCGCCGTCACCGAGCTGCGGGCCCAGTCATTGATCCGGACCGGCGCCGACGAGGAGACGTTTCTGGTCCATCCGCTGCTGGCCGGTGCGGTCCGCGACGAGGCCGGTCCGGACACCGCCCAGGTCGCACTGATGGTTGCCGCCGTCGCCGGGCGGCTGCTGGACGACGAGGACGTCAACGACGCCGATCTGTGGTCGCGCACCATGGCGTTGTCAGCGGTCGCCGTGGCGGCCTGTCACCTTGTCCTCGACGGATCCCGGCAACGCCCGGGCAGTGTCGCCACCGACCGGTTGCGTGGTCTGGCAAATCACGCGCTCTGGCTGCCCCGGGCATACCTGCACGAGCGTGGCGCCGCCCGCGGTGCCTACCGGGTCGCTCTACTGGCGCTGGCGATGCACGGCGACGAGGTCGCTGCGGCGGCCGTGCCCGGAGTGTCCGCCGAGGTGGTCGACGCATTCGACGACCTCGACCCGGCGATGGTGGTGCCTGCGGACCGGCTTGGCCACGTCGCGGGCGCCGATGCGAGGACATCGGCCGCGCGGTGGCTCAACGAGACCGACTCGCTGCTCACAGATGTGGATCTGGCCGAGGCCGAGGCGTACGCTCGCCGGGCTTTGACGCTCCTTCCCCGTCGAACCCGCGGAGCCGTCGACGCGGACGCCGTCCCCAGGTCGGCGATGATCCGGTTGGAGATCGGGGACAACCTCGGCTTCATCCTCCAACTGCGGGAGAGGTTCCCGGAGTCCGCGAAGGTGTACGACGCGGCGATCCGTCATCTGCTGTCCTTCCCCGGCGGCGGCGGCGAGAGCAAGTACGCCGAACTGCTCAACGACCGCGCGCTACTGCTGCTCGACACCGGCCGCTACGAGCAGGGCGTGGCGGAGTTCAGCGCCGCTGCGGACCTGGCACGGAAGAAGTCGCAGGGTGCCGGGGTGCTTAACAACATCGACAACAATTTGGCGCGTACCGAGCATCTGACCTGGCGGCTGCGGTCCGCACGGGACCGGCTGAACGGCGGGCTGCACTGGCTGCTGGACCGCTCGGCGGCGCAGAGCACTGACGTTGCGATCGCCCAGTGCAACCTCGGGCTGGTGACCTACGACCTCGGTGACACCGACGAGGGGTTCGCCCTGGTTCACGGTTCCTGGCAGACCCTGCGGGACCGGCTCGGACACGAGGACCGGGAGACCCTGATCCGGCGGCTGGCCCTGGCCGAGTTGCAGCTGGCCCGGGGTGACCGGCGGGCCGCCCACCAAGCCGTCCTCCTCGATCTGGCAGCTTGCCGGGCAGAGAACGGGCCCGAATCCGTCTGGGCCATCGTCCACCGGCTGCGGGCGGCGTGGCTCACCGGCCTCGCGGCACAGCCGCCGGAGACGATCCGAGAGCTGGCCGCGGCGGTGGAACGGCTCTTCGGCGCGGACACCGCCTATGCCGCGATGGCCCGGGACGCCCTCGCCGCCTGGCGCCTGGCCGAGCCGGACACCGTCGAGCCGGACGACATCGCATCCGCAGCGAAGGCCGTCCGTTACTCCGTCCGGTCTCTCGGCCCCGGTCACCCGCTGACGTTGTTGTCCAGCGCCCGCCTCGCATTGCTGCGTCGGGACGCCGCCCGCCGCCCACGCCCGCTGCGGACCGACGCCGGGCGTGTCCTGCTGACCATGCTGGACTCTGTGTCCCGGCCGGGGGGCGGTGGGTTTGCCGAGGATCTCCGGCAGCACGGTCAGCCACCGGTGGATTCGGCCCGGCCGGGCTGGGAGGCGGACCGTCTGCGGCACCTGCTCGCGGACGATGTCGTCGAACCCTCCGCTGGCGAGGAGATCTGCTGGCGGACGAACATCGGCCGCCTGGCGGCCCTGGCCGGGGCCGTCGACGCCGGTGTCCTACTCCGGGAGGCGGCGGACAGCAGCGCGGCGCTCTACGGGCCGGACCATCCGTGGACGCTGTCGCGGGCCGCGGCGGCGGCTGTCGCCGACGACGACCCGGAGGCCCTGCGCGCCGCCGTGACCACACCGATCTGGCGATGAGTACGATGCCGCACCGGGTCTTTATCGTGTGGGCGCACCGCGACCGGCGCTGGAGCGCCCAGAAACAGGCCCGCTACCGGGCGGCGGTGCTCGCCTTTGCCCGCACGCTCGACCGAGTCGAAGGCATCGAGGTGGAGATCGACCTCTTTCACAGCGAGGACCGGACGATCGACTTCACCCGCTGGGGACCGGACCGAGTGTCCTGGGCGGACACCGTCATCATGATCAGCAGTGCGCCCCTATGGGACCGCTGGTCGGGCCGCAACCCGGCGAACGAAGGCGCGGGGGCGGTTCGGGAGTGCGATGCGCTGCACGGCCTGTTCGACACAGACCAGGCCGTTTTCCAGCGCAAGGTGCTCATCGTCGTACTGCCCGGCGGCATGGACGCGCCGGTCCCGGCTGATCTGTCCCGCATCCAGCGCCGCACCGTGAACGATCCCCAGGCGACGCTCGTACTGCGCTGGCTGCTGAACAAACCCCGCTACCCGCGTGGGATCGGGAAGACGCCGGTAGACCTTCCCCCGTTCCCCGAGGCGCCCTTTCCCGGCATGCCGTCCCGCCGGGCGGATCACCTCGCCGCCGAGCGCGCCCGCCGCCAGCAGCCGCTACCCGTCTCCGACCGCCAACGGTCTCCGTCGGAATCAGCAGAGGCACCGGAGGTGTCGATAGAACCAATCACGGCCGGCTTGGTCGCGGCCACCGTGGTTCCGCTGGCGAGCGGCGCTGCCGACGAAGCCGGCAAACAGGCATGGGCGCGCCTGTTCGACTTCGTGCGAGATCGTTTCGGTTGCGAATCGGAGCCGGGTGCTGCCGTCCAGGCTCTCGCCGACCAGCCGCATAGCCCGACCGTCGGCGAGGTGCTCGGCCGGCTCCTCGAGGACGCCGCCGCCTCCGACGACCACACGGCGGCCTGGTTGCGCAGCTGGCTCGAACACGCCGGCCCTCTGGTCGGGTAGCAGGCCGAGACCGGCTCATCCGGCGTGGCTCCGTGTGCCGAATTGTTGAAGATCGGATTCGGCTCGTGGCCGTTCGGCCTGGGTTTGGGTAACCCAGCCGGTGACTAGTGTGGGATCTGCGCCGGTGTCGAGGGCGGCCCGGTGCTGGGCGAACTCTGTGTCACGGGCCCCGATCGTGGTCCGTGCTGCACGAACCCGCACCGCCAAGTCCGTGTCCAACCGATCAGGGTGGTACCGAGACACCGGTCGGTCACCAGCCCATCGTGCTGCTGTGACCGGGGCGGGGTACGTGACCGCAACCCGCCCCGGATCAGATCAGATCAGAGTTCCCGGTAGTAGACGGCGACCGGCAGCGGCGTGCAGCCCAGTGCTTCGTACAGGGCTCGGGCGGGCGCATGGAACCCGTCCCCGCCCGTGCCGATCGTGACGACCTCGGCGCCGAGGTCGCGCATCGCGGCGAACGCATGCTCGCACAGCACGGTGCCCGCGCCGAGCCGGCGGTGCCCTGCGGACACGGCGAGGATAGTGACGCTGGCATTTCGGCGCTCGGGCTCTACCGTCCAGGCCACGTAACCGGCGATGGCCCCGTTGATCTCGGCGACCGCGACGTACCGGTGCTCGGCGGGGTCGTGGAGCTCGGCGACCTGCTTGACGTAGTCGTCGCGCCACTTACCGTGCTGGTTCGCGAAGACGACCTCGCCCACGAGAGGGCGGAAGGAGTCTTCGTAGAACGGTCCGAACGTCTCGATGGTCAGTTCGGTGAGCCGGGCCAGGTCATGCTGAAGAAACGGGCGGATACGCATGTGAGTGTGCCTCTCGAGCTGAGATTCTGAAAGCCAACAAATCGGGCATCAGATGGTCAGCCAGCGGCCGGAACGGCGGCGAGCCGACCCTCAGTGGCGAGTACGCCAAGCGGCGAAGCAACTCATGACAGGAATCCTACGGGGCGTTGCAACCGCATTCGTGGCACGCGCGAGGCCGCCAACCAGCGACGGGGAGACCGGGGTGGCCAGGGAAACCGTCATGTGATCTGATCCCTGCCGATGACCACACCGGATACGACGCCATCGATGCCGACGCCGCCGATGACGGTTGACTGGAGTCGGCTCGGGCACGCGTACGGCCCCGCGATCGACACCCCCGGGCATCTGGCCGCGCTGGAGTTCGGTGACGCCGAGGCCCGAAAGGCCGCGCTGGACCACCTCGACATGGCGGTGCTGCATCAGGGTTTTCCGGAGACAGCCACCGCGCCGACAGTTAGGGCCGTTACCGCGCTGCTCGCCGAGGGGCGAGCCCACCCTGACACCGTCGAATCGCTCTTGGCGTTCCTCGGCGACGCGGCTTCGAGCGTGACCGACCTATCTGATGACCACTACTTCGCGGAAATACTGCCGGACCTCGCTGATGCCGTCGCCCAGGCGTACCCGGTGGTGCTTCCGCTGCTCGTGGCGTCCCCGCCGGACCGCGCGCCGTTCCGCGCGGAGAATCTTGTGGCGATCGCCCGGATGCGGTCCCTGGCGGATCGGCGGGAGGAACTCACGACGCTCATCATGGAGTGGTCGGAACGAGCCGCCAGGACACAGGCGGAGTGGCTGCGCTGCCTCGGCCAGCTCGGCGTTGACCTCCGTGACCGGTTCATCGACCCGGACCCGGCGGTCCGGCTCCGGGCCGCTCTGGCTCACGAGGACGACGCGCGCGGCCGGGAGCTGATCCTGGCCGCCCTGGCTGAGCCACCACCTCTGGAAGTGCATCAGTTCGCGCTCGTCGCCGCGGCGCTCCGCGTCGCCGCTGACTTCGACGAGATCGCCACGGCTGCTTGCCAGGTGGCCAGTCGGGACAGTTGGGCCGGTTTCGACGACGGCTGGGGCGCGTTGGTACGGTTCGCGTTCCCCGAGCCATACGGGACGAGTCGGCCCCTCACTGAACCGCAGCGCGCGCTGGTTCGGGCTCTGGTGACCAACGACGAACTCTGGGACCCGACGAACGGGAGTTGCGGCCTCGTCTTCAAGCAGGCCGGACTACCTCGCAGCCGGAGTGCGTGCCGCCGCCTCGCCGGGTGAGCACCCTTCGAGATCAGAGATCCGGATCTGCCGCTGTCGCGATCGGCCAGGCTACAGGTTCCCGGACTCCGGCCAGTTGGACCAGTGCGTGTTGGGCCGCATGTCTGGCGCGTATCGTCCCACGTCTCCTGTCGTCAGCACGTCGGCGAGCTGGCGGAAGGTCTCGGACTGACTGGGAAGCGTGTCCTGGAGAAGGTATGGATGGTGCCACTGATCCAGGCGAATGATCTCTGGCATGTCGGCCGGGATGCGCCGTCGTAGCTCGACTTCGTCGGCCAGCAGCAGCTCCCGGTGGTCCGGGACGAGCCGGCGAAGCACGTCGACCAGTTCCTCGCCCCGCTCGGCGGCAACCGTGATCCGCCGCCCTCGTACCACGATTGACCCTCCGTCATAGGTCTCCGGCTGGTCGACGTCCTCGATCTCTCACCGCAGGTGGGATGCGGGCGAGGACCGCAGGGGCGCGACCCGTCTCGTCCCGTCCGGTCAGGCTGGGCCGTTGACCAGCGGGTCGTGGACGCGGCCGAGGAACAGCGGTACGCCGGTGAGCCGGTCGTGGATGACGTACAGGAATGGCCGGTTGACGAAGAACTGCGGCCCTTGCGGGATCGACGGCGGCCGGACGATGACGGCCGACGCGGCTGCCGCCTCGGTGCCCTTCTCGTCCACCCCGATGAACGTCTCGTGCACCACGTCGTCGATACACAGGGCCGGTTCGGTGCTCATGCCGGTGAAATCGGCCTGTGACGTGAACGCCGTGGGCATGCCGAGGCTGCCCAGCGCGGCACCCAGCTCTGCCGGCAGGCGGAACGTCCACCGGGGCAGGCGCAGTTCGACGTCGGTGATCCGGAACCCGGTCAGCAACGCGCCCAGCCAGGTCGCATCGAGGCTCGCCTCGACCGCGGCGAGATCGTCCCGGGTCGGCACAACGATGGCCATGGCAAGCCCGTCGCCCGCGTACGGCACGTCGACTGCGCGCCACCCGTCCCCCTCGAGGTAGCCCATCCTGTCGAACGGCCCGCGCATGATCGGGACGTCGACAACGGTCCCGTCGTCCCTTGTGAACGGTCCCATCGCCGTGGCCGTCGCGGTGAACGGGTACTTCCAGGCCGCCTTGAGGTAGATCGTGTTGGTGAGTATCAGGCTGGTGGTGGGGCTCACGGCGTTGGACTGCAACAGCTCCGGAATCTTCGCGTTGGTCCGGTCGGACACCCAGGTGTTGATCTCCTGGCGGGCCACCTCCGGCGCGCCGCGGAAGTCGACCGGTCGCGGCGCGGCACCGTAATAGCCGGTCAGCGTGTCCTGGAATCCAGGTCGCAGGACCAGGTCGAGTCGTGTCCACAGCGCGTTGGCCGTGGTCAGCCGAGGCTGCTTGACTCCGTCACCGTCCTGGTAGCGCCCAGCGAGCGTCTGCTCGATGGTGTTGAGCCCGCTGTCGAACGTGCGGGGGCGCGGATGTGGCGCGTGGAGCACCGTGTCCATCTCGTCCGCCGTGGTCGAGCCGGCGCCCGCCCTGGTCATCGCGAGCGCGAGCCCGACCGAGTACGGCGCGCACACCACATTGCCGGATGCCCGGGTCGCCGCCAGCGTGCGGTAGAGGTCTGCCGTGAAGCCATGAACGGCGGTAGCGGCGGCCTGCATCGTGGCCGGGTCGGGTGGTACGCGGTCCACAGCCGTCGAGGTGGACGGGGGACCGTGCCAACGGGAATCACCTGGGGCGGCGGTAAGGGCAGCGGCGGCAAGCGGGACCGCCCGCAAGACGGATCGACGCGAGACCATGTCCCGAGATTAGAGCAGTCCCACGAAAACCCACCAGGCGCAAACCAAAATTCATCGAAACTCGGCAATGTCAGTTACTCGTATCGGTACTTCAGCGAGTCTGCCTCGGCCTTCTCGATGTCAGCGATCGTCAGCTCGGGCATTCGTAGCTGGGCCAGCGTCACCTCGGCCGAGGTCGGCTGGGCGTCCGCCGGCAGCCACTGCTCGGGCTTCCAAGCCCCGCTGCGCAACAGCGCCTTGGGGCAGTGCGGGTAGACCTCATCGATCCCCAGCACCAGTGCACTGGCCGGTGGCTTGCCCACGGCGGTCAGCTGCGACAGCAGTTCGGGGCGAGTGGAGACGCAGGCCCGGCCGTTCACCCTGAGCGTCGTGGCGCGCCCCGGGATGATGAACAGCAGCCCGGCTCGCCCGGTGGCGACGACGTTCTGCAGGGTGTCCAGGCGCTTGTTGCCGGTGGCATCCGGTATTGCCACCGTCCGTGCGTCCAGGACGGCGACGAAGCCGGCAGGGCCGCCGCGCGGGGAGACGTCGTAGTTGCCCTGGGCGTCCACCGTGGCGACCAGGACCAACGACGAGCAGCCGATCAACCGCTGGGTCTGTTCGGTGAGCTCGGTCATCTGCTTTCGCACGGCCGCGTCACTGGGGAGTTCGTAGGCCCGGCGCAGCGCCTCCTGGTCGGGCACGGCGTCGAGGCGCAGCGAGTCGAAGGCACTGGCGGCAAGGACTGGCGTCATGCATCGACGTTAATCGACCAACCTGACCGGTTCAGCCCTCGTTGCGGCTGACCGAGGTCGCCTCGGGTGCCGTGTATCGGCCTGGTCGGGCCGTGCTCAGCGGCCGTCGATCGCTGAAGCGATCTTGGCTGGGGCTTTCAGGGGTGCGAGCTGGTCCTCGCCCAGTCCGTAGCGCTGGGCGAGGTACGCGGGGTCCTGCCAGGTGATCAGCGAGCCGGGCTGGCCGTCGTCGCGCACCATGACCCGCATCGGCAGGTCGATCGCGATCTCGGGGCGGGCCTGCATGAGCGGGGTGCCCGCCTGCGGGTTCCCAAAGATGATCACCTGGGTGTCGGGCATGCTCAGCCCTGCCTTGCCAGCGGCCGCCGCATGGTCGACCACCGCCACCACCACAGCGCCTAGGCGTTGCGCCTCAGCCCTCAGCGCAGAGATCGTCTCTCCGACGTCGCGCGCGCTGCGCCTGGTCACCAATCCGTCGTTCACGATCGACCCCCGCTCACCGCGTCCTGGGCGAATACATCTCATCCTCCCCGCAAGCGAGACCGGTCCGGGAAGGTTCGCCGTAAAACGACACCCGACAGCCAGCCCGCCAAGGTCATCCCAGGAGACGGCGGCGCGATCAGCCTTCGCGACGCTCGAATGGAACGTCGGCATCCTTCCAGTGCTCGTATGCCTTTGGAGGCGTGAGAACCGCGCCTGCCGAAACTGTTCCTTGGTCATGCCCTTGCTCCAGGCCTCGTTGGCGTCGATCGCCAGCTGGCGACGGACGGGATCGGACTCTGGGACCGCGTGGAACTAGAGGTGGCCGGCTGAGCGGCTTGGCGGAGCGCGGCGTGGCATGCCGCTGGCCTTGCCCAAATCATCTTAGTCATTAAGATAACCCTGTGAGCATATCGACGGACTTCTCGGTGGCGATCGCTGGTGCCGGCCTCTCCGGCCTCTGCCTCGCCCAGTACCTGATGCGCGCCGGCATCGACGTACACGTCTACGAGCGGGACCAGGGCCCCTTCGTCCGGCGGCAGGGCTACCGGATCATTCTCGACCGGTACGGCCTGGAGGCGCTGCGCGACAGCTTGCCCCGCTCGCTGTACAACCTGGCACTGACCACTGGAGACGAGCCCGGCGGGCAGCTGCGCTTCACCGACAGCAGGCTGCGGGACGCATTCACCATCACCTTCAAGGACGAGCCGCAGGCGACCCGCCAGGTCGACCGGCTGACCCTGCGGTCGATCCTGCAGTCCGGACTGAACGGGCGTATCCACTACGGCAAGGACGCCGTCGCGGTGGACAGCGACGACCCGGCACGGCCGCGGCTGCGGTTCTCCGACGGCGCGACCGCCGCGGCAACCGTCGTCGTGGGCGCGGACGGCGTCGGCTCGGCGCTGCGCGCGCAGATCATGCCGGACGCCGACCCGGCGAACACCCCGATGGCGGGCATCTACGGCCGGTCGCCCCTGCGGCGCAACGGCGAGAGCGTCATTCCTGACGCCCTGCGTACCAGCGGGGTCCTGGCCATCGCCGACCGGCCGGGCCGCGCCTTCTTCTTCACCTCCATGCGGTTCGGCGAGAGCCCGCCGGAGGCGTTCGCGCGCCTGGCCCCGGGCAGCTATGCGCCCACCGGCGACGACTACGTCATGTGGGGACTGCTGCTCCGGCAGGAGGAGGTGCCCATGGGCATCCGGGGCGACCTGCTGGCGCTGTGGAGACTGGCCTCCGGGATGAGCATGGACTTCCACCCGGTCGTCCGGCGGCTGGTCGGCACGGCCGAGCTGGACGCCACGGTGCTCAACCTCTTCGCCACCGGCCAGCGCCCGCGCCGGTGGGCGGTGCCCCGGGCGACGATGATGGGCGACGCCGTGCACGTGATGCCGCCGTTCGGCGCGCACGGCGGCAACACCGCGCTGCGTGACGCCGCCCTGCTCGGCCACAAGCTGGTCGAGGCCCGGGCCGGCGGCACGCCGGTGGAGGCGGCGATCGCCGGCTACCAGGACGAGATGGTGCCCTACGCCTTCCGTGCCGTCGACACCGCCGCCAGGCTGATGCGCCGACTCACCGGGGGAGCGGCCGCACCCCACTGGGTGCTGACCCGCGTGCTACCTCGGCTGCACCGGGTCACCGTGCCGGAGGGATGATTGCGGGCATGTCCCACGAGCCGGCCCGTGCGTCCGCGATCGACGACCTCATGCGCGCCGGACGGGAGACGTCGCGGCTGTCCATGGTGTTCCGGTACGCCATCGCGGAGCGGCTGGGCCTCACCGTGAGCGACCTGGAGTGCCTGGACTACCTGGCGGACGTCGGATCCGCCACCGCGGGGCAGGTCGCCGAGCGGACCAACCTCACCACCGGGGCGGTGACCAGCATGCTCCGCCGGCTCCAGCAGGCGGGCTACGTGACGGCCGAACGCGATCCGGCGGACCGGCGGCGGGTGATCGTCGCCCTGCGGCCGGAGCGGATCGCCGAGTTGGAGCGACCGTACGAGCGGTTCGCCGAGCGGGCGGGGCGGCTCATCGAGGGCTACAGCGTCGAGGAGGTCACGCTGCTGGTCCGACACTACGACCGCATGCAGGCGATGTACCTCGCCGAGTTGGACCGCCTCCGCAGCGGCGACACCGCGCAGCGGTCAGCCTGAGGCAAGCGTCGGCTGATACGCCGTCGGCGACGGCTGGATGCGTCCGAACCGCGTCGGCAACCCGCGAGGTGGCCCTCCGGTGACGGAAAGCGGTGAAACGTCGGCATTGGCGCCTGGTGAACCACGGGTATCCCGGGCGGGGGTCCTGCGTCGATCATTGCCCGAAGATAGATGCGAGTCACTCTCACCTCCTGGCGAACGCCCGGGCGCGGAGGGCGAGACGTCGGCACCGGAAGCCGGGCGTGACCGAACGGCCCGACTCCGCGTCCCCGGAGGATCGCCATGCCCCGTCCCGCTCTCCGTAACTGGCTGGCGGCGTTCACCGCCGCCGTCCTGACCGCGAGCGTCCTGACAGTGACCCCGCCGTCACCGGCGCTGGCCGCCGCCACGTTCGCCGCCAACGACTACTGCCTCGGCCAGTGCGCCGACATCCTGCCCCCGGGGCAGAACGGCAACGCCACGCTGGTCGCCATCCTGGCGCACCAGGCGCTCGGCACCCGCCCGGCGCACTCCAGCGACCAGCTCGACGAGTACGCGAACCTGGTCTACAACTACGCCGGGCTGACCGACGAGCAGATCGCCCACTTCTACAACGACGCCTCGTTCGGCGTCCCGGCCACACAGGTGGAGAGCACCGTCTCGCCGCGCGCGGACGTCACCATCGTGCGGGACAAGGCCACCGGCGTCCCGCACGTCACCGGCACCACCCGCGCCGGCACCATGTTCGGCGCCGGCTACGCCGGGGCCCAGGACCGGCTCTGGGTGATGGACCTGCTGCGCCATGCCGGCCGGGGCACGCTCACCTCGTTCGCCGGGGGCGCGCCCGGGAACCGGGAGCTGGAGCAGAGCATCTGGGCCAACTCGCCCTACTCGGAGGCGGACCTCCAGGCGCAGGTGGACGCGCTGCGCCTCAAGGGCGTCCGGGGCCAGCAGCTCTACACCGACGTGGTCGACTACATCGCCGGCATCAACGCCTACATCGACAAGTCGATCGCCGACGACAACTACCCGGGCGAGTACGTGCTGGCCGGCGCAGGTAAGCCGACGCACTTCACCATGACGGACCTCATCGCCACCGCAGGCGTGGTCGGCGGGCTCTTCGGCGGGGGCGGCGGCAGCGAGATCCAGTCCGCGCTGGTCCGGGTGGCCGCCCGGGCCAAGTACGGCGCCACCGAGGGCGACCGGGTGTGGGCGGCGTTCCGCTCGCAGAACGACCCGGAGACCGTGCTCACCCTCCACGACGGACAGAGCTTCCCGTACGGGGCCATGCCGCCCGGCGCGACCAGCGCGGTGCTCCCCGACGCCGGCTCGGTAATCGCCGAACCCCTCGCCTACGACGCCACCGGCGGTGCTGCCACCCGCACCGGTGCCAGCACCGCCACCCCGGGGCTGCTCGGCGGCCTGGCCAACCTGCGCGCGCACGGCATGTCCAACGCGGTCGTGGTCTCCGGACGGCACACCACCACCGGCAACCCGGTGGCCGTGTTCGGGCCGCAGACCGGCTACTTCGCGCCGCAGTTGCTGATGCTCCAGGAGTTGCAGGGGCCCGGCATCAGCGCTCGCGGCGCCGCGTTCGCCGGGCTCAACCTCTACGTGCTGCTCGGCCGGGGCCAGGACTACGCGTGGAGCGCGACCTCCGCCTCGCAGGACCTCACCGACACGTACGCGGTGCCGCTGTGCACCACCGACGGCAGCGCCCCGACGCTGCGCACCAACCGCTACCTCTACCACGGGCAGTGCCTCGCCATGGAGGCGCTGGAGCAGCGCAACTCCTGGTCCCCGACGCTGGCCGACTCCACCCCGGCCGGCTCGTACACCCTGCGCGCGCTGCGCACGAAGTACGGGCTGGTGGCCCACCGGGGCCTGGTGAACGGGCAGCCGACCGCGTTCACCAAACTGCGCTCGACCTACCGGCACGAGGCCGACTCGGCGATCGGCTTCCAGGCCTACAACGACCCGTCCGCGATGGGCAGCGCCGCGGCCTTCCAAGCCTCCGCGGCCACCGTCGGGTACGCGTTCAACTGGTTCTACGTCAACTCGACCGAGGCGGCGTACTACAACTCCGGCTCGAACCCGGTCCGGTCGTCGGTGACCGACCCGAACCTGCCGGCGAAGGCGGAACCGGCGTACGAGTGGGCCGGCTGGAACCCGGACACCAACGACGCCACCTACACCCCGGCGTCGGCGCATCCGCAGTCGGTCAACCAGGACTACTACGTCAGCTGGAACAACAAGCAGGCGCGGGACTTCGGGGCGGCGGACGGCAACTTCAGCTTCGGCTCCGTACACCGGGCTCAACTGCTCGACGGCCCGGTGCGCGCCGCGATCGCCCAGCGCAAGGTCGGCCGCGCCGACGTCGTCAAGATCATGGCGGATGCGGCGGTGACCGACCTGCGGGGCCAGCAGGTCCTCGGCGACCTGCTGCGGGTGCTGGACAGCACGCCGGTCACGGATCCGGCGCTGGCCGACGCGGTGGGCAAGCTGCGCGCCTGGCAGCAGGCCGGGGCCCGCCGGGTGGAGACGTCCCCCGGCTCCAAGGTCTACCAGCACGCCGACGCCATCCGGATCTTCGACGCCTGGTGGCCGCTGCTGGCCTCGGCGCAGTTCCGCCCCGGCCTCGGGTCGGACCTCTACGCCGCGCTGGTCGACGCCATCGAGGTCAACGAGGCGCCGTCGGGCGGCCAGAATGGCGGACGCGACGGCGCCGCGAGCTGGGCGTTGCAGGGGCAGGCGCACAAGGGCTCGTCGTTCCAGCACGGCTGGTGGGGCTACGTCGACAAGGACCTGCGGACCGTACTCGGCGACCCGGTGGCGGGTGGGCTGGGCCGCTCGTACTGCGGCAACGGCAACCTCGGCGCGTGCCGGCAGGCCCTGCTCGACGCACTCGGCCAGGCCGCCGCGGTGCCGGCCACCACTGTCTACCCCGGAGACAAGTCCTGCGGGGCCGGCGACCAGTGGTGTGCCGACTCGATCGCCCAGTCCGGGCTCGGCGGCATCACCCACCCGGTGATCGCCTGGCAGAACCGCCCCACCTACCAGCAGGTCGTCTCGTTCCCGGCGCGCCGGGGCGACGACGTCACCAACCTGGCGCAGGGCCGTCCGGCCACCGCGTCGAGCACCCAGTTCCTGACCGGCCACACGCCCGACAAGGCGGTAGACGGCAGCCTCGGCAGCCGGTGGGCCAGCAGTTACAACGACAACCAGTGGCTCAGGGTCGACCTCGGGGCGGCCCGCAGCGTCAGCCGGGCCGTGCTGCGCTGGGAAGCCGCGCACGGCACCTCGTACCGGATCGAGGTCTCCGGCGACGGCACCTCCTGGACGTCGGTGTTCACCACCACCACCGGCAACGGCGGCGTCGACAACGCCACCTTCGCCCCCGTCACCGCCCGCTACGTGCGGGTGTACGGGGTCAAGCGGGCCACCTCGTACGGGTTCTCGCTCCACGAATTCGAGCTGTACGGAAGGTGACAGTGCCCGGAGGGGTTGGCGGGAATCACTCGCCAGCCCTTCCGGTGCGCGGTGCGTCGCGGCCGAGGCGGAGCCCAGCTAACGGGTCGGCTCCTCGGACGGCTGCACGAGGAACGACCTGATGTGTTCCAGCGCCATGTCCAGAGCGACTTCCATGGGTGCGACGTTGTGCGCGGCGTTTGCCAGCAGGTAGCCGCCCTGCAAAGCGGCCATCAATCCCGTGGCCAACTTCTCCGGGTCGGCATCCTGGCGCAGTAGGCCACTGTCGCGCATCCGGTGCAGGCCATCACTGATCAGCCTTTCCCATGCCGCGAACGTCTCCGACAGGGCCGATCGAGCCTGCTCATCCTGATCAGACAGTTCGAGAGTCATCGACCCGAGGCCGCACCCGTACTTGCCGTTGTTCAGCGAGTTGGCCTGGACCAGAGCGTTACGCCACCGGACGAGTCCTGAGAACGATCTCAGTCGTTCGAGCCCTGCGCGTTCACGCTGAAGCACCAGCGCGCCTCGGTATCTGACCAGGGCGCGCACGAGTTCCTGCTTGTCGGCGAAGTGGTGGTAGAGCTGAGACTTGCTCGTCTGGCTTGCCTCGCGGATGTCGTCAAGGGTCGTCGCGTTCACTCCGCGCACGAGCATCAGCAGGTTCGCTGCCTCGAGGATCCGGTCTCGCGTCGCGATGCCCCGTTGACTGATCCTCCGCCTATTCGTCGGCGCAGCCACCTGCTCGTCGCTCATCTGTCAAGTGTATCCAGCGGACCAGATTGTCCAGCGAGAACGGGACCTTGGAGTCCATCCGACGTCATGGCGCATTCGCGTGGTGGGAAGGGCGGTCGTGCGCACCGTTAGCGTGAGCTTGCCTGGACGATACGGTCCGAATTATCAAAAGCTTCTGCTCTTGCTGGGACACGCGTCGTGAGCGGCCCTCCCGGCGAGAGTCGCACCCATTCGGCGGACCATCTGTTCGGGCGGGCCACCTCGGCGCGGACCGGCGCGCGGACCCGGGGTCCGCGCGCCGGAGGTGTCAGGCCGTCGCCCGCTTCGGAAGCTTCCACCCGGGGCGGGGGAAGTGGCAGGTGTATCCGTCGGGGTAGGTCTGCAGGTAGTTCTGGTGCTCAGGCTCGGCTTCCCAGAAGTCGCCTGCCGCGGTCACCTCGGTGACGACCTTGCCGGGCCACAGACCCGAGGCGTCGACGTCGGCGATGGTGTCCTCGGCGACACGCTTCTGCTCGTCGCCGGTGTAGAAGATCGCCGAGCGGTAGCTGATGCCGATGTCGTTACCTTGGCGGTTCTTCGTCGAAGGGTCGTGGATCTGGAAGAAGAACTCGAGCAGCGCGCGGAAGTCGGTCCTGTCGGTGTCGTAGACGACCTCGATGGACTCCGCGTGGGTGCCGTGGTTGCGGTAGGTGGCGTTCGGGACGTCGCCGCCGCTGTAGCCGACGCGCGTGGACACGACGCCGGGCTGGCGGCGGAACAGCTCCTCCATGCCCCAGAAGCAGCCGCCGGCCAGGATTGCCTTTTCGGTGTTCACACCGTCTCCTTGTCTGTCGTCGTGCCAGCGCACCTGGGCACGCGAGTACAGACGCCCTCCGGGTCGGCTGTATTCCCGCAGCCTCCACCTTACCTGGACTCCTTAGTCCAGAATATATGTCTGGTCAGTGGGTGGGCGTTCGCCCCTGCTGGTGATGTGGAACTGGCACTTCCCCCGTGGCCACAGCAGCCACAGCACGACCCAATAGTGGACTTGACAGACCAGTTTTACCGTAGCTAGGTTCGGGATGTCCGGCGGGGTGCCTCCGGTAGCGACGAGGTGCCCGACGTGCCCGTCGGCGTCGAGTTCGACAGGCGTCCCCGCCACTCCCGGTGCCACCCTCGCGCCCCAACCACTACTGGTCAGCGTGGTGTGGCACGACCGAGGCTTGGCGTCGCCAATGCTGGGAAACGGAAATGCGCTCCTCGTGCCAGTGCAGGCGAGGGCTGTGTACAAGGAGGTGTCTGATGAAGGCGATCGTCGTGACGGACGAGGCTGCGGGAACGGCCGGAATGACGCTGATGCAGCGGCCTGACCCGGAACCGGCCCTCAATGACGTCGTCGTTCAGGTTCATGCGTCGGGGTTCGTCCCGACCGAGTTGACGTGGCCCTCGACCTGGACCGATCGCCTCGGCCGTGACCGGACGCCGTCGATCCCCGGGCACGAGTTGGCCGGAGTGGTCAGCGCTCTCGGGTATGGCACGACGGGGCTGTCGGTGGGACAGCGGGTGTTCGGTCTCACGGACTGGACCCGCGACGGCACCCTGGCGGAGTATGTGGCCGTCGAGGCGCGCAACCTTGCGCCGCTGCCCGGCGACGTCGACTTCGCGGTGGGCGCCAGCCTGCCGATCTCCGGCCTGACCGCCTGGCAGGGACTGTTCGAGCACGGCCGTCTTCGGACGGGGCAGAGCGTGCTGGTGCACGGCGCGGCCGGCGCAGTCGGGTCAATGGTGACGCAGCTCGCACGTGAGTTCGGCGCCTACGTCATCGGCACCGGACGCGCCGCCGACCGTCAGGCCGCGCTCGACTTCGGCGCACACGAGTTCGTCGACCTCGGCAGCGAGGCCCTGGAAGACGTCGGCGGAGTCGATCTGGTTTTCGACGTCATCGGCGGTGACATCGGGAAGCGGTCGGCAGGCCTGATTCGAGCCGGAGGGACACTGGTTTCCGTTGTCGGGCCGTCCGAGGCGCGGCCCGCGGACGGCCTGGCGATAGATTTCGTCGTGATGCCTGACCGTGCCCAACTCGGTGAAATCGTTCAGAGGGTACGAAGCGGGCGACTCCGCACGAACATCGGCAACGTCGCAGACCTCGACGACGCCGTCGCCGCTCTCAACCCGACCAGGCGGATCACCGGAAAGACGGTCATCCGCGCCCGCTCCTGAGGAACCGGGGGCAGCCGCCAGGTGCGTGAGTACGGTCTGAAACCACGAACTCGACAGCAGTGGTCAGAGCCTCCACGGCGAAAACTTTCCGTGGAGGCTCTGACCACTCGTTGGCCAACCGGTCGGCCAGCTCAGAGGCGCGGGTCCTGCTGGACCTTCAGGGCGTTGAGGATCGGATCGCTCTCGGCCTTGTCGCGGAGAAGCTCGACCTTCAGATCGCCGCCGGTGTGCTCGACGGTGACCGCGTTCAGGTCCGCGGTCAGCGCACCCACCTTCGCCTGCACGTCGTGGTCGTAGAGCACGACCTTGCCGTCGACCAGCACATCGAAGGCACGCTTGCCGACCTTGACCTTCTCGATCTCGGCGAAGTCGAGGCCGATCCGGTACTTCCCAGCGGGGGCGTTCCTGAACACGTAGCTGAACGTCTGGCCGGTCCGCTGGGTGCGGAACAACGCGTCGGCCTCGGTGCCGGCGATGTCGGCCCTGGTGGCACGCGCCTTGCCGCCGACGTACCCCCACGGCCGTGAGCCGAGCCCCTGGTCGGGCGACCAGAAGAAGCCGTCGGCACCGACGTACCCGGACCCACCGACGTCGACGCCCTTCCAGTACGCCGAGGTCGCCAGGCGGACCGACTTGAGCTGTACTTCGCCCATGCCGGCGTTCGACGCCACGAGCACGTCCCCGACGAGCACGCCGGGCTCGACGCCGGCGTTGTCGACCGTCGCCGTGACAGTGGTGGACTCGCCGACCGCGAGCGTGACCGTGCCGGTCGCGGCCGCGCCCGTGAGGGTCAGCCACGCAAGGTCGGCGGCCTCGTGCCCACCGTCGCTGGTGCGCTTCTGTTCGCTGACCCGCACCTCCAGCGGGGCGGAGCCGCTGTTGGTCACTGTGACGTCGGCCGTCGCCTTCTGGCCCTTGTCGAGGAGCCAGTCGAAGTCACCTCCGGTGACGGTGGCGACGCCGGTGGCCAACGCCGTGTCGACCACCTCGGCCTGATCCTTCTTGGAGATGGTCACCGGGTGGCTGGCGGTGACGTAGTTCGGCGACTCGACCTGCACGGTGTTCTCGCCGACCAGTGCCTGAGCCTTCCATCGGCCCTTCTCGTCGGTGGTGATGACCCGCTCACCGGCCGGCCCCTTGAGCGTGACGATCGCGCCCGCGATCGGCTTGCCGCCGTTCGCATCGGTGACCGTACCCTCGATCGTGCCCGCAGCCGGGAGGGTGTACTCCAACCCCAGACCGGCCTTCAGCACCGGCTGGTTGAAGGAGTACTGGCTCGCGGGGTTACGAGTCAGACTCTCCACGCCGACCGTCGCCGACGACCCGCGGGTGAGGGGGTTGTCCCCGCCGACGCCGTCGCCGTACCCGATCTGGATCCGTCCGTCCGCGATCAGGGTGACCGAGAAACTCACCCGAGCCGCCCGGTCACTGTAGAAGGCGACGTTGCGCCACTCGATGACCTGCGCCGCCAGCCCGTCCACCTCGGTCGTGCCGAAGTAGATAGCCGCCTCGTCGTCGACGATGAGGTCGTCCCAGAGCGGGTAGATCGCGTCGATCGGGTACGGCGACGGCAGTTCCGTGTTGCTCCCCTGCGTACTGGCGCGGTCGAAGGTCAGTGCGCCGTTCGTCGTCACACACACGCCGTCCCAGGCCGTGTCGTAGAACGGTTGCAGGAAGCTGGAGTCGAACCACAACACGCCGCAGAGGTCATCGCCGTGCCATCCGGACTCCTGCGTGCCCTGGCGGTAGAGCCCGTCGGTCACCTTCATCGAGTACGAGCGACCGGCGGGGGCCACCGGCACCGGGCCCGGCTCGGGCTGCTCGGGCTCGGGCTCCGGCTCCGCCACGTCCGCGCGCGGGTCGAGAGTGACCCGCAGCGCGGCGATGGTCGGGGCCTTCAGGCCCTTCGAGCCCCGCAGCTCCACGGTCAGCGGACCGCCCTCGTGCTTCACCACGGCGCTGCGCCAGTCGGCGGCGTCCGGCCCCACGGCCGAGGCCGGGTCGTACGCGTACTCCGTCAGCGTTCCGTCGACGAGGACGTCGAACACCCGCTTGCCCTTGGCCACCTTCTCGATTTCGGCGAATCCGAAATCGATCGCGTAGGTGCCAGTGGGCGCGTCGGGGAAGCGGTAGAACAACTGCTTGTCCGGCGTGGTGCGCTGCGACTGGAACAGGGCGTCGTCAGTCGTGCCGGCGATCGCGGCCGCCGTGGCGGCGGCCTTCGTCTTCCCCTCGTAACCCCACGCCTTCTTACCGGCGGCCTGGTCGGCGAGCCAGGTGTAGCCGGAGCTGTCGGTGAACTTCGCGCCGCCGGCGTTGACGCCGACCTGGTACTTCGTGGTCGTCAGCGTCACCGGGACGTAGGTCTTGGACTGGCGTCCGGAGTCGGACCTCACCACGATGTTCGCGCCGAGGACCCCAGGCTTGGTGCCCTTCGAGGAGATGGAGACCTTGACGGTCGTGGACTGACCCGGGGCGAGGGTGCCGCCGGTCGAGGAGAGCGACAGCCACGGCAGGTCGGTGAGCAGGTCGTCCTCGACGTCGACCAGCACGACGTCGTCGGCGAGCTGGTCGGCCGCCCACAGCGCACCGGTCGAGTCGGTCTCGAGGCCGCCGCCCTGGCCGGCCTTCTGGCCCGGGAACCACCACGCGTTCACCAGTGAGCAGTCGTCGGGGTCGACCTGCAGCAGGCGGGTGGGCCGGTTCGAGGTGAGGTCGGTGTACCAGATGGTGTCGGACGCCTGGTTGTAGGCCAGGCCCATCACCTCGGGCAGCGGTGGGGCGCAGAAGGACAGCAGCGCACCCGGGTTGTCGTGCGACGTCCCGGCGACGGTGCCGATCATGCCGTTCGCCCGGCCGCCGACGTAGAACACGTCCTCGGTCGGGTTGTAGGCGAGGCCGGTCAGCTGAAGCGTTGACCAGTCACCCTTGATCTGCCGGGTCTCCTTCCCGGTCTGCCGATCGAAGCAGTGGATGTAGCTGGCCGGGCTGTCCTCCATCTGGCACATGTCACCGGTCTTGGTGTCGAGCGCCATGTCGAACGCCCGGTAGGCGGGGTTCCACGAGGCGTCGAAGACCTTCCCGGTCGGCCTACCCGTCACCGTCCAGGCGGTGTTGGTTCGCGCGTTGTAGTCGTGGACCCAGACGTCGCCGTCGTACCCGACGCCGGAGGGCTCCTTGTCCTCGATCTTGCCCGGAATGGCGATCCGGGTGATGACGTCACCGCCGGAGGTCGTACCCACCTTGGCGGCAGCCTGTGCTTCCGCGGCGGGTGCCGTCGCGGCCTTGCCGTCGACGTTCGACGGCTTCATGCCGCTCGCGCCGGTCTTCCAGCCAGCGAGGTCGATCGTGCTGGCCGCGCCCGTGCCGGTGCGCCCGGTGGTGCCGGCGGCGTCAAGGTCGGGGTGGCGCGCGGCCTCGCCCAGGCTGTACGTGAGCGGGGCGGAACCGTTGTTGGTCAGCGTCAGCGAGCCCACGCCGTTCTGGTCGGCACCCAACAGCGCGTCGAGGCCGTCACCCTTCAGCCCGGCGGTACCCGTGGTCAGCCGCGCGTCGATCTTGGCATTGGCGTAGAGCTTGTCGAGCGAGAAGGGGTACGCCGCCGTCGTGTAGTTCGGCGCGTCGACAGTCATGGTGTAGTCGCCGACCGGAAGCTGGCGGTGCACGATGCCCGTCCCGTTGGTCGTGACGGCCTCGACGAGCCCATTCTTGTTGGTGAAGGAAACCTTGGCTCCGGCCACCGGCAGCCCGTCGTTCTTGTCCACGACTGTCGCGTCCAGGTACCCGAAGTCAGGCATGTCGTAGGTGACGATCATCCCGTCGCGCAGCACCGGGGCGTTGTCGGAGAACCGGATGCCGTCGACGCCGGCCCAGCCCTGTATGCCGGTGATGGCGTGCGCGCCGGCGGTCACCAGGTCGTCGGTCCCGATGCCGCCGCCGTACCCGAAGATGACGGTGCCCGAGCGGGTGAGCGTGGCCGAGAAGTTGACCGGCTCCGTGTACTCCGATCGGTCCGGGTAGGCCCAGAGCTTGGCGTTGCGGTACTCCACGACGAACGCGTCCTCGCCATTGACCTTGGTGGCTGCCGTGAAGACTCCTCCGCCGGGGGCGAACTCGACGGGGGTCTGGACGGAGAACGGGAAGATGCCCGCCCCGCCACTGCCGGGTCCGGTGCTGGTGTCCGGGGAGATTACGCCGCGCAGGCCGATGCCGAGACTGTCGTGGCTGCCGTTGTAGAGCGCGATCGGGAACGGCAGCTTCACCGTCGCCCACACGCCACTGGTGAACGCCACCGGGTCGGTGCCGCGCAGGTACGCGCCGTCCGAGACGGCGCAGCTGTAGCCGCCCTCGTCGACGACGAGCCCGACGGGGATCTCGCGCGACTCGTTCTGCGCACCGACGGTCAGCGGGACGGACGTGGGGGAGAAGCAGGCGTTGGGCTTGACGCCCAGCGTGTACCCGCCCTCGGGGACAGCGGTGATCGTGAACGCGCCGTTGGCGTCCGTGCGTACCGGCTTCAGCGGCGTGTCCTTGACGGAGACGTCGGCGTTCGGGACGGGCCGCTTCTTGTCATCGACGACAGTGCCGCTGATGTCGTGCCGCACGGCGGCCGTGAGCGGCAGCTTGACCGAGGTGTCCTGGCCGAGGGTGATCGTGACGTTGGCGGTCGCGGTCAGGTAGCCGAAGACCTTGGTGCTGAGCTGGTAGTCGCCGACCGGAAGGTTCGTCGTGAACCGGCCGTCCTTGTCGGTTCCGATCGACCGGCTGAACGGTCCGCTGATCGTCACCTCGGCAGCGGGGACCGGGGCGCCGTTGGCGGTGACGACACCGGTGAGGGTGCCGCCCTGTCGGGGCGCGAGCTCGAGCAGGCGGACGAGGTCGAGCCGGCCCTCGCCGTACTTGTTGTTGACCTCGGCGGTGCCGCCGCACTCGGTGTCGTTGACGTCGACGGCCGACTCGGCGAGCAGGCGGCGGGTTGTCTCGACCTGCCCGATGAGGGTCGGGTCGTAGCTCCACAGCGCCGCGACGGCGCCGGCGACGTGGGGTGCCGCCATCGAGGTGCCGGACATCTCGGTGTAGCTGTTGTTCGGGTAGGACGAACGGACGGCGTCGCCCGGAGCGGAGATCTCGGGCTTGATCCGGCCACCTTCACCCTCGCCCTTGCGGGAGAACGACGCGAGCGTGCCGTCCGATGAGTACGCGCCGACGGAGTAGGCGCTCTCGGCGGAGCCGGGCGAGGAGACGGTGTCGCAGGCCGCGTACGGCGTGGTGTTGCCCGACGACCAGACGCTGAAGATGCCCGCGGCGCTCCAGGCCTCGTCGATGGCCTGGAAGAAGTCGTCGAAGCTGTGCTCGACGGTCTGGCCCCACGAGTTGTTGATGACGTGGGGGCGCTTGGACGGGTCGGGGTTGTTGCCCTGGACGTCGGTCGGGGCGAGCAGCCACCAGCCGGACCGCAGCAGCGACTCGACGCCGGTGCTGTCGCAGCAGCCGTTCGTCGCGATCCACTGCGCGTCCGGGGCGACGCCGACGTGGTTGGTGCCGTCGTCGCCGACCATGGTGCCCATGGTGTGCGTGCCGTGTCCGTTGTCGTCGCACGGTGCGTCCGTGCACGTGCCCCGGGCGCCCATCCAGTTGTAGTTGTGGTCGACGCTGCCGTCGGGCTTCGTGCCGCGGTACTGCTGCGCCAGGGCAGGGTGGTCGAACTGGACGCCCGAGTCGAGGTTGGACACGGTGATGCCCGCACCGGTGGCGCCCATGGCCCACGCCTGCGGGGCGTGGATGGCGTCCAGACCCCACGAGACGGTGCCCGCCTCGGCGGCGGCCTTCGGGGCGGCGGGGCGGGCAGCCTGGTCAGTGGGGACCTTCTCGTCCACGGGCTCGACCAGCGCGACCTGCGGCGTCGCGTGGATCTCGGCGACCTGCACCTTGGAGGCCACGTTGAGGGCGAGATTCTCGGTGCCCCCCTTGACGAGCACGGCGTTGGCGATCGGGTAGGAGGTGTACTTGACGCCCGCCCGGTCGAGGTCGGTGGAGACGGACGCCAGGGAGTCCTTCGTCGCTGCGGTCAGCGCGTCGTAGACGAACTGGCCACGAGCGGTCCAATCGGTGAGCTTCTTCGCTGGCCCGAGGTCGGCAGTGGCCTCGAACCTGATCCAGAAGTCGGAAGCCGGAGACGTGCGGAAGCGGTCCTTCAGGCCCGAGTCAATCTTGTTGACGGCGGCGCCGGGATCCGGCTCAGCGGCAGACGCCGGTGGAGCCTGGATCATGCTCAGGCCGACCGCTGCGGCAAGCGTTGCCGCGAGGGCTTTGAGTCTCATGAGAGTCCTTCGACCTACAGGGGTTGGTAGGGGTCGTGGTTCGTGTGGTCGTCGCCACCGTCAACGTCACGGGCGTCGGGAGCGCTGGCGCGCGGCTCGCGGGGCAGCTCGGGTGGTGGCGGGGGCTCGATGGCAGCGTCGTCCCCCGCGACAGGTCGCTCAGGCATGCATTGCCCAACGGCTATGAATCATCCAGTCATGCTCGGCGGGGCGAGTGACCGTCGCTATCCAGCGGATACGTCAATTTTCATGACGCGTCGTGGAGGGAGTCCTCTTCTGCGAACACTCCGGCCTCCACTGCCTTGACCGCGAGCGCGGTCCGGGAGCTCACTTTCAACTTGCGCATCGCGGCACGCAGCTGTTGATCCACTGTGGCCGGCGACTTGGCCAGGATCCGGCTGATCTCACGGTTCGTCTTGCCGGCGACAACCAGTTGGACCACGTCGAGCTCGCGGGGTGAGAGCTGGTCGCCGTACCCGCGTCGGCCGCCACGCCACAGTCGTGGGACGTCGGCGCCCTGTTCGCGAAGCCGCTGTGCGACCCGGTCCGCATCGCCGCGGGCCCCGAGCCTGAACAGCTGCTCGTACTGTGCCGCCAGCAGCTCTCGGCCCTGTTCGATCTGGCCTTGCGCGATGAGCGCCTCGGCTTGACGCTCGCGGGCGAGCATGGCGTCGTAGGGGCGCGGCAACGCGCTCCAGGCGCGCGCCGCCCGACCGTATGCCGTAGCCGCGCGGGCGTGGTCTCCGGCTGCGGCGAGCAGCAGGGCACGGCAGACGGTGAGCGCGGCGCGAGGCGCGGGCGCCGTACGGCCACGCAGCCCTCTGGCGAACTGGTCGCCCAGGCGGGTCGCGGCCTTCAGATCCCCTGCGGCGAGGTGCGCCTCGATCCGGGCGGGAACGAGGTCCGTCGCCCAGACCCAGATGCCCTTCCGCCTGACGGTGTCCATCGGCTCATTCGTGATCTGCAACGCCCGGCCGCTGTTTCCGTCCGTCAGCCACAGTCTGGCCAACGCGGCGGCGGCTTCCATCGTGTCGTCGGCTGCGCCGAGACGGGCAGACTCCTCGAGGACCAGCCGGAACTGCTCCTCCGCCGCCCGCCGCCGTCCGGCTGCCGCTGCCAGTCGGGCAGCGAGGCGAATGCTGCCGAGGTAGTGCGCTGGCCGGTCCCGGTCGGCGTCGGCGAGTGCCGCGCTTCGCTCCGCGAGGCCCTCCCACCGGCCGGTGAGCCACGCCAGGTTGGCCTGTTCGAGTCCGACGTTGTGGTGCAATCGGGACGCCTGCTCGGCCTCGGCAAGGCGCATGGCCACGGCGAGGTGTTCCTCCGCGTCGGCGTACCGACCCCAGATCAGTGCGCCGGTCCCGACATTTGCGTGGATGCGGGCCACGTCCAGACGCTCCGCCGGCGTCGCGCCGTCGACGGGCAGGTCGGCGACGACGTCCCAGGCCTCCTCTTCGCCGAGCATGAGCAACGCCGCGGCGCGGTTGCCGGCCAGGTTCAGCCGCTCCGCGGGAGAATCGAAGCCGGCGGTGAGTTCAGCGGCGCGATCCAGCCAACGCCGATGGGTCGACGCCGGCCACGGTCCGGCATAGGCCCAGCCAAGGTAGGTCATTGCCCGAGCCGCCTCGACCGGGTCGTGGTCGAGGTTGGCCACCGCCTGCTCCAGCTCGTGCAGTGCGGCCTGCGCCTCACCCCCGGTGATCAGGAGCCGACCCAGGGGGTTGCGGATCTCGGCCTGCTGGCGGGCGGAGAGACCGGGGGTCTCCAGCACCGAGCGCAGGGTACGGATCACGCGGTGGTAGACCTCGTCGACCGGTTCACGACGGCCCAGTGCGGCGACTCCGGTGATGCGCGCGACCCGTGCCCGGTCCACCGGCGCCAGCACGGCCCACGTCAACAGGTCGACCAGCAGTTCGACTGCCTTGGTGTGGTCGCCCGAGGCCATGGCCAGCTCGGCACTCTGCTCGGCGTACCGCGCCCAGGACTGCGTCTCGCCCGCCTCGCGGAAGTGGTGGGCAAGGCGTGCCAACGGCGGTGGATGGATGTGCTCCACGGCCCGGCCGGCCAGCAGGTGGACGCGTCTGCGGTCGGTCAACGGGATTGCTTCGTAGACAGCCGTGGCGGCCAGCACATGCCGGAATCGCCACCGGCCGTGGTCGTCTCCGTCCAGGACACCGGCGCCGGCCGCCTCCGCGACAGCGCCTCGGCACGCGGCCGGTGACAGACCGGCGGTCATCGCGATCGTTTCCACCGATGACCGCTCAGCCAACGTCGCCGCGGCCCGCAACACCTGCTGCGCCGTCGGCGACAGACGGCCCACCCGCTCCCGGGTGGAGTCGCGCACCGTTGGCGGCACCTGCAGCTCGCGCAACTTCAGCCGGACCCACTGCCCGTCACGGAAGACGAGGTCGGCGCGGTCGCACATGAGGCGAACCGACTCCTCCACGGCCAGCGGAACGCCACCGGTCCGCTCGTGCATGAATGTCGTGAACTCCTGGGATATCGGGTTGCCGTCCAGCATCGAGGACACCAGCGCCGCCGTGTCGTCGGGTCGCATGGGCGCCAGGGCGATCCTCAGCTGGGTCACGCCAGCAGGCAACCGGGACGTCAGCCGCAGCAACAGCGACCCGTCGTCCACCTCTTCCGGCCGGTAGGAGATCACGAGGTTGGGCCCGTGCGACTGCTGTCGGGAGGTGACGAACAGCAGGAACTCCAGGGTCACCTCGTCGGCCCAGTGAGCGTCCTCGAGCACGAGAACGTCGACACGCAGAGCCCGCAGCAGCTCCTCCAGGGCGCGGAACAGGCGATGCCGTGCCGCCTTCGCGTCGTCCAGGGGCGGCAACGCGGGCGGCAGGTCCGCAGACCATTCAGGGAACAGGGGCCGTAACGCACCCGCAAGCTCGGTGAGCCGCAGTCGCGACACTGGACGGTCGATCCCACGGAACGCGTCGACGATCGGCCCCAACGTCAGCGACTCGCGAAGCGGTGGGCACACCGACACCAAGGCACTGCGCTGGTCCGGTGCGGCCAGCCACTCTCGCAGCAGTCGGCTCTTTCCGATCCCCGCCTCGCCCTCGACCAGCACGATCGCCGGTGGCCGGGCCAAGGCGCCCCGAAGCGCCGCCATCTCCCTATCACGACCCACGAAATGTGGCGTGGAAACGGTCGGTGAGGTCCTGTCGTCCTCGGGCGAGGGGTCGAGCATGTGTGATGATCTCGCTTTTCGCTGCTCGGACACAAGTACCACCGTGGGCGACCGTCGGGCGGCTGACGCCGGTGTGGTCAGCGGTTGTTCGCCGATGTTGGCCGCCTGCCACTGGCCGGGGTGGCACCCTGAGCACGTGGACTGGGCAGTGAGCCGGGGGAAGCTGGCATCGGGGCTACGGTGAGCGGCCTCTGATGCGTACCGCGTTGATCGTAGTGGCCGCGCTGGCGACGGCGGTGGTCGTGGACCTGATCACTGGCATGGTCGTCCGCCGCATAGCCCGTGGCCGTTACCGGTGGCTGCTGGAGCCGCTGCGGCATGCCTGCCGCCGCCCGGCGGCGGCGCTGCTGCTGGCTGGGGCGCTGTACTACGCGCTGCCGTTGGGTCCGGCCGGGTGGCAGCCTAATCTGCGGCACGTCGCCCGGGTGGCGTTGGTGATATCCGGCGCATGGTTGGTGAACAAGGCGTTGCACGTGGCCGAGGCGGTCGCGTTCAATCGACTGCCTGGTGACGGGGTCGCCAGCCGGCGGGTCCGGCGGGCCCGGACGCAGATTCGGCCCATGCGGCGGCTCACGGTCGCCGTGGTCACCATCGTCGCGATCGGCCTGATCCTGATCACCTTTCGGCCGGTACGCCTCTTCGGCGTCTCCGTGTTGACGTCGGCGGGGGTGGTCGGCGCGTTGATCGGCCTGTCGGCCCGTACCGCGCTCGGCAACGCGTTCGCCGGTGTCCAGGTCGCCTTCGCCGACGGCCTGCACGTCGGCGACGTGCTGGTGGTGGACGGCGAATGGGGCCGGGTTGAGGAGGTGAAGCTGACCAACGTGGTGATCCGGCTCTGGGACGAGCGGATGCTCATCCTGCCGACCACCTACTTCACCGAGCGGCCGTTCCAGAACTGGACCCGGAACGAATCTCGGGTCGTCGGCAAGATCCAGATTCATGTCGACCACACCGCGGATCTGGACGACCTGCGCCGGGAGGCGCGCCGGCTGGTCGAGTCCTCATCGCTGTGGGATCGCCACCAGTGGGTGCTCCAGATGGTCGACTCCACCCCTCAGACAGCGGTCATCCAGGTGCAGGCCTCGGCCGCCGACGGCGCCAGCGCCTGGGACCTGCGCTGCGACCTGCGCGAGGGGCTGGTCGGCTACCTTCGCGACCATCATCCGCAGTGGTTGCCCCGTACCCGCGGTCAGTATCAGCCCTGAACGGGCGGGGCTTGAGCTCACCTTCGCTCGATGACGATCCCGTTCAGCTCGCCAACTGCGGCAGGGGAGTAGGACGAAAGGGTCCTGACGCGCCTGTGGCAAGGCATGTCCGCCTGGTAGTACGGGATGACCGCGGGCTGCGGCGACCCGAGTCTCACCTTCTCTTGTCGCCCTCGTCGCCGGGATGGCGCCACTGCGGCGGCGCTTCCTCTCCCCGTTGAGAGTCCAGCGGGTTCTCGTCGGCCTCCGTGGTCCGCTCGAAGCTCGGGCGACGGGTCTGCTCGGGCTCGGGTACCTCGATGGGGCGGGCGCCGGACTGTGGGATCTGCTGGTCGTCGGTTGCGACCCCACCGCCGTGGGCGCCTTCGACAATGGTCGACTCCGGTACGCGTTTCTCGCGGTGCAGCTCGTCGCTGACGCTCTGTGGGGGTTTGGCGGCGCGTTGCGGTAGGTCGCGGCCGAGGTCGGCGACCAGGGTGCCGTACTTGGCGTCAAAGGCGGGGCGTTCGGAGCGGATCCGGGGCATGCGGTCGAAGTTGCGCAGCGGCGGTGGGCAGGTTGTCGCCCATTCCAGGGAGTTTCCGTACCCCCAGGGGTCGTTGACGGTGACGGCGGCACCGAAGCGCCAGGATTTCCAGATGTTGTAGATGAAGAAAAGGGTGGACGCGCCGAGCACGAAGGATCCGATGGTGGAGATCGTGTGCAGGGTGGTGAAGCCGTCCTGCGGTAGGTAGTCGGCGTAGCGGCGAGGCATTCCTCGGTTGCCCAGCCAGTGGTGGACCAGGAAGGTGGTGTGGAAACCGACGAACATGGTCCAGAAGTGGACCTTGCCGATTCGTTCGTCGAGCAGCCGGCCGGTCATCTTCGGGAACCAGAAGTACACGCCGGAGAACGCGGCGAAGACGATGGTGCCGAACAGGACGTAGT
This sequence comes from Micromonospora sp. NPDC127501, assembly GCF_040302185.1. Classification (NCBI taxonomy): domain Bacteria; kingdom Bacillati; phylum Actinomycetota; class Actinomycetes; order Micromonosporales; family Micromonosporaceae; genus Micromonospora; species Micromonospora sp. NPDC127501. The sequence goes on along the minus strand of NZ_JBEORJ010000001.1, from coordinate 554,236 downwards.
GGAAGTGCCCGACGACGAAGTAGCTGTCGTGAACGTGGAAGTCGACCGGAGGGCTGGCCAGCAGCACGCCGGTGAGGCCGCCGAAGAGGAACGTGACGAGGAATCCGATGGCGAACAGCATCGGGGTCTCGAAGGTCAGTTGGCCCTTCCACATGGTGCCGATCCAGTTGAAGAACTTCACCCCGGTGGGCACGGCGATGATGAAGGTGGTCGCGGAGAAGAACGGCAGGAGAACCTGGCCGGTGGCGAACATGTGGTGCGCCCACACGTTCAGGGAGTAGAAGAAGATCACCCACAGCGCCAGGACCATGCCCTTGTAGCCGAACAGTGGTTTTCGCGAGAAGACCGGCAGCACCTCGCTGATGATGCCGAAGAACGGCAGCGCCACGATGTAGACCTCGGGATGGCCGAAGTACCAGAACAGGTGCTGGTAGAGCACCGGACCCCCGTTGGCGGCGTCGTAGATGTGGCTGTCGAGAACGCGGTCGGACAGCAGGGCGAGAAGCGTCGCCGACAGCAGCGGGAACACCACGATCGCCATCAACGCGGTGATGAACATGGCCCAGGTGAACAGCGGCATTCGCCACATCGTCATCCCCGGAGCGCGCAGTGTCAGGGTGGTGGTGATCAGGTTGACTGACCCGAGGATGGTGCCGACCCCCGAGAGCACCAACCCGATGACCCAGAGGTTGCCGCCCACCCCCGGTGTGTGTTCCACCTGGCTCAGCGGCGGATAGGCCGTCCATCCGAAGTCTGCGGCGCCGGCCGGGCTGATGAAGGAGCCGAGCACCATCAGGCCGCCGAACAGGTACAACCAGTAGGCCAACGCGTTCAGCCTGGGGAAGGCGACGTCCGGTGCGCCGATCTGCAAGGGCACGAGGTAGTTCCCGAACGCGAAGGCGAGCGGGGTGGCGAACAGGAACATCATGATCGTGCCGTGTGAGGTGAACAGTTGGTTGTACTGCTCCTGAGAGAGGAACTGCATCCCCGGGCGAGCCAACTCGCCGCGCATGAGCAGCGCCTCGATGCCCGCGGCGATGAAGAAGAAGAACGACGAGATCAGGTAGAGCAGGCCGATCTGCTTGGCGTCAGTCGTGGCGAGCAGCCTGAGCAGGGTGTTGCCGGGCACTGCTCGTCGCAGTGGCCCGGGATAGCCACCGAACTCCGCCGGAGCCAGGATCGCCACCTGACGATCTTGACCAGGCTTGGTACTCGCCGGCTTTGGCATGGCTCACTCCGAGACCTGGATCCGTCAGACGCTCGACGATCGTAAACGCGCCGAACCACAGCAAAAGGCTCTTATCCGGTAATTGCACCAGCTCGGGGCCTCCATCCTCGCTGGGCGGGTGTGGTGACGTCGGATTCGAGCGCAGGTCGGGCACCTCGTCCGAAGTCCCCGCTCAGTCAGCGATGACGGCGTCGGGCCGCGACGCGACGACGGAGAGCGTCGGCGGAGTTCCGACGAGGGAATGGCCATCCACTGTGGTCGACGAGTGTCACGGCACCTGCGGCGACGGAAAGGCCCAGAGCGCGTCCAGCGCCCGGTCAATGAACCCAGGCATCACCCTGAGTGACTGATTAGTCAGTCTCTGTGACGGTGAGCGTTAGTGATGCTGTCCGGCGGGAAGTCAGCAGTCGACCACGCGTACGGTGACCGATCGGAGGATTCGTGGCCGTCAACCAAGCAGGTGCCCTCACTCGTGATCGTCCACTGCGCATCGCGATGGTCGTCCCACCCTGGCTGCCTGTGCCGCCGCCGGGCTACGGCGGGGTGGAGCAGGTCGTCGCCGGATTGGTGGACGCCCTCGTGCTGCACGGTCACGCGGTGACCCTGTTCGGCGCGGGCGACCAGCACGGCACCGCGGCCAGCAGTTTCGTCTCCACCGCGCCCGACGTGCAATTCGCGCGGCTCGGCGAGTCGCTGCCGGAGCTGGCTCATCTGGCGCGGGTGAATCACCTGATCAAGGCGGCGGACTTCGATCTGATCCACGACCACACCGTGGTCGGTCCGCTGGTCGCCGGGCGCCGCGCTGTGCCGACGGTGGCCACGGTGCACGGCAATCCGGTGGGCGAGCACGGCGACGTGCTCACCGACACCGACCGGGGAGTGGGCTTGGTCGCCATCTCGCACGGGCAGCGTCGGCTGAATCCGGGGTTGCCGTGGACCGGCACGGTACACAATGCGTTGGACCCCCGAAGCATCCCGTACAAGGACGAACCCGGCGTCGGACCGGTGCTGTGGCTGGCCCGGTTCAGTCCTGACAAAGGCCCGGACGTGGCGATTCGCGCGTGCCGGGCAGCCGGGTTACCGCTGCTGCTCGCCGGCAAGTGCAACGAGCCGGCCGAACGCCAGTACTACGACGAGGTGATCGAGCCGATGCTCGGCGAGGACGTCACAGTGGTTTTCAACGCTGACCGGGAGGCCACCCTGCGGATGCTGGTAGAGGCCCGATGCCTGATCATGCCTATTCGGTGGGAGGAGCCGTTCGGCATGGTGATGGTGGAGGCGATGGCAACCGGAACGCCCGTGGTCGCGCTCGCCCGAGGCGCGGTGCCGGAGTTGGTTCGATCCGGGGTGACCGGTCTGGTCTGCGAGCGGTCCGAGGAGCTGCCGGACGCCTTGCGCGCCGTGGAGCGGCTTGACCCGGCGGACTGCGTGGCCCACGTGGCGGAGAACTTCTCGACCACCCGGATGGCATACAGCTACGAGGCGGTCTACCGACAGTTCCTCGCTGGGGCCGGTGCCAGATCTGACGTGACCGAGCCCGTCCGGCTCAGGGCCCGCTGACCCGCCTGAAGCCTCCCGCGAGCCCTCCACGGGTATTCGCAACCTGATCCGGTAATCGCTTCAAGTATTCCCCACGTGATCCGCTCCAGCTGGAACGCTGAACAGGTGGAGCAGCAATCGGGGCGACCGGCGTGGGGACGGCTCCTGTCGGTCAGGCGTGCCCTGTGGTCGTTGGCCGTCGGTGTCGTGGCAGGGACCGCCATCGCGCTGGTCGGGGCGCCGGAGTTGACGCCGCTGGTGATCTGGACGATCGCGGCGGGCATGGTCCTCTTCTGGGTGTGGCGGGCCTGCTGGTCGGCGAGCCCGGGGCGCACCGAGCGGCTTGCCGAGGCGGAGCAGCAGTCCCGTTCCACCGATGCGGCGGTCCTGATCGCGTCCGCCGTCAGCCTCGTCGCCGTGGCCGAAGCGCTCATCCGCGCCTCGAACCAGCAGGACCTGGTGGCTGTCACGCTGGTGATCCTCAGCGTCGTCGCGGTGGTCCTGGCGTGGGCGCTGGTGAACACGGTCTTCGCGCTCAAGTACGCCCGGCTGTACTACCGCCACGATGGCGGCATCGACTTCAAGCGGGAAGATCCGCCGGCCTACTCCGACTTCGCGTACGTCGCCTTTACCGTCGGCATGTCCTACGCCCCGGGGGAGAACGAACCCACAAGCAACCGCATGCGCCGGATCGCGCTCGGGCATGCCCTGCTCTCGTACACCTTCGGAACTGGCATCCTGGCCGTCGCCGTCAACCTGGTCACCAACCTGGGCCAATCGTGACCGCCGCGGAGCATGCAGTGGCGTGACCTGGCCAGCTGCTATGCCACCACCACGGTGGACGTCGATCAGCCCTGCGGTTGTTGCCCCTGCGGTCCGGCTAGCCGCGTCGTGACCTGCCTCAGTGGCTGACTGCCGTGGACGGTCTTCTTCATTCGTCGCCACGCCGCTCGGGCCGGAGACCCGCCCAGCACGCTGCCGAGACCCTCCACACCGCTGCCAGCCGTCGTTCCGCTGTTCTGGGCCAGTTGCTGGGTGGACTGCCCGAGCTGCTGGGCGGCCTGTCCGAGTTGTTGACCGACCTGCTGGGTGGCCTGCTGCAGCGTCTGCGACAGCGGACCATTGGGCCCCAGCGCCTCCTGCGCTGTCTGCCCCACCTGGTCCACGGCCTTGTCCACCGTCTTCACCACCGACTCGATGATCTGAGGGTTGCGCTCGATCATGCGGAGGGCGCTGTCGAGAATGCCCCGTAGCTCATCGAGCCGAACCTCGAGCATCGCCTCGGCCTCGACGCCCTTGATATCGATCTTCACCGTGCCGAGATGCGCCTGAACGCCCACCTCGAGCTGGAGCAGGCTACCCAGCCGGGCTCGCAGAGAAACAGAGGCGTCCAGATCGTCGACCTCGACGTAGATCTGTTCGACCTTGACCTGCGGAATCTGGAGGACGACGTCCGGGTCTGACATTGTCTTGCTGCTGTGCCCGCCAGTCGGCTGGGGAAGGCCGTGCTCACCACTCGTCGGGGCGACGGGGCGTTCGCCGGGCTTGGCACCTCTTGCCCCGCTGGCGGCGTCGAGGTTCTGGCGCCAACCGGCGGATTCCGTACCTTCCGCGGCGTCGCGCTGCCGATCAAACTGCTCACGCGGTTGCGCGGGCAACTCCCGTGCGCCCGTGTCCCGGCTCTCCGGTTCGGTCATCCCGCACTCCTCGGGCCTCGCCCAACGTCCTGACCGAATGGAGCCCACCATCGGAATGGCTCCGATCCTCGGCCCATCCCCTCGGACCCGGTCGCGATCTACCCGTGCGCCGACGCATCAAACGCCACAGGACGGCAACCAGGAAAACGGCGGAGCAGCGCTGCCCGGGGGTCGCCTAGGTGCCAATCCGGCGAGGCTGGAGCTGTCCAGACCCGGGCCCGGTCAACTGCCAGAACTCCTGCGGCAACTGGTCGACAAAGTCTCCGTACTCCTTCGCGCTGGCAGCCGCGCGCAGCGTATCCATCACGGCCCGCGCTCCGTCGGCGGCCATCTCGCGATCGACCCCTGCCCCGGACTGCACCCGTTCCAGGAATTCGGTGAGACCGAACCGTTCCGGCTCTTCGGTGGGCCTCGACACCAGGCCTCGTAGCTCCTCGGGGAGCTGGGAGGCCAGGTCCCTTGCCTGGCCACCAGTGATTCGTTTTGCCACGGTCTCGAGCGTGGCACGGGTGATCGGTTCCGCCTGCCCCGGTGAAACCTTGGGTCGTGCTGCCACGGACTGAATGAACTCGCTGTAGTTCACCTCGGATCCCCTCTCGAAACGGATTGCGGCGGGTTCCCGCCCCCGCCCGGGTGAAACGGCGGTTCGCCCACCCTCAGGGTGGTGGCGGAGGGCGGTGGGTGATACGCCGGGTCACCCGCAACTGGTACAGACCGGCGCTGGTGAGGGCATAGAAGACAGGTAGCAAGGGAAAGATGACGAGGCCGATCAAGGGCGCCACCAGGTAGCCGATCATCCCCGCGAGGAGGTACAGGACGACCCCGGCAAGGGCCCGGAACCGCTCGACGTGAAAGAAGCTGCCCTTGACCTGGTCCTTCAGCAGATCAGGGTGCCTGGCCAGGTAGTGGTAGAACGCCAGCCACGTCGCGCACAGAAACGCGCCGATGAGCGCGTAGAAGGCGATGGCCACACGCTGGTCCGTGTTGTTGTGTTCCTGTAGCGCGTGCGACACGACGATGGTCGGAAACGGCAGCAGCGCCGTGCTGAACAGTACGAGCAGGTTCATCCAGTGCAGCCCACGATCGACCTGCCGAATGCGGTTGAACGCCGCCTTGTGGTTGAGCCAGACGACGGCCACGTACGAGTAGGACGCGAGATAGGCGACGTACGACGGCCACTGACTGAGCAAACCGGACAGGAGACGACCAGGCGGGACGTCCGGTATCCCGAGGTCCAGGACGAGCAGCGTGATGATGATGGCGAAGATCGCATCGCTGAACGCCACGGCACGGCTGGTGTCTGATCGGGTGCCTAGTTCTATGTCCGGCCCGCTCACCGATCTCGCCTACCCAGGGTCGCCTGCGGCAAACACCTGGGCAGCGCGGTTGCGAATGCAGGGCCGCCCGCAGATCCGCGCCTGCGGACAGACAACGCAGCCGGCGACCGGGCGTGCCGCGGTCGCCGGATGCGTGGGTGGTGGTCAGGGTTTCAGGACGACCTTCTCGCAGTTGTCCTGCTTGTTCTTGAAGATTTCGAAGCCGCGTTCTGCCTGGTCGAGCGGCAGGGTGTGGGTGATGACCCGGGTCGGATCGATCTCCCCGCGTTCGATGCGTTGCAGCAGCGGTTTCATGTAGCGCTGCACGTGGCACTGGCCGGTACGCAGGGTCAGCGCCCGGTTCATCCATGCCCCGGCCGGGAACTTGTCGAGGAAGCCTCCGTACACACCGATCACCGACACGATGCCACCGCTGCGGCACGACAGGATCGCCTGCCGGAGCGCGTGCGGTCGCTCGGTCTCCGAGCGGACGGCCTGCTTGATCCGGTCATACGCGTGCACGTGCGCGCTGCCGTGGCTGGACTCCATGCCGACGGCGTCGATGCACTTGTCCGGTCCCCGCCCACCGGTCAGTTCCAGCAGCCGCGACCGCACATCGACTTCCTCGAAGTTCACCGGCGTGTGGCCCGCCCGTTCGGCCATCTGCAGGCGGTACGGCTCCTTGTCGATGGCGATGACCTTCGCGGCGCCTAGTGCCCGGGCACTGTCCATCGCGAACTGGCCGACCGGACCCGCCCCCCACACCGCCACCACGTCGGTGGACTGGATGTCGCACATCTCGGCACCCATGTAGCCGGTGGGCAGGATGTCGGAGAGGAACAGGACCTGCTCGTCGGTCAGGTCCGACTCGATCTTCAGCGGGCCGACGTCGGCGAACGGCACCCGCGCGTACTGGGCCTGACCGCCGGCGAAGCCGCCGGTCAGGTGCGAATAGCCGAAGATCCCGGCGACCGGGTGGCCGAACATCTTCTCCGCGATGCCGGCGTTGGGGTTGGAGTTTTCGCAGCAGGAGTACAGCTCGGCGGCGCAGGCGCCGCACGCACCGCAGGCGATCGGGAACGGGACGACGACCCGGTCGCCGACGCGCAGCCGGACCGGATCGACGCCCCGACCGACCTCGATCACCTCGCCCATGAACTCGTGGCCCATGACGTCGCCGTCCTGCATCGTGGGCACGTACCCGTCGAGCAGGTGCAGGTCCGAGCCGCAGATCGCGGTGGAGGTGATCCTTACGATGGCATCGCGCTCGTTCAGGATCTTCGGGTCCGGCACGTCACGGACCTTGACCTTGTTGCGCCCTGCCCAGGTGTTCGCCCTCACGCGTCGGCCCCCTTCGCGAGCTCGGAATCCGACAGCGGTTGCGCCGGACGCTGCGGGAACTCCTTGCGAGCCCGCTTGCCCCACGGGGCGCCGTCGGATCGGACCACCTGGCCGGTCTCCAGCACCTGCTTGAGCCGGCGCAGGTCGTCGTCGAGCTGCTGGTGCGGTTCCTCGCCGAAGTACCTGGCGACCGCCTTGCCGACCGCGCCGCCCGGGATGTCGTACGACAGAACGACGTGCACCTCGGTGCTCACCCCGTCCGGGGCGGGCACGAACCGCACCGTACCGGCGTTCGGCACGTCGGCGTTCCCGGTCGACCGCCAGGCGATCTTCTCGCCGGGCGCCTCGTCGACAATCTCCGCGTCCCACTCGATGTTAGTGCCGAACGGAGCGCTGGCGGACCAGTGGCTCGCACGGTCGCCGGTGGTGCGGATCTCCTCAAGGTGGGCCATGAACGTCGGGAGGTTGCCCAGGTCGCGCCAGAACGCGTAGACCTTGGGCGGGGGTTTGCGGATGGTTGTCGTGGCTGTCAGTTCCATGGATCCTCCTTCGCGTAAGCCTCGTACCGTCGGCGCTGAACCGATCTTCTTCGCCCGGGTGGCCTGCACGGCGGTCAGCAGATCCATCACCGTGATCCCGATGACGGCGCCAGTGACAGCGACGAGGCGACGCCGGCGGCGCCCGCTGCGGTGGGCGATGGCCACCCCGAGGGAGGCCAGGTCCATTGCGTCGCCCACGACCCGGGTCCACGCCCAGATGCTCTTCCGCCGGCTCGTCAGGAGTCCGGCCGCGTGTACCAACTCCCGCGCCCCGACCAGCGGCACCACGGCCCGGGTCGTGGGGGAGTCGTCCACCCCGCTGATCCGGCGCACCGTGTCCGGTGCCGCCAGCTGTGCCACGCCCAGGCCGAGACTCACCCAGCCGAGCCGGCGCCCTCGCCGCTGCACGTCCTCTTGCCTGGCCTTCGCTGCCTCTCGGGTTGCTAGTTGAGTCACGGGTAGCCTCCGTATCCGGTCGCACCCGGCCGCGCCTATCGGTTCACCACGGTCCGGGGCACGACCCGTATGGGCCCGCATACCCCTCGGAAACCACCTCAACCTGCCCATCGGCCGCGGTAGGGAGGCGATCCCTGTCTCGCTGCTCAGCCCGACGTCACAGCCGCTGTTCGGCGGGAGTAGCGGCGTCTCGGGCGGCGGGGATAGCCGTCGCCACGGGCTCAGGACCGGCCTGATGCTCCCGGCCCTGAGCCCCGTCGGTCAGGCCGTCGCCATCTTGCGGACGTCTTCGCCCTGGGCGAACTCCTCGACCATCTTGGCGCAGAAGGCCGGAAGGTCGCTGGGGCTGCGGCTGGTGACGAGGCCGTTGTCGACCTGCACCTGTTGGTCCACCCAGTTCCCGCCGGCGTTGCGGATATCGGTGCGCAGGCTAGGGAACGAGGTGAGAGTCCGGCCGTTGACCATGCCGGTCTCGACCAACGACCACGGGCCGTGGCAGATCGCCGCCACCGGCTTCTGCTGTTGAAAGAACGCCCGGACGAAGTCCATGGCCTTCGCGTTCATCCGGAGCCGGTCCGGGTTGACCGTCCCGCCCGGCAGCAACAGGGCGTCGTAGTCAGCCGCATTGACGTCGTTCACGGTCCGATCCACCCGGTAGTGGTTGGCCGGGTTGATGTCCTGGTTCATCGACTGGATCTCGCCGGATCGCAACGAGATCAGGTGAACCTCGGCGCCCGCCTGCTCCGCGGCGGCTCGGGACTGGGTGTATTCCACGTCCTCCACTCCGTCGGCGGCGAGGCAAGCGACTCGCTTACCGGTCAGTGGCTGCTGGCTTTGCGCCATCTCTGCGGCCTCCCCTTCGCGGCGCCGCCCCGTCGGCGGCGCGTCGCTGGATCGCAGTCGCCTTCCCGGTGCGGAGGACGGCCAAACAGGCCAGCGAAGCCCGCACGATGGCGGACAATCCTTCCCACCTGCGTGCTGCGCAACCAGTGCTGGTGGGAGCGGGCGCGCCGTGCGGGTGTGCTGCCTGTCGCAGCGGGTATGGCAGAAACCCACTGGTACCGGGAAAGGTTGAGATGACCCTCGCCAGCGATGCGATCGAGATGCCGTCCGGCCAGACCATGCCCGTGCTCGGGCAGGGAACGTGGTACCTCGGCGAGCACCCTGCAAGGCGGCAGGATGAGTTGGCCGCCCTGCGTACCGGGCTCGACCTGGGCATGACCTTGATCGACACTGCGGAGATGTACGGTGACGGCGCTTCCGAGGAACTCGTCGGAGAGGCGATTGTCGGACGACGCGCCGACGTCTTTCTGGTCGACAAGGTGCTGCCGTCAAACGCCAGCCGACGGGGAACCGTGCAGGCCTGCCGCCGCAGCCTGCAACGACTCGGCGTCGACCATATCGACCTCTACCTGCTGCACTGGCGCGGCACGCATCCACTCGCGGAGACGATCGAGGCGTTCGCCGAACTTGTCGACGCCGGTGACATCGGACAGTGGGGCGTGAGCAATTTCGATCTTTCGGACATGACCGACCTCTTTGAGGCCGGCGGAAACGCCTGCGCGACGAATCAGATTCTGTACAACCTCACCCGCCGTGGTCCCGAGTACGACCTCCTACCGTGGCTACGCGAGCATCGGATCCCCGTGATGGCGTACTCGCCGATCGAACAGGGTCGACTGCTCGGCCACCCTCAGGTCGCGGAGGCCGCCGCCCGGCACGAGGCCACGCCCGCTCAGGTAGCGCTGGCCTGGTTGCTACGGCAGGAGATGGTCGCGGCCATCCCCCGATCATCCAATCCAGAACACACCCGGGAGAACGCCGAAGCGCGCGACGTGCAGCTGACCGAGGAGGACGTGGCGGCGCTCGACACGGCGTTCCCGCCGCCGGCAGGCCCGCAACCGCTGGAGATGTTGTAGGGCCAGCGGCCGTTCCGGCGGGAGACGCAAGACCAGCAGGAATTCATTCCGTGCCAGAACCGCCGCGACGCGGTCGCCCCTTATGAAAGGGTTTGCTCTGAAGGCTGCCAATAATTGACGGCACCCGCACGAGCAGACCAAGCGACAGGGGCGGACATGAGGTGGCTGATCGGGGGAGCGGTCGTGGTTGCCGGCGGGATGGTCGCGCGGCGTCTGCTCGGCGGGACTGACCAGCGTGACGGCCACCGGCAACGGGGTCAGGCAGGGCGGCGCGGGCCAAGGTGGCACGTGGCGACGGTGAACCGGCCAGCGGGTGACGTCGCCCCCGGCGGGCAGCTCCCCGAGCCGTTGGCCGGGCTTGGGGACGCCGTCGAGGTCCAGCTCCGGCCTGCCCCTGGCGACCAGGGGACGGAGATCGCTGTGCGGTTGCGCGATGGTTCCCGACTGCCTGTTGCCGCCGCCGCTCGACGAGCCGCCGGCCGGGATCCGGACCAGGCGATCCGGGCTGCGCTGCGAGAGTCGAAGCAGCTGATCGAGACCGGTGAGGTCCTCCACCCCGACTATCCACCCACCACCGAGCCGACTCCGATGAACAAGCCGCTGCGGATGGCCACCCAACAGGGTCGGCGGGAGGGACGACTGTGAAGGCACTGGTCTGGGAAGGAGCCAACGAGCTCGCGGTGCGGCAGGTTCCGGACCCGCAACTCCGCAACGAGCAGGACGTCATCGTCCGGGTCCGTCGGACGGTGACCTGCGGTTCGGACCTGCACCTGCTCGGCGGATACATCCCGTTCATGGAACGCGGCGATGTCCTCGGGCACGAGTTCCTTGGCGAGATCGTCGAGGTCGGTCCGCAGGTACGCAACCACAAGGTAGGCGACCGGGTCGTCGTCTGTTCGTTCGTCTCCTGCGGCAAGTGCTGGTACTGCCAGCAACAACAGTTCTCCCTGTGCGACAACGGGAACACGAACCCGATGATCACCGAGAACGTCTGGGGTTCCGCGCCCGGAGGCTGCTACGGCTACTCCCACGCACTCGGCGGCTTCGCCGGCAGCCACGCCGAATACATCCGCGTCCCCTACGCCGACCAGGGCGCCTTCACCGTCCCGGACGAGGTAAGCGACGAGCGCGCGCTGTTCGCCTCCGACTCCGCGCCGACCGGCTGGATGGGCGCCGACCTCGCCGGAGTCAAACCCGGTGATGTCGTGGCGGTCTGGGGCGCCGGTGCGGTAGGGCAGATGACGGCCCGGGCGTCCGTGTTGCTCGGTGCCGATCGGGTGATCGTGATCGACCGACTCGACAACCGGCTCCAGATGGCCCAGACGCATCTCGGCGTCGAGACGCTGAACTACGAGCAGCAGGACGTGAGCGGCGAGTTGCTGGAACGCAGTGGCGGTCGAGGCCCGGACGTGTGCATCGAGGCGGTCGGTATGGAGTCGCACAGCAGCGGTCCGCAGTTCTGGTACGACCAGGTCAAGCAGCAGTTGCGGATCGAGTCAGACCGGCCGATCGCGGCGCGAGAGGCGATCTACAACTGCCGCAAGGGCGGCAGTGTGTTCGTGCTGGGCGTGTTCGCCGGGCTGGTGGACAAGTTTCCGCTGGGGGCGGTGATGAACAAGGGGCTGACGCTGCGCGGCGCACAGCAGCACGGGCAGCGCTACATCCCCATGCTGCTGGAGCGAATGGCCCGCGGCGAGTTGGTCACGGAGCATCTCGCGACGCATACCATGCCGTTGGACGAAGCGCCGCGCGGCTACGAGATGTTCAAACAGAAACTCGACGGATGCGTACGAGCCGTCTTCCAGCCAACCAGCTGACCGTCGCGACCAGGGTTTACTCCCACTCATCGCCCGCTGTGGGACTGCCCGCTCTTCTCGTCCCGCCAGCCATCAGGGTGGGGATGATAGCCGTAAGCGGCAGCCCGAACCGTTTCCTCGTTCTCCAGCCCGGAGCCGATCGCGCCGCCGACGGTGGCCAGCGAGCTGGTGATCCAAGCGAGCGTCAGATAGTCGGTGACGTTGACCGGCCGCTGCAAGGTCTGCTCCAGCACGGAGGTGTCGATCAGCAGCGCCCCGACGAGCACCGTTCCCACGAACAGCACCACGTAGGACAGCACCGTGGCCAGAGTGAGGGTGAGGATCGTACCCAGGTTGAACAGCCGTGCCAGCTCACTCGGCGTCTCGCGGCTCGGCTTCTCCCACAGGTCGTGCGCGACGATCAACCAGGCCACCAACGCTGTCAGCCCGAGCAACATGATCACGGCGAGACGGAGTCCGCCGAGCGCATCGCCCATCTGCCAGATGGTGTCCGTGGTAAGTGCGAACGCGGCCGTGCCGAACGCGCCGACCAACAGCTTCGACAGGCCCAGCAGGGCACGCCCCGGACGGTTGGCTCGAACCATGCCGATCAACAGCCGTGACCGGCCGATGAGCCGCGAGGCGACGTAGCGCCGCTCACCGGCGTCGGCCTCGCCGACCACCCGGTGGACGGCGGGAACCCGGCTTGCCAGCTCGGCCGGTGCCCGACCGGCAGGCGGCAACCGCTGGTCGGAAGCCTCGGTCAGCAGCCGGCTCACCAGATCCGGAACGGCCGCGCGGGCCGCTCGCAGCTGGCGCAGTCCCAGAGCGGGCAGAGACACCACCGCTACTCGACGCCGAGCGGAGGTCTGCGCGACCAGCGGCACCCGATCGGCATGCAGCGGCAGATCGGTCAGGCAGACGGCGACGTCCCACTGGTCGTCGGCACGCCGTTGGGCGAGATCATCGAGTAGCGCCTCAACGCCGCCGTCGCGGCGCGGCGCCACTTCGCCCCAACCTTCCCGGACGATCCACCGCACATCGGCGTTCACCCGCTCGGCGAGCCCGCTGGTCAGCTCGGCGGTGAGCCGCGCGGCCACCCGGGCCGGGTGGTCCGGCGGGGTTGCCACCAGTCCGACGACGACCTCCGGGCGGTCCTGTTCACTCTGCGTCATCGGTGCTCCTCACCGGTAGCCAGGCTCGGCCGCTGACGGCGAACAGAGCGGGGGCCTCACGCGCCGTCGCGGCAGCTCGCCGTGCCGGCTGAGGTAGCGGTACCAGGCCGCCGAGAGGAGCCTCCGCCCAGCCCGTGCAACGCCACAGCGACGCACTCGTCTAACCGGGCGCCCCGCCCACGCAGCCTAAGAGAGCACCCCGATCGGTGCAGCGGATTCAGTGGAAGGAGCTCTTGCGGCTCGCTCCAGCGGGGACTGGCCCGGTGTGCGCCGCCGAACCCGGCCGGCCGATGCTCCTCGGCATCGTCGTCTCCAGCGGCGTGTTCGCCTGCGTGCCCGGTACGAGACGGCGGGAACCACCACTGGTGGGCGGTGACCGGAGCGGGCGCCGGGGGCGAGGACGGGACGGCGCGGTTACATCCGGGAGCGATGGCGAGCGGGCGGCCGGCGGTTTGCGGACAATGGGGGAATGAAGCGAGACATGAGCCTGATGCGGTTGACCGGAGCGCGGGCCAACGGCGCGGTGGCGACGGGCGCGGCGGCCACCGGGGCGCGGGCTGCGGGGGCGGCCTCGCTCGGCGCCCTCGCCGTGGGGGCGCTGGCCGTCGGGGCCGTGGCAGTTGGTGCGCTGGTCATCGGGCGGCTGGCGATTCGCCGGGCGGTCGTGCGGGAGCTGCGCGTCGGCCGGTTGGAGATCGGCGAACTGGTGGTGCACAGTCGACCCACCGCTGGGGGATGAGCTCCGGCGAACTCGGCCGCCGAGCGTTCCCGCCGCAGCCCGTGTCGCCGCCTCGCCGAGTCGCGGCGGGCAGGATCGGTGCCTGTATCAGGCCCGGTCCAGCGGGTTGCACGAGTCTGATGCTCTTGGAGCGTGACCTCACCGCGCCAGCCCTCGTCGGCCACGCGACGACTGATCACCCGACGGATGACGATGCGGTCGGCGCGATCCGAGCGCATCGCGGCGGAGGTGTCAGCAGTTCGCCGCCGACGGTCGGCAGGAATGCTCGCTGGCGTCGCACTGACCCTCGGCGCCCTCTCGTACCTGGCGTACCAGCAGAGCGCCATGAGTTATCCCGAGTTGTTGTCAAACGACGGTTACATCAGGGCGAGCTCGCCGACGACCGCCAACGTGGCGCTTCACCTCACGTCCCCCACCGCCGACGGCATCGGTGATTCGCCGAAGGCCACCCTCGAAATCCAGTGGCTGACCAAGACCAGGGACAAGTTCCACCTCATCCTCCACTTCGAAGAGGAGGCCCGGTCGACGGAGTACGTGCCGGAAAGCCCGGAACTGGCGGTCCTTGGCGTCTTCGACGAATTCGACGATGACGGCGACGAGATACTGGTGTCCATCGACCCGAGCAGGCGCCGCGACGAGCTAGTGGACGGCTCTTACGCCGGGGCGTCGTCGATCTCGTTGCTGCTCTACGAGCCGGTGGCCGTGGAGGCCATGGGCAAGGTCGTCGTGGACAGCCCCACGCTGGCCCAGAGCTTTCCCTGTGCCGCTCTGGACGGTGCGGACCCGACCACGGACGAGGAGCGCTCGGCCCTGATAGTGCCCGGGTGGTACGACTGCCAGACCGCCGATCCGACGATCGCGCTGCCGCAGGACGATGCCCGGTACCGGCAGAGCGTCACTGTCACACCACGCGAGGCTTCCGGATTGCGGCTCGAGTCAGCGTTCGGGACGCCCTCTCTGCGCATCGGCCTGTTCAGGCACGGCCTCAACATCCACTGGGAGGATCAGCAGAGGATCGACGCGATCGGGATCTTCGTCGACCCGGTCGCCGAGAACACCGGTCAGCGTTACCTCTTCTGGTCGGGCGTGGCGGGTGGCCTGGCCGGTGGCGTCGCCACCATGTGCCTTGACGCGATCCTCCGCCGGAAGCAGGGGTAGCCGCGACGAGCGTCTCGCCGCGCCCACCACGCCGTTGGGGCCACACTCCCGGCGTACTCCCTTGGTCTTTCTTCATGAGCTTTGACGTCAGATTGACGCAGCGCGGCTCCCGGTGACGGAGGCGTATCGGGCCGGGGTGGTGGAGGTGTGTCGGCGAAAGTGCCGGGTCAGGTGGGCCTGGTCGCAGAAGCCGACGGTGATCGCCACTTCGGCCGGCGGGATGCCGGCGAGGAGTAGTTTGCGGGCGGCCTCGACCCGTCGACCGATGATGTAGGCGTGCGGACTGATCCCGAAAGCCTGGCCGAAGCTGCGGACCACGTGAGGTACCGACCGGTCCAGGAGGCGAGCGGCGGCCGCAAGGCTGACAGCCTCCACCGTGTGCTCGTCGAGCAGCGCCCTCAGCGCGCGGGCGACCTGCGGCTCCGGACGTGTGGACGTGGAAGGGGCGGCGGCCAGGTGGTCGGTGAGCCGTTGCTCGATCATGGCCAGCCTGGCTTCGGCGTTCAGCGGGTCCTCGTCGGCGTCAAGGACCTGGTGGAGCCCGGCGAGGGCTCGACGCAGTGGCCCGTCGCGGAAAGTGGTGTGGTCGACGGCGGAGCCGATCAGACTGGCGGGTAGGAAGGTCGGGTCGAGGTACAGGTTGCGTTTGCGGAAGCCGGGCGCGTTGGCGGCGGGGCGGCCGTCGTGGACCACTCCGGGTGGCAGGACAGCGACATAGTCGGCGCCGCTTACCGCGCAGTGGCGGCTGTCGAGGTCGTAGCGTATGGCGCCAGCGTCGAGGATCAGCACCGTCCAGGTGTCGTGGGCATGCAGCGGGTAGGCGTAGTCGACGATCTGGGCGTGAAAAACCTCGCTGATCCCTGGGACTCGTGGCCTCCAGGCCCGGACTCGGCAACCGGGCGGTCGTGTCCCGTCGGCGTCAAGAACGTCCAAGACCGGCGCGGCGGCCGCGGTGGAGGCTCGGCTCATGTCGATCACTCCCGTCAACCTGACCGTCGTGAACCTGTCCGAGGCGCTTGCGTCGTTCGACGACATCTACAGCCCACGGATCGTGACCCGGACAAACGATTATGACGTGCGGATCGCCCACACCCGGGGCGAGCACGTCTGGCACGTCCACGAGGACACCGACGAATTCTTCCTGGTCCTGGACGGCCAGTTCCATGTCGCCTACCGCGACGCGGACGGTCAGGAACACACCGTCGTCCTGCGCCAGGGCGACACGTTCGTGGTTCCCAAGGGCACCGAACACAAGCCTTCCTCGCCGGGCGGCTCGATTCTGATGTTCGAGCCAACCGGAACCTCCACCACCGGCGACCGCCACGAGGGTGAGATTCCTGATCATGTGGACAGCACTGCGGGGCATGCGTTGGCGACTCCTGAGAGGGTCTCTACCTGCGGACGGTGAGCACCCCGGCGGCCGCCAACAGAGTCCCCGCCAACAGGTAAGTCCAGCGGTCGTGGGCGGCGCCCCAGCCGTCGCCCACGCCGACGAGTAGCGCCACCGGGGCCGGCAGCAGCGCCACCACCGTCATCCCGAGCAGCAGCATCGGTGCGGCGAGCGGACTGCCGACCCCGCGCGGCGAATGCCGCCAGCCGACAGCCGACGCGAGGAACGCGACCGCCGCCACGGTCGCGGCCTCACGCGTCAGGTCCACGTACGGCAGCGACGCGGTCTGCTGCCCGGCGCCGTCACCCGTCAGCGGCCCTGCAGGCGCTTCACGTTGTCGCCGAAGGTCCAGCCCTTCGACCCGTCCCAGTTCGCCGACCAGGTCATCAGGCCCTTCAGGCCGGGAACGGAGTTCCAGGCCTGCGTGACCAGTGACGTCGACATGTAGCCGCCGCCCGCACCGGTCTGCGCCGGCAGGCCCGGGACCTGCTTGTCGTACGGGACCCGGATGGTGGTGCCCTGGATGGTGAGCCCGTTGTTCAGGCACTGCGTCTGCACGGTGAAGCCCTGCACGGTGCCCGCCGGGTACGAGTCGCCGGCGCAGCCGTACATGCTGCCGTTGTAGTACTGCATGTTCAGCCACCAGAGCCGGCCGTTGTCCACGTACTTCTTGATGATCGGCAGGTACGAGCCCCAGATCGAGCCGTAGACCACACTGCCGCCGGTGACGTAGGCCGTCTCCGGTGCCATGGTCAGGCCGAAGTTCGACGGCATCCGGGCCAGTACGCCGTCGATGATCCGGATCAGGTTGGCCTGCGAGGTGGACAGGGTGTTGATGTTGCCGCTGCCGGTCAGGCCGGTCTCGATGTCGATGTCGATGCCGTCGAAGTGGTAGGCCGTCAGGATCGGCACGATCGTCGCGATGAACCGGTCGGCGACGGCGGCGGAACTCAGGTCGATGCCCGCTGCGGCTCCGCCGATTGACATCAGGATGGTGGCGCCGGCCGCTTTGGCCTGGCACATCTCGGCCGGAGTGGCCACCTTCACGCCGGCGTCCATGCCGTTCTCCCAGAGGACCGTGCCGTCCGAGCGGATCACCGGGAACGCCGCGTTGATCACGTTGTAGCCGTGCTGGTTGAGCCGGCTGTCGGTGATCGGGATCCAGCCGAGGCCGGGATGTACGCCGTTGGCGGCCCCGTCCCAGTTCTCCCAGTAGCCCTGCAACACCTTGCCGGTGGGCCGCGACTTCACCGCGCAGGTCCCACCGCTTGGCGGCGGCGTGGTGGGGGGAGGTGTGGTCGGTGGTGGCGTGGTGGGCGGCGGGGTCGTGGGGGGCGGTGTGGTGGGCGGCGGTGTGGTTCCCGCGCACGCGCCGAGGTCACGCCAGAGCGATGGGGTCGAGGCGGGGTTCCAGCCGGCGCCGGGGTGCGCGGTGTGGGTGACCAGTGCCTGGTAGAGCCGGCCGCTGTAGGTGACCTGGGCGCCCGCCTGGTAGGTGGGGCCCTCGGTCCAGGTGGGGGCGGTGCAGGCGACCATCGGGACGGCGTTGGCCGAGGGCCCGGCCGCCATGCTGCTGGGGACGAAGGCGACGGCGGCCGTGACGGTCATCGCCGCCCCGGCTACCACTGCGAAAATTCGACGGCTTCTCATGGCTCACTCCCCAGGCTTCGATGACCCGCGACCTCCACATATTGACGTTCGTGAGAGTTATTATCAAGGGTTGTTTACAGATACCGGGAAGTTGGGGGAGTAGTCGGCCGGCTGGTGGGGGAGCGTGGTCAGGGTCGATGGCGCAACGACCGGGGATCCAGCGGCAGCACTCGAAACCCGCTCACTCCGCGTACCGCACTGTTCGCCTGACAGACGAACAGCTGTGACGTCGCAGCCAGATCCACCAACATGTATATGACTATGACTGGACATCACCCGCACCACTGCCATCACGACCACGGATCCGACGACGACGTGCCCTACGGTCAGGTGGAGACCCCGGCAGGCCTCGGCCGGCGGGCGCTTCTGGCCGGTGCCGGCGGAACGCTGATGCTGGCCGCGCTACCGACCGCCGCCAGGGCGACCAACACGACGATGGCCGGCGCCCCGACCGCTGCGGCCGGTGCCGGCCGGTCATCCCTGATCACCCAGGGCACGATGCTGGTCCACACCGACATGCACAACCACACGGTCATGTCGGACGGTGACGGCAGCGCCGAGGCCGCGTTCGCCTCGATGCGCGAGGCCGGTCTGGACGTCGCCGCGCTGACCGATCACGCCACCCTCTTCGCCATTGACGGGCTCAGCTCGTCCGAGTGGCGGACCACCGGTGACCTGGCCAACGCGGCCAACGACCCGGGCCAGTTCACAGCGATCCGCGGGTTCGAGTGGTCGCATCCGTTGCAGGGGCACATCAACGTCTGGAACACCTCTGACTTCGCCGACCTGTTGCGGGCCGGCAGCCCCGGCAGCCTGTACAACTGGCTCGCCGGCCGGCCCGGGGGTCTGGCGAGCTTCAACCACCCCGGTCGGGAGGCGGGCCGGTTCAACAACTTCTCCTTGAACGCCTCGGTCCGCGATCAGCTCGTGGGGCTGGAGATGTTCAACCGGACCGACGACTTCCTCTTCGAGGGCTGGTCGTCGGGTGCGACGTCACCGCTGGTGGCCTGCCTGAACGCCGGTTGGCGGCCGGCTCTGACCGGTGTCACCGACGAGCACGGCACCAGTTGGGGCTTCCACGAGGGCAAGGGCCGCAGCGGCCTGTGGGTCGCCGAGAACACCCGCGCGGCGGTGTTCGAGGCGATGGCCGCTCGCCGTTCCTTCGCCACGCGCGTCTCGGGCCTACGGGTGGACGCCACCGCCAACGGCGTACGCATGGGTGGCGTGCTGAACGTGGCCTCCGGCGACGTTCGGTTCCTGCTGGATCTGGACCGCGGCTCGGCCTGGGACGGCAAACCCCTGCGGATCCAGGTCCTCCGTCCCGGCACCTCGGCGCCGACCGTCGTCGACGTCATCGACACCGTCAACGGCCAGGTCACCGACTTCACAGTGCCGCTCGACGTCACCGACGGCGACTGGGTGGTGCTCCGGATCTCCGACCCGTCCCTACCCAACGGCACCCCCGGCCCGGCCGGCCACCCGTGTAACGACTTCGCGGTGGCCTACACCAGCCCCTGGTGGCTCCGGCCCTGACCTTCGAGGTGCCGGTCCCGGCACTGCCGGCCAGCCACAGGCTGCTGCGCCGGCCGTCCGGGACCGGCCCTTGACAGCCGTGGTCACGGTCCCTGAACGGCGTCTCGGCGATTCAGCCTGGGCGGCTGACGATGGTCAGCGTCTTGCGGACGAACTCCAGCGCTTCGTCGCGGAGCGCCGGGGTCTCGGCCGAGACGATGAGGTAGCCAGCGCGTTCGGCGCTCCAGGTGGCCGCCGGCACGGCGTCGCCGGGGTTCTTCCACCAGCCGCACCTGACGAAGGCCGGGTGTGCTTCGATCTCGGCCATGCCCCGCATCTCGACCAGGATGCCGGGCGGCGCGACGGGGAGGTAGCTCGCCGCGTACGCGACGGGGCGTGGCGGTGGTTCGGGCAGGGGCATCGCCATGGCGAGCCGGACGACCATCTCGAACCAGTCCAGCCCGTAGGTGAGGCTGAGCAGATCCATCAGGTAGTCGCCGGGGGTTCGGACGGCGATCTCCATCAGGGTCGGCCCGTCGGCGGCGAGCCGGAACTCGAGGTGCACGATGCCGGTGCGCATGCCGAGCGCGGCCACCACGGCGGTGCAGAATTCCGTCACCTCGGCGGCGGCCTCCTCGTCGAGCTGGATGCCGGTGCGATGCGCGATCTCGACGAAGTGGGGCGGCTCGGCGGTCTCCTTGGCGGTGAGGTTGGCCAGCCACACCTTTCCCTCGCTGAGCAGGGCCTCCCAGCTGTATTCCGGGCCGTCGACCGCCGTCTCCACCAGGAGCGGACCCTCGTGGTTTCGGCGTGCTACCGCGTCCTGGAAGGCGTTCACGTCCTCGACCAGTTCCACTCCCTCGCTTCCTGCGGAGGACAGTGGCTTCACGACAACCGGCAGGCGGGCCGTGGCCCATTCGCGCGCCGATTCCAGATCGTCGGTCATCAGGTACTCGGGTTGGCGGATGCCCGCCGCCGCGAACAGGCCCCTCTGCAGGGCCTTGTTGCGGGAGATGGTCGCGGCGTGCAGGGACGGGCCGGGAAGGCCGAGCCGGTCCTGCAACAGGGCCGCGCCGAGCACGTTGTTCTCGGTGAACGCCACCACTCCCGCCGGCCTGCGGTCAGCCGCGGCGGCCCAGGTTCCCTGGGCCCACTGCTCGTCGTGGTTGCCGGGGGCCACCCGGATGTGGTCGACGAGCTCGGCCGTGTCGGCGGCTCGGGACGCGCCCTCCACGGCTGCCACCTGCAGACCCAGCCGTCGCGCGGCGGTGAGGTAGGGCCTGCCCATGAAGCCGACCCCGACCAGCAGCAGCTCAGACATGGTTGGCCGCCTTGTCGGCAGCGGTGACCTTGATCGAGGCGAACATGTCCCGCAGGAACTGCTCGAGCACGGCAGTGGGTGCCGGGCCGACGATACCGGCGATGGGTACGTCGTACTCGGCGTAGCTGAGGGCCTGACTGACCGGCTCGTCCTCGGTGCGCTGCACCCAGCGCCAGGTCAGCGGGCTATGTTGGAACTCGTCCGCACCCTTGATCGTGCAGAACCTCCCGCCCACTGTGTGACCGGGGAAGATGAACCAGCCGTACCGGGCGTCCGGGCCGGCGTCGCGCGCCTCGGGGGCGGACGCACCGGGCGTCGAGAGGGCCCGCAGTTGCACCGACGGCATGTGCACGCCGGTCGCCAGTTCGAAGGTGTCGGCCACGCCGGCCCCGCCAAACCTGCTGGCCACCTCGAGGAAGACCAGGCCGTCGGGCGTCTCGATGCCTTCGAGGTGGAACAGGCTCGTGGTGATGCCGACGGCCCGTAGGCAGGCGGTGGTCCACTCCACGACGGCAGGCGGGGTGTCCGTCTGCACCGAGCCGAGCGGGCTGCCCTCGGCGTACCCGAGGCAGGTGCCGACGTAGCGGCTGGCCTGGAGCGTGACCGGTGTGCCGTCGACGGCCAGCCCGTCGACGTGGATGATCGGGCCGCTGACGAACTCCTCGATCTCGAAGCCACTCGGGTCCGCGTCGGAGGGCAGGCCGTCGCGGCGTACCGCATCGAGGGCCGCTTCGGCGGTGTCGAATACGCGTACGTCCTGGCTGGATGCGCCGTCGAGCGGTTTGAGAACCGTCCTGCCCGACCAGCCGATGGCGGCTCCGGCGAGGGCCGAGGTCAGCGGGAGGTAGCGCGGCACACGCAGACCCGCCCGGGAGGCGGCGGCCTTCATCATGACCTTGTCCCGTACGGGAAGCACGTCGGCCTCGCGTGGGCCGGGCACACCCAGCGCCTCCCGGATGCGGGCCGCGGCGATCAGGTCGAACTCGGACTGGGCGATGAGCAGGTCGGGTCGCGGCTGCCCGGCGAGCGCCGTCACCACCTCGGTCTCCGTGGCGCCGGTCCCGGGCCGTTCGATCCGTGTGCCGGGCAACCGTGCGGGCAGTGTCGCCATGCGCTCGGCCGTACCGATGAACGTCACCTCGTGGGCGTCGAAGTCGAGGCCATCCGCGTAGCGGATGATGTCATCGGTGATTCGGTGCAGGATCAGGATGCGCATGGGGATACCTCAGTTGAAGGACCAGTGGGAGCAACAGAACGGCGATGAGGACGGATCCGAGCACCGCACCGAGTAGTACGGCCTGCGGGCCGTGCGCGGTGGCGAAGACGGCGACGACGAAACCCGAGATCGGCAGGGAGACCTGGTTCAGCAGGACGATGAGGCCGATCGTCTTGCCGAGGTGCTCGCGGGGAATGCGACGGACCCGCTCGGCGCGGATGAAGACGTTCAGGATGCCGACAGTGCCGATCAGCATCGTGTAACCGATGGCGAACTGGGTGAACGAGTTCGCCTGGCTGATCGCGAGCCCGCCCAGGCAGATGATCACGAACGTGCCCAGGATGGCGACCAGCGGGCTGACACGCCGGGACAGTCGCGGGATGATGAAGAAGATCAACAGGGAGAGCACGCCTTCGGCGAAGGACAGAACGCCGAAGTAGCGGTCGGGCTTGCCGAAGGTGCCGGTGGTGATGGCGGCGCTGGTCGCCATGCCGACACCGACCATGAGGTTCACCATCATCGTCAGCCCGACCAGGCCCACCATCGGGGGGAGCTTGAACAGGGTCCGCCCGCCCTCGACCACCGAGGCCAGCACTCCGCGTACCGTCGTGGGCTCCGCATTGGTGACCGCACTGCTCAGGCTGCCGCGCAGCGTCAGGACGTTGAGTGCGGTGAGCGCGAACAGCACCCCGGTCACCAGCAGGAGATCGGTCGTTCCCAACAGGGTGGCCAGTAGGACCGCGAGGGCCGGCCCGAGCACCGTGCTCGCCTGCTCGGTGCCCTGAATGACGGACTGGGCCCGCACCATGTGCTCGGCGGGCACGAACCGGGGGAGGGTGGTCTCCATCGCGATGTACGCCTGGGCACTGGCCAGGGACATGGATGCGGCAAGAACGCTCAGCGTCACCACCGTAGCGTCCGGCCAGGCCAGAACGGCGGCGAACGCGGCCGCGGCGAGGAACGCTCGGACGCTGTCGGCGATCAGGTAGAGCCGGTAGCCGTCGACCCGGTCGGCGAGCACCCCGGCGACGGGGACGAAGATGACCCGCGGAAGCCACTCGACCAGGAAGACGAGCCCGCTCGCGGCGACACTGCCGGTGGTCTTGAAGACCAGCAACGGGATGGCGAACAGCAGAAACTGGTCGGCCAGCGCCGCCACCCCGCGGCCACCGACGAAGCGCACGATCTGATGCGGCCGGATGTCTGTCGTCTGGGGCTCTCTGGCGGCGGTACGCAATGGTCCATTCACGCAGAGATCCCCCGTCTGTCCATCGAGGAGCGTAACAGCGGTCGATCAGCGGCGACAGCCCCGTCCAATCGGTGCGCGGTGAGCAAACCATGGCCGGTGGCCGGGTTCGGGCTCGCTCCGCCGCACTCGTCCCCGGTGATGGAACGGCCCTGCGTAACCGGCACGCAGTCCGCGGCCAACGATTCCACAGTGCTCGCCCGGCCCTGCTGAATCGCCAGTGCCACCACGCCGGCGGCGTACGCCGTGGCACCTGACGTGCCGCTCGAAACGAGCCAGCCGTCGTCCGCCCCCGTACCGTCGTACTTGCTGTTTCGGCGGTCGAACAGGCAACCGGGCTGGGTCGGGAACAGGATGTAGTTGCCGTTGGGCAACATGCCGCACGGGCCGGACACGTCCGGCACGGCCCGTCCGGGGAAGATTGCCGAGCGGTAGCTGGAGGCCAGGTCGGCGGCCCGCAGCGCGCCGTCGGGGCCGATGTGCACCCCGCCGACGGTGATCGCACCAGGGGTGGCGACGGACTGGAACATCGCTGTCGGCCGGTCGGTCGAGCCGTTACCCGCGGCGAACAGCACTGTGCAGCCCCGCCGGATCGCGTTGGCGACCTCGAGATGCAGATGGGGTTCCGAGCGCAGGGTGCCCCAGCTGCAGGAAATGACGTCAGGTTCCAGCTGCACCGCCCGCTGGAACGCGGCGACGGGAAACGAGAAGCCCTCGGTGGCCATCTTGACCATCGTGAGGGACACGTCGGGGGCCACCGCCAGGAGCAACGCCGACATCGCTGTGCCGTGACCGCGTTCGTCGACAGCGGGATCGAGCTGCGGCAGCACGGCCACGACCGAGGTCCGGTAGCCGTGCTGCCGGTGATGCGGATGGTCGTAGAGGCCGGTGTCGACCATGACGACCCGGACGCCCTGGCCGCGGATGCCGGCGGCGTGGAGTTCTTCGGCGCCGGCCACTCGGACCGCGTCGTCGGGAAGGTTGAGATGGTGCCCGCGTCCGCGCAGCACCGGCGGCGACACGGTCGCGGTCAGCTCGAATCCGGATCGCGGTGCCGAGACCGCACCGATGAGGTCGGTGCACACCCGGGAGCGCAGCGGGCCCCGCGCCACGAGTTCGTACCGCGGGGAATCGCGGATGTACTTGTTGCGTACCACGGCCACGACGCTGCCGAAGACGTCCCGGAGCAGGCTTTGCTCGCCGCTGACCGTCAGGCCCACGTCGGTTCGCGCCTCGATCGCCAGGCCTTCCCGGGTGAGCGCCTCGGCGACCCGGTCGACGGTGGCCGGCGCGGGAAGGAACTCCTCGACAGGGTGACGGAGCAGCTCGGCGGGGTCGTCGGCGACGGTGCGCCCGGACGCCGCCCGTGGGACGACGGTCAGCACACCCCGCCCGGTGAACGCGGCGATCTCGTCATCGATCATCGGACGCCACCAGTTCGCGCAGGCGGCCCCGGTCGAGTTTCCCGGTCGGCGTCAGGCCGACGTCTCCCTCGTCGATCAGGACGATCTCGGCCGGGACCATGTACGGCGGCAACACCCGGGCGAGCGCGGCAGCCAGTTCCGTTTCGGCTCCGGACCGGTCGGCGCCGAGGACAAAGAGGGTGATGGCCCGGCCGGCGAGGCGGTGCTGGGTCACCACCGCGCAACAGTCGACCACCCAGTCCACGGCGAGCGCGGCGGCTTCGACCTCGGAGGTGTGCACGAGGTTTCCGGCGATCTTCACGGCGTCGTCGCGGCGGCCGACGAAGACGAGCTGCCCGTCACCGGCGCGCCGGACGAAGTCGCCCGACCGGTAGTACCGGACCTCGGGGGAGCCGCGGCTGATCAGCACCTGGTCTGTCTTCGCCGGCTCCTCGCAGTAGCCCAGCATGACCTGGGGGCCGCCGATGAGCAGCTCACCCGTATCGCCGTCGGGCACCGGTCGCAGGTCGTCGTCGACGATCAGGACGTCGACGGCGGGCAGCGGCGTCCCGATCGGCAGGTACTCGTCGTGGTGGCTGGCGATGTCGTCGGTCAGGTAGAGGGTGGCGCTGTGCGTGGTCTCGGTCGGACCGTAACCGTGCACGTAGGTCAGACCTGGGACCTTCTTGTCCAGGGCCCGCAGGAGCGAGGTCGGGCACGACTCGCCGCCGAACCACAGGCGCCGCAACGAGCTCAGGTCGCGGCGGTCGATGTCGCTGAACCGCCCGAGGAGCATCCGGATGACCGAGGGCACCAGCAACACATCGGTGATGCGCCACTGCTCGCACGCCTGCGTGACCTGGCCGGCCATCGACAGCCGGGGCAGCAGGTGCACGGCACCGCCGACCAGGAAGGTGGAGTACAGGTCGACCACCGACGCGTCGAAGAACAACGGCGCCACGTTCAGGTAACGCATCCGTTCCGGGAAACCGACCACCTCCTGTACGCCTTCGAGTAGCGCGCACAGACTGCGGTGGCTGATCATGACGCCCTTCGGGCCGCCGGTCGAACCCGACGTGAAGATGACGTACGCCTGGTCGTCCGGCGTCCTGTCCCGGTACGCCGACGGCCGGTAGTCGGCCTCAGCCCACACGTTCCAGGAGTCACCGGTGACCACCAGGGTGCCGGCCGCAGCCTCGGCGACCAGCCCGAGATGCTGCGGATGCGCCACTGTCACCGTCGGACGGCATCTGGCGAACAGCAGGGCCGTCCGGGCCGGTGGCAACGACTCGTCGACGGGGACGTACCGCGCGCCGAGCCGGAGCGCCGCCAACATGCAGACCACGGAGTCGATGGACTTGTCCATCACCATCGCGACGGTGCCGTGCCGCCCGACGAGGGGAGCCAGCAGGTCGGTCAGCGCCTGGGTGCGCCGGGCCAGCGTCCGATAGGACACCTGTTCGTCGGTGGCCAGGTCGACCACCGCCACGGCGTCGTCGTCGTGGCGGCGATCGAGGACCTCGTCGGCGAAGCGGAGCGGGCCACCGGTCACCGGTCGACCGTCGCGAGTTGCTGGCACACCGCCTCCAGCAGTTCCGGGAAGGTGTCCAACTTCTGGTCGTAGGACCCGAAGTGGCCCATCCCCTCCATCAGGGTCAGCCGGCTGCCGGTCAGCCGGTGCAGCTCCCGGGCCACGTCGACGGGGACCCACGGATCGTCCGTCGAGTGGAACTGGACGATGAAGCGCTGATTCCGCCTGATCGCCGCCCAGTCCCATGGTCGGTCGAAGAATCCACTGCGCCGTTCGAGTTCGAAGCCGCAGTCGGTGTGGTGTCCGGCCACCACGAAGGTGCCCAGCAGCGGCGCCGACTCCGCGTACCGCAGTGCGGTCAGGGCTCCTGACGAGTGCCCGACGATGACCGTCTGGTCGTCCGGCCGGATGACATCGGTCAGGTAGGGCAGCCAGTACCGCATCCGGCCCTTGATCGGATCGGGGAAGGTCTGTGCCACGACGTTGTGGCCACGAGCCTCCAGCTCCCGTTTGAGGTACGGGAACCAGATGCCGTCGATGGTTGCGCCGGCGTTACCGTGCACCAGGACGACCCGGACCGCATCAGACATAGGAGTCGTCGTTGAGCTGGTCCTCGAGCATTGTCGCGAGCGAGCCGAGGGTGGCGAAGTGTTCCACCGTCAGCAACTCCGGTTCGAGCTCGATGTCGTAGTACGACTCGAAGGCCAGCGTCAGCTCGATCATCTGGGTGGAGTTCAGGGAGAGCCCGCCGTTGAACAGGGGTGTGTTCGAGGTCAGCTCGACGTCGTGGTTCGGGAAGACCTCGGCCGCGATCTTCCGCAGGTCATCCTCGATGTCGGCGCGGGTCTTCCGGTCAGCGCTCGTCACGTCAGCCCGCCTTCGGCCCGGTGCTGGAATCGGCGGGCCGGGTCGCCAGCTTGGACTGGAGGAAGACCGGGGTCCGGGGGATGTTCATCTCGTCCTGGTGGAACGGGTTGCGCTTGTTCTTCAGCGAGAGGTACATGGTGCGGCGCGCCCGCGCCTTCTCCTCGTCGGAGTAGAACAGGAAGGCAATGTTGCCGGCGTTCTCCCGGCCGACCTCGGTGAGGGTGATGTCCTCGTCGGTCTCGATCGCGTACCCGCTGTCGACCATCCAGTTGATTTCCCGGCGGTACTTTTCCAGGTTGGCGACATCCGCCTTGCGGACGGTGCCGAAGACCGGGAAGAACACCATGACCCGGTTCTCGACCTCGTCCTCACTGCAGATCCGGCCCTGCTCGATGGGGATGATGCCGTCCTCGACATCCTTGATCCAGCGGTCCACGTTGGTGTGGTTGCGGTAGCTGCGCTCACCCATGTAGTTCTCGGCGGCCGGACCGATGCCCAGCGTGTAACTGGCGCGGTAGCCGTTGCCTCCGCAGGCGTGGTCCAGCCCGATCGGGCCGGTCTCGTCGAGGTGGGTGAAGAAGTTGATCAGGAGCTGCTTGTCGTACCCGTAGTCGGCAAGGCTCTCCTTGATCTGGCGGTACTGGACCCGCTCGATGCTGCCGGACGGCAGCACGTCGCTCACCTTGCCGGCCCGGATCTGCTTGTCCAGCCGGGTGCCCTCCCACTGGTTGAACCGGTACGTCTGCACGAAGCTGGGGCGCAGTTCGGCGCAGATGCCGTGGATGTCGGAGGCGAGAATCTCGTCGGTCTGACCGGCGAGGTTGTACATGAGGTCCAGGGCGAACGTCCTGATCCCGGCTTTGCGGATGTTCTCCGCCGTCTGGTACACCTGCTCGACGGTGGCCTTGATGGTCAGCTTGCGCCGGATCTCCTCGTTGAGCGTCTGTACGCCGAACGAGATGCGGGTGATGCCCAGGGACTTGAGCATCTCGATGTAGCCGTCCGTGGACAGGCCGAGCGGGCTGCCCTCCAGCGAGATCCCGTCGACCTCGCTCAGGTCGAACTCGCGATGCACGGCCTGGATGATGGTCGCCATCGACTCCTGGTCGAGCGCCGACGGCGTGCCCCCGCCGAACTGGACATACTTGATCTTCGTGCCCTGGAAGTACGCCGAGCGGGCGTTGCGCTCGATCTCCTTCACCATGGCCTTGACGAACCGCACCCGCTGCTCGCCCTGGTACTTGGCCGAGGACTCCTTGAAGCAGGCGCAGAAGTTGCAGAACGCCTCGCAGAAGGGGATGTGGAAGTACAGCAGGATGTCCGTCTGCTGAGGGTGCGTCTGACGGTCCAGGAAGGAGAAGTACTCCGCCTTCTCCTGCTCGGTGCGCAGCGCGTCCTGGAAGCCGCAGATCTTGGGATAGAACCAGGTGACGTTGGTGCGCTTCTCCGGGCTCTCGAAGTCGTCCTTGAGGTAGAAGTTCGAGTCGAGACCGAGCATGAACGAGTTCTCGGTGGTGGTCATGTCTGTCGATCCCATCCCTTATGAGGCGGACTTCTTGCTGACGGAATTGGCGTCGCTCTGGTAGATGACCGGGTACTGCTGGCTCATCTCACCGTTGATCTGGATCCACTCGAACTTGTCCTCGGGCAGTTCGACGTCGGCCCAGATCGCCTCCGGCGGGCATTCGGCAACGCAGGCGTTGCAGTCGATGCACTCCTCCGGATTGATGTAGAGCATCTCCGGGCCCTCGTGGAAGCAATTGACCGGGCAGACGTCCACGCAGTCGGTGTACTTGCAGCCGATGCAAGCATCGGTGACGACGTAGGCCATGATCTGGATCTCCTGATGGTTGCGCTGCCGTGGTCAGGCGTGGACGGTCGAAACTTCGGTAAGCCGTCGCATCCAGCCGAACCGGTCGATCACGTCGCCGCGGTGGATGCCATCGAGCACCTCTCGGAGGTGCGACGCCACGGCGACGGTGCCGGGCAGCCGGTATTCCTCCCCGTTGTAGCCGAGGCCGTTGATGGAGACGACGCCCTCGACCGTGCCGGTGCCGAAGCACTCGGTGATCCGACCGTCGGCGATGCCCTGCAGCACCTCCGTCAACGGAACCGGCCGTTCGTCGACTCTGGTACCCGCGTCACGCGCCAGCTTGATGATCGAGTCGCGGGTGATCCCCGGCCGTACGGTGCCGTCCAGGGACGGCGTGGTCAGAACGCCGTCGATGACGAAGAACGCGTTCATCGCGCCGACCTGCTGGACCCTGCGCTCCGGCTCGCCGCCGACCCACAGCACGTGGTGGTAGTCGTAGTTGGCGGCGATCTCCCGTGGCACCAGCCCCGGCCCGTAGTTCCCGACGGCGTTGACGTCGCCAGTGCCGCCCGGCCACGCCCGGACGTAGTCGTTCACCACCATCGCCCGCACCGGCAGCTCGGCCGGAGCCTGCCGCGCCAGCGGGCTCGCAACGATCGTGAAGAGGCACTCCTCGGCCGGGGCGACCTCGAGCGTCGGGCCGTTGCCGGCCAGAACGGAGTGCAGCAGCAGCGCCGACCCGGGCTGCGCCGGGATCCACGCCGAGTCCAGATCCACGAGTCGGCGGATCGCGAGCCAGACGCGGTCGAAGTCGAGTTGCGGGAGTGCCATCCGCCGGGCCCCGTTGTTCAACCGCTTGACGTGGCTGTCCGGGCGGTACACCGCGACGGACCCGTCGGTCATCCGGTAGGCCGCGAGGTCGTCGAACACCGCCTGCCCGTAGTTCAGCGCCGAGGACGTGGGCCGCACCGACGGCAGTGCGTCGCGGTCGGCGATGGTCATGCCCTGCCAGGACCGCCGCTTGCTCCACCGCATCGAGTACGCGTGATCGGTGAGGGTGCTGCCCGGGCGCGTCGGCGCGTCGGCCTCCGGCTTGGAGCGAGGTGCGGTCGTCGCCTCGACGACCAGATCGTTGTCCTTGCTCACGATCGACTGCCTTCCTTGTCGGATACATCAACCCGCACGTCGCGGAGCACGGCGCCGACCAGGTCCTCGACCCGGCCTGGATCGCCGACGAAATGGACCTGGGCGACCCGGTTGTGGAAGATGTCATCGGGATCGAGCGCCGCGCCGCGCTCGGCCTCGAAGACGATCCGTACGAACTCGTCGGCATCGAGGAACGGCTCGATGCCGGACAAACTGCCGGCGAAGACGCCCGGCCGATCGGTGGTGACGAAGGCCAACCCGGCGCTCACCGACGAAACGGGCTGGTCCACGTAGCGGCCGCCGCGAGCCGCCTCAGCCGCCGCCAGGTAGAGGTCCACCCCGGGCCCCGCCATGACCAGCTCGGGAATGCAGTCGCCGGCCAGCCGAGCGCCCACCTCGATCAGCACCGGGTGGCCGTCCGCGGCGATGCGGGTCTCGATGTGGAACGGCCCGACGGTGATGTCGAAGGCGGCGACCACCTGCGCGGCGAACTCGTGCAACAGCCGTCCGTGCGGCGAGCGCTGCGGCGGTGTGGCGACGTGGCCCATCTCGAAGAACTGCGGCGGCGCGCTGAGGAGTTTCGTGGTGATGCTGACGACGTGCGGCCCGGCCGTGTCCACCCAGCCTTCGAGGGAGAACTCGGGGCCCTCGACGTACTCCTCGACCAGGGCGACCCGCCGCGGATCGTGGTGGAACTTGACCTCGCCGTACCGGTGGATCTCCGCGCAGGCCCGCCGGTACTCGTCGGCGTCCCGGACGAGGCGCACCATCAGGCTCCCGCCCCAGTCGGCCGGCTTGACGACCACCGGGAACGCGAAGGGGCATTCGCCCACCTCACCGGCCGGGATCGTGATCGATGCCGGGACGGTGATGCCATGCTTAAGGCAGCGTTCCCGCATCACGTCCTTCTGCCGGACGGCCTCGGCAGTGTCCTGGCTCAGCGCCGGCAACGCGAGGGCGCGGGCCAGCTCGGCCGCCGCGCCGACGGCGTACTCGAAGCCCGCGATGACGCCGGTCGGCGTCACCCCCAGCCGGTCGACGAGGTCCAGCAGAGCGGGCACGCCGTGGTCCGGATGCCAGTCGACGACGCGCGCACCGGAGTGGACCTCCGCCGGCAGCAGATCGGGGAACTGTGTCGGGATCAGGCACGGGACGCCGGCGTCGACCAGCCGGCTCGTCAGCGCGATCCCGGCCGACAGCGGCTGGACGATGATCAGCACGTGGCGCCGGCCTTCCCCACGTGCAGGGTGAACACCATCGGCACCGGGCCGAAGTTCTCGAGCGTTCGCAGCCCTTCGGCCCGCGCCGCCCGGTCGGTGGTCACGCAGGCGTCGTAGTCCCCGGCGGCACAGACGGCAGCCGCCACGGAGTTGCTGCTGGCGTACGAGATCGTGCCCCGATTCGTCACCAGACAGCTGGGGGCGGGATGGGTGACGATGGTGCTGACGGACTCCTGGCCCGGACGTGCGGCGAGGACCATGTCGTACGTGTCCAGGATGAAGCTGTCGGCCATCGTGAGCCGATGCAGGTTGCCGAACACCAGGTCGTGCAGGCGCGGGTAGACGGCACAGGCGAGAATCGCCTCGGTGCCGTCGAACGTCATGGCGTCGAGCCCATCCTCGACCTCGGCGTGCAGGATCACCCGGCCCGGGCGCTGTCGGTCGGCGAACCAGCGGTGTGCGGCTTTCTCCAGGTTCGTTCCCGTCGGTCCGAGCGTGTGGATGGTGGTGACGTGCGGCAGTGCGGTTGTGCCGGAACCTGCTGTGGAACGGCCGGTGGCGTCAGGCATCCGCCATCTCCCTTACTGTCGGTCGGTCGAGCTGTGAACGGAGGCAAGGTCTTTGCGTACGCTCCGCAGCCATCCATGGGTGTCTGGACGGTTGCCGTGCTGGATGTCCATGAGCGTGTGCCGCACCCGGGCGGTCACCGCGCCTTCCTGTCCGTCGCCGATCATCGTGTCGTCGTCGCCGTCGGCGATCCGGCCGACCGGCACGACCACGGCGGCGGTCCCGCACGCGAACATCTCGACGAGCTGTCCGGAGCGGGCACCGGTCACGAGGGCGTCGATCGGGGTCGGCTCCTCCGCGACCGGAATGCCGAGATCACCGGCCAGGGCGATGACGCAGTCGCGGGTCACGCCCCGCATGATCGTTCCCTGGCACGGCGGGGTGGTCAGCCGCACACCGTGACGCTCGTCGTCGTCGCGCCAGACGAAGAACACGTTCATCCCGCTGAGCTCCTCGACCCAGCGGAACTCGAGACCGTCGAGCCACAGCACCTCGTCGTAGCCGCGCGCGTTGGCCTGCTTGCGGGTCAGCAGGCTGGCGGCGTAGTTGCCGGAACACTTCGCCTCGCCCATGCCGCCGCGTACCGCGCGGACCGTGCCTGCGGAGGTCAACACGGAGATCGGTGTGAAGGCCCGCCCGAAACACGGGTCGGCCGGATACGCCAGGAAGGTGCACCGGTAGCGCCGGGAGTCGCGGAGCCCGAGCGCGGACTCCGTGGCGATCATCAGCGGGCGCAGATAGAGACCCTGGCCGGGCTCCTCGGGAATCCAGCTGTCGTCGGCGGAGACGAGGTGGGCGCAGGCGTCCAGGAACAGGGAGACCGGCATCTCCGCCATCGCCAGCCGTCGCGCCGATCGGGCCAGCCTGCGGGCATGGTCAGCGGGGCGGAACAACGCGGCGGAGCCGTCGGGCTGGCGGAACGCCTTCAGCCCTTCGAAGACGCTCTGTCCATAGTGCAGCACCAGGGTGCCGGGATCCATGGTCATCGGGGCGTACGGCTGGAGGGAATGGTCGGACCAGCCGTGGTCGGCCGACCATTGGACGACGACGGTGTTGTCGGTGTGGAAACGGCAGAAACCGGGATCGCGGAGGGCAGCGGCGCGGTCGGTGATGGTCAGGGTGCCGTCAGACATGGACCTCACTGCCCCAGAGGCTCAGGGATGCCCGGGGGCCGCCGTACCTGTCCGTCTTGCTGTCGGGCTCCAGGAGCAATCTCTCGTACAGGAAAGCGGTGATCTTCTCGCGATAGGTCTCGTCGTCGGTGATCGCCTCGAATTCCTCGATCGTCCGGACGAGTTCCTTGGCCGACGCGACGATCTCCGCCTTGCTGGCCAGCCTGCGCCGGCCGTCGTCGCCGATCGTGAACAGGCCGTGCTCGGCAAGCCACGTGCCGAGGGCGAAGCCGGTGCCGGAGTCGAAGTTGCGCAACGGGCGCGGCTCGGCCGGGTAGCGGAAGAGCCGTTCCAGGATGATGTACTCGAAAATGACATCGCCGTACGGCACGGATTCCTCGTAGCAGGCTATCGCCGATTTCAGGTCGACCTTCAGCTCCTCGGAGAGGCCGGGGCGCCACTTCGTCTTCAGTGCCAGGTGCTGATCCAGTGGGCGGGGCCCCGTGTGGTGGTAGTAGTCGTGCAGGTAGCCCCAGACGCAGCGCGCCTGATAGACGTCCTCCGGGTCGACCTCGGCGGATGCCAGCACCTTCGTGTCGGCGAACGGGGAGCCGGCGCCACAGAGGCGAGCCACGATTTCCAGCGTACGGGCGTAGATCGTCGTATGCCGGTTGAAGAAGAACCACGCGAAGGACTGATTAACTGTCGGTGTAGCTGTCGGAATGTTCTCCGGGAAGAAGACGACGCAGTTCCCGTCGCGTAATCCGGGAGAGGCGGAAAGAAGCCGGGTCGACTGGAACACCGCTTTGTCGTGCGGATAGCGGGACTGCAGTTCCGCGGTGCAGTCCGGGTCCTGGCGAACGACGGTGAAGGCCTCGAGAAAGGCGCCGCGGGAGCCGTCGCCGTTCGGGAGGGTGACCGGTCCGACGAAGGCGGCGACCTCTCCGTCCTCCGGTGCGGGGACCGTGTCACGGGTCGCGTCGAATGCCGGCTTCTCCAGGAAGCCGGCGTCTGACCAGGCCCGCAAGTCGTGAACCGTGGCCTCGATCTGGCTCGCCGGCATCAGCGGGTCGAGCTGCTCGACGTCGCGGCAGAGTCGGTCGAGCTGCGCGGTCGCCTGGTCGCCGTCGCCGCGCATCTGGGCCGCGCGGATCAGGCCGGCGACCGGCACTATACGACGCTCGAATTCCAGGACCTGAGAGAGCGTGCGTGGCTCCACATTATCCTCTCGGCAGCATCGACGCCGTTCGGCATCCCACCCGTGATGCACCTCGAAGTATGCACGAAAGTAGCCCATCCCCCGAGGAACCCCTTGATCGGAATCTTGCGGTGTTCCTCCGGCTCCGTCAAACAGCTCTCGCTATTTGGGATATAGACGCCGGTGGCTGGGCGTGATCGATGATCTTGCCCTGCTCCTTGTTTTGTCCGATTGTGCTGCAATTATCTGCTCATGGTCAGCGCCGAACCCCGACGCTGCTCCGTTAAGAGCCAATAATGCGGCATCGGCCCGCCAATCAAAGGGTATGAGCCGTATGTCCAACTTGGATTGACGGGATAAATGGGACGGCGCTCAGGATGGTTGGCCGACACCCGCGACGAAGGCATAAGCCAAATGTCGGCTATGCGTCAGGGTGATCATCCATGAATGGACACCGGCCGCCGAGGCGAGCGCTGCCGCACGCCCGGCCAGGACCAGTGCCGGCTGACCGGAGTGGCGGCGGACCACCTCGATCTCCCGCAGGGCCACCCCGGTCAGGCCGGTCCCGAGGGCCTTCAACACCGCCTCCTTGGCGGCGAAACGGACGGCGAAGCGTTCCGCCGGGTCGCGCTCGAGCAGGCAGTAGGCGCGCTCTCCCGGGGTGAAATGCCGATCCGCGAACCGGGGTCGCCGGGCCAGCAGAGCCCGGATGTCATCGACGTCGACGAGGTCGGTGCCCGCACACACGACCACCCGGCCCACCACCTGGCGAGCGACGCTGTCGGCGGCCGCGGCGATCCATTCGTCACCCCGACTCACGGCCGCACCGTCCCTCCGAGTCGCCGCAGTCTGTCTACGATCGGCGACAATACGGTCGGTATTCTGCACCTGTCATCCGACAGTCTTCCCCTGCGTGTTCGTTCTCGCTGACCTGAGCGCCCAGGGATGCGGCCATTGAGAGGACCCGGCGATGAGCCTGTCGTTCCCGTTGCACCAGAATCCGAGCCCGGCGAGCGCGCAGCGGCGAGCCGAGATCATGGCGAATCCGGGGTTCGGCACGTACTTCACCGACCACATGGCACGGGCGGTCTGGAGGCCGGACGGCGGCTGGCAGGATTCCGAGATCATCCCCTTCGGTCCGATCCTCATGCACCCGGCGGCGGCCGTACTGCACTACGCCCAGGAGATCTTTGAGGGGATGAAGGCGTACCGGCACAGTGACGGTTCGATCTGGTCGTTCCGGCCGCAGGCCAACGGCGAGCGCTTCGCCCGGTCCGCGCGCCGGCTGGCACTGCCCGAACTGCCGGTGCCGGACTTCATGGCCTCGGTCGAGGGCCTGGTCCGCGCCGATCAGGTGTGGGTGCCGGACGAGAACGAATACAGCGTCTACCTGCGGCCGTTCATGTTCGCGTCCGAGCCGTTCCTGGGTGTTCGCCCCGCGAAGGAGATCACCTACATGGTGATCGCCTGCCCGGTCGGCGCGTACTTCTCCGGTGGCGTCAAGCCGGTCTCCATCTGGCTCTCCACCGAGTACACCCGCGCGGCGCGGGGCGGCACGGGCGAGGCGAAGTGCGGCGGCAACTACGCCTCCAGCCTGGCGCCCATGGTCGAGGCCGCCGAGCACGGCTGTGAGCAGGTCTGTTTCCTGGACGCCGCCGAGGGCCGCTACGTGGAGGAGCTCGGCGGCATGAACCTCTACTTCATCACGGCCGACGGCCGGATCATCACCCCGGAACTCGGCACGATCCTCGAGGGCGTCACCCGGGGGTCGATCCTCATCCTTGCCAAGGATCTGGGCCTGGAGGTGGAGGAGCGCCCGGTGGAGATCCGCGAATGGCAGGAGGGCGTCGCCTCCGGCGCGATCACCGAGGTCTTCGCGTGTGGCACCGGCGCGGTGGTCACGCCGGTCGGGCGCCTGGTCTGGGAGAGTGGCGAGGTGACGGCCCCGAAGGCCGGCGCCGAGGACTCGGTGACCATGCGGCTGCGCCGCCACCTGCTCGACATCCAGTACGGTCGGGCCGCCGACCCGTACGGCTGGATGACCCGCCTCGTGTGACGAGGAACGCCCGGGACCGGCTGTCCGCGGTGGCACCACTGGCGGGCGGCCGCGTCACGGCGTGCGGTAATGGCCGCTGAGCCGACCGAGCTTCATGGCCAGGTGCAGGCACAGCCGTTCGTTGCCGTCCTTGAGGTCGGTCCCGGCGAGCTGTTCCACCCGTTGCAGCCGGTAGTAGAGCGTCGTCCGGTGCAGTCGGAGCTTCTCGGCGGTCGCGTGCGCGTTGCCCGCCAGGTCGAGGTAGGCCTCCAGGGTCTCCAGCAGCACCTGGTGGGCGTCGTCGCGCAGCAGCCGCTCCAGCCCGGGATGGACACCCGCGACGTCGAGGTGCTGGCTGTCCAGTTGAGACAGCACCCGGTAGATGCCGAGGCCGGCCCAGGAGACCACCCCGCCCAGCGCGGGCAGTTGCGTGCCGACCCGGGCGGCCTGCGCGGCCTCCTGGTAGGACTCCACAGCGCTGGACAGCCCGGCGCGGGGTTGGCCGATCCCGGTCACCGTCCGGTCCACCGAGGCCAGGCCCCGCGTCGCGGTGCCCAGCGCGTCGTTGAGGTGCCCGGCGGAGGCTTCCGGCGAGGGGCGGCCGGCGACCCGGTCGCCGCAGACCAGCAGCACGCCGTGGTCGTGCCAGACCAGGTGCAGCGTCTCCCGTACGCCGATCCACCGGCGGGTGGTGACCAGAGCCTGTTCCAGCGCGATCCGGGCCACCTCGTCGGGCTGCCGTCCGGTAGCCGGCACGAGCTGGGCGACGAGTGCGACGGTCGACCCGTCGGCGACGACAACGCCCTCCTCCAACAGCGCCCGTGCCGCGTGCTCGCGCGCCTGCCGGCTCTCCACCAGCAGGGTGCGGGTGGCCTCGGTCTCCCGCTGTGAGGCGAGCTCACCGAGCAGGTTCTCCCGGTACAGGGCCAGCGACAGGTCGGTGAAGGGGCCGGTCGCGGTGGCGATGTCGGCGTCGGTCATCGAACCGTCCGCGTCGATGAACCAGACGAACCCGAGCAGCAGGTCGTCGTGCCGGATCGGCACGCAGACCCTCGCCAGCAGGTCCAGCTCGGCGCACGCGGGGGTACGGACCGGCGCGTGCGCCGTGAGCACCCCCATGCCCCGGAACCAGGCGATCACCTCCGGCGTCGTCTGCCGGCGCAGGATCGACGTCCGGCGGACGTCGTCCATCGGGCCGTCGTGCTCGCTGTAGGCGACCACTCGCTGTCGCCGGTCCTCGATGAGGGCGGGTCGCCCTACCCGGGCGGCGACGGCGTCGACGATTCGCTGGAGCTCACCGTGCATACAACTCCCCTGGTTGCGCTGCGTGACAGGGATCGCGCGACCGCCAGTCCTTACCCTCCGGTGCGGGTGGGCCATCGCGCAAGGTCCACTGTCGAAGTCACGACAAAAAGACGGGCGCCGTCGCGACTGTTCCGGCATCTGTCCGAAGACCGGGGGCGACAGACGTTCCTAGGGTTCCGGTACGGATCGCGCCAACGCCGCCGCGCACGGTGCGGGTGGGACGACGGGCGGCGCCGGTGGGAGGGGATTGCCGAGTGGGAACTGGTAGGCCCTGGCGCGGCGTGCTGGTCGCCATCACCACGCCGTTTCGCGCCGACCTGTCGGTCGACTTCGACAAGCTCCAGGAACACGTCCGTTGGCTCGCCGCCGAGGGGTGCCACGGGGTCGCGCCCTGCGCGTCGATGGGGGAGTACCGGGCCCTCTCCGACGACGAACGGGCCGCCGTGGTGAGGGCGACGGTGCAGGCCGCGCCGTCCGGCTGCGCCGTGGTGCCCGGCGTCGGTGGCTACGGCAGCAGGCAGGCCCGCCGGTGGGCGGAGCAGGCCGCCGAGGCCGGCGCCCACGGCGTGCTCGCGCGGCCACCCGACGGGCCCGCCGCCCGCGCTGCCGACGTGGTCGCCCACTACCGGGAGGTGGCGGCGGTCGGCCTGCCGGTGGTCGCCCACAACGACCCGTACGACTCCCGGATGGACCTCACGCCGGACCTGCTGGCGACCGTCGCCGAGATCGACGGGATCGTCGCGGTCAAGGAGGTCACCGGCGACGTACGCAGGTTGCACCGCCTGCGCGACCTCTGCCCGCACGTCGACGTGCTGGTCGGCGCGGACGACGTGGTGCTCGAACTGGTGCTGTGTGGCGCCACCGGATGGGTCGCCACCCTGCCCAACGCGCTGCCCCGCCAGGCCGTGCGCCTGTACGAGCTGTGCGTCGCCCGCGACCTGGGCCGGGCGCTGCCGCTCTACGCCGAGCTGCACCCGATCCTCGGCTGGGCGTCCCGGCCGGAAGCCGTACAGGCCGTCAAGCTCGCCATGGAGTGCGCCGGCCGGTTCGGTGGGCGGTGCCGCCCACCACGCGGACCCCTGTCCGGGACTGCCGCCGACCGGGTGCGCCGGGACGTGCTGCGGGCCCTCGGGGCAACTGCCGATCCGGCTTCCGAGGCCCGCCCTTGCTGATCCGCCGGTGGGCGTCGGTCATTCAGGTGTCGGAAGTCGCCGGCCCACCTGCCGACATCTGCACAGTGACCGGCACCGGCCCGTACTCCTAGATTCGCTGCGCGGCCTGCTGACAGATGTTCCGCGACACCCCCACCGGGACGCCAGCGCCGCGTTCCCTCCGACGAGAGGTGGTTCCGTGCACCGTGCTACCCCCCACCGCACCCGGCTGAGGCGGGCTGTCCTGGCCGCAGCCGTGGTGACCACGCTCGTGGCGACCGGCGCGGCGCAGGCCGCTGCGGCCCCGGCCAACCCGGCCGGCGGCACCGCGCCGTTCCAGGTCCTCGATCCGCAGGCCTGGCAGAACCCGGACACGATGACCTGGAACGACTACAAGGCCGTGCCCGGCAAGAACTGGGCCGACCCGAGCGTGTCCGGTTCGGTCCGCAACTTCAAGATCGCCCTGGTGGCGCTCGACTATCCTGACGAGACGTTCGCGGTCTCCCAGCGGGCCCGCTCGACGGTCTTCGGCAACCCCCAGTCCGTCGCGACCAACATTCCCCGGGCGGACGTGCCGAAGTTCTACCAGGACTTCCTGAACACGCCGAACACCCTCAACAAGGGCCACACCCTGCACGAGTACTGGATGCAGGACTCCAACGGCCGCTACGGCGTCGACCTCACCGGGTTCGGGCCGTACCAGATGCCGTCCAAGTCCTACCAGTACGGGCTGGACAACGGGTTCAACCCGGGCGCCTGCCCGAGCGGGGACGTGTGCGGCAAGAACATCCGCACCGACGGTCTGGGCGCCTGGCGGGCAGCCGTCGGCGAGGAGGTCGCCAACCAGTACGAGCTGGTCTTCATCCTCAGCGCGGGCCAGGACGAGTCGTCGACCTGGCAGGAGTTCGGGCAGATGATCTTCCAGAACAAGGAGGACGTGCCGGACGCCTGGGGCCCGCCGGACCCCAACCTGCCGAACTGGGCGAAGACCCGCTACGTGGACTGGACCTCGTGGAAGGCGGCGGCGACACTGTGGCCGAACGCCGGCGGCGGTTCCTCGACGCAGGGGGAGAGCTCCGGCATGGGCGTCTACGCCCACGAGTTGACCCACCTGCTGGGCATCGGCGACAACTACAACAACCCGTACGGCGAGCCGCTGCGCAGGGCGTACACCGGGATCTGGAGCATGATGTCGCGCGGGTCGTTCAACGGCCCGGGTGGTCCGCACACCCGCTGGCAGATCCCGCCGACCAACGGCGGCTCGATGGGCTCGCTGCACACGGTGCGGGACAAGCTCAAGATCGGCCTGCTCGGTGAGGAGCACGTGCTGCGGCTGTCACGGGAGTCGCTGGCCTCCTCGGGCCTGGTGGTCGCGCAGGTCACGGCCCGGGCGGTCGACGCCGGTCAGAAGGGCCTGAGCGGCGTGAACATCGCGCTGAACAAGGACCTGTCGCCGACGTGCGGCGTCACCACCGACCCGTTGTGCGACGGTGGCAACTTCAACAACTACACGGTCGAGGTCGTCGACCGGATGGGCGCGGACTCCTTCACCCCGGACAGCGGCGTGCTGGTCAGCAAGACGAAGAACGCCGACAGCGCGCCGTTCCAGTGGGTGGTGGACGCCAACCCGCAGGACATCGACATGATCGACTTCTACCGCCCGGACGGCACCCCGCAGAAGATCACCATGGGTGACTACCGGCAGCTCTCCGACGCGCTGTTCCACGCCGGCGCCGACACCGGCAGCCAGTACGAGTACGTCGACGAGGCGAACCGACTGCACTTCTACATCATCGACCTCAAGCGGGACTCGGCCGGCTCGCTCTCCTACACCGTGGCGGTGCGTTCGCTGGACGGCACCGGCGGGCCGAGCACGCACGGCGTGCTACTGGGCAAGGGCGAGGTGAACGGCGGCGGCAAGCCGACCAACCGCGGGGTGACCTGCTCGTTCGAGCTGACCAACACCGGTTCCTACTCGGCCGGCGGGCAGCAGCACCCGGAGGACGTCAGCGCGTACCTGAAGTCGGACGTCTACCGCCTGTCGGCGGAGGTGGCCGGCAAGGGCTGGCGGACCTGGCTACCCAACCAGCTCGCCACCGCGCAGTTCGGCAAGGCCACCACGGTCAAGGTGTCGGTGGGTGCCACCGCCGCCGCCGCGAACACCGGTTTCGTGAAGCTCACCGCGACCTCGGAGAGCGACCCGACGAAGACGGTGACCAAGCAGTGCCGGGTCGAGAAGTCCTGACCGACGCCCGAGGTTGACCCCGTTCCTGCCGGGTCCGCGGCGGTAGGCCGCCACGGACCCGGCAGGAGGACGGAAGGAGGATGACGTGCGGCGAAGCATCACGACCCTGCTGCCCCTGCTGCTGGCCGGCGCGACCGGCTGCGGCACCGTCGGCGCCGCCCAGGAGGCGGTCGATCCGACGACCGTCCGGGTCCTGGTTCGCGACATCAACATCCGGGCCGCGGGCGTGGACTGCGCCGGCACCGGTCCGTACCAGCACTTCCACAACCGGGCGCCGTTCCGTGTGCTCGACCCGGACGGGGCGGCGCTGGCCACCGGGCAGCTGCCGGCGGGGACTGCGGTGGCCGCCTTCGCCGAGGATCTGGGGGTCGAGCGACTGCCCACCTACTGCGAGTTCGCCGTCGGAGTGCGCGTGCCGCAGCGGGCCTCCTATCGACTGGAGGTGGACGGTCGCCCGGCGCTCGACCTGACGCCGGACAGCAGCGAGGGCCCGGCGCTGGTGGCGGTGGTCCCGTCATGAGGCGGGCACTCCTGCCGCTGTTGCTGGCGGCGGCGCTGCTGGGCGGATGCAGCTCGCCCGAGCCCGCGCCCACGCCGGCGCCGGTCGGAGGGGCGGCAGCGTTGCCCGGGCCGGTCCCCGCCGACCTGGCGCTGCGCCCGGCGCCCGGCACCGCCCCGGCCGCCCCGGCCTTCACCGGCGCGCTGACCGACGGCACACCGTTCGCCGCCGCCGAGCTGTGGGCGCAGCGTCCCGTCGTGCTTACCTTCTTCAGCTCCTGGTGCACCACCTGTGCCAGCAGCCAGGCCGCGCTCAGTGAGCTTGCGCGCAGCTATCGGGACCGGGTCGTCTTCGTCGGCGTGGCCGGCGCGGACCAGGCCGACCAGGTCCAGGACTACCTCCGCGCTCACCGGGTGGAGTACCCGGTCGTCCTGGACGACCAGCAGACGATCTGGCGTTCGTACGCGGTGCGGGAGCCCCCGGCCGTCGTGCTGGTGGCCAAGGGTGGCGCCCTGCTCCGCGGCTGGCCGGGTGGGCTGGACGCCCCGACACTCGACCGGCGGCTGCGGGAGCTGGTGCTGGCCGACCAGCCGTAGTCCCGTCGCGCAGACCCCCCCGGTGCGGCCCGCGTCGAACCACAACCGGTGAAGTTCCTACACGTGCAGATGGTGGTGCAGGCCACCGGCTCGTAGCGTACGCAGCCTCGGACACATCAAGGAGACTGCATGCCTACAGTGGGAACGCGCTGGCGCACAGGCGTGGCCGTGCTGTCCGCGACTGTGCTCGCCGCCCTCGGCGCGGCGCCGCAGGCGCTGGCTGCGGACGGCCCGCCGTCGATCGTCGTTCAGGACGGCGTCACCCAGCCGGTGTTCGGCTACGCCGACGCCATTCGGGAACGCCTGTTCATCGACTCCACCTTCGACAGCGACAACGACGGTCTGCGCGACATCATCGCGTTCGACCTGATGCGGCCGGCGGCCACCGCGCAGGGGCTCAAGGCCCCCGTGGTGATGGACGCCAGCCCCTACTACTCGACGGTCTGCCGAGGCAACGAGTCCGAATGCAAGGCGGACCTCGACGGCGACGGGCTGCTCGACAAGTGGCCGCTGTTCTACGACAACTACTTCGTGCCGCGCGGCTATGCGGTCATCCTGCTGGACATGGTCGGCACCAACAACTCCACCGGTTGCCCGACCACCAACGCCAACCAGGACAACCTGAGCGCCAAGCAGGCCATCAACTGGCTCAACGGCCGGGCCACCGCCCGTAACGCCGCCGGTGAGGTCGTCAAGGCGGACTGGCACAACGGCAAGACGGGGATGATCGGCAAGTCGTACGACGGCTCGCTGGCCATGGCCACGGCGGTAACCGGCGTGAAGGGCCTGACCACGGTCGTGCCCATCAGCGGACCGACCGAGTACTACGACTACGTGCGCAGCAACGGCGTGGTCACCCGTGGCAACA
This sequence comes from Micromonospora sp. NPDC127501, assembly GCF_040302185.1. Taxonomy (NCBI): domain Bacteria; kingdom Bacillati; phylum Actinomycetota; class Actinomycetes; order Micromonosporales; family Micromonosporaceae; genus Micromonospora; species Micromonospora sp. NPDC127501. Next base: position 511,442 of record NZ_JBEORJ010000001.1, on the reverse strand, counting down.
GCTACGTGGCGTCGCTGGCCAACACCGTCACCAACCCCGAGCGCCGGGAGTACTGCAAGCCGGTGCGCGACGCGATAGGCGCCGCCGACGGCGACGAGCACGGCGACTACACGGCCTTCTGGAACGAGCGCAGCTACGTCAAGAAGGTCCCCAACGTCACCGCCAGCGTGCTGCTCTACCACGGTCTCAACGACGACAACGTCCGACCGGACCACTTCAGCAAGTTCTGGTACGCCCTGGCGGAGAACAACGTGCCGCGCAAGCTGTGGCTGTCGCAGGAGGGTCACGTCGACCCGTTCGACTCGCGCCGCGCGGTGTGGGTGTCGACGCTGCACCGGTGGTTCGACTTCTGGCTGCAGGACGTCGCCAACGGCATCATGGACGAGCCGCGGGTGGACCTGGAGCGGTCCGCCGACGTGTGGGAGACCCACGCCGACTGGCCGATCCCCGGCAAGGCGGACACCGAGGTGTTCCTGCAGCCCGGCACCACCGGCGCGGGCGGTCTCGGGCTGGTGCCCACCGCGAAGCCGGCGACCGGCGCGTTCCAGGACAGCCGCACACAGAGCCAGAACACCATGATCCTCAACCCGGACGTGGTGCAGCCCAACCGGCTGGCCTTCCTCTCCGCGCCACTCTCCGCGCCGCTGCACATCTCCGGCACACCCACCGTGCAACTGCGGGCCTCCGCCGACCAGACCGACACCAACCTCGGGGCGATCCTGGTCGACTACGGCACCGACGAGCGGGTCGCGCACCGGGCGTCCGGCGAGGGGATCATCACCCTGACCACTGAGGACTGCTGGGGCCAGAGCAGCCCGACCGACGACGGTTGCTACAAGCAGACCACGAAGCGGGTGGCCACGGCCGACTACGAGTTGGTCACCAAGGGCATCATGGACGCCCAGAACCGGCAGTCGATCCGTGTCGCCGTGCCGCTGGTGCAGGGGGAGTCGTACAACTTCAGCTTCCCGCTGTTGCCGGAGGACTATGTCTTCAAGCCCGGCCACCGGATCGGTGTGATCATCGTGGCCAGCTACCCGCAGTACTCCAGCCAGGCGGACACCACCGCCGCGAACCTGCAGGTCGCGCTGAAGAGCAGCAACATCGTCCTGCCTGTGGTCGGCGGCACCGCCGCCGCGCACGCCGCCGGCCTCTGACCGGCTGATCGGCGGGCCGCCCTGCGCGGCTCGTCAGCAGGGCGGCCCGGCGATCGACCCTCCACCGAGGGCCGACGATCGCCGGGCCGTTCGGTCGTAATTGGATCTCGGCCGCCCGCTGCTCGGGTGCTGGAGTCAGCCGTCCGGCCGGCGCGGTGGTTCTCGTCGTTGCGGGGCTGGCGCGGTCTCTCGGGCCGTCAAATCGTGTCGACGTCACGCGGCCGGGGGTGCCATCCTGCCCTATGACAGTCGATCTGAGGCAGCGGCTGAACCGGCCACGGTTCCCGAGGAGTGCTGGCTACGACCCCCATTGGATGATCGAGAACTGGATGGGCCCGAGCGCACTCTGGTTGCTCGAATGGCTGTGCTCCGAGCTTCGCCTTGCGCCCGGCGCCCGTGTGCTCGACCTCGGATGCGGCAGGGCCGTCACCTCGATCTTCCTGGCGAAGGAGTTCGACGTCCAGGTCGTCGCCGCCGATCTCTGGATCAAGCCCACCGAGAACTGGCGCAGGATCGACGCCGCGGGCCAGGCCAAGCTCGTCACGCCGCTGCTGGCCGAGGCACATGACCTGCCGTTCGCCGAGGGCTACTTCGACGTCATCGTCAGCGTCGACGCCTACCACTACTTCGGCACCGACGAGCGATACCTGTCCTACCTGAGCCGTTTCCTGGCCCCGGGCGGTCGCATCGGCATCGTCGTGCCGGGGCTGACCACCGAACTCGACGACGGGCTACCGGAGCACCTCAAGCCGCACTGGGAACCGGATTTCTGGACCTTCCACACGCCGGCCTGGTGGAAGCAGTTGTGGAGCCGCAGCGGCGTCGTCGATGACGTGCGCGCCGACTTCCTGGAGGACGGGTGGCGTGACTGGCTGGTCTGGAGCGAAGCCGTCCTGGAGACGACCGACAACGAGACCGCCCGCAAGCTCGTTCCCCGGGAAGTGCGAATGCTGCGAGCCGACACCGGCCGTCACCTCGGCTTTACCCGCGTCATCGCCCAGCGGACCTGACCAACTACGCCACTGGTGCCCCCGCGCCTGCGCGATGCTCTCGTCGAGGCGATCGAGGCGATCGCCCTCTCGTGCTCCCCGAGTATCGTGGTTGATGTCCGCCGCTGGGCGCCGAGGGGAGCGATGTTGCGGGTACGGATCCTCACCGATGGTCCCGGTGAGCTCAACGCCCTCTATGGCTGGCTGCGGGCCGACGCGGCACTGGCACGAACGGCCGACGTGCGGGCGGCCCCGCCGCCTCCAGGCGGCATGGGGACCCTCGACGTGGTGGACGTGGTCCTGACCCATGTCACCGCGATGTCCAGCCTCGCGGTGACGGTGTTGGCCTGGCGGCAGAGCCGGCCCAGGCCCCCCTCGATCACCGTCGTCCGGGCCGACGGACACCGCCTGACCGTCGACCACACGTCGCAGCTCACCGCCGAGATGATCAGCGCGTTCCTCGCGGCGAGCGACACGGCCAGCGGCGACGGTCCCGACGGGGGCGACCACCCGTCGTCGCCATGACAGCTGGCCTGCCCGATCCGGCGAGGTCGCGGGCCGTCCTGATCGGAGTGTCACGGTACCGGTCGCTGCCCGGCATCCCGGCAGCCGAGCGCAACGTGCGTGGCTTGGCCGCCCTGCTGACCGATCCGGACCTCTGGGGCCTGCCGCCCGAGCACTGCCGTATGGTCATCGACCCCACCTCCGTCGAGGAGGTGCTCAGGGCCGTGCACGAGGCGTCCCTGGCCGCGACCGAGGCGCTGGTGGTGTACTTCGCCGGCCACGGCCTGCTCGACGACATCGCCGAGTTGTACCTCGCGCTGCCCGAGGCCAGTCGGGAGCGGCTATGGGGCGCGGTCCGCTTCGCCGACGTCCGCCGCGAGATCATCACCGCCGCCCGGGGCTGCCGCGCGAAGGTGGTGCTGCTCGACTGCTGCTACAGCGGGCGGGCCATGTCCGGATTCATGGCGGGACCCGGTCAACTGGCCGACCAGGCTGTCGTCGACGGCGCCTACCTGATGACCGCCACCGCCGAGAACATGCCAGCGATCGCCGCTGTCGGCGCCGAGTACACCGCCTTCACCGGCGCGCTGGTCCAAACGCTACGAGACGGCGTACCGGGCGGGCCCAGGCTGCTGGACATGGACACCCTCTTCACCGAGGTCGACCAGCACCTGCACGCGCGGAACCACCCACGGCCGCAGCGCCGCAGCCGCAACGACGGGCACCGTATCGCCATCGCCCGCAACCGCGCCGCTGCGACCCCGCCGGGCGGCACCCCGGACGAGGGGCGAGCCGGGGAACCGGCACCGCCAGGGCGTGGCTCCGCCCCGGGGCACCGGTGGACGCGCCGACGGTCGGTGTGGGCCGGTGCCGTGGGTTCACTCTTGTTGCTTCTCGCGATCATCGGGTGGCAGGCCGACCTGCTGGGCGGCGACCCGAGGTCCCCCGAGGGTCGGAGCACGAACCAGAGCCCCGGCACGTCCACCACCCCCCCGTCCGGCCTCACCCCGTCCGGCCTCACCCCGTCCGTTACCGGCGCGCCGGCGGCCACCGTGTCACCCGCACCGGCGCGGGGTGGCCCGCCCGTCGTGATCGCTCTGTCGGAGGACCCCGACGACCGCGACAAGCCCGTCACGGGCAGCACCCCCGACGGGTCGATCCGCATCGGCGCCTTCGGCTGGCAAACCAACGACCAGCAGATCAGCTTTTCGGTGGTGACCGACGAGCGCAGTTGCAGGGTCAGCGTTGCGACGGTCGGCCAGTCCCTCGTGCTTCCGGAGTCGGCCGGCGGCTGGGTCAGGATCGTCGTGGACGACGTCCGGACCAAGGTCATTGGGAAAGAAGTTGTCTTTCGTGGGCTTCTCTCGGTGTCCCGCGGCGTGGGTGCGTCCCCCAGGAACAACATCAGCTGTAGCTAGGTCCGCGTGGCGGGTTCGGACCGCGAGCGACCACACCGCGCAGACGTACCGGCGGAAACCCCGGACGGTCGTGCGGTGGCCGCACACCTGGACGCCTCCGCGCGGCCGGCCGGTCATGACGGTCGCCGTCCGGCTGCGCGCAGGTGTGGGCTGTCGGGCCTACCGTCGCATGGCGGGTCGCCTGCTGTGGGTCCACGCGCGCAACGCCCATTCGAACGGGCCGTACCGGAACCGCCGCATCCACCAGTAACTGGCAGCCACCTGGGCCACGAAGATTGTCAGTGCGATGAGCAGCGTCTGCGCCGGCGAGGTGTGGCCGGCCAGGCCCAGCCCGACGCCCGTGAAGACGAGCACGCAGATGAGCGACTGGCCCAGATAGTTCGTCAGCGCCATGCGTCCCGCAGGCGCCAACGCGTCCGCGACGCGCGGACGCCGTGTGAACAGACGCAGCAGAGTCGCGGCGTAGGCCGCCGCGAGGAACGGCGCGGTGAGGATGCTGACCATCAGTCCGGTCATGTTCGCCGTGCCGCCGCCGATCGCGAACACCGCGGCGCCGGCCAGACCAACCGGATAGCCGACCCGCTCGCATCGGCGCAGCAGGTTCTCGTGGGTGTGCGCGGCGGCGAGCATCCGGTGCTTGCCAGCGGCCAGACCGACGAGGAACGCGGCGAAGGCCAACGGTCCCTGCACGGCAAGTGCGCCGAGCATTGCCGGCAACGAGCGCAGGTGCTCCAGGACGACATCACCGAGCCCGCCGCGTAGGGCTTCCGTCGAACGCGCACCGGCGGTGACCGCGGCGGACTGGTCCGGGACCACCGCGGCACCAAGAACCGCGGCCAGACCGACCAGGAACGCGATGACGCCCACGATGATCGCCGCCGCAGTAAGGGCGGAGCGTGGCTTGATCCGCCGAACGGCGAGCAGCACGAGACCGAGCAACGCGTACGTGGTGAGGATGTCGCCGTGGAACAGCAGCACCGCGTGCAGTGCGCCGAGTACGAACAACCCGGACAGCCGGCGCAGGAACGACCGGCCGAAGGCTGCCCCACGCCGCGCCGCCGAGTCGAGTTGCAGGGTGAAGCTGTAGCCGAACAGGAATGAGAACAGCAGGTACGCCTTCATCGCGAACAGCAGCTCAACCGCACCTGCGACCAGCCGGTCAAGCGCGCCGTACGCCGGATCGCTGACCAGTTGGAACGCATATCCCGAGCTGAAGTACCACACATTGACCAGCAGGATGAGCAGCAGCGCAACCCCGCGCAACGCGTCCACGACGTTGATCCGGGCGCCGTCGGGGTTCTCGGCGGCCACACCCAGGGCATGGTCCTGCTGGCCAGGCCGGAGCACAGTCATGACATCGCTCCTCGCGAGACTGGGGTGTCGGCGTACATGACGTTGTTGGGCGCTCTCACCGGGCTGCCGGAGGTCAAGCAAAGCGATTTCAGAGGTACGAATTCAGTCATGCCGTACAGCGTATGAGTGCACTAGGAGCCAGCAATAGTGAGGCTAGCCACCGTATTAGTCCACGGGGTACCGTGACTGCACTAGTGCACGGGAGGCTGCTGTGGAGGAACCGCCGTACCGCCGGATCGCCGCCGATCTCGCGGACCGGATCGCGTCGGGCGAGCTGGCATCCGGGGCGAGGATCCCGTCGACCCGGCAGCTCATGGCCGAGTACGGGATCGCGATGGCGACCGCGACGAAGGTCCTGGCCACGCTGCGCGAAAGGGGTCTCGTCGAGCCCAGGCGGGGCGTCGGCACCGTGGTCGCCGTGGCCGCTGCGGGTAGAGCACCCGACCCCGACCGCGAGCAGGTGGTCGCCGCCGCCGTGGCCATCGCCGACGCCGAGGGGCTGCACGGCCTGTCGATGCGCCGGCTCGCCGGCCAGCTCGGCATTCCGACGATGGCGATCTACCGGTACGTGGCCGACCGGGAAGAGCTGGTGCTGTTCATGATCGACAAGGTCATGGCCGACAACCCGCCCCCGGCCCTCACCCCGGACCACGATGGCTGGCGGGTCTGCCTGGAGGCCGTCGCCCATGTGCAGTGGGCGATGTACCGTCGGCACACCTGGCTGGCCCAGGCACTCTCCTTCACCCGGCCACTGCCGGCCCCGCACGCCATGGCCCACACCGAGTGGGCGATGCGGGCCCTGGACGGGCGCGGGCTCGACCTGAACGCACAGTTCACGGCGGCGGTGACGGTGGCCAACTACGTGCGCGGCACGGCGGTGAACCTGGCCGAGGAGGCGCAGGCCGAGCAGGACAGCGGCCTGACCGACACCCAGTGGATGGCGGCCCACGGAGAGCGGATCGGCGCGGTCCTGGCCGACGGGCGGCTCCCGCTGATGGCCCGCTTCATCACCGCCGACGACATGGTCTGGAACCTGGACAGGCTCTTCGAGTTCGGCCTCCAGCGCCTCCTCGATGGCCTCGCCCCGCTCCTGCGATGACGGAACCCGCCTCGCGCGGCCACGACGACCACGGGCACCGTGGGCTCGGCCTCGCCGCGAGAGTGCCGGCCCCTGACCGCGCCGGCAGCAACGGAAACCGCCACCGCCGGCGCGGCCCGACGTCAGAGCCGGGAGGTGAAGGTGGCCAGGAAGCGGTGCGGGGTGACGACGCCGACGTTGTCGAAGCAGATGACGTCGACGTCGGCGTCGGTGGTGTACGTCCAGGATTGGGTGAGGTGGCAGTAGTTGCTGCCGGTGCCCTGCGCCACCACCTGGGCGTGCGTCTCCTTGAGGCCGACCTGCGGGAAGGTCGCCAGGTAGCGGCCGGCGGGCGCCAGCGCTGCCACCGCGTTCGCACCGACACCGAGCACCGAGTTGTCGTTGGTCGGCCCGCCGACGGCGGTACCCAGGTAACCGAAGTGCGAGGGCGGGCCGAGGGAGCCGATCACCGGCCGCCGACGGTGGTACGAGAGGACGAAGTCGGTGTTGATGAACGCGCCAGCCTGGTCGTAGCAGAAGACGTACACCTGCACGCCGGTGCCGACCGCGCTCCACGAGTAGACCTTGCAGCGGCGGGGACCGGCGTTCGGCTGCACGGCGGTGACCTGCACGTTACCGGCGAGCAGACCGGCCAACCCCACGCCGGGCAGCCGCACCAGGTACTGCCCGACGCCCAGCGGCCCGACCGTGTTCACGACGCCCGTCGAGTTGTACGACTGCGCCACCAGCCCGCTGCTCCACTGCACGTACGCGTGGGCGGTGGCGGCCGGCAGCACGCCCGAGCTGGTCGTCCAGAGCACTGTGAACGGAGTGTCATCGCGCGTGCCGCCCGGCTTGTGGCACTGCACGTCCACGATCTCGTCGGCGCCGGACTGGAACCAGCGGACCACCTCGCAGTAGTGACCGGTCCGGTTCACCGGTGTCACGTGCGGCACACCCCGTGAGCTGGCACCTATCTGTGGGAAGCGGACCTGGAACCGGCCGGGTGCGAGCTTGATGCCGTCGGCCCAGGCGGCCGGGAAGGCGGTCTTCCAGCTACCCCATTGCCGGCTGGTGTCCAGCACGGTCCAGGCCGGCACGGTGGGGTCCTTGACGTACGCGAAGCCCCAGCGGTCGGCGGTGGCCGCCGCGGCCGGCGCCGGCGGCGCGAGCGCGCCGACGGCCAGGACGGCGGCCAGTGCCGTGGTGACGAACGAGCGGAGACGCATCTGTTCCTCCAGTCGACGGGAACGTGTCGGAGAGGAGTGTGCAGGTAGTGATCTGATGGTCACAGTCGGCTACATCGTGCTCTGGTGTCGGCTGTCCGCTACCCGTGACCGACCTTCTGAGCAGTGCGAGCCCATCGGGGGCGCCTCCGGTCTGCTGCGCCGGCGTTCTTCGGGTATCGACTCGACGGCCTGCCCGGCGTGGTACCAATACCCAGATAGGCGAAGCCGGCAGGAATGGGCGGCCCATGTCGACAAGGGCAGCAGCGCTGCTTCGAAAGCCTGGGCAACCGCAACGACCGAGCCTTCTGGAACTCTTCTTCGACCTGGTTTTCATCTTTGCCCTCAACCGGGTTTCGCAGCGGCTGGTCGAGGAGTTCACCGCGCAGCGAGTCGTCCTCATCGAGGCTGGCGAGACGCTGTTGTTGCTGCTGGCCTTCATGGTGCTGTGGTTCGTCACGGCATGGGTCACCGACCTCTATGATCCGCAGCGGCCGCAGCTTCAGGTGCTGGTGTACGTGGCCATGCTCGGGGCGCTGGTGATGGCGGTCACGGTGCCGCATGCGTTCGGGGACAGAAGCCTGGCCTTCGCCGGCGCGTACGTCGCCGTCCACATCGTTCGTGGGCTGGTCATCGTGCCGATGCTGCGGGGCCACGAAGCTCAGCGCCGAGCGGCTGGAGTCTTCTTCTGGTTCACGTTGTCGGCCGTGCCGTGGATCGCCGGCGCGATCGTGACGGATTGGGCCCGCGGCCTGTTGTGGACGCTCGCGATCGCCATCGACGGCGCGGCACTGCTGCTGTTCTACCCCGCGCCGTGGTCCCGCCCCACCCAACGGCAGTGGCCCGTCCTGGCCGAATACCTGTCCGAGCGCTACCGACAATTCTTCATCATCGCGCTGGGCGAACTGATTTTGACGACCGGCTCGGCCTACAGCGACACATCGTTCCGGCAGGGCGGGGCCGCAGCAGCCTTCGGGGTTTCATTCATCACCACCGTGCTGCTGTTTCGCGTCTACGTCTTCAGGGCGGGTCAACTGTTGCCCGAAGCCATCAGAGCCGCCGCTGAGCCAGCACACCTCATCCGGGAGGCTTTCCTCGCGCACGTACTCATGGTGGCCGGGATCGTCGCCGTTGCCGTCGGATACGAAATCGTGATCGAACATCCGTTCGGGCGCACCAACGCGGCGTGGATCCTCGTTGTCCTCGGCGGACCGATGCTTTTCCTGATCGGGCGGGCCTTGGTGGAACATGCCGTATTCGCCCGGGTGTCCCACTCCCGGATCATCGGCGCTCTGGCGCTCGCCGGCGCCTCGCCGTTCATGATCCTTCTGCCGCCGCTGGCAGTGGCCGTCACCGCCGTCGTCGTCCTCGCCGGCATCGCCGTTTCCGACGCCGCCCACGCCAGGGGCAAACCGCCCGAACGGCCGCACCCGGCCAACTCCAGGCAGTGAGCGGCGCAAGCGCCCTAGCTTCGAGGAAGCACGGTGATGGCCACGACGGCGCTGTTGACGACGGTGGCCGTCACGGTGCGGGTCACGGCCGCCGCCGCAGCGTCGGCACCCCAGTTGCCCCGCTCGAGTTCCTTGGCTCGGCTGATCACCGATGACGTCCACGGGATCTCGCGGTGGAACTGCGGGAGCGTTCCGCTCGCCGAGAGCAGCGCCGCGAGCGCGGCGACACGCGCCTGCGGCTCCGCACCGTCCACGAGGACCCGACGCACGTCGGCGAGCAGACGGGCCCGTCGTTCGGTCCTGCCCTCCCGCAGGGCCGTCGTCCGGAAAAGGCCGAGCACCTTACGGGGCTCCTGGTCGATGTCGCCTCGCGCGATGAGTCGCTCCAGCACCGGCTTGCGCAGGGCGGGACCGATCGCGGCCAGGGCCGTCTGCACCCCCCTCGGTTTCTCGGCGAGGTAGTCCCACGCCGGGCGCAGGAGACCATCCGATGGTGGGTGATCCGACACGCTGCGGAGCCGCTCCCGGTCCGCCGTGGTCAGGTGGTCGCCGAGGGCGAGGTCCGCGAGGACGGCTCCGCCGAGGACGTAGAAGAGGGTGTTCTCTCCCGCGATGGTCCCGGACCTGGGTTGGAACAGGAGCAGTAGGAGATCTTCGGCCAGGGTCGGCGCGTCCGACCGGGGTTCGGTGGTCATCGGCGGGGCTCCCAGCGGAAGAGTCGGGTGGCGAGGGCGACGGCGACGACGACCCAGCCGAGCGTGGGCGCGAGCAGGAGCAGGGAGTCGGTCACGGCGACGCCGCCGTTCCAGGCGTTCATGGTCAGTTCGGTGGCCGCGCCACCGGGCAGCAGCCGCTTGAGCCAGGCGAGGTTCTCGGTGCCGGAGATCCCCACCCAACTGGCCATGGCGATCACGCCGAGGGTAACGGGCAGGGTGGTGACCTGGGCGTGTTCGGGAGAGTTGGTCAGCCCGGCCGTGGCCAGCGCCAGGCCGATCATCATGGCCACGGTCGCGAGGACCGCCACCACCAGCAGGGCGATGTTCGCCGGTCCGCCGGCGACCACGGCCAGGGCGGTGAGGATCGCGGTCACCTGCACCACGGCGAGAAGGAGTACGGGCAGCAGCAGGCCGGCGAGGATGCCGGCGTCGCCTTCGGCGGTGGAGCGCAGACGCTTGAGGAAGAGATTCTGCCGCCGGGAGGCCAGGGTGGTGACGGCCGTGGCGTAGAGCCCGAACGCGGCGACAGTGAACACGACGATCGCGGCGATGTAGCCGAGGCTCCCGATGGCGGCGTACGTCTCGTGCTGACGGACGAAGAACGCACAGACCGCGACCGGGATGATGAGGCTGGTGATCAGCACCAGCCTGTTGCGGAAGATCTGGATCAGTTCGCTGGACGCGATGGACAACACGGTGAGGCTCCTCGCGGAAGATCGAATCAACTGTTGATGGCGCGGAAGACGTCGTCGAGCCGGGTCGGCCCCGCCGCCAGGTCCCGCAGTTCCACGGCGTGGTCCTGGGCCCAGCCGAGCAGGAGGTGCAGGTCCTTCTGCAGCTCGAAGGTCTCGACCGTGACCTGTCCGTCCGCGTCGGCGGCGGCCCGCACCGGCAGCTTCGGTGCCGGTGCCGGGAGCGAGAAGCGGATGACCGCGGGCAGGGTGCGGGTCAGTTCGGAGACGGTGCCCTCCCGGTGGAGGGCGCCCTCGTGCATCAGCCCGATCCGGTCCGCGCGCTGTTGTGCCTCCTCCAGGTAGTGCGTGGTGAGCACGATGGTCGCGCCGTTCTCCCGGAGCCGGTCCACCGTCGTCCAGACGGCGTCGCGGGACTGAATGTCGAGGCCGGTGGTCGGCTCGTCCAGGAAGATCAGCTCCGGGGCGCCGTAGACCGCCGTGGCGAAGTCCAGCCGCCGCTTCTCCCCGCCGGACAACTGCGACACCTTGCGGCCGGCTCGGGCGGTGAGGTCGACAAGGTCGAGCACCCGGTCGACGTCGTCGGTGCGGCGGGTGAGCCGACCGACCAGACGGACGGACTCACGGACGGTGAGGTCCGGGGAGAATCCGCTCTCCTGGAGCATGACCCCCATTCGGGGACGGACCGCTCGTCTGTCGTCGGGGCTGTGCCCGAAGACGCGCACGGTGCCCGAGGTTGGCCTCCGGTGCCCCTCGACAACCTCCAGGGTCGAGGTTTTTCCGGCTCCGTTGGTGCCCAGCAGTGCGTAGAGCTCGCCGGGTCGTACCTGAAAGGAGAGGTCCTTGACGGCGTGGAAGTCGCCGTAGGTGAGGTTCAGCCGATCGACTTCGATGACGGGTGTGGTGGACATGCACCCATGACAGCGCGGGCGCGGCTGAGGCGTCAGTGGCACCACGTCACCACCGCATGTGACGTGGTGTCACTGGTCGTGGCCCCGTGCTGCCGGATACTGAGGTGGTGACCGGGAGATCGCCGCGCTTCACCGAGTCGACGCAGGGAAGGCTGCGCCGGCTCAACCTGGCCACGTCACTGCCGCCGGTGGTGTTCGCCGCGGTGGTCCTGCTCTACACCGACGCGCGTACCTGGTGGCACGTCGTCGTCCTGGCGCCGGGGGCCGTGGCGGGCGTGGTGGCCTTCGAACGGTGGACGGCCAACGACCTCGCCCGGGTCGCGCTGCCCTGCCTGGTCGTAGCGGCGGCGGTCTGGCCGCTCGGGGTCCTGGTGACCGGCAGCCCCAACGCCTACTGGGGTTTCTGCGCCGTAGGTTCGCTTGCCCTGCGCGAGGTGCGACGACGCCGGAAGCTGGTGATGGCCGGGCTGTTCACCTACGTCGCCGCCGTCGGCGCGGCGCGGCTGCTGGTGCAGCGGGACGACATCGGTCACGTCCTGCTCACCTACGTTCTCATCCCGACCGCCCTCACCGTCATCGTGACGGTCTTCACAGTGGTGGGCGAGCGGTTCTACGACCTCATCCGGGAGCTCGAACAGACCAGGGAACGCGAGGCGGAGCTGGCCGTGGTCCGGGAGCGCGTACGGTTCGCCAGCGACCTGCACGACATCCAGGGCCACACCCTGCACGTGGTCAAGCTGAAGATCGCCCTGGCCCAGCGACTGCTGCTCCGCGACACCGCTCGGGCGGAGAAGGAGCTGCGGGAGACGTACACGCTGGTCAGCGACACCATCGCGCAGACCAAGGAACTCGCCTACGCGCAACGGCGGCTCAACCTCACCGCCGAGATGGAGAACGCGAAGAACCTGTTCGAGGCCGCCGGCATCCGGGTCCGGGTGACCCGGGAGGCCGAGGTCGATGCCCGCGCCAGCGAACTGCTCGGGCAGGTGCTGCGGGAGACGACCACGAACATCCTGCGGCACGCGCAGGCCACCCAGGTGCAGATCACGCTCGCCGCGTCGGGCATCACCATCGTCAACGACGGCGTGACCGCCACCACGGCCCCCGAGCTCAGGGGACTGGCGGCACTGAGGCAACGGGTGGCGGGCGACGGGGGTGAACTGACCGTGGAACACAGGGACGGGCGGTTCCTGACCACCGCGGTCTTCCCACCCGCTCGGGCCGACGCGGCCCCGACAGTCAGCGGGAAGGACGGCCGATGACCACCATCGTGCTCGCCGACGACGAGGCGCTGCTGCGCACGGCCCTGGCCGCGCTGCTGCCGATGGAGGGCGACATCACCGTTCTCGCCGAGGCGCAGGACGGCCGGACGGCGATCGCCGCCACCCTGCGGCACCGGCCCGACGTGCTGGTCATTGACCTGGAGATGCCGGGCGTGGACGGCCTGGGCGCGGTCGCCGAGATCCGCCGCGAGCGACCGGAGCAGGTGATCCTCATGCTGACCCGGCATGCCCGCCCCGGCGTGCTGCGCAAGGCGCTGAAGCTCGGCGTCCAGGGCTTCGTCAGCAAGTCCGCCGAGCCAGCCCACATCACCTCGGTCATCGCCACCCTGCACTCCGGGAAACGCTGGATCGACCCGGACGTGTCAGTGCTCGCCGTCACCGAGGACTGCCCCCTCACCGACCGTGAAGCCGACGTCCTGCGGGTCACCGGCGAGGGCTACTCGGTCGCCGACATCGCCGCTCGGCTCCACCTCGCTCCGGGCACCGTCCGCAACTACCTCTCCAACGCGATGCGCAAGACCCAGACCCGGACCCGCCACGAAGCCGCCCGGTACGCCCGCGAACACGACTGGCTGTAGACGCGTCAACGGTCGCCTACCGCGACCGTAAGTACCGGCTGCTGAAGGAGAGGTCCGAGGCGCGGTTGGCGGCCTTCGCGATCGACGCGGGCACGGGCCGGACGGTGGGGTACGAGGCCGGTACCGGTGGCTACGGCAACGCCCCGATCGCGCGAGCAGCCGGGACGCGTACGGCGAAATGTCACGGTGACGTGATGACGCTGCGGCACTGCTGGCGAGTCGCGATGAGCGCTGCAATGGGATGTCCACACCTTTGAAAGGAAGCTCCCCGATGAATACCCCCAGAGCCGCGGGACCCTGGACAGGGACGGAACGCCCGAGCGCTTCTGACGCAGGAAGCTCGCGCCTCCTGACGCCGGAGCATGCCCGGTCGCTCGTCGACGGCTCCCGGCCGTTCGGCGCCCACCTCCGGATGAGCTGGTGGAAGCCGCTCGTGGTCATCCTCGTGCCGCCGCTGGCGATGGTGGTGCTACAGGTTCTGCTCTACCAGCTCGTGGGCGTCATCGAGGGCAGCGACGACCCGATGTCAGCCACCCTCACGCCCTTGAAGTTCCTGGCCGTCAACCTCAGCATCGCCACGGCGGGCGTCCTGGCGATCCTGCTCCTGGTGTGGATCGCCAAGGTCCCGTGGCGCAGCCTGATCAGTGCGCCCCGAGCCTTCGACGCGCGCCGTCTGACGTACTACCTGATCGCAGCGATGCTGCTGGTGGGTGCCGGGATCGGTGTGGTGGCGCTGGTCGCGCCCGACGCCCCGGGCTGGACCGCGTTCGGTGTCACCGGCACGACGGTCGGCATGCTGGTGATCGTCGTGCTGAGCACCCCGGTGCAGGCCGTCGGCGAGGAGTTGATGTTCCGAAGTGCCGTGCTGCCCGCCGCCGCGTCCTGGGTGCGTGCGGTTCGCCCGGCCCTCGTCGTCGGGCTCGTCGTCTCCGGCCTGGGCTTCGCCGTGGTCCACGGGTCGGCTGACCCCTGGCTCTTCGGTTACTACACAGTGATCGGCATCAGCACTGGCCTGATGGCCATCATCAGCCGTGGCATCGAGGCACCGGTTGCCTTCCACGTCGCCAACAACGTGCTGTTCACGACCGTCAACACGGTGATGGCCGACGGTGAGGCCTTCGCGATCGACCGGTCCACCGACTCCGGTGACGCGTCCCTGCTGATCCTCGGCGGCGTCAACGTCGCCATGGTCGTGCTGGTTTGGTTGCACGAGCGGCGAGCCCGGGCCGCACGAGCGGGCCGACCGGCCGGCTCGATCAAACCGTCAGTGGTCGGTGAAGGCGTTCACCCAGTCGGGCAGCTGTTCGGCCGGGAGGAAGGCCTGGAGGTCGCCGACTGTCTGGGTCGCCGTGCCCCACACCTCGTACGGGCTCCCGGCGCTGATCGGGCTGCGGTCGTGCAGCAGCCCGTGGAGCAGCTCCAGGGTGACGGCATCCACCCGACCGTGGAGCCTGGCGGTGTGCATCAACGCGAGCAGGCTCTGCCGGCGGGTCTCCGGGTTCGGCGAGCGTAACCCGCGGGCGACCCTGGGCAGGACCGCGTCGGTGTCGGGGTTGTTGTGGACCAGAGCGATCAGTGCGGCCCCGACGTGCTCTTCCCCGCGGTCGAAGGCCGCGTCGATGTCCGCGGGCTCCTGGCAGCGGTTGAGGTTGCTGGCCCGCTCCCAGTCAAGGTCGACGGGCTCAGCGTCGTCGTCCTCCGATGCACTGTCGCCCGCTGCCACATAGATCACCGGCCGAGTGTCCGCCAGGGCGGGCAGGAAATCCAGCAGGGCGGCGGCAGCTCGACCAGGGCACTGCGCGAGCAGGCCACGACCTGATCGGTGGAGCCGCTCCACCGGCTGCTCATCACACGATGACCAGGTTGGCCATGTCGACGACCGGCCGGTAGCCGAGGGCGGCGTAGATCTTGTTCGACGTCGGGTTGGCCTGGTCGGTGAACAGGCAGACCCGCGCACCCTCGGCCTGGATTCGGCGGGAAACCTCGGCGACCGCGTTGCTGGCCCAACCGCGCCCCCGCTGGGCCGGCGGTGTGTAGACCGGGCCCAAGCGGGCCACCCCGAACGACGGTGGGTTGGCGCCGGTGAGGTGCATCGGTTCCCCGGTCTCGTCGACCCAGAACCACAGCCGTCCGGCGTGGAGTCGACGCAGCACCTCGGCGTGGTCGGGCGCTTCGTGCGCACTCGTACCGCGCGGGCGGCCCGATTGTTCGTCAGCGTCACCCATGAACGCGGCGAGCCACTCCGTGACCAGTCCCGCATCGTCCTCGGTCGCGGCCACCAGGCCGCCAGGCACTGGTGGCGGCCACGTCAGCTCGCCGAGCTCGTGCAGCCGTGTGTGCTGGGAGACCTGGACTTCACCCCCACCGAGCCGCGCCAGCGCGGTGGCGCACAGGTCGACCGCGGGCCGGGCCCCGTTGACCGCGAGGACCTCCTCCCCGCGATCGTGCAACGCGTGGGCCAGCGCAACGGCCGCCTCGTCGGGCATGGGCAGCAGGAATGGCGGATAGGGGGCGTACGGCGCCGAGCGCATCCCGGCACCGACCACGGTGCCGGAGTCGTCGCTGACCACCAGCCACCAGTTGCGGTCGGACTGCGGGATCCCGTCGGCCTGCTGCGCCAACAGCCGGTGCGCGATGGTGGTCACGACCGTGCTGACCACTGGATCGGCGCCCAGGTAGTCGCCCGCAGCGGCCAGGAACTCGCCCGGATCGCTGAGGAACCGCAGCCGCAGTCCGGTCCTCGGGACAATGCTCATCCGCGTACGCTAGCCACCGCCCACCACATCGACACGGGATTTTTTTGCTGCCGAGGACCGGTGAGCGCCGAAACAACAGTGCGGCGGGCCCACGGTTGGTCCCGGTCGGGCGGGGTACACCGCCGCGAGTGGGGCCGCCAGCGCAAGCGCCGCCCAGGTGTTGAACGTGGCGCAGGTCGAGCAGGTCGCGGGCGACCTGACCCACCTCCACCACGCCACCGGTGGCGAGAAGGCGTTCCTCACAACCGCCAATGCCGTCGTCGCCCCGCTCGGCCTTCTCGTCATCGCCCTGACGCTCGTCCGGGACGCCAGGCGTCGCCGTCCTGCGGCCAGGTGATGCGGGCGGACCCGACATGACGCCGGGTCCGCCCGTTTCAGGCGTGCTGGATCTCGCCCTGCCGCTGGTCGATCCGCACACCCTGGAACAGGTGGTGCGCCGAGTCTGCCGTGATCAACGTGCGAGGGCGGCGAGCCGGAACTGCTGGTTGGTCTGTCCGTGGCAGTCGTAGAGCTGGATCTGGGCTCCGTTGGCGGTGCTCCAGGCGTCCAGGCATCGTCCGGACTGGACGTTGCTGATGGTGCCGTTGGAGTTGACGTTCCACTGTTGGTTGGTCTGGCTGTGGCAGCTGTAGATCTGGACCGCCGCGCCGTTGGCGGTGCCTGCCGCGTCGAGGCACATGGTGCCGTACACCTGGAGTTGTTTGTTCGAGGTGTAGGTCCATGCCTGGTTGGTCTGCTTGTTGCAGCCGTAGAGCTGCACCCGGGTGCCGTTGTTACGTGAGGCGTTGGGTACGTCGACGCACCGGCCGGACTGCGTACCGACGATCTCGTTGGCGGAGCCGGGTGGGACGGTCGGCGGATCGGTGGGAGTCGGCGTCGTGGGCAGCAACGGGCAGGTGCTGCGGTAGGTGACCACGCCGCTGGAGTCCAGCAGTGGGCAGAGGAACTGGCTGTACCGGGTGTCGTTGTCGATGAACATCTTGACGAACGGCAACATGGTCCGGACCATCACCGGGTTCGACCGCCCGACCATGAAGCCATGATCCGCGCCGGCGACCTCCAGGTAGACGCTCTCCGTCGTGGCCGGGAGGCTGTTGTACAGGCCGGTGGCGTAGGACGGGGTGACCACCGTGTCCGCCTGCCCAGAGAAGATCATCGTGGGCACCCGGTCGTTGGCCAGGTTCGACGACGGCGAGTACGGCGCGATGCCGACCACTGCCTTCAACGACGAGCGTCGCGTGGCCGCACTCAGCGCGCCACCGCCGCCCATCGAGTGACCGGCGACCGCCAACCGGTTGGGGTCGACCCGGTCGCGTACGGGGCTCTGCTGTGTGAGGTAGTCCAGTGCGGCGAGCAGCTGGGTGCCTCGGGCCGTGTCGAAGTCGTTGCGGCTGTTGGTCTCGATGCCGATCACGACGAAGCCGTGGGACGCCAGCCACGGTCCCATCCAGGCCAGCTCGGCGGAGAACAACGCGGTGTAACCCGGCGAGATCGCGATGGCACCGAAGGTGCCCTGGCTGGTGTCGGTCGGGTAGTAGATCCTGCCGCCGTTGAAGCCGTACCCGGTCGGGACGCTGACCGACGTGTTGGCGAAGGGGCCGTTCACGGCGGTGACGCTGGTCCGGGTGGGGTCCGGGCCCCGCTGGTACGGGTTGTCGGCGGCCGACGCCGACCCGGTCGCCACGGTGATGGTGAACAACCCGACCGCGGCGGCGATCCCGGCCGCGGCGAGCTTGAACAACCGTCCCCGGAAACGGGGGGACACTCGGTCAGTGTGGGCCTTCCCCGAGGGTGGGGGGTGGTCTGCGGGTCCTCGCACTATCGGTACCTCCTGGTGGTGGATGGGTGCGGGGCGGACGGGCCCGGTGTGGTGCCGAACCTGCCCGCCCCGGCGTTGTCCGGTCGTCAGCGTTGCAGCGTCAGCAGACCCGGCCGGTACGGCAGCAGGCCGTAGTCGCCGCCGGAGCTGGGTGAACGCCCCTGGTAGAGCAGTTGGAGGTTGCAGGCGTCAATGGTCATGGTCTGATCGGCGTTGCTGCGGATCAGTTCGCCGTGACTGATGTCGTTGGTCCAGGTGGCGCCGCTGTTCGCCTTGCCGGCGAAGGGGTTGCTCTCGGACGTCGCCTGCGGCGTCCACGTACCACCGAGGCTGGTGGCCGTGAACGACCGGAAGTAGCGTCCGTTCGCGCCGATCGCCTCGACGAGCATGAGGTACCGGTTCTGGCCCTGGAGTTTGTAGACCTGAACCCCTTCGAACAGGTTGTTCGTCGAGTCGGTCATGATCGTCGTGTAGTTCGACCCGAAGCTGCCCGGGAAGTTCCCGATGGGCATGCTGGCCCGGTAGATCCTGCCGTTGTCCCCGGCGAAGAACAGGTACATGTTCTGGTCGTCACCGATGATCGCCTGGTCGATCGGGCCGGTGCTGGAGTTGGAGATGCTTCCGGTGAACAGCGTCTGCGCCGCGGACCAGCTGTTCACGTTGGTCGGGTCGGTCGACGTCCGGTAGGAGAAGGCCGGCCCACCCCACTGGTAGGTCAACACCCAGACGTTGCGCGGCGCGAAGTAGAACAACGACGGCGCCACCGCCGCGAACGGCATCTGGTTCTGCGACGCCGACCCCATCTGGTTCCAGTTCGAGAAGAGACCGAAGTTCATCGAGCCCCAGGTCGTTCCCGTGTCGTGCGTTGTCGCGTAGACCAACTGCTGGCCGTTGTACGGGGCGTGGGTGAAGTCCTTCAGCGACACCCATCCCGACCTCGGCTGCGCCAGCGCGCCCGTCGACGACCAGCGGTACGACGACGGAAGATCACAGTTACCGCCGGGCGGGGGAGTCGTCGGTGTCGGCGTCGGCGTCTGGGTGGGCCCGCCGGAGGTGGCGAGCCGGAACTGCTGGTTGGTCTGTCCGTGGCAGTCGTAGAGCTGGATCTGGGCTCCGTTGGCGGTGCTCCAGGCGTCCAGGCATCGTCCGGACTGGACGTTGCTGATGGTGCCGTTGGAGTTGACGTTCCACTGTTGGTTGGTCTGGCTGTGGCAGCTGTAGATCTGGACCGCCGCGCCGTTGGCGGTGCCTGCGGCGTCGAGGCACATGGTGCCGTACACCTGGAGTTGTTTGTTCGAGGTGTAGGTCCATGCCTGGTTGGTCTGCTTGTTGCAGTCGTAGAGCTGGACCCGCGTGCCGTTGGTGGTCGAGGCGTTGGGGACGTCGACGCACCGGCCGGACTGTGTGCCCACGATCTCGGAGGCGGAGCCGGGCGGGACGGTGGGGGTGGGTCCCGGCGTGGTGGGCGTGGGCGTGGGGGTGGGGCCGGCGCTGTTCAGCGCCTCGAGGGTGGCCGTGTAGGCGGCCTTCTTGTTGCCGTTGCACTCGAAGAGCAGCGGAGTGCCGCTGGAGCGCCACGAGTCGCAGTCACGCACACCCCACACGGTGAGCCCGTTGCAGCGAGCCACGGCAAGGCAGTCGTTGACCACACTGCGGTAGGTGTTGGCCTGCGTCGTGCCGGATCCCTCGATGTCCAGCTCGGTGATCTGCACGTCCACCCCGAGAGCGGCGAAGCTGGACAGCGTGGTGCGGTAGTTGCTGTTGTACGGCGAGTTGGCGTTGAAGTGCGACTGGAAGCCGACGCAGTCGATCGGCACCCCACGAGACTTGAAGTCGCGCACCATGTTGTACACGGCCTGCGTCTTGGCCCAGGTCCAGTTGTCGGTGTTGTAGTCGTTGTAGCAGAGCTTCGCGTTCGGGTCGGCCGCGTCGGCGGCGCGGAACGCCGCCTCGATCCAGTCGTTGCCGGTGCGCTGCAGGTTCGAGTTGCGGCGGGCACCGCTGTTGCCGTCCTCGAACGCCTCGTTCACCACGTCCCACGAGTAGATCTTGCCGCGGTAATAGGTGGCCACTCGGGTGACGTGGTTCAGCATCGCGTTGCGCAGCGCGGTGCCCTCCATGCTCTGCATCCAGCCCGGCTGCTGCGAGTACCAGGCCAGGGTGTGGCCCCGGACCTTCCAACCCCGGGAGATGGCGTGGTTCACGATCCGGTCCGCGTTGCTGAAGGTGAAGTTGTTCTGCTGCGGCTCGGTCGCGTCGATCTTCATTTCGTTTTCGGGAGTGATGCTGTTGAACTCGCGGTTCAGGATCGTCGTGTAGGCGCTGTCGTTGAGTTTGTTGGCGGCCACGGCGGCACCGAAGTACCGGCCGGACTGGGCTGCGGCGGCACCGAGGGTCGTCTCGGCGGCCTGGGCCAGGTTGGGCAGCAGCGACACGACCAGGGCCAGAATTATCGCGGCTGTTCCGGAAAGAGTGAGCGTTCGCAGTCGGGTGCGCCTGATGGGACGGGTCCGGGGAACCATGCTGATCCTCCTGTGGTGGGGGTACGAGATTCCTGTCGCTGTTCCGTTTGGTGGCCCCGCTCGGATGGTGGCGGGCACGATGTCGAGCCGCCCGAGCGGGCCGGGGCTCACGTCAGGGCACCAGCCCGGATGCGGGTCGTTCGGGCCACCTGGCCAGCGGGTGAAGGGCGGTGACGGGTAGGCCCGGTCGCCCGTCGGGGGGTGGTTGCGGGGCGTTGGGCTCTCTCGGTGGTGGATGTGGTCGCCTGGCAGGTGGGTGGGCCCGACGGTCGTGTGGAGCGCCTCCAGTGCTTAGGGATCTTGTTAACGTTCACACTTGTCGATGGCTCTCAGGCTGGCAGAAAATTCCAGAGTTTTCAACCGGTAGTTTCGGACCTGTTACGAGGTTGGCCAAGGCGGCCTGCGCGCCATCCGAAAGGGCTGCCTGGCCGACCGCTTCAGCCGGGCGGTGAACCAGCTCGAAGCGACAAGCTGGACGTACGCGTCGGCGGGCTCCACGCGCTGTGGCGGATCCCGGAATATTTCGCGTACGCGGCGCAGAGCGCGAGTCGACCAACCGTCGGGCTTACGGCTGCTCGTCGGCCTCGGGGGTGAGCTGCCGCATCAGCACCGCGAACCCCTGCCCCGACTCCACAAAGCCCAGTTTCCGGTAGAGCGCCAGAGCGGCGTGATTGCTGTCGGTGACCTTGAGTCGCAGTTGTGCGACGCCGGTTGAGCGCGCACGGTGCAGGACCCGCGAGATCATCGCCGTGGCCAGGCCGCTGCGGCGCCAGGATGCTCGGGTGCCCAGACAGTGCAGAACCACCGTCGGCGTGTCGGTGCTGCCGTCGGCGAGCGCGAAGAGGAAGGCGGCCACCGGGTTGTCGCTTCGGTCGGCCTCGGCGAGCACCAGGCAGGAGAGGTCGGGCAGGAACCGCGGATGCCCGGTCGCGTGCTGGGGCCAGGTGCGCTGGTCGGGTCGAACCGCTGTCGGGCTGTCGGCGTAGGCCTCATTGTGGGCCAGCCGGGCCAGTTCGTCGTAGCGCTCGTCGGCAGGTGTCAGCACCAGACTGGGCGGCAGCGCGGGAGCCGGCGGCTCATCAGGAACCGCCAGGACGAGGTCCCGTTCGTGACGGGCCAGCGCGAAGCCGTCACGGATCAGCAGCTCGCGGCCGGCCCGGTCGTTCTCGGCACACCGGATGCCGAGGACGGCCCGTGCCGATCCTCGGCTGTCCCTCACCTGCTTCGCCTGGTCGATGAGCCAGTGGTGCAGCTCCGCGCGGACATCGTCCGCAATGTCGGGATGAAACACCTTGGTCAGGCGGATCCGGAGCACGTCGTCCGCTGTTCCCATGTCGGCGACCTCACCGTACGCGGCGACGCTGCCGGTGTCATCGCGGCCGACCCGGGTACGTCCGGCACTGTCCGGCCCGAGAGTGGCCAGTCGATTCTGGACGTCCTCAGCGCGCTGCTCCATGCCGACAGGGGCGACCGCCTCGGCGCGCTGGAAGAGGGCCGCCAGCGCTGCTGCCTCGGCTGACGTGGCGCGACTCCAACCCGCGATCCTCATCGATGGTCATCCTATGGAACCGGTTCGATGAAGGTCAATCGCACGCCGGATCGCCGGACAGCGTCGACCATCCAGCTCTCCGAGCTGCCGGATACCGCAGCTTCCGGTGGGCCCCACGTCGACGACCTAACCTCCTAGGACGCTCTGCGGGTTGTGCCCCGACCCACTGTGTCGCCCGCCCCTGCGGCAGGGACGGAACGCCAGCAGCTTCAGCTGCTCGAACCGCCCACAGCAACGCACCTGGCGAGGGGAGCGTGACGCTACGGAGGTGGTCGCACACGTACTGAAAACAGCGGCTTCCGACGACGCGGACGGCTGAAAATTCGCGCCGAAATCCGGTAACCAAACCGGCGGGTCAACCCGTCAGGTCAGTGACGGATCGCCACTGCGGCGGTCGGCCGAGGAGGAACAAGGGACATGGGCGACGTGCGTGGGCGTTTCAGGGACGACCTGGCCCAACATCCCGCCCCGCCACTGGGTGACCTGGTCCAGCAGTCGGTGGTGCAGGGCCGCCGGCTTCGTCGCCGACGCCGCCTGGCGCAGTTCGGTGCCGGCGGATCGGCGTTGGCGATGCTGCTCGTGATCGGCCTGGCCGCCGGGCCGCTCGGCTTCGGTGCGGATGAGACAGGTCAGCCTGGCGGGCTGACCGTCGGTTCGCCGGTTGGGTCGGTCGACACCGCCACGCCGTCCCCGGCTGGGCCCTCCGACGGCGCCCCGGGAGGGGTGGAGTCGGGCACCGGCGGTGACCCCCGTCGGCCAGCGCCGCCGGCTCGCTCGACCACGGTGATCGACACCCTGAGGATGGGGGCGGGGCCGGACGGCGAACTGCTGACCACCACACCGCAGGGCGCCCTGGAACTGCTGAGCCGGCTGCTGCCCAAGGGGAAGACCAGCGGTTATGCGAGTCTGCAGAGCAGCGGGGCGGGCCCCGGTATGCCGTACGTCCAGCTCTACCTGGACCGAGGCGATGGACCGGGCATGGTGCGGCTCTCCATCTACCGGGACAGCCTCGGTGGCAACCCGGTCCCGGGGACGGTGGAGCTGACCGAAATACCCGACAACTGCGTGCAGAACCAGACGGTCACCGTGCACCACCGCGGCGGCCTCCAGGTGGATCTGATGATCTCCACCTGTCTGGTCTGGGACGCCAAGGGGACCATCCCGGCACCGCCCGTCCTCTCCGTGAAGGAGGCGACCGAGATCGCCGGCAACCCGATCTGGGGGACGAAACTGCCGGCCGAGTTCGTCCGCAACGGTGCCAAGAGGTTCCCGACGCTGGACCGGTCGAATGGCTGACGAAGACTTCGTGGAGTTCGCGCAGGCGACCGTCGGCCGGCTGCGCGACGCCGCGTTCCTCATGTGCCGCGACTGGCATCTCGCCCAGGACCTCACCCAGACGACGCTGGCCAAGGTGTACGCCAACTGGCGGCGGGTCCGCCGGGCCGACGACCCCCACGCGTACGCCCGCAAGATACTGCTGCGCTGCATGATCGACCAGCAGCGACGTCGCTCCAGCCGCGAGTTGGCGATGTCGGCCCCGCCGGAGCGGGGCGAGGAACATCCGGCCGAGCTGCGCATGACGTTGCTGGACGCGGTCGCCACCTTGCCGTTGCGGGACCGGGCGATCATCGTCCTGCGCTACTGGGACGACCTGAGCGTGGAGACGACCGCCGAGGTTGTGGGCGTCTCCACCGCCGTCGTCAAGAGCCAGAGCATGCGCTCTCTCAACCGCCTGCGTGAGTTGCTCGGCGAGACCCGTTCCGAGCTGTTCGCCGAGGAACGCCATTGACCGGTCCCGTCTGCCGCCGGGGTGCGGCGGGTCCCGGTGGGGTGGGACCGCCGGCCGGCAACCGCCGCGTCGGTGCTGCGGCGGCGACGAACGTGCCGCCACGCGTCGTCGGCTGAAGCGTCACCTGCGGTGGCAAGGACTTGCGTTTGGGGGAGGTTTTCGGTGTCCGTATCGAGCAGCAGGACGAGCAGAGGCCGGATTCGCGGCAGAGGCCGAGGTTCTGTCGCCGTCGTGCCGGCGGTCCTGTCGGCGTTGTTGGTGATGGCCGGAGGGTGCCATCGGGGGGAGGCCGGTGTCGGCCCCGACGAGCGACACACCGCGAACGCGGAACGGGACGATCCCCGCTGCTGGGGGCGGGCGATCTGGGGGCGGACTGGCACGTGGACGACGCGCGAACCGGTCTGGCGTCCTGGCCGTGGGAGCAGGACAGCTGCCCCCACTACAAGAGCAGCGACTATCCGGCCAAGTCGCATCGGCGCGCTGCCGTGGAGCGCTACTACCGGCTGTCTGACGGCTCGTCGTCGGCTCACCACGTCGTGGAGACGTACGAACCTGGATGGGCCGAGCGGAACGTCGATGACGTCCGTCGCGTCCTCCTGCGGTGCGCGACCTACCCGGTCCTCGGGTCGCAGGTGTCGTTCGACGTCGTCGATCCGCAATATCTGGAGGGCACTGGCATGCTCGTTCGAGGTCGCATCGCGCATGCGGACACCCCGAACACCGTCACGTACTTCGTGATGGTGAAACGAGGCGAGACGGTCTCGACGGTCCGCCTGCCCGATCCGGGCAGCCAGGCCGTGGTGGACTCGATCGCGGCGAGGGCGGTGGCCCGCCTTGGCTGAGGGGAATGGGCGGCAACTGCCGCGACGGTGGGTCGTCTCCGCGGTGACCATGTCGCTGGCCGGCGTCGCGACGGCCGCCTTCGGGGCCACCCGCGGTCGCGACGGCGACGGAGCCGGACCGTCGCACGGTTCACCCCCTGCCAGTCCGATCCCCACGACGCCGGCCACCGACCGGATCGACCAGGCGAGAACGCGCATCAAGGCCTACGTGCAACGGTACGACGGCCACCTGGCGGTCGCGGCACTGGATCGACAAGGAACGGCTGCGGTGACGGTCGGTGCCAAAAGGTTCGAGACCGCCAGCATCGTCAAGGTCGACATTCTCGCGGCTCTTCTGCTGCGTCAGAACCCGCCAGGCAAGGCCCTCGGTTCTGACACCCGGCGGTTGGCCGAGGCCATGATCGTGTCCAGTGACAACGATGCGGCGGTGGCCCTGTGGCAGCGGATCGGGGGCTCGCGCGGCCTCACCGCCGCGAACCGCGCGCTCGGTCTGCGTGAGACGAAGCCGAACGCGCACTGGGGACTCACCACGACCACGGTCGCCGACCAGCTCCGTCTGCTGACCGCGTTGACGTCACCGACGGGACCGCTGACGCCGCAGGACCGTACCTTCGTCATGGGCCTGATGAAGAAGGTGATCCCCGAGCAGCGATGGGGAGTCACCGCCGCGCGAGAGCCGGGCAGTCGTGCCGAGTACGTCAAGAACGGCTGGGACACCGCTGATGCCGACGGCGGCCGCTGGCTGGTCAACAGCATCGGACGGGTCGTCGAGGCCCGTCATGACTGGCTGGTCGCCGTGCTCTCCGACCATCACGTGAGCCAGAAAGAGGGCATCCGCGTCGTCGAGAAGGCCGCCACGTACGTACTCAGGGAGCTACGCGCCGCCACTGCGGGCGACGGCCCTCCGCAGGGGTAGACCTCGGCGCCGGGGCAGGCCGACCGTGGGTTCGTCGACCTGCCCGGCCAGGCGCTCGTCATCGTCGACACCAAACAATTCCCGATCTTGTACCCATCCGTCTGCGGGTCGGCCTCGAATGCCTCATGACAGCAGCAATCGAGTACAAGCATCTGAGGAGTTCGTATGAAGCGGCGCCTGTTTGCCACGGTCGGCGTGATCGTCGTGCTGGCCCTGTCCGCCTGCGGCGGTACCGACAGCGAGGACACCGCCAGCGGCACGCCGAGTACGTCGGCCAGCGCGCCGATGGCCTCTGCCTCGCCGTCGATGATGATGTCGGGTCAGTTCGGCGCGGGATGCGCGGCCGTGCCGACCGAGCCGTCCAACCCGGGAAGTTTCGAGGCGATGGCGAAGGTACCGGTGGCCACCGCCGCATCCGGCAACCCACTGTTGTCGACGCTGGTGACGGCGGTGAAGAAGGCCAACCTGGTGGACTCGCTCAACGGCGCGCAGGGCGTGACGGTGTTCGCGCCGACCAACGACGCGTTCGCGAAGCTTCCGAAGGCCGACCTGGACAAGGTCCTGGCCGACGACGCCATGCTCAAGAAGATCCTGACCTACCACGTGGTGCCGACCCAGCTGTCCCCGGACACCCTGGCCGGCACCCACAAGACGCTGCAGGGCGACGACGTCACGGTGACCGGTGGTGGCAGCTCGTTCACCGTCAATGGCACCTCGATGGTGGTCTGTGGGAACGTCTCGACGGCCAACGCCACGGTGTACATCGTTGACAGCGTCCTGATGCCGAAGAGCTGATGGTGTCCACCACCATCGAGCCCCGGCCGGCGACCCGCCGGCCGGGGTCGCCCCCGGGCATCACCGCCGCCCGCGGCCTCGTCGTCGGCGTGCTGACCGCCGGGGTTGCCCTCGGCGTGGCCCATCTCGTCGCGGCGCTGGTCAATCCGGCCGCCGACCCGGTGCTGGCAGTCGGCAGTGTCGCTGTCGACCTGGTGCCGCAACCGGTCAAGGCATTCGCCATCCGCACCTTCGGCGCCAACGACAAGATCGCCCTTCTCGCCGGCGTCTACACGGTGCTGGCCCTGAGCGCGGTCCCGCTCGGCGTGGCGGCGTTACGACGACGCCGCTACGGTCTGGCCGGCCTGGCCGCGTTCGCCGCTGCCGGTGTGGCCGCCGTCCTGTCCCGCCCGACGGCGGCGCCGTTGGACGTCCTGCCGGTCCTGGTGGGCACCGGCGTCGGGACGGCAGTGATGCTGGTGCTGGTACGCGCGGCCCGGACGGTCGTGGTCCCTGGCTCGGGTCGGCCGCGGCTGCTCAACCGCCGCCAGTTTCTGGTCACGACGGCGGGGGCGGCGCTCACCGCCGGCGCCACGGCAACAATCGGCCAGACTGTCGGTCGCCGCAGCGCAGTGGGCGCGCGTTCCCGCGCTGCCGTTCGCCTACCGTCGCCGGTGCAGCCCGCGCCGCCGCTGCCCGGCGGCGTCTCCGCCGGCGTGGACGGTGTGTCGGCGTTCCACACCCCCAACCGGGACTTCTACCGGGTCGACACCGCCCTCACCGTCCCGCAGGTCGACCTGGAAACCTGGCGGCTGAGCCTGGACGGCGCGGTCGACCGGCCCCGTACCTGGACATTCGACGACCTCCTCGCCCGCGGTGTGGTGGAGCGGGACATCACCCTGAACTGCGTCTCCAACGAGGTCGGCGGTCCCTATGTCGGCACCGCCCGCTGGACGGGGATCCCCCTGGCGCCGCTGCTCCGCGAGGCGGGCATCCGCGCCGGGCAGAACCAGCTCGTCAGCCGTTCCGTGGAGGGCATGACCATCGGCACCCCGCTCGAGGCGATCCTCGACGGCCGCGACGCGTTGTTGGCCGTGGCCATGAACGGCGAACCCCTGCCCCTGGAGCACGGTTTCCCCGTCCGCATGCTGGTCCCCGGCCTCTACGGCTACGTCGGCGCCTGCAAGTGGCTCACCTCGATGCGGGTGACCACCTTCGACGCGTTCGATCCTTACTGGGTGCAGCGCGGGTGGGCCGCCGAGGCGCCCGTCAAGACCGCATCGCGGATCGACACCCCGAAACCCTTCGCGAAACGGCGCGCCGGCCCCGTCACGATCGCCGGTGTCGCCTGGGCGCAACGTCGCGGGATCACCGCCGTCGAGGTGCAGATCGACGACGGGCCGTGGCGGCAGGCCCGCCTCGCCGACGGCCCGTCACCGGACCTGTGGCGGCAGTGGACCTACCGCTGGGACGCCACCTCCGGCAGCCACACCCTCCGGGTACGGGCCACCGATGCCACCGGCGCCACCCAGACCGATGAACGGGCCACGCCCTTCCCGGACGGCGCGACCGGCTGGCACAGCACCACAGTCACCATCACCTGACCTGGCGCGTCCGACGGTCGCCGTCCGGGCCGGAAAGAAGCCCGGGCCGGAAAGAAATCCGGGCCGGGACCAATCCGCTGGACGGGGGGCGACGAATCCCCCACGACAGCACCTGAGCATCGACGCCGCACCCAGGCGGAGACGGAGATTTGTTGTGAGATTGTCCCGAGCCCTGCTGGCCGTGCCCGCGGCCGCCCTGATCCTCGCCTTCCCGGGTGTCGCGCACGCCGATGAGAGCGTGCAGGTCCAGTTGCAGGACCTCAACGAGACCGGCGCCACCGGTACCGCCACGTTGACCGCCACGGGCGGCGGTGACCTGAAGGTCATGATCCGGTCGAAGGGCATGACGCCGAATTCGCCGCACGCCCAGCACGTGCACGGTGCCGCGAACGGCATGGACTTCCACTGCCCGGACAAGTCCGCCGACGCCAACGGCAACGGCTACGTCAGCACCGAAGAGGGCCTCAAGATGTACGGGGACATCTTCATCTCGCTGACCACCACCGGAGACACCACAAAGGCCAGCGGCCTGGCGGTGGACCGGATGCCGACGGCCGACGCGAAGGGCAACCTCAGTTACGAGCGCACCATTCCCGCCGCGGAACTGCCCAAGGGCACTATCGCGCACCTGAAGGACCTGCACCTCGTGCAGCACGGCATCGACGCCAACAAGAACGGCAAGTACGACATGGAAGCGCTCGGCGAGTCGACGTTCGCCAAGTCCGTCGGCGTCAACGGCATCCCCGCCGAGGCCACCGACCCCGCGACGTGCGGCATGGTCAGCGGCGCGGCGGCCGGCTCCGTACCCGCTGGGGGCGTCGCCACCGGCGACGGCAGCACCTCAGGCGGATCACCGATGATGATCTACGCCGTGGGTGGCCTCGCGCTGCTCGGTGCCGCCGGCGCGGTGGCTGCGCGACGCCGGCTCGCCGGCGAGCGCTGAGCTGGCGGCGATCGTGACGGACACCGGTGACGCACCAGTGCCGGCCGGCCGTCGCCGGGGGCGCCACGCGCTCCTGGCGGCGGCCGGCATCCTGACCGTGACGGCGGCCCTGACGATCGGTGTCGCGGTCGCCAACCGGGACGGCGACCCACCGCGACCCGACGCGTCGGCCGCGGCACCAGCCGTGAACGCGTCGCCTGCCCCGGCGACCAGGCCGGGCGAGTTGACCTCGGGACCGCTGATGGCCGGCTCACCGCCGACGCGGGTGTCGATCCCGTCTCTGAAGATCACCGCCGCCATCGTCGCCCTCGGCCTGCAGGCGGACGGCGCGATGCAGGTTCCGGACAGCGCCACCGACGTGGGCTGGTTCACCAAGGCACCGACGCCCGGCGCTCTCGGCCCGGCCGTGCTGGCCGGGCACGTCGACTGGAAGGGCCGCCGCGGGACGTTCTTCAACCTGGGCAAGTTGCCTGTCGGTGCAGGGATCACCGTCGACCGCCAGGACGGCAGCGCCGCGACGTTCACCGTCACCAAGGTCGAGCAGCATCCCAAGGACCGCTTCCCCACCGCCGGGGTGTACGGGGCGACCGACCACGCGGCGCTACGCCTGATCACCTGCGGCGGCGAGTTCGACGACACCACCCAGCACTACCGCGACAATGTCATCGTCTACGCACGCCTCGCCCACGCTCATCCCGCCTAGACACAAGTGCGGCGGCACACCGAGCCGTCGACAGCACAGGGAGAGGACATGCCGAGAATGAGCGGTGATTCAGAACAGGGGCGGCGGTTGCGTGCGGTGCCGCCGGACACCGCGACTCCGCTGAACGCCGACGAGTTGCTGCCGCGGGTGGCGCGGGGCGACGAGGCGGCATTCGCCACGCTGTACGACGCCATCGCGGGCAGGGTCCTCGGGCTGGCCCGGCGGGTGGTCCGCGATCCGGCGCAGGCGGAGGAGGTGACGCAGGAGGTGATGGTCGAGGTGTGGCGCACCGCCGGCCGCTTCGACGCCGGCCGCGGCTCCGCCTCGGCGTGGATCCTCACCATGGCGCACCGCCGCGCGGTGGACCGGGTGCGCTCCGAACAGGCCCACACCAACCGCACCCAGCAGGTCGCCGCGACCGAGACACACGTTCCCTACGACGAGGTGGTCGAGGATGTCACCGCCCGGTTGGAGCGGGAACAGGTCCGCCGGTGCCTGGGCCGGTTGACGCCGGTGCAGCGGGAGTCGGTGACCCTGGCCTACTACGGCGGTCACACCTACCGGGAGGTCGCCGAGAAGTTGCAGACGCCGCTGCCGACGGTGAAGACGCGGATGCGCGACGGACTGATCCGGATGCGCGACTGCCTGGGCATCGAGATGGAGGGACGGGCATGAGCGCCGATGTTCACACCCTCGCTGGTGCGTACGTCCTGGACGCGGTCGACGACATTGAGCGGGCTGCGTTCGAGCGGCACCTGGCCGAGTGCGAGCCGTGCCGCGTCGAGGTGGCCGAGCTGCGGGAGACCGTTGCCCGCCTCGCCGACGACACTGTCGTCGAGGCGACCCCGCCGGGTTTGCGGGAGCGGACCCTCGCCCAGGCGGCCCGGACCCCACAGCTACGTGTCAGTCCCGCGGGTGCCGGCGGCAGACGCCCGGCAGGCAGGTGGCGACAGCTCACCGTGGCCGCCGCCGCAGCCGTCCTCGTGGCCGGTGGCGCGAGCGCTGTCACCTGGACCGTCAGCAACGATCGGATCAGCGACGAGCAGGCCAGCAGCGACCAGGCGCGGCAGATCGCCGGTGTCCTGGACGCCCCGGACGCCCGGGTGTTCGAGCGGTCGCTGCCGCCCGGTGGTGCCGCCACAGTGGTGGTCTCCCGTGACCGCGACCGGGGTGTGGTGCTGCTGCGCGACCTGCCCGCGCCCGGTGCCGGGCGGATCTACGAGCTCTGGCTCATCCGGGGCAGCGAGCCCCGCAAGGTGGGACAGCTCGCCGAGGGGGACAGGGAGTCGACCACTGTCATCGGCCCGGTCGGCGAGGCGGGCACGTTCGGGGTGTCCAACGAGCCCGTCGGTGGCTCCGTTGCCCCCACGCGGATCGTGGGTACGGTCGAGCTGAGCTGAGCTGGGCCGGCTGCCGTCACACCGGCGGCCGGCCCGGCCCGGTCCGCCGCCTGAACCCTGGTGCCTCTGGTCACCCCACCCATCCGGACTGCGTACCGCTCCGAATCACTCGCATGGATGACGAGTTGCTCGCCGGCCGCTACCGCAGGCTTCTGCTGATCGGGGACACCGCGACCCCGGGACGCGTCTGGCTGGCACGCGACGAATTGCTCGACCGGCACGTCGCGCTCAAACAGATGACCCTGCCGGGATGGGTGAGCGACGCTGAGCGGTCCCGGCTGCGGGACAGAACGCTCGGGGAGGTACGCGGCCTGGCCGGTCTGGATCATCCGAGCGTGGTCGGAATGTGGGACGTGCTGAGCACCGACGGGTATCTGTGGCTCGTCATGGAGCACGTACCCTCCCGGTCCCTGTCCGAGGTGGTTGCCACCGACGGTCCGCTGGCACCCGCCGAGGTGGCACGGGTCGGCCTGCACCTGATCGCCGCACTGAGTGCCGCCCACGCCAGGGGAGTGACGCATCGGGAGGTCCGGCCGCAGAACGTGCTGCTCGCCGACGGTGGTCGGGTCATGCTCGGCGGATTCGGTCTGTCGATCTTCGACACCCGGGGTCCGGCGACCGTCACCGCGGCGAGCCTGTCGACGGTCCAGTACACCGCACCGGAGCGTGCCCGCGACGGGAGGTCCACCCCCGCCACCGACCTGTGGGCTCTCGGAGCGACGCTCTACCTGGCCGCGGAGGGCCGCCCGCCGTGGACTCGGCCGTCGACCCTGGCCATGCTCGCCGCCCTGGCCACCGAGGCACCGGACCGGATGACCGTCGCGTCGCTCGAATCCGCGATCAGCGGTCTCCTGCTGCGCAACCCCCGCCAACGCCTCTCCGCTCAGGAGGCCCGCGACCAACTGGAGCGGGTGGCCGCGGCGACGCCCGCGCCGGCACCGCGAGCGCGCCGCTGGGCGCGTGTGCGCGCCACGTCGCGCCGTCGACCCCCGGCCGTCACGCCGACGGTTCCGGCCGACGCAGATGCGATCACCACAATGGTCATTCCGGTCCTGGCACCCCCCATCCGCGATCGGACGACCGGCTGGGCGTTCGCGGGAGCCGTAGTGGGGCTGCTGGCGGTCGCGGCCGCCGTCGTCACGGCCACCGGTGCCGTGATCGGCTGGCGCGGCCCGGACAGCCTTCCGGCGGCCGAGCCGGGCGGTGCGGCCGCCGGCGTGGTGGAGTCGAGCGCGACGGCACCGCCAGCCCACCCTTGCCTGGACGATGCCGCCTCCAGCGAGGCCGAACCTTTGCAGGCGCTCGAAGCGCCGCTGCCGTACGCCCTGCCGAACGGGTGGGCGTGGCACCAGGACCCCGACGGTTTTCTGCTGGCGGTGCCCGAGGGATGGGCCCGGCACACCGAGGGCGCACTGGTGTGCTTCCGTGACCCCGCCGCGATACGGGCCATCGCCGTCGACCCCGCCGCCACAGCTTCCTCGGTACCGTCGAAGCAGTGGGAGGCCGCCGAGCGCGACGCACTGACCGCCAAGGTGCTGGCTGGCTACCAGAAGATCAGTATTGGGCCGGTAATCCGCCCAGGCGGCGCGGCGGAGTGGGAGTACACCTGCGACCAGGCCGGCGGCACGCGGCTGCACGCCCGCCGGCTGCTGGTCAACGAGAGCAAGACCCGCGCTTACAGCCTGTCCTGGGTCACTGAGGACAGCCGGTGGCGCGAGACCGAGCCCTTCCAACGACTGGCCCTCGCAAGCATCCGCCTCGACTGACGCGGCGATGGCTGGTCACACAGGTCGACATTGCGGTGCCCCTGGCGGCCCGAGCGGTCCGCCACCCGGCGGGGGCGGATGAGGCCACGATCGGAACAGCGATCCGGCTCAGGGCGCCAACGCCCTGAGCCGGATCAGTTTTGTAGCTTCGGTAGTGCCGATCAGGTGACGTTGATGTCACTGCACCACATGTAGGTCTGGTCCAGGTGCGACGCCCTCCAGAGCACGAACAGGATGTGGTTTCCGCTGCGCGCCGGGAGCGAGACGTTGAACGAGATGTTCTGCGCCGGCGCGTAGCGCCCGGTCGTCGTGATCAGGTCGAGGTTGCCCCACCCGAGCTTCTGGGTGGATGGGTTGAACCCCTGCTTGGTGACGTAGACCTGGAAGTAGTCAGCGCCGTGGCTGGCCTGGTCGTACAGCTGGACCGTGAGGTTGCGGCTGACGGTGGTCGTCTTCCACGCCCCGGGCTGGTTCACGCTGTCGTTCCTGGACAGGGCGTTGCTGCACAGCTGCCCGTCCGGGGTGCGAGCCTGGTACTGGCCGCCGAGACCGTCCCGCAACTGGCTCATCCAGTTCCACATGGTGTCGGGGTTTGCCTGGAACGCCCGCCAACACATGGGGTCCTGCTGCTGCATGGCGGGGTTCATGTGCTGACTACCCCAGGTCTTCCAGCATTGGTAGGCGCGACTCATCGGGTTGATGATGGTGCCGTGAGCCTGGGCTGCCCCGGTGAAGGGCAGCATGCCGGCCACGATGGCGAACACCATGACGAATGCTCGCAGGGACCGACGGACTGGTGACCGGGATCGTCCGCCGGATCGATCGGACTTGAGTGAACGCACTGTTCATCCTCCGCTCTTCGGGACTACAGATCAGAATGGGAACGCTCCCAAACCAACTGTTGCATCTATCGGTCCAAATATCAATGTTTATCGATCTATGGTCGGATGTGGATCGAGCTGACCGGCGTGTCCGCAGCCGCCCGGTTCGGATCCGGCTGCGCGCGACGACCGCCTCGCCGGCCGCCCGCCATGGTCACAGGCCGGCTGCGGCGTCGTACCGGCGGCGCTGGTCGGCCATCTCCGACTCGGTCAGCGCCTCCTTGAGCGCCAGCTCCGCGTACTTGGGCGGGAGCATCTGCCGTACCCGGTCGGTGAACATGACCTCGGCGGTCGCCTCGACCACCTGGATGCCCGGAGGCTCGGTGGACATGTCCATGATCACGGGACCGGCCAGTTTGACCGCCACGTCCCACGGGCGTTTCTGTTCGGCGACCCCGCAGAGGTGGAAGCCGTAGACCGTCCGTACGTCGGCGAGCGCTGTGGCCTCGGTCGGCTCGTAGCCGTAGACGCGGACCCCGCAGATCACTGCGGGCTTCGCCGTGCTGGCCGCCTGCTGGGCCCCGTGTCCGGCGTGGTTGTGCTGTCCCGGGTCCGCCTGTTCGAGCGTGGTCCGCATCCGGGCGATGACCTGCGATTGCAGATCCGCCGGCTTCGCCTCCGGGCCGGCCCGGTTGACCAGTACGGCCGCGCCGGCCGACGCCACCAGCACGATCGCCGCCACCCACACGAAGCGGTTCCGGTACCAACCCGCGAAGTTCTCTCGGGAAATCATGATTGCTTCTCACCTCGTCGCCGGTTCTGGTGCTGGCAGGCCGAATCGGACGCCCCCGGCGGGTCAGGCGTCGAGCGCGTCAGCCATCGGGACACGTGCGGGGGTTACCTACGGCGGGCGAGAAAGATTGCCCGGCAAGGCGCCCGTCGTCGTAGAGATGGCCCGGCGATCCGCCAGGCGAGCGTCCGCCAAGGCGACGCGCTGCCGGCGCTGCGATGCTCCCGTGCTGGCCGTTCCCAGCGCGTTTGCCCCCGCGCTGCGGCGATATGAGCCATTCCAACACGTCTGGATCGGCTTTGGCAACATCGACGAGCATCAGCGTGGTTTCGGGCCGGCCCACCCGCACCTTCGTCGTACGCGCGTGCTCATCGCCGTACCGCCGCCGGCCCCCGGAACAGATCTGCGGCGAGCGCATCCGGGATTGGATATGGTCTGTTGCGCCCGATTTGCCGCTTCTAAGGGGGAAGCGTGAGTCGCTTGCCGTACGTGAACCCCGCCGACGCCCCGGCGCCGGTCCGCGAGGCGCTACAGGCCGCGCTTCCTCTGAACTTCTTCCGCGTCATGGCCCACGCCGAGACGGCGTTTCCGGACTGGATGCGCTGGGGCGGCACGCTGCTCAAGGACCTGGCCCTCGACCCACTGCTGCGCGAAATCGCGATCCTGCGGGTTGCCCAGCTGAGCGACGTCGCATATGAGTGGGCTCAGCACGAGCCCATCGCCCGCTCCGTCGGCGCCACGGACGAGATGATCCACGCGCTCGGGCGCGACGAGATCGGGGACGACTGTTTCACGTCGGACCAGCAGATCGTCCTGCGCTTCACGACCGAAGTCGTCCGCGACGTCCGCCCGCCCGACGACACCACCGCCGCACTGACCGGGCTGCTCTCCCCGCGCGAGGTGGTCGAACTCCTGATGGTGATCGGGCAGTACATGATGATCGCCCGGGTCGCCGCGGTAACGGACCTGGAAGTCGACAAGCCGATGGGCGCCGAGGTTTACGGAGCGCGGCCCTGACTAATGTCATGAGTACCTGTGCACCCCGCATCGAACGTCGTGACTAAGCGCACTGGAGCCCACCACATCCCGTCGATGAGACTCGATTCAACGCCGGAACAACAGCCGGCCGAGATCGAGGGGCGGCGAGACGGTGGACGAACGCTACGACAGCTACTGCGCCGCGGATCGGCTGTTCTACGACTCGCTCGGCAGCGCCGTCGCACAGCCCGTCTTCCCGGCCGCCGACCGGCCGACGCCAGCCGGCTGGCGCCGTGAGCCGCTCGACGACTGGCTGATCTACGCGCCCGACGGCGGCTCGCTGCCGCAGCAGGGCTGGAAGATTCATGTCTCGGCCGGTCTGGCGAACGCCGAGCGGGTGCTGGACGCGGTCTGGAACTACTGCGTCCCCCGCGGACTGTCCTTCAAGTTCCTGCGCGGGCCGCGCACGCTGCTGCTGCGCAATTCCAAGTACGCCGCCCGGGCCGCCAGCGGCAAGTTCATCACCGTCTATCCGCGCGACGACGCGGAGCTGGAGCTGGCCTGCAAGGAGCTCGACGAACTGCTGACCGGCGAGACCGGGCCGTACATCCTCAGTGACCTCCGCTACGGTGCCGGCCCGGTCTACGTGCGCTACGGCGGCTTCGCCGCACGCTACTGCCACTCGCCCGACGGCCAGGTGGTGCCGGCGATCGAGGACGACTCCGGCACGCTGGTGCCGGACCGCCGGGAGCCCGTCTTTCACGTACCGTCCTGGGTCACAGTGCCCGACTTCCTCGGCTCGCACCTGGCCGCGCGGAGCGGCGCCAGCACCGACCAGGTGCCGTACCGGATCGAGCGAGTGATCCACTTCTCGAACGGCGGCGGCCTGTACGTGGGCAGGGACCTGCGTACCGACACCGAGGTGGTGCTGAAGGAGGCCCGACCGCACGCCGGCCTGGACGCCGACGGCACCGACGCCGTCGCCCGGCTGGCCCGCGAGGCGCAGGCCCTACGGCAACTCGCCGACCTGCCGCAGGTTCCTCGGGTGCACGACGAGTTCGTCCTCGGCGAGCACCGGTTCCTCGCGCTCGAGTTCATCGAGGGCCGACCGCTGAACAAGGTGCTGGTCGACAGGTACCCCCTGATCGACGCCGACGCGACCGACAGCGACCGGGCGGCGTACGCCCGGTGGGCCCGCCAGACCTACGAGCAGGTCGAATCCGTCGTCGCGGCGATCCACGAACGCGGCCTGGTCTACGGGGACCTGCACCTGTTCAACATCATGATCCGGCCGGACGACCGGGTCGCCCTGGTCGACTTCGAAGTGGCCGCCCCGATCGCCGGACACCGCCGACCCGGGTTGCGCAACCAGGGCTTCGCGGCACCGAGGGACCGCAGCGGGCCGGCGGTCGACCGGTACGCCCTGGCGTGCCTGCGGTTGGCGCTGTTCCTGCCACTGACGCAGCTGGTCCGGCTCGCCCCGGCGAAGGTCACTCACCTGGCCGACATCATCGCCGCGAACTTCCCGGTGCCGAGGTCCTTCCTCGATCCGGCGGTCGAGGAGATCACCGGTGAGCCGCCCGTCACCGCGGAACCGCGAGGAAGTCTCGACGCGGATGACTGGCGCACCACGCGGGACCGGCTGACCACGGCGATCGTGGCCAGCGCCACCCCCGAGCGCGACGACCGGCTCTTTCCCGGTGACATCGAGCAGTTCCGCAGCGGCGGCCTCAACCTCGCCCACGGGGCGGCCGGGGTGCTGTACGCGCTCGACAAGAGCGGTGCCGGGCGGTGGCCCGAGCACGAAGACTGGCTGGTGCGGCGGGCGACAGCGCCGCCGTCCGGCACCCGCTGCGGCTTCTACGACGGGCTGCACGGGGTGGCGTACGCACTCGTTCACCTCGGACGCCGGCAGGACGCGCTGGACGTTCTCGACATCTGCCTGCGGGAACCCCTGGACGGGCTCGACCACAGCCTGGCCAGCGGACTGTCCGGGATCGCGCTCAACCTGGCCGAGCTGGCCGCGCGCACCGGAGAGGTGTCGTTGCGCGACGCCGCGTGGCGGGCCGCCGAGCGTGTCATCGGGCAGCTGGCCGACGACCCGGGCCCGGACGTCAGCGGCGGACGTAACCCGTACGCCGGGCTGTTGCGGGGCCGGACCGGACCGGCGCTGATGCTGTTGCGGCTCTACGAGCTCAGCGGCGACGACGAGCTGTTGGGGCACGCCGCCACGGCGCTGCGTCAGGATCTGCGCCGGTGTGTGCTGCGGCCGGACGGTGCCCTGGAGGTCAATGAGGGCTGGCGCACCATGCCCTACCTGGCCCACGGCAGCGTCGGTATCGGGCTGGTCCTCGACCAGTACCTGCGCCACCGGGCCGACGACCAGTTCGCCGAGGCGAGCGCGGGGGTGCGCCGCGCGGCGCGCTCACCGTTCTACGCACAGTCCGGGCTCTTCGCCGGCCGGGCCGGCATCATCGCCTACCTCGCCGCCTCGACCGACGACGCCGACCGCCGCGAACTTCGCGCGCAGGTGGATCGGCTGGCCTGGCACGCGCTGCCGTACCGGGAGGGGACCGCATTCCCCGGTGAGCAGTTGCTGCGGCTCTCCATGGACTTCGGCACCGGCACCGCCGGCGTGCTGTACGCGCTGGCCAGCGCGCAGCACGACCAGCCGCCAGCGCTGCCCTTTCTCGCGCCCCTGCCGGGCGCGGACAGACTCCCTCGCGACAGCGGGGGCGACCCGATCGGCGAACGGAAGGAAGGGAGGTGAACGACATGGCACTTCTGGACCTCCAGGGCCTGGAGATGGCTCCGGCCGACCGCACCGGTGGCGGTAGCCGGGCGAGCCTGCTGCTCTGCGGCGACAGCTCGCTCTCCGTCACGACCTGCAACTGATCCACGCACACGTGGGGCCCTGGGTGGGTAGACGTGCCCACCCAGGGCAACCGCGTACCAACGGGAGGGCCCGATGCCGACGTTCGCCGCGGGGGACAGGCTGCTGCGGCAGACGGTCCTGGCGGGCGGCGGTTGGACTGCTGGACTCGCGGCGGTCGCGCTGGTCGGCGCGGCCGCCGAACTGTTGCTACCCGCGGCCCTCGGCCGCGCCGTCGACGCCGCCCTCGACGGCGGCTCCGCCTGGTGGGCGGTGTCCGCCTGCGCCCTGGTCGTCGTCCTCATCTGCGTCGACACCCTGACGGATCTGGCCAGCGGCTTCGGTGCGGCGCGCGCCACCGCCACGCTGCGCCGGCGGCTACTGCGTCACCTGTTCGCCGTGGACGTCCGCGCCACCCGCCGGCACCCGGTGGGTGATCTCGTCGGACGGTTGGTCGGCCAGGCCGCCGACGCGGGACAGGCCGGCAACGCCGTGGTCCTGGCCGTCGTGGCGGTGCTTCCGCCGCTGGGCAGCGTCGTCGCGCTCGCCATCATGGAACCGGTCCTCGGTCTCACCCTGCTCGTCGGTCTCGGCCTGCTCGCCGTCCTCATGCGCGCCTTCGTGGCCGACGCCTCGGCCGCGACCGCCAGCTACCAGCGGGTGCTCGGCAGCATCGCCGGCCGGCTGTTGGAGTCGCTGACCGGCGCCCGGACCATCGCCGCCGCCGGCACGACCCGCCGCGAGGAGGACCGGGTGCTGGCAGCCCTACCGGAGCTGGGCCGGCACGGCCGGCGTACCTGGGGACTGCTGGCCCGGGCGAGTGCGCGCACCTCGGCCGTGGCGCCACTGCTGAACCTGAGCGTCATCGCGGTCGGTGGATACGCCCTGACCGCAGGCTGGCTCACACCGGGTGAACTGGTCGCGGCGGTCCGGTACGCGGCCATGGGCGCCGGGCTCGGTGCGGTGCTGGCCACCCTGAACCACCTGGTCCGCAGCCGCGCGGGAGCACACCGGGTCGCCGAGCTGCTGACGCAGCCCGCCACGCCGGCAGGCGATCGGCCTCTTCCGCCCGGTGGCGGCGCCCTCCGACTGCGCGGGGTGTGCGTGCACGCCGACGACGGCCGGCCCATCCTGGACGGCGTCGACCTGGACGTGCCGGCCGGCGCGACAGTGGCCGTCGTCGGAGCGTCCGGTGCCGGCAAGTCGACCCTGGCGGCCGTGGCGGGACGGTTGTACGACCCCGACCGCGGTGAGGTGCGACTGGACGGGGTGCCGCTGCGCGAGCTCGACGCGGTGGCGCTGCGCCGGGCCGTCGGCTACGCCTTCGACCGGCCGGTGCTGATCGGCGCGACCGTCCACGACGCGATCGGCTTGGCGCTGCCGGTCGACGCGGCGGCACCGCCGAACGACCGGAGCCCGGCCACCCCGGCGGTTCTGCGGGCGGCCCGGATGGCGGCGGTCGCCGACGTGATCGAACGTCTGCCCGGCGGTTACCGCACCCCGCTGGTGGACACGCCGCTCTCCGGGGGCGAGACCC
Source organism: Micromonospora sp. NPDC127501 (assembly GCF_040302185.1). NCBI lineage: Bacteria > Bacillati > Actinomycetota > Actinomycetes > Micromonosporales > Micromonosporaceae > Micromonospora > Micromonospora sp. NPDC127501. The sequence goes on along the minus strand of NZ_JBEORJ010000001.1, from coordinate 471,705 downwards.
AACGCCTCGGCCTGGCCCGCGCGTTCGCCGCCGAACGGCTGCTCATCCTGGACGACGCGACGTCCAGCCTCGACACCGCTACCGAACACCGGATCACCGAGGCGGTTCTCGGGCGCGCCGGGGGGCGTACCCGACTGGTGGTCACCCACCGGACCGCGGCGGCCGCGGCGGCCGACCTCGTCGCCTGGCTGGACGGTGGCCGGCTGCGCGGTCTGGCACCACACCGGCAACTGTGGGCCGACCCGGACTACCGTGCCGTCTTCCAGCCGGCCGGCGGTGGGTCGTGAGTCGTCCCGGCGTACGTCGGGTGACCTGGCGGGCGCTGCGGGCCCGGCGGCGGGAACTCGCCGGGCTCGGCGGCTGGTCGCTCGTCGAGTCGCTGCCCGCGCTGCTCGCCGGCTACCTGGTCGCTCGCGCCGTCGACGAGGGATTTCTGGCCGGACGGCTGCTCAACGGCCTGGCCTGGCTGGGGGTCCTCGCCGTGGCCGTACTGGTCGGCGCGGCGGCCACCGGTCGGACGTACCGGAGCCTCGGCGCCGTGGTCGAGCCGTTCCGCGACGAGGTGGCCGCTCAGGTGATCCGGGGAGCGCTACGCGACGCCACCAGGGCGGGTGGTCGCCCGGACAGCGCCGCCGTGACCCGGCTGACCCACCAGATGGAGATCGTCCGCGACACCTTCGCCGGTCTGCTGATGGTGACCCGCGGTTTCCTCTTCTCCGCCGGCGCGGCCCTGCTCGGCCTGCTCGCCCTGGCGCCGGTGGTGGCGTTGCTGGCGGTCGCGCCGCTGGTCGCCGGTCTGGTCGTGTTTCTCGCCGCGCTGCCGGCGATGGTCACGCACCAGCGCGCCTACGTCCGGGCCGGTGAGCAGCTCGGCCAGTCGGCGGCGACCACGCTGGCCGGTCATCGCGACGTGCTGGCCTGCGGCGCACAGACACGCGTGACGGCGGAGGTGGCACGCTGGGTGGCGGCGCAGGCCGCCGCCGAACGCATGCTCGCCCGGATGGCGGCGATCCGCAGCCTCAGCCTCGGCGTCGGTGGCTGGCTGCCACTGCTGGTGCTGGTGGTGACCGCCCCGTGGCTGGTCGAGCGTGGTCTCACCGCCGGCGCGGTGCTGGGCGCGCTGATCTACGTCTCCACCGGGCTGCAACCCGCCCTGCACACCCTGGTGCAGGGCCTCGGCGGCGGCGGGCTCCGCTACGCGGTCACCCTGGAGAACATCCTGCGCACCTATCCGGTCTCCGACGACCAGAGCCCGTCAGCCCTCGCCGCCCGGACGCCCCGCTCCCGGCCACCCGGTACCGCCGATCGCCCGCCGGCCCTCGAGGTCCGGGGACTGACCTTCGGCTACGGCCCGCGCGCCCGGCCCGTCCTGGAGAACTTCTCGCTGACACTGGCCGACCGGGACCATCTCGCCGTGGTGGGCCCGAGCGGTGCGGGCAAATCCACACTGGCCGCTCTGATGGCCGGTCTGGTGCCGCCGCAGGCAGGCACGGTCCACCTGGCCGGCACGAGGGTCGCCGAGGTGGAGCCGGCCGTTCTCGCCCGGATGCGGGTGCTGGTGCCCCAGGAGGCGTACGTCTTCACCGGCAGTCTCGCCGACAACCTCCGCTACCTCCGACCGGACGCCGACGATGACACGCTGGAGGTCGCCCTCGACGCGCTCGGCGCGCGTCCCCTGGCGACCCGCCTGGGCGGCCTGGGCGCGCCGGTCGCGCCGGCCCAGCTCTCCGCCGGCGAGCGGCAGCTCATCGCGGCGGTCCGGGCCTGGCTGGCACCCGCCCCGCTGGTGGTCCTCGACGAGGCGACCTGTCACCTGGACCCGGTGCTGGAAGCGACGGTCGAGGCCGCCTTCGTCCGGCGGCCCGGCACCCTCGTGGTGGTCGCGCACCGGATCAGTTCCGCGCTGCGGGCCGACCGGGTGCTGGTCCTCGACGGCGACCAGCCCGTGGTGGGGACGCACGAACAGTTGATGGCCCGCTCGGCCACCTACCGGGTGCTCGTCGGCTGCTGGGACGACTCGGTGGTGTCGTCCCCGGCGGCGTCGGCGCGGCGGGGCTGACCCCCGCGCAGCCGCGCCGACGCCGCCGGTCAGATCCAGCCCGCCTCGCCGGCCATCCGTACGGCCTCCACCCGGGTACGCGCGCCCACCTTGCGGGCGATCCGCCCGAGATGGTTGCGGACGGTGCCACGGGTGAGCCCGAGCGACGCCGCCACCTCCGCGACCGGCGCACCCGCTGCCGTCAGCCTCAACACCTCCGTCTCGCGGCTGGTCAGTGGGCCGTCCGAGTGCAGCGCCGCCACGACGAGATCGGCGTCGAGCACGGGCTCCCGGCGGGCGAGCCGGCGGATCCCGTCGATGACCCGCTGGGGGGCGGCGTCACTGCGCAGGATGCCGACCGCCCTGCTCGGGCACAGCATGCCCCGCAGCCGCCGGGCCCGATGCGGGTGGGCCAGCACCAGGACGGGGCACCGGCCGAGACGGTCGGGATCGACCTGCTCGACGAGATCGAGGTCGGCCACCACGACGTCGGGGCGTTGAGCGTGGACGGCCGCGGAGACCGCGTCGCCGCGATCCACCTCCGCCACGACACGGATGTCCTCCTCGGCGGCGAGGACGAACGACAGCGCGCCCAGAACCAGGGCACCGTCCAAGGCGAGCAGGGTACGGATCACGATGAACCTTCCCGCACTCCGATGGTGATCACACAACGTCAACATTCAAACACGCATCCGGTGAGGCCGCACGGCGACGGGGGCGGGCCCGCAAAGGTCACCGGACCCGCCCCGACGGCTACAGCCAGCCGTTACGCCTCGCGCGCGACACCGCCTCCAACCGATTGCGGGCACCGGTCTTGCGCAGAATCACCGACAGGTGATTGCGCACCGTGCCGTGCGCCAGGTAAAGGCGGACGGCGATCTCCTTCAGAGGCAGACCCTCGGCTGCCATCCGCAGCACGTCCATCTCCCGAGGCGTCAACGGCATCTCCGGGGGACTCAGCACCGCGATCGCCGCGGCCGGGTCGATCGCTCTCTCCCCGGCCGCGAGCGCGCGGATCGCGCCCACCAACTCGGCCAGCGAGCAGTCCTTCCCGACCAGGCCGCGCGCGCCGGCTGCCAGCGCCGCCTCCACCAACGCCGGGCTCCACCGCGGGCTCATCGCCAGCACGGCGGCGTGCGGCGCCTCGACGTCGATCCGGGCGACCACCTCCACCGGGTCGGGCAGTTCCGGTGTCAGTGCCAGCACCACCACCTGTGGTCGGCACCGCCGGACCACCGTCATCAGTTCACCGACACCCTCGACGTCGGCGACCACCTTCATGTCCTCCTCGCGTGACAGCGCGGCGCAGAGCGCCCCGCGGAGCAAACCCATGTCCTCGGCGACAACAACGTGGATCACCACGTTCTCTCCGATCTCCGGTACGCGCCACGACGGCCACCGATCCCGGAACGTCCACGGGTTGGTCAGGGCGTCGTGCGCTACAGACGGGTGGGTATCGGCCCGCGGCATCGTCGCGGCGGACGGGCGCGGGCACTGATCGACCGACCAGCGGGTGGGACAGGCCGGCCGCTCGGGCCAGCCACCGGGGTCGGTCGACCCCGCCTCAGCCTGGGCGGGCGATCGCCGACGGAGTTCGGCTCTCGACCAGAAGCGGCACGAGATCGCAGCGTTGCCCGGCATCGAGGTGCGACGGCCGGTCGAGCGGCCGGACCAGCCCTGGTGCAGGCGTCGATCCGTTGTCGACGCCGGCGGCGTCCTGGTCGGCGGCGGGTGCGACGGGCTCACCAGGAAACAGACCCGGCGCGGCCACCGGTGCCGGACGTGCGGCGAGGTGTCCCGTCGGGGCCGTGGCCTGCGCGGGGCCGACGACGGAGATCGGCGGTGGCGCGGCCGGGGCCGGGGCCGGCGGCGCTGCGGCGCGTACGGGGGTCAGCGCCGGACCCGCCGGTGGCGTCGGAACTGTCAGTACGGGAGCCGGCTCGGTCACCGGCACGGTGGTCGGCCCGAGCGCTGGGGGAGCGGGCAGGGCAGGTGCCGCCGCCCCCGAAACGATCACGGGGCAGAGAGGGGGTGGTAGAACGGCATCGGCGACCCCGAGGAGCCCCATGACGACGGGCCTGATCGGCACCGTGCTCACGATGTCGACGACGTACGGCAGGGGAGCGGTGACCAGGCCGACCACTGCTGACTCGACCGGCGTACGCACCGCCGACGGGGCGGCGGTGGCCGGCTGTCGCGGTGGATCGGCGGCCGGGCGCGACAGGTCCACCCGGTGAGCCGGACGATGAACCGCGCGGGCCACGGAGGCCGGTCGGAGCCTTTTCCGCTCCGCCGCGCCGGGTGAGACGGATGCGCCGAGCCCCGACGCCCCCGCCGACCGTCGAGGCTCCGTCGCCGGTGGAGCCTCGCGGGGGGCGGCCACCCCACCGGTGGGCACGACCAGCGGGGCGCGGGACCTGTCGCCGCGGCGGTCGTGGGCAGTCGCGGGTTCTTGACGGTCCTGGCTGGGGCGTTCGGCGATCGTGAGCCGCGCGAAGGATTCGACCAGATTGCCGATCCTCCGATGAGGCTCGTCACCGGACCCGCTGCGCATCCCGTCGGCGGCGGCCGGCCCCTGAAACAGGGTGGCCACGACGAAACCGGCCCCGACGGCGGCCGCGATCAGCACCAGCCGTCGGGCGAGCCTGCGCAGCCGGCCGGCCGCAAGCGGCGCGGATCGGCCCGGCGCAGACGCCGGCGCGGTCTCGGTGACGGGACTTCGCACGCGGGCACGACCCCTTCCTCTGGATTGCTGACCCATCGTAGCGGTGCGCTCACGCAGTCGCATCCGTTGATGCCTGCGCGCGTCTCGCGGGTGCGGTCAGATGTTCTGTTCAGAGGGGTCGGGAGACCTCTGTCGGTGACTCTTTGGGGCGGTTTCGGATCGGTCCGGGCTGGCGCTGTGACAACAATCTGACTGATTGCTCAGGTCGGCATGTCCGCCGAGATGCCGATAGTGTCACTCCCGGCATCGAGTTGAACTCACGCTGTTACCGCAGCGATCGCCTGGGGGGTCGATGGCGTTGAGTAGACGTTGGGCAGTCCTGATCGGAGTGGACCAGTGCGGCCGTGACGTTCAACTTCCACCCCTCCGGTACGCCGAAAGCGATGCTCTCGCGCTGCGGGACGTGTTGTTGGACCAGGACATCGGCACCTTCGACGACGGTGCGGTGCAGATGTTCGTCGGTCCCGACGCCACCTGGCGCGAGGTCAAGCTGTTCCTGCGTGATCTGGCCCTGGGCTCCGCGCCATCGGATGTTCTGTTCGTCTACTTCGCCGGCCATACGTTGGTGCCGCAATGGAGTGATCAGCTCGACGCCTATCTGGTCACGGCTGACCTTGATCCGGGGATGCTTGCTCGCGAACCCGACAACGGGTTGCGAATGTCCTTCCTCAAACGCGACATCTTCGATGCGTTCGCGGGCGCGTCGTTCCTGGTGCTTGACTGCTGTCACGCGGGTTTCTACGCCGACGCCGACCGCCGCAACGTCAAGGTTCTGCAGTCGTACGCGGAGGCGGTGGACCGACCCCGGCACAACGCTCTGCTCGCCTGCCCGAGCGGATCGGTGACCCGGGAGAGCGCCGAGTACGGCCACGGAACATTGACGCACCATGTTCTGCGGGCACTGCGGGGTCGGGCGGGCGACGAGGCGGGGCGGGTCTCGTTCGCCCAGATGGCGACGTTCGTCGCCGAGCAGGGTATGGACCCTCCGCCGGTGCACACGGCGCACGTTTACGGGGCCACCACGGTGCTGACCCAACCGCCGATGTCCCGCCACGACCGCCAAGCGCTCAGCAGCCCGGCAAACCCGGGCATCTCGCGTCCCTGCCTCAACCCACTTGAGGACCAGACGAGCTCCATCAGGCAGTTGCTCGACCGGATGTTCCCGGCAGACGTCCGTTCACCGCACCAGTCTCAGCAGAGCGAGCGCGACGGACGTGTCGAGCTCATCCGGCAGGCGCTCGATGCCGAATCGGCCGCAGTCGTCGAGTTCACCGGAAGCAGCTTCGGCGTGGTGAACCGAACAGCACGATTCGACAAGGACAGCCTGTCGCCAATGTTGGAGACCGCGGCCGTCGACAGGGTGAAACATCCGAGGGCCACACCAGGGTTTGTCGTCTCGCACGGGGTCGGTCGCCGGATGCTCTGCGTACCTCTCTCGTTCACGAGCGACCGCACTCTCACCCTTGCCGTGGTCGACCCGGCACTTGCCCAACTGGACATGGGTGAACCGCTGGCCGTCATGCTCCGGGCGGTCTGGGAGTCCGATCCGGTGGCGGATCCGCTGCAGTCGGAGATGACCGTCCTCACTGCTCTGCGCACCTCCTTCGGCCGACTGCCACTCAAACTGTATGACGACGCCTTCGGCCTCTACCAACAGCTGGTCGGGTCCATGATCATGGTGTTTCAGCCGGTCGTCGAGCTGGACCAACGCGCGACCGGCGTCAGTGTCCAGAGTTTCGAGGCCCTGGCCCGGCGCAACGACCGTGAACTGCGCGCTCCCTGGTCCGCGCTACGCATGGCTCACGACTGGGGTGACCGTTTCGTGGTCGAACGTGATGCGATCCTCGTAGCCAAGGCAATTCACTCCTACGCGGAGGCCGACGCCGCGTCAGGATGGCAGGGAACCAAGCCGTTGTCGGTCAACGTGGCGGTCCGCTCACTGCTCAGCGACGCGTACCTCAACCAGGTGAGCAAGGCGCTCACCGAGGCAGGGTTGCATCCCCGAACCTTGACACTGGAGATCTCCGAGCAGGATCCGATCAAACCGGAGCCGGGCGAGCGATGGCCGCAGGAGCCCCTGGTCTACTTCCACAACCGGCTGACCGCGCTCGCGCGAGAGCTCCGGATCAGCTTCGCGGTCGACGACTTCGGAGTTGGCTACGCATCGCTGGCGCGTATGGCCGAGCTTCCGCTCACCCAGATCAAGGTCGACCGGGCGATCCTGCACCACCCCATGGCGTTGGAGGAACTCGCGCTGGTGGCACGTGTCGCGCGCTATGCCAGCGACCAGGGGCAGACCGGGCAGCCAAGGACGGTCATTGTCGAGGGCTTCGATGATGACGCGCCAGTCAGTCTGTACGAGATTTTCCGGTTGGGGATCCATCACGTGCAGGGCTACTTCAGCGGTGCGGTCGCCTCGACCACGCTCCGCGAGCTGGACCCAGCCGTGCAGGAACGGATCGCAGCACTCGTGAGAGGGGAGAAGTGACGAGCGTCAAGCTACTGCTACCGACTGAAGTGATCGAGGAGATCGATCTGCCCTATGAGGGGGTCCGCGACAGCGGTGCGATCACCGTGGCGATCGAGGGGATTGCCGTGCTGGCGAATCTCGCCACCCTGGCCACGCTGCAGCCACAGGCGGAGGCGTTGGTTGCCGCAATACGCAACTGGCGCCTGCGTAACCATCAGAAGCCGGCCGTGTTGACGGTCGAGGGGGCGAACATCAGCCTGCGGATCGAGCTACCGCCCAACGTCAACCGAGCGACCTTGCTTCGGCAACTCGGACCACTGCTCGACGAGGAGAGCCGCTAGACGCGGCAGCCTCCGAAGTCGGCCGCGAGGTGCCGAGCCCTGGCTGGCGACATGCTGGCCAGGGGCTCTGCGCATGAGCCTGCCGACGCCGTTCTCTGCCTCCGTCGCGGGGGCCTTGACGTGGATCGACGGGTGGTCGTCCGAGATCCCGTGGGGCGAGATGACGCCATTCGCTAGCGCACAGACCTCCGATGACCCTATTGTGCTAGGCAACTAGTGGAATGGGGTGGCGAGGTGATCGAGTTCCACCTGGACGCACGGTCCGGGGTCGCGCCGTACATGCAGCTCATCCGACAGGTACGGCACGCGCTCCGGCTCGGAGTCCTGAACGAAGGCGACAAGCTGCCCACCGTGAAGGAGGTGGTGGCCCGGGTCGCGATCAACCCGAACACGGTGTCCAAGGCGTACCGCGAGCTGGAGTACGAGGGCCTGGTCATGGCCCGGCCCGGGCTGGGCACGTTCGTCACCCGCACGCTGGTCGGCGACTCGCTGAGCAAGCACGAGCCGCTGCGGCAGGGCCTGGCCCGCTGGCTGACCGAGGCACGGGAGGCCGGCCTGGACGACGAGAGCATCGAGGCACTCTTCCTCAGCAGCTTTCGGGCATTTTCGGAGGCCAGAGGATGACTAGCGCGCTGATCGCGGACGGTCTGACCAAGCGCTACGGGCGCCGCTCCGCACTGGAGGACTGCACTCTGGACATTCCGGCCGGCCACGTCGTGGGCCTGGTCGGGCCGAACGGCGCCGGTAAGTCCACGCTGCTGCAACTGGCCTGTGGGCTGCTCGATCCGACCGCGGGGCGGATCGAGGTGCTCGGCGCACGACCGGTCAGCGGGTCACCGCAGGTCGGGTTCGTCGCACAGGACACCCCGGTCTACGCCGGCCTGACCGTCGCCGACCACCTGCGGATGGGCGCGCACCTCAACCCGTCCTGGGACGCTGCGCTGGCCACGCGGCGGATCGCCCAGGTCGGCCTGGACCCGGCACAGAAGGCGGGCAAGCTCTCCGGAGGCCAGCGCGCCCAACTGGCCCTGACCGTCGCCGCGGCGAAGCGTCCCAATCTGCTGCTGCTCGACGAGCCGGTGGCGGCACTCGACCCGCTCGCCCGGCGCAACTTCCTCCAGGGCCTCATGGAGCTCACCGCCGAACAGGGCATGAGCATCGTGATGTCCTCGCACCTGGTCGCCGACCTGGAACGGGTCTGCGACCACCTGATCGTGCTGGTCGCCTCTCGGGTGCGGGTGGCCGGCGACGTGGACGACCTGCTCGCCACCCACCACCGTCTGGTCGGGCGGCGGCGTGACACCGCCGACCTGGGCGCCGGGCGAGCCCTGGTCGAGGAGAGTCACACCGAGGTGCAGTCGACCCTCGTGGTGCGCAGCACCGCGCCGATCGTCGATCCGTCCTGGCAGGTCGACCGGCTGGACCTGGAGGACATCGTGCTGGCGTACATGAGTGGTGCCACCAGCGACGGGCCGGACCGGGTTCTGGAGGGACAGCGATGATCTGGATGACCTGGCGGCAGTTCCGGACCCCGGCCCTGGCCACCGGCACCCTGCTGCTGGCGCTGCTGGGCGGTCTGGCGCTGACCTGGTCGGAGGTGACCGAGCTGGCCAGACAGACCGGATACACCGGCTGCCAGGGCGATGCCTGTCGTGCCGCCGGCGAGGCGTTCCTGCAGGCGTTGCAACCGGGATGGGCGAGTGAGTTCCACATCGCCGCCATCGGAGCCCTGTACCTGCTGCCCGCCCTGGTGGGCATCTTCTGGGGCGCGCCCTTGGTGGCCCGGGAGTTGGAGTCCGGCACGTACCGCATGGTCTTCAGCCAGTCCATCAGCCGCGGCCGCTGGCTGCTGGTCAAACTGGCGGCCGGCTGCGGTGCCGCCGCGCTCGGTGCCGGCCTGCTCAGCCTGGCGCTGACCGAGTGGGCGCAGCCGATCGACGGCGCCTCGGCGGACCGGATGAACCCGCTGGTGTTCGCGGCCCGAGGGATTGTGCCGGTTGGCTACGCGACGCTGGCCTTCGTGGTGGGTGTCGCCACCGGGCTGCTGCTGCGGCGGACTCTCGCCGCGATGGCGGTGACCCTGCTGGTGGTGATCAGCCTGCAGATCGCCGCACCGTTCGTGGTGCGCCCCTGGCTGGCCCAGCCCGTCACCACGGTCAGCCCCCTGCAGTTCGACGGTGATTACGGGATCTCGATGAGCCCCGACACAGGGCGGATGACGGTCCACGTCCAGCCCGACCGCCGGGGTGACTGGATCGTGTCGAGCACCACGATCACCTCGACCGGAGCGGAGTTCAATGGTCCGGCCGACATGACCCGGTGCGGGCCGACGGCGTCCGGCGGGCGCGAGGCGTGCCAGAGTTGGCTGGGGGAGCAGAACCTCAGCCTGAAGGTGAGCTACGTTCCCGGCTCGAAGTTCTGGGACCTGCAATGGCGGGAGTTCGGCGTGCTGTTCGCGTTGACCGTCGTGCTGTCCCTGTTCTCCCTCTGGTGGGTCCGCCGCCGACTGGTCTGACGGCAGAGCCGGTGGGGCAGGCCGAGCGCCTGCCCCACCGGCTCTGTCGGCCCACAGCTGTCGGCCGGGCACTGCGAGCCGGCGGAGCGTCAGAAGCTGCTGACCAGCTTCACGAACGCCTCATCGATCTTCGCGGGATCGGTGGCGTCGAAGGCCTTGCCCGACGACGCCTTCGCGATCCGGTCCAGGGTGGCGAAGTCCGACTCCCGGTCGAAGGCTATGCAGAACACCTTCACCGGACGCCGCGGGTCCAGGGCGACCTCGGCGAGCAATCGGGCCAGGTCGTTGTCCTTGTTGTACTCGTTCTTGCCGTCGGTCAGCACCACTATCGCGTTGATCCGCTGTGGGTCGTACCGGTCGAGCAGCTCTCGGTGTGCGGCCCGGATCGTCGCGTAGAGCGCGGTGCTGCCCGCGACCTGCAGGCCGGCGATCTTGCTGTTGATCCGCTTCTGGTCGAACCCGCCGAGAGGGACCTCCTGCCGATAGGGGCTGTTCGGCTGCTGCTGCGTCTCCGAGGAGAACGACCAGAGCCCCACCCGGTCTTCGGTGTTGAGCAGGGCGAGGCCCTTGCCCGCCGCCGCCGAGGCCACCTGGAAACGGGTACGGGTGCCGACCTTGGCCAGCATCGACCCCGAGGTGTCCAGGGCGATCAGGATGTTGGCCTTCTTGCGGAGCGTGCGCCAGCCGTCCAACATCGCGCCGACCACCTGCGGGTCCGGCGGCTCGAAGTAGTTCAGCCCGGCGGTGGGCTCGGCGCCGACGCTGGCAAGCAACTCCGCCGAGGCGCGGCGCTCATGGTCCCGGAAGCCGAGGCGGGCAAACCTCTCCTGCTGGGTGTCCTCGGTCAGGAACTTCTGGAAGTCGGCCGCCGCCGCGCGCTGCCGCTCATCGGCGGAGGGCAGCACGACGAACGGGTGGTCCAGGTTGAACGTGCCCTCCTTGGGATGGATGGCGACCAGCGGGACATTCGGCCGGCGGCCCCGCTCCTGCCCTTCCTGCCGAGGGCTCAGCGCGCCGGTGTTGTAGAGGTCCACCAGCTCCTCCTGCAGGACGATGGCACTCATGTCGTCAGTGTTGCCCGCCCCGCCGGCCAGGTCCGCCTCGGCGAGGCTGCGCAGCAGGTCCACCGAGTCGTCGCTGTAGTGCGACACGTTGGCCTCGATCCGGCGGACGAACTGGGTGACCCGCGGGTCGGCCAGGTCGGACTGGGTCAGGTCACTGGCCCGTTGCACCGCCGCGTAGTAGGTGGCGATGGTCGCCGCCAGCCCGGAGGTGGACAGGTTCGGGTTGTCCTTGCCGAAGGTGAAGCGGCCCCACTCCGGCTTGCCGAAGCCCGCCCACCCGTCCCGCCCGGAGAGGCCCAGGATCTCTCCCCAGCCCAGCGGTCCTTGCTTGCGTACCAGATCGGCCTTGGGCTGCGGCATCGCGATCACCAGCGGGCTGTTGGCGATCGACGGGTAGTGGCCCGGAGTCTGCAGTTCCCGTCCGGCGGCTTCGTCGAGCAGCCGGAGCTGGCCGGTCCACAGGCTCGACGTCGGCAGCCAGACCTGTGGTTGCGGCAGACCGGTGTGGGTCCAGCCGGTGGCCAGCGCCTCGGTGGCCTTGCCCGAGTTCAACGCGCTGACGTGCACCTGGGCGCAGCCACCGCCCTTGATCGACCGGTCGCTGCGGTTGTAACCCTCGGCCAGGTCGACCAGCAGAGCCGCCTTCTCCGTCGAGGAGTTGACCTGGAGGATGGTGGCGCAGTCATTGCCCGCTTCGCGCTGTCGGACGAACACGAACGCCCCGGCGATGACCACCAGCCCGGCGGTGACGGCGGCGGTGTACGGCAACCACTGCCGCGTACGCGTAGCGGGTGGGGCCATCGGGGCGTCCTCCTCGGCGGGCGGCTGATGGCAGTCAACCTATCGATCCGGCGCCAGTCGGCGACCCCGACCCCGGCGTGCCGATCACCCGCGGTCGGACCCTCTCCCGAGGGCCGTCGCGACCAGCAGTCGAACCACGTAGACCACGACGAAGGCGACCGCGCCGACCGCGGCGGCCGGGCCGACCGCGCTCGACGCGACGTAGCCGGCGGCGGCACCGACCGAACCGAGGAAGAGCGCGGTCGAGATGCCCCAGGCGTCGAAGGCCTCACTACGCAGTCGCCGCGACGCGCCGCCTCCCTCAGCACCAACGCCGGGCTCCGTGGGTGGCAGGTGCGTCGGCTGGGTCTGCACCGGCAGGACCGGTCGGGCCTGGGTCGGCACCGTCGGCCGGGCCGGCACCTGCGTCGGGGATGGCTGCGGTGCCGTCGGCGTGATCTGGGGGAGCGGTTGGTCCGGCGTCGGCGCGCCCGCGGTCTCGTTGCCGACCTCGAGCAGGCTCTCCCGGCGTAGCGGCTCGGTGACCCTTCCGTCCTGCCGAAGCAGCCGCACCAACACGCGCTCGGCAGCCGGCCGGTCCGCCGGATCCTTGGCCAGGCACTCCCGGATCAGCTCGTCCAGAACCGGAGGCATCGCCGGCAGGTCGGGCGGATCGTGCAGCACCCGGTGCATCACGGCGAAGAGGGAATCGCTGCCGAAAGGAGGCCGACCACCGGCGGCGAAGGCGATAGTGGCCGCCCAGGCGAAGACGTCGCAGGGTGGACCGATCGCGTCGTCGCGGAACCGCTCCGGCGCCATGTACGCGGTGGTCCCCATGACCCGGCTGGACGCCGTCTCGGTGTTGCCCAACGCCCGGGCGATACCGAAGTCGATCACCCGAGGACCGTCCTGGCCCAGCACCACGTTGTCCGGCTTCAGATCGCAGTGCACCACCCCGGCACTGTGGATTGCGGCGAGCGCCGTGACGGTGCCGACCGCGAGCCGGTGCAGGGCGTTACCGGTCACCGGACCACGCTCGCGGACGTGTCGGTGCAGGGTCAGGCCCTCGATGAACTCACTGACCACGTAGGGCCGTTCGCCATCCACCTCCGCGAAGAGCACCTGCGCGGTGCAGAACGGAGCGACCCGGCGGGCGGCGGCGATCTCCTTGACGAACTGCGACCGCGCCCGTGGATCACTCAGATCGACGTTGACCATCTTGACCGCGACCCGGTCACCGGCGTCGTCCTCGCCGAGATAGACGACCCCCTGCCCGCCCGCGCCCAACCGCCCGACCAGGCGATACGGGCCGGCGGTGACCGGGTCGTGCGTCCACAGTTTCGTCAACCCTGGCACCGGCGGGTCGGCCAGCTCTGACATTCCGACTCCATCAGCGTCGTGCCCGGCCACCGGCGGCGCAGGACACGGCCATCGTGCCATGTCGGCCGCCGACGACCGAGGACGTTCGCCATGGACAGTCTCGTCCACCGCCGGACCACACGGGTCGACGCCGACCCGGCCTTGGCGCGGCTCTATGCAGAGGCCGAACTAGTTCGTTGTGCGGCCGGCGACCCGGCGGAGGGCCAGGTAGGCGACCCCCGCGGCCAACACCCAGGGTGCGGCGACGAGGACCGGGTCCAGCGGGTGGTGTACGCGGTCGACCCGCTTGCCGCGCAGGCGTGACGATAGCCCGTGGTGAGTGAACTCGCTCCGGACGCCGGTCTCGGCGATCGGATTGTCAGGATGGCGGGTCAGGACCGAGGCCAAGGTGCCCTCGACGACGTCCACGCGGTCGGCGGCGAGCAGGAGCAGCCAGTGGGCGGCGCGTCCCTCGCTGTACCGGCGGTAGGAGTACCGGCGGATCATCCCGGACAGCCCCCTGGGCGGGCACGAGGTGCCGAAGACCGGGGTGAGGAACTTGTGCTCGATCGACCTCTCCCTCGGCCACTTCTCCGGCTGCCGCTCGGGGAACTCCCAGTGCGCACCGTTGAGGGTCGGGTCGAACCGCTCCTGCGGCACCGAGGGTCGGTCCTTCGGGTCACGGTCGACACCCCAGCCGGGGATTCGGGCACGCAGCTCGTCGCTGGACTCGGCCAGTTTCGGCTTGTCTGCTGTGTAGGCCATGTCGGGCTCCCGATCAGGTCAGGCGGGGTTCGGAACGATCAGCGGCTTGATGCAGCCGTCGAGCTTTGCGGAGAAGATGTGGTACGCCTCGGCGATGTGCTCCAGCGGAATCCGGTGGGTCACGATGTCGCTGGGCTTGAGGTAGCCGTTGCGGATATGCTCGAACAGGCGCGGCCACTGCCGCTTCACCGGGCACTGGTTCATCCGCAGGGTGAGGCCCTTGTTCAGCGCGTCACCGAACTTGACCGCGCTGAACATCGGCCCGTACGCGCCCATCACCGAGACGTTGCCGCCCTTGCGTACCGAGTCGATCGCCCAGTTAAGGGCGACCGGGGAGCCGCCCTGCAACTTCAGCTTCGCGGCAGTGACGTGCTGGAGGAGGTTGCCGTCCGCCTCCGCGCCGACGGCGTCGATGGCCACGTCGGCACCCAGGTGGTCGGTGATCTTCTTCAGGTGTACGACGATGTCGTCGTACTCCCCGAAGTTGTAGGTCTCGGCGTGGGCGAACGACGCCGCCTTCTCCAGCCGGTAGTCGAGGTGGTCGATGACGATGACCCGCCCGGCGCCCATCAACCAGGCCGACTTCGCGGCGTACAGGCCCACGGGGCCGGCACCGAAGACCACGACCACGTCACCCTCGACGATGTCACCGAGCTGCGCGCCGAAATAACCGGTGGCGAGCGCGTCGGTGAGCAGGACGGCGTCGTCGTCGTCCATCCACTCGGGGATCAGACTCGGGCCGATGTCGGCGAACGGCACCCGGACGTACTCGGCCTGACCGCCGTCGTAGCCGCCGCAGGTGTGTGAGTAGCCGTAGATGCCGCCGACGGCTGTGGCGTTGGGGTTGACGTTGTGGCAGTTGCTGAACAGCCCTCGGGCGCAGAAGAAGCATGACCCGCAGTAGACGTTGAAGGGGACCATGACCCGGTCACCCGGCTGGACGTTCCGCACCGACGGACCCACCTCGTCGACCACGCCGACGAACTCGTGACCGAAGGTCATCCCGACCCGGGTGTCGGGCATCATCCCGTGATAGAGGTGCAGGTCGGACCCGCAGATCGCCGCACGCGTCACCTTGATGATCGCGTCGTTGGGATGCTCGATGGCGGGACGGTCCTTCTCCTCCACCCGCAGCCGGTACGGGCCGCGGTAGACCATTGCTCGCATTGACTGCCTCCCGGAGCAGAGGGCTGGCGGATGTGTCGCCCCGGGTCCGTCCGAAGCGCCGCGAAAATTGGTACCCCTGTCCTTTGCCGACAAACCGGAGCTGGGTTGAGCCGCGACTCAGCCTGCCGGGATGGCATGGCACCCACCGCAGCCCGCGTGCTGGCGCCGCGGTTTGGTGCCGGCGCCAGGCGGCCGGCGCGGTCCACTGGCAGAACTTCACCGACCGTTCTAGGCTTTCCTCTGGGTCAAGCCACGTGCCCGACACGATCCCGAGTCTCGGGAGGTCCGCACGTGACCGACGATCCAGCACCCGCAGCGGCCGTGAAGGCCCACCTGATGTCCATTGATACTGGTTTGCGGACGGCTGGCGACCCGCTCCGGTCTGGGCACGATGCGGCCTCCCCACTCGGGAGTCGCGACGACGCTCACACCGGACAGCGGAGGAACCCATGACCATCACTTCGACGGGTCGGCCCGCACAGACGAACAGCCTGGCTGACCGCGGCACCACTCCTGAGTCGGCGGCCAGCCACCTGCTCGCCGTGATGGTCTCGCTGCCGACCGGCCATCCGTCCAGGCCCGCCGCCCGCGCCCGGGCCATCGAGGCATGGCTTCCGTTGGCCCATCACCTCGCCCGGCGCTACAACGGCCGCGGCGAGCCGAACGAGGATCTGACCCAGACGGCGGCACTGGGGCTGATCAACGCGATCGACAGGTTCGACCCGTCGCGGGGGATCGAATTCGTCAGCTTCGCGGTCCCCACCATCGTGGGGGAGATCAAGCGCCACTTCCGTGACCGCACCTGGGACGTCCGCGTTCCCCGGCGGCTGCAGGAGCGGTGGATGGCCATCGGCGAGGCCAACAACAGCCTCACCCAGATGCTGGGCCGTTCGCCGACTGTCGCCGACATCGCCCGACACCTCGACCTCACGGAGGAGGAGATCCTCGAAGGGCTGGAAGGCGCCCGCGCCTACAACGCGGTCTCCCTGTCCACCCCGTTCGGCGATGGCACCACCTCCAGGGAACTGGGCGACACTCTCGGCGGCGACGACAACGAACTCGCCCTCGCCGAGCTGAGGGTGGCTCTCACGTCGGCGCTGGCGATCCTTGACGACCGGGAACGGAGGGTCATCGCACTGCGCTTCCACGGCAACCTGACCCAGCAGGGCATCGCCGAGCAGATCGGAGTGTCACAGATGCACGTCTCCCGGCTGCTGACCCGTGCGCTGGCCAAGCTGAGGGTGCAGCTCACTGCCACCCGTTGACGGACGGGCCGGTGACCTGCGGCGGCCGGTGGATCCGGCCGCCGCAGGGGCGACGGGGCCCTCGCCGTACCACCGGAACGGCAGGGTGGCGATGAGGGTGTGATCTTGGCAGCTGGCCCAGCGCCCTAGGTCCCGGGTATGGGCCTGTCATCGTGGTGTCTCGTGGAGGTCGCTGTCTCGATGAGCGATCTTCCGGTCTCGGCCGCCTTGACCCGCAGGATCAGGTAGGCCTCCTCGGCCGTGCTGCTCCGCTGGTGCATGATCATGCCGAGGGCCTGCTGGATCACGGCACGCACGGCGAAGGCCTCGATGAGTCCGCTGACGAGTTCCTCGGTGCCCGGGTCCGACGACGGTGGATCCGAGGCTCCGGTCCGGGTGCGCTCCGGGTCGTACACCGTCCAGACCCGGTCGGCCAGCGGTGCCAACATGTTGGGATCATGGCCGTAGAGGTTGAGCGCGGCGACGGGCACGCCGGCCCCGGCGAACAGCGGGATGGACAGCGATGCCCGCAGACCCAGGGTCAGCGCCGCCTCGCGGAACCCAGGCCAGGCCACGGTCGCCGCGATGTCCGGCACGGCGACCGGCACACCGACGTCGAGCGCGTCCAGGCACGGCCCGGTCTGGTCGGCGTACTGGGCACTGTCGACAGCGAGTGCGATCTCGCTGCTCATGGCGACCGTTGTCGGCGCGCCGTCGCGCGTCCGGGTGACCGACGCATAGCTCACCGGGGCCACGAGGTCAGCGGTCAGCTGCACGATCCGCTGCAACAGATCATCGACCAACGAGACGTCGCTCGGGGTTTCGGCGAGACCGACCAGAGCATCCGCGAGCGCGCCGCGTACTTCCCGTCGGGATCCCGGCGGTGAATACGGTGGCTTCGCCATCGAGAAAGCTCCTTCGGTAGTCGTCGGTCCAGTGCCCCGACGAGGGCCGACTTACGCATCGTGCGAGCAGCCGGCCGAGCCCAGTGGTCCGCAGGAGTCGCCGAACCGTGTCATGAGCGCCCAGCACAGCCAGCCGACCCGATGCGCGCTTTCACGAGCACGTTGGCTCCGGCCGCGGTCCGGTTGCAGGCGTTGGCCGATCCGACAACGGCGCGATTGCCGTCGGTTACGGCAGTACATCCGAATCAGCCGCCCCAGCGGCTTGATCCGATGGTGGTTGGCGGCGGATGACCAGCAGGGCGATGTCGTCGTTGGGGTGCTCCTCCGCGCTGGTGGCCATGATGTGGTCGCACAACGCCTCGGCCGGCCCCGACTGCACGGCGCCGGCGAGGCGCTCGATGCCGTTGTCGATCAGTTCGTTGCGACGTTCGACCAGTCCGTCGGTGTAGAAGACGAGCGCAGCGCCCGGCGGTAGGTCCAGAACGGTGGTGCGGCGATTGGCCAATGGTCGGCCCACACCGAGTGGCCGGTCCACCGTCAGGTGAACGAGCTGGGTGGGATGGTCGGGGACAGCCAGCAGCGGTGGCAGATGGCCTGCGGAGGAGATGTGCACCGTTGCCCGGTCCGGCGCGATCAGGGCATAGACGGCGGTGGTGAGAGTGCCCGCTTCGAAGTGGTGGATCTTGCGGTCGAGGGAGGTCAGCGCCACGGCGGGATCGTCGGAATCGAGGGCGTAGGCGCGTAGCGCACTGCGGATTCGTCCCATGACGACGGCGGATGGCAGCCCGTGGCCGGAGACGTCGCCGATGACGGCGCCCAGCCAGCCCGAGGGCAACGTGAACACGTCGTACCAGTCGCCGCCGATGCCCAGGTCGTGGCCGGGAACATACCGGGCGGCCAGGTCCAGGCCGGGGATGTCGGGTAGCCGGCCTGGCAGCAGGCTGTGTTGAAGGGCCAGCGCTGCCTGCCGGTCGAGGACCTGCGCTCGAGCCTGACCTGCGAGGCTGGCACGATCGGCAACGAGCTGCAACAGCTTCACGTCTTCAGGGCCGAACCGCCGCAGGACCAGGGAGCCGACGTGCAGCACGCCGACGAGGTTGCCGTTGGCGAGCATCGGCACACCCAGCAGGGCACGTACGCCCGTGGCGAGCAGGATGGGATTGACCACATCGTCGGGCGTGACGTCATCGATCGTGACCGGCGCGCGTGTCGCCGCCACTCGTCCGGCGAAGCCGCGTCCGACCCGGATGCGGAACCCGCGGCGTACCTCCTCCTCCAGACCCTTGGCAGCTGTCGCGACGAGCTCGCCGGTGTGGTCGTCCAGCAGGAGGATGGTGGCGGTGTCGACCTTGAGCAGGTCCCGGACGCGTTCAAGTAGCTCGTCGAGCAACTCGGCGACGTTCAGCCCCGACAGGGCAGCATCGGTGATCGCCTCGATACGTCGCAGCCGCTCCTCGTTCGTCACCACCTCGGCATCAGCCACTCAGGCAGCTTAGACGCCGGCACGACGCCGTCGGCACGTCAGGAGCGAGATCAACAGTGTCGTGCCTCCGACGTGGGGTACCTTCCCATGTCACATTGATGCAATGGTCGACTGGTGAACCCGTTCCGGGAAGCTTTCCAGCCCGATGCCACCGGCAAGGTCGCCGGCTTCACGTCCGACAGGGAGGGGAATCAATGGTGAACCCGCCGCTCGACCGCCATGCCCTCACCGACAGGAAGCCCCTGCTCTCGGCGTCATTCACCCTCGCCGACCTCAACCGCGTCCGACACGAGGTCGAGGCCGTCAGCCGCCGGTGCGGCCTCGACCCCGACGAGATCGAGAACTGGGTCATCGCGGTCAACGAACTGATGATCAACGTGGTTCGGCACGGGGGCGGTAGGGGTGACCTACGCCTGCTCCTGGACCGCCGGCTCACCTGTGAAGTCACTGACCAGGGGTGTGGCTTCAACACCGCTCGCTACGTTCCGCCCACCGAGCGACCGCCCCTGTCCGACACGGGGGGAATGGGCCTGTGGGTGGTCGGGCAGACGGCCGACTACCTCCTCGTCGACAGCGGGCCCGCAGGCACCACCATCCACATCGCGGCACGCACCCGCGGCACTCTCGGATAACCGTCACCGACGCGGCCCTGGTTGGCCGATGGTGACGCGCCAAGTGGCATCGTTCGATGCCCCATCGTGGAGCATGAGCGGGTGTACCGTCGCCGCATGACGGTGCTGCAGGAGTTTGTCGCCGCTCTTTCCAGCGGCCGGATTCAGGTTGTCGACCTCACCGCTCCGCTCTCGGAGCAGACCCCGATCCTGGGTCTGCCCGAGCAGTTCGGCCAGACCTGGCCGTTCCAGCTCAGCGAGATCAGCCGGTACGACGACCGGGGTCCGGCCTGGTACTGGAACAACTTTTCCACCGGCGAGCACACCGGCACCCACTTCGACGCCCCGGTGCACTGGGTCACCGGTCAACAGGGCGCCGACGTGTCGCAGGTCCCGGTGAGTCAGCTGATCGCCCCGGCGGTGGTGATCGACCACGCCACCGACGCCGCCGACAACCCTGACTTCCTGCTGGAGATCGAGCACGTCAAGGCATGGGAGGCGGAACACGGCCCCCTGCCCACCGGGGGCTGGTTGCTCTACCGCACCGGGTGGGACGCGTACGGCGACGACCCGGAGCGGTACGCCAACGCCGGACGCACCCCGGGCATCTCCGTTGAGTGCGCCCGCTGGCTGGCCGAGGAGTCGCCGATCCAGGGCGTCGGGGTCGAGACGGTCGGGACCGACGCGGGGGCCGCGCACTCGTTCGACCCGCCGTTCCCGTGCCACTCGTTCCTGCTCGGCCAGGACAAGTACGGCCTGACCCAGCTCCGTAACCTGGCGCAGTTGCCGGCGACCGGCGCGGTGGTGATCGCCGGACCGCTGCCGATCGTCTCCGGGTCCGGCAGCCCGTGCCGGGTCCTCGCGCTTGTCGAACGGTAGACCGGACCACCGATGCGGGTAGCCGAGGTGGTCGGGCGGGTCCTGTACGGGCACGGCGCACGGCACGTCTTCGGGGTGGTCGGCAGTGGCAACTTCCATGTCACGAACGCGCTCGTCGCGGCCGGCGCCCGGTTCGTGGCGGCGGCCCACGAGGGCGGCGCGGCGAGCATGGCCGACGGGTACGCCCGCACCGCAGGGACGGTGGGACTGCTCTCGGTGCACCAGGGTCCGGGCGTCACCAACGCGCTGACCGGCCTCACCGAGGCGGCGAAGAGCCGTACCCCGATGGTTGTCCTGGCCCCGGAGGCGACCGCGCCGCGGTCGAACTTCTTCATCGACCTGCCGGCACTCGCCGCCGCGGTCGGGGCCGACTTCCACCGGGTACGCGCGACGCACGCGGCCGAGGACACGGGCGCGGCGTACCGGGCCGCCGCCCGGGGCGCGACGGTGGTGCTGGGCCTGCCGTTGGAGGTGCAGCAGACCGTGACCGAAGCGTGGTCCGGCCAGGTCCCGGCGGCCACGCCGACCCCGGTCACCGCCCCGCAGGTCGAGCCGTTGCTGGCCGCGCTCCAGGCCGCCCGTCGACCGGTCTTCATCGCCGGTCGGGGTGCCCGGGCGGCCCGGGCACCGCTGACCCGCCTCGCCGACGCCTGCGGCGCGCTGCTCGCGGTCTCGGCCGCCGCGAAGGGACTGTTCGCCGGGAACCCGTGGAACCTCGACGTCGCCGGCGGCTTCGCCACCCCGCTCACCGCCGAGCTGATCGGCACGGCGGATCTGGTCGTGGCGTGGGGCAGCACGCTGAACATGTGGACCACCCGGCACGGCGAACTGATCCCACCCTCCGCCGTCGTCGTCCAGGTGGACCACGACCCGGCCGCGTTCGGAGTGAACCGCCCTGTCGACCTGGCGGTGGCCGGCGAGGTGTCGGCCGTCGCCGAGGCGCTGCTCGCTCGGCTGGGCGTCGGCGCCACCGGGCCTGGGGACGCCACCACCGGCGGGTGGCGTACGCCGGAGCTGGCACAGCGGATCCGCGACCACGGCCGGTGGCGGTCGGTTCCGTACCAGGATGAGGGCGGCGGTGCCCCGGCGACGATCGACCCGAGGACGCTCTCGACCGCTCTGGACGACCTGTTGCCGGCCGCCCGGACGGTGGTGGTCGACTCGGGCAACTTCATGGGCTACCCGTCGATGTGGCTCGACGTGCCGGACGTGGCGGGGTTCTGTTTCACCCAGGCGTTCCAGTCGGTCGGGCTCGGCCTGGCCAGTGCGCTCGGCGCGGCGGTCGCCCGACCGGACCGGCTCACCGTCGCCGCAGTCGGCGACGGCGGCTTCGTCATGTCCGCGACCGAACTGGTCACCGCCGTCCGGCTGGCGCTACCCCTGCTCGTGGTGATCTACGACGACGCGGCGTACGGGGCCGAGGTGCACCACTTCGGCCCGGACGGGCACCCGTTGGAGACCGTCACCTTCCCCGAGACCGACCTGGCCGCGATCGCCCGTGGTTACGGCTGCGACGGATTGACCGTCCGGACCGTCGACGATCTTGGGCCGGTACGCCACTGGCTCGCCGGTCCCCGGACCCGGCCGCTGGTGATCGACGCCAAGGTCAGCGCCGCTCGCGGCTCCTGGTGGTTGGAGGAGGCGTTCCGTGGCCACTAGGCCACCCGCCGTACGGAGGGGGCGGGCCAGCCCGCGCGCGATCCCGGGCGTCAGCCGGGCAACCCGGGGTCAGGTCGATGACAGGGCGTGACAGCTGACGTACGTTGGCGCGGTGGCCACTCATTGGACCCTGGGATGCGACGCCGACGATCCCCAGCGGATCGCTGCCTTCTGGGCGTTGGCCCTCGGCTATGTCAAGGAACCCGGTTTCGACGAGCCCGACAACGCGTCCATCGTCGATCCGGACGGCCAGGGTCCTGCCATCAGCTTCCTCAAGGTCCCTGAGGGGAAGTCCGCCAAGAACCGTATGCACATCGACATCCGGGTGGCCGGTCCGGGCTCGGGGGACATGGCCGAGCACGCCCGGTTGATCCGGCAGAAGGTGCCCGACCTGGTTGCCGCCGGCGCGACGGTGGTCCGCGAGGAGTGGTACGGCGACGTCCTCGGGCACGTCGTCATGCTCGACCCAGAGGGCAACGAGTTCTGCGTCGCGTGATGCCATGATCAGCGCCGATGTCGAGGCTGCGAGGGCCGTCGCGGCGAAGGGACCCTGACCGGCCCCCACGAACGCCAATTGTCCAGGTCCGCCGCGTCTGTGCGGTACCGGTGGCGGGGCCCCGCAGGTGGCCGCCACCAACCGCACAGTGCGCGACGTCGCCTCGGCGTCGGTCGAGAACGCTTACCGCCCACAGAAATAGCAGACCGTTGAGGGTGCACCCGATACACGGAACCACCCTCCGGAAGGCCTGCGGGCTTCGAGCGATGGCAGCACCGGCGGGACCGTTTGCTGGTGGGCCCGGAGGGTAGGGGGAATCCATGACTACGCCTGAGCAGAGTCAGCAGGAGAGAGCCCTCGAAACTGGCGCGGTGTACCAGGACGCCGAGGGGCGTCGAACGACGGATCCCGGCTCCGGGGCCGCGAACGCCGACAGCGAGGCCGACCGCAACGCGGAGCACCTGAAGCGGGGCGAGGTCGGGCCGCGCGTCCCGGAGGAGTAGCGGGCCGGGGTGTGTGGGGACCACCTCGGGGTAGCGGTAGGGGTGAGCAAAACCCCCGAGGAGGATGAGATGACCGATCCCAGGTACGTACCGGTCGGACTGGCCGCCGGCGGGCGGCTGATCGACGACGACGGCGCGGACGCCGATCCCGCCGGGGAGATCGTCGGCGCGGACGACGCGAAGGCGGACGCCGCCCGGACCGGTGCCGACGTGGACCTGTCCCACGCGACCCGTGACGGCGACGGCACTCCGACCGGCGCGGCGGACGCCCAGGCCGACCGAGACAGAGCCGCCGGCGGCGAGTGACCCGACGAGGCGCCAGTTGGCACGCCCCGCCGCCTCTCGGCGGCGGGGCGGCCCGGGTCACGGTGCCGGTTGCTCAGCTCATGGTGGCCAACAGGTCCCGGCAGGCCCGCTCGCACGCCCGACACGCCTCGGCGCAGACCCGGCAGTGTTCGTGCTTGTCGGCGTGAGCGGCGCACTCGTCCCCACACGACTTGCAGGCGGTGGCGCACGCCTCCAGCAGACTGCGGCTGATGTTCGCGTCGTAGCCGGTGTGTCGGGACAGCACCCGAGCAGTGGTGGTGCAGATGTCGGCGCAGTCCAGGTCCGTACGGATGCACTTGGTCAGCTCGGCGACCATGTCCTCGCTCAGGCAGGCGTCCGCGCACGCGGTGCAGGCCTGGGCGCAGTCGTTGAGCGCGTCGATCGCCGCCGCCAGCTTCGCGCGGTCCAGGTTGATCGACTTGGGGTACGTCTCCAGCATTGCCATGGTGGTGTTCGGCATCAGGAATTCCTCTCTCAGGGTTCCTGGTGCCCTACCCGAAGAGTCCTGGGACACACCGGGTGGACGCCGGCGGCCCGACCGGAGAACCGGCGGACCGAAGCGGCCGCCTGCCCCGGTTGGCGTCGTCAGTCGGCGACGACTAGCGCCTGGGGCGCAGCGGCCTTCATCCGGGTACGCAGCCACTTGAGCTGGATCGCCGTTTCTCCCTCGCAGCGCCGTACGACCGCGAGCAGTTCCTTGTCGCGGGCACCGTAGGCGGCCTGGCCGACGACCGTCCAGGTGATGTCGCACTCGGCGGCCATCAGGTAGAGGTCCTGGAGGTCCCGCAGGAGGCCGATGCCGCCCGTGCGGGTGCCGGTGAACAGTTGCGAGTGCAACCGGTCGGGTTCGTCGGGGGCGTCCTCGGAGTAGCGGACCACGAACGGGTGCAGCTGTTCGGCGCGTGCGTCGCAGCGCTTCGCCTGCTGCTGGCAGAGGTGCTCGATGTCCGGTTCCTCGGCATGCGCGTCGGCGACCTGCCGGAACGCGTCGGCCAGGTTGACCTGCGCGCGGTGCAGGAGACCGAGGTAGTGGGCGAGGTGCACGGCTCACTCCTTCCCGCTGGTGGCCTCGGCTGCCGGCCCACCAACGGTGGGCGGCACGTCAGCGTCCGCTGGTGGTGCGCTGCCGCCGACGGTCGGCGCCGGCGAGGGTACGCCCCGCCCGTCGGCGAGTTTCGCCACGGCGACGGCGGCGACCTTGAAGAGGGGCTGCTTGGACACCGGATCCCAGGCGGTGATGGTCAGCTCGTTCGCCGCCCGGGGTGTCCGGTCGGCTGGGTCCTGGTCGAAGTGGCCGTAGTGGAACGGCAGGAAGACGACGCCCGGGCGGATGCCGCAGAGCCGGGCGCGGGCCTGGATGGAGCCGCGCGCCGAGGAGACACCGACCAGGTCACCTTCGACGATGCCGAACCGGGCCGCGTCGGCGGGGTTCAGCTCCACCCACACGTCCGGTGCCGCCTCGTTGAGTTGCGGGGCGCGCCCGGTCTTGGTGCGGGTGTGGAACTGGTAGACGGTGCGTCCGGTGGTAAGCAGCAGCGGATGCTCGTCGTCGGGCACCTCGGGTGAGGGTTGGTAGTCGACGGTGTGCAGGAACGCCCGTCCGGCCGGTTCCTTGGCCCGGTATTCCGCCTCGGTGAACTCCGCGCCGGTGGCCAGGTCGTGACCGTACGTCTCGCAGTAGTCGGGGTCGGTGTGGAAATGTCCGTCGGTGTAGAGGCGCTCCGTGCCGTCGGGACGCTCGTCCGTGCAGGGCCACTGGATGCCGGAGGCGCCGCGCAGCTTCTCGTAGGTGATGCCGGTGTAGTCACACGGCCGGCCCCGCGAACACTCCTTCCACGCCTCGAACGCCTCCTCCGGCCCGCTCCAGTCGATCAGCGGCTGGCCGTCGCGGTCGCGGAAGTCCATCCGGCGGGCGTAGTCGAGGAAGATGTCCAGGTCCGGGCGGGCCTCCCCGGGCGGGTCGACGGCCTTGTCGGAGATGTGCACGGTCCGGTCGACGCTGGTGAACGTGCCGGTCTTCTCGCCCCAGGTGGCGGCGGGCAGCACGACGTCGGCCAGCTCAGCGGTCTCGGTGAGGAAGAGGTCCTGGACCACCACGAACAGCTCCGGCCGGGTCAGGATCTGACGGATCCGGTGCAACTCCGGCAGCGAGACGGCCGGGTTGGTGGCGGATATCCAGAGCAGTTTGATCGAGCCCTGCTCGGCGTACCGGAAGATCTGCATGGCGTGCGTCGGCGGCGCCCAGTGCGGAATGGTGTCCACGTCCACGTTCCACAGCCGAGCCAACTCTTCGATGTGCTGCTCGTTGTCCCAGTTGCGCAGGCCGGGCAGGTCGCCGTCGGCGCCGGTCTCCCGGGTGTTCTGGGCGGTGGGCTGGCCGTTCATCTGGTAGATCCCGGCGCCGGGCCGGCCGATCATGCCGCGAACCAGGTGCAGGTTGTTGACGGCGCAGGCGGCGGCGGTGGCCTGGTTCGACTGGTAGAAGCCCTGCAACACCGTCGACAGCAACAGCTGCGAGGTGCCGAGCAGTTCGGCGGCGCGCTCCACATCGGCGGCCGGCACGTCGCAGATGTCGGCCACCCGCGACGGCGGGTAGCCGTCGACGATCCGGCACAGCTCCTCGAAACCCACTGTGTGCGCGTCGACGTAGTCGTGGTCGTACCAGCCGCGCCGGATGATCTCCCGGAGCAGGCCGTTCATCAGGGCCATGTTGGTGCCGTTACGCACCGCGAGGTGCACATCGGCCTCCCGGGCGACCGGGGTGGCGCGCGGGTCCACCGCCAGCATCGCCGGGGGGTTGGGGCCACGGCGTCGGTCCAGCATCCGCATCCACAGCACCGTCTGCGTCTCGGCGACGTTGTGACCCCACAGCGCGATCGCGTCGCAGTGGTCCACGTCGGTGTACGAGCCGGGCTGCCCGTCCGTGCCGAAGCTCGCCTTCATCGCCGCCGCCGCGGTGGCCGTGCACAACCGGGTGTTGCCGTCCATGTGCGGGGTGCCCAGACCGGCCTTACCGATCACACCAAGCGTGTAGTACTCCTCCAGGAACAGTTGCCCACTGGTGTAGAAGCCGAAGTGCCCCCACCCACCCGGCCCGTCGAGGAGCTCCCTCGACCGGGCCACGATCCGACCCATCGCCGTGTCCCAGTCCGTCTCGACCAGGCGGCCGCCGTCACGGACCAGCGGTCGGGTCAACCGGTCCGGGCTGTGGTTGGCCTGCCAGCCGTACAGGTCCTTCGGGTCGACCCGACCCCGGTTGATCCGGTCCACGGCCCGCCCGCGCACCCCGACGATCCGCCCGTCGGCGACCGCGATGTCCAGCGCGTCGCCGTTGGAGTGCAGCACCGACGCCGACTGCACCCACCGCTCCACGTCGGCATCGGTCCGGCCGTCGGCCAGGTACCGGTCCACCCGCACCGGCCACTGCTGCCCCGGCCCGTACGGGGTCCGCTCACCCCACGGGTCGGCGATCCGGTCCACCACGATGTCCTCCTTCCGGTGACGGCGCGGGCACCGCCCACAGCGGCATCGGCCGGCCCGACACCCGTCCGTACCGCCAGTCGACGACCGCTATCGGCACTGCGGGTCGTCGAAGCCTTCGGTGGCCCGTTCGCGGCGCAGGTGCGCCAGCGCCCGCCGGCCCAGGTCGGTGTCCTCCCGACCGAGCGCCTCGTACATGGTGGCGACCTTCTCGTAGGGCTGCGCGGGCGGAAGCAGCGGGATCGCCGGGTCCACGATCGCTTCGATCAGCGTAGGCCGGTCCGCCGACAGGGCCTCGTCCCAGGCGGTGTCGACCTCGGTCGGGGTGGTGACCCGTACGCCGCGCAGACCCAGCAACTCGGCCCACCGGGCGTACGGCGCGTCGGGCAGGCGTTGGGAGTCGACGAAACGGGGATCGCCCTCCATCTCCCGCTGCTCCCAGCTCACCTCGGCCAGGTCGCGGTTGTGCAGCACCAGCACCACGAACCGGGGGTCCGCCCAGTCCCGCCAGCGGTGCGCGACGGTGAGCAACTCGGCCAGCCCGTTCATCTGCATCGCCCCGTCCCCGGCCAGCGCCACCACCGGTCGGTGCGGTGTCGCGAGCTTGGCGGCCAGCCCGTACGGCAGCGCCGAACCCATCGAGGCCAGGGTGCTGGACAGGTGCGCGTCCACACCGACGGGCAACCGCAGGTGTCGGGCGTACCAGTAGGTCACCGACCCGACATCCACCGCCACCTGCGCGTCCGCGGGTAGCCGATCGGTGAGGGCGTGCAGGACGTACTGTGGGTTCACCGGCTCTGCGGTGGCCGTCGCACGCTGTCGGGCGATGTCCCGCCAGCGGGTCACCTCGCCCTCGACGCGCTGGCGCCAACTGCGGTCGGACCGCGCGGTGAGCAGCGGCAGCAGCGCCCGGATGGTCTCGGCGGCGTCGCCGAGCAGCGGCACCTCCACGGGGTAGCGCATCCCCAGCCGCCGACCGTCGATGTCGATCTGCACCGCCCGGGCCTGCCCCGGTGCCGGGTAGAACTCCGACCAGGGATCGTTGCTGCCGACGATCAGCAGGGTGTCGCACTCGTTCATCAGCATGCTGCTGGCGGTGCTGCCCAGGTGGCCCATCACGCCGGTGTGAAAGGGCAGCGACTCGTCCAGCACCGGCTTGCCCAGCAGCGACGCCGTCACGCCGGCGCCGAGGGCCTCGGCCAGCTCGACCACCTCGCCGGCGGCGGCCCGGGCACCCTGCCCCACCAGGATCGCCACCCGTTCCCCGGCATCGAGCAGGTCTGCGGCCGCCCGCAGATCACCGGCGCGGGGCCGCAGCTCGGGCACCGGCAAGCCGGGATTGGTCACCATGATCCCGTGCTCCTGCGCGCCGAGGTCCGGGGCCGGGGCGGTCTGCACGTCGTGCGGCAGGATCACACAGGTCGGGCTGCGGGTCGCCAGGGCGGTGCGGATCGCCCGGTCGAGCAGCATCGGCAGCTGCTCCGGGGTGTACGCGGTCTGCACGAACTGTGCGCACACGTCGCCGTAGAGACGTACCAGGTCGATCTCCTGCTGGTAGCCGCTGCCCAGCACGGACGTCACCTGCTGGCCGACCAGGGCGAGCACCGGCTGGGAGTCCAGCCGGGCGTCGTAGAGGCCGTTGAGCAGATGTACCGCGCCCGGTCCCTGGGTCGACAGGCACACCCCCAGCCCGCCGGTGTACTTGGCGTGCCCGCAGGCCATGAACGCCGCCGTCTCCTCGTGCCGGGCCTGCACGAACTCCGGCCGACCGGCCCGACGCAGGGCCCCCATCACCCCATCGATACCGTCCCCGGAGTAGCCGAAGACCCGGTCCACGCCCCAGTCGGCCAACCGAGCCACCACCAGGTCCGCCACCGTCGCGTCCGCCACCGTCGCCTCCTTGCCTCGACCGCCTTCCAGCATGTGGCCCTACCCCCAGGCCGACGGACCGAACCGGACAGGCAGCACCTCTTCGAGGATCCTCACGGTCACTGCCGGGATCGAGATCTGCCACCGCTCTCGAATGGTGTCAAGGGCGAACGTCGTGGGTAGGGTGGTTCGCGGGTCAAGACATGCGCCCAGGTCCGCCGCCCGCGTCTCGTCGCCGCGGGAGGGTCCGACTCACCGATGCACCAGATCGGGAGGCGCCATGTCGATCCTCGAACAACCCACCCGGCAGCCGGCTCAACCCACTCGGAGCCACGCTCAGCCCACTCGCCGGCACGCTCAGCCCGCCAAAGCGATCATGACGCTCGACCTGCACAATGATCGGCATGCGCCGGTGATCGCCGTTTCCGGCGAGGTGGACATGAGCACCGCCCATCTCATCAGCGAGCTGGCCGAACACGTGATCACCCGACGGCCCGCACGTCTGGTGCTCGATCTCTCCGGGGTGACCTTCTTCAGCGCCCACGGCATCAGCGCCCTCCTGCGAACACAGCGTGCGGCCGAGTCCGCCGAGGTCGCGCTGGCCCTGCGCGCCGCAGCTCCGTGTGTCACGTATCTGCTGTCCGTGACCAGCACCGGGATAGATCTGGACATCCCGGTGATCAACGCGAGTAGGTGATCCCATTTCGATTGGCAGCGCCTTCGGGGGAGTAGCCCTGCAAGAGAGGTGCGGGCGCCGCGTTGGGTGCGGCTCCCCTCCGCGTCCTCGGCGTTGGCGGCACGTGGTGCGACGACGTTCGCCCAGGTGAACCAACATTTGGTACGGGGATGCGGGTGATGGAAGATGGGCGAATGCGTGTGCGGAATCGCAACAACGTGATGGTGACCGGCCGTGCGGGCGGCCCTACCGTTGTGCTCGCGCACGGCTTCGGCTGCGATCAGCACATGTGGCGTCATGTGGCCGCCGAAATCGGACGATGGGCCCAGCTGGTGTTGTTTGATCATGTCGGATCAGGCCAGGCTGACCCGGCGGCCTGGGACGCTGACCGGTACGCCTCACTGGACGGCTACGCCGACGACGTGCTGAGTATCTGCCAGGACCTCGACCTCCAGCAGCCGATCTTCGTGGGGCATTCGGTCAGTTCGAGCATCGGGGTCCTCGCGGCGAACCGCGAGCCGGACCGCTTCTCGGCGCTTGTCCTGGTCACCCCCTCACCGTGCTACGTCGATGACGAGAACTACCGAGGCGGCTTCACTCGGGAAGACATCGACGACCTGCTCGCTTCACTCGAGAGCAACTACCTCGGCTGGTCGTCGAGCATGGCACCTTTGATCATGGGCAATCCGGAACGCCCGGAGCTGGGTGAAGAGCTGACGGCGAGCTTCTGCCGGACGGATCCCGCGATGGCGCAGGTGTTCGCCCGTGCGACGTTCCTGTCCGACAATCGGGCGGATCTCGCCGCGGTGAGAGTTCCCACGTTGATCCTGCAATGTGCGCAGGACGCCATCGCGCCGCCCGAAGTCGGCGCGTTCGTGCATGCACAGATCGCCGGAAGTCGGCTCGTCACCTTGGACGCGACCGGGCATTGCCCGCAGTTGAGCGCGCCGCAGGCCACGGCCGCGGCGATCACGTCGTTTGTCAGGGCCGCCTACCGATGACCGCCACCGCGGGGCATGAGCCGCACGGCCAAGGTCCAGGCGATCACAGGAGTGCCCGGCCGAGTGAGGCCGGGTTCCCCGCCCTGCTGGAAGACAACCTCGAAGACCTGTACGAGAACGCGCCCTGCGGCTACCTGTCCACCCTCCTGGACGGCACCATCGCCAAAATCAACGGCACCCTGCTGGCCTGGCTCGGCTACCGCCGGGAGGAACTCGTCGGACGGCGCCGCTTCAGCGATCTCCTCACCGGTGGCGGGCGGATCTACCATGAGACCCACTTCGCTCCGATGCTGGCCATGCAGGGCGAGATCGGTGGCGTGTCCCTCGAACTTCGCACCAGGGACGGCTCCCGGATGCCGGTCCTCGTCACGTCGATCGTCAAGGTCGGCAGTGAGGGGCAACCCCAACTCATCCGGACGGCGATCTTCGACGCCAAGATGCGCCGTGCCTACGAACGAGAGCTCCTCGATGCCCGCAAGGCCGCAGAGCGCGAGGACGAACGGCTACGGCATCTCGTCGGCAAGCTACAGCGCAGTCTTCTCCCCGCCGTGCTGCAGACTCCGCCCGGGCTGGACAGCGCCGCGTACTACCGGGCGGCCTCCACCGACCAGGTCGGCGGCGACTTCTACGACCTCTTCCCCCTCGTCGACGGCCGCTGGGGGTTCTTCCTGGGCGACGTCAGCGGCAAGGGCGTCGAAGCGGCTGCCGTCACCGCCCTGGCCCGCTACACGTTGCGGGCCGCAACCGTGTACGACCCCGACCCCGCTGCCGCGCTGCACAACCTCAACACAGTGCTCTGGCAGGAGTACCGCGAGGACGCCCGCTACTGCACAGTCGTGTTCGGCATCCTCACCTCCACGACGGCCGTCGGCGGCTTCACCGCGATCATCGCCAGTGGTGGGCACCCGGAGCCACTGCTGCTGCGGGCCGATGGCTCGATCCACTACCACCCCACGAAGGGCCGCATCGTGGGGGCCTTCCCGCACTCCCGGTACACCAACACCACAGTGGTGGTGAACCCTGGCGACACGTTGCTCCTCTACAGCGACGGACTCACCGAGGCACGTCCCGTCGGCAGTGAGACCGCCGACGGCCGGTACGGAGCGGCAGCCCTCGCCCGATTTGCCCGCTCTCTCGCGCCCGCGCCCGCAGCCGCCGCCGTCGCCGCCATCATCGACTTACTCGATACCTTCGGCACCGGACTCACCGACGACACCGCTGTCCTGGCCATCGGCGCACCACCCCACCGACACTGACCGCACGGTGGTGGCTCCCACCGCCAGACGCACGCGCCGCCCGGGAAACGACCCGAGCGGCGCGTTGCCCGGTGGGGTTCTAGGCGCGCCTGGCCCACTGCTGGTTGGCACCACCGTGGCAGGCCCAGAGGTGAAGCTGCGTCCCATTGGCCGTGCCGGATGCGACGGCGTCGAGGCACAGCCCCGACTGGGCGCCGGTGATGGTGCCGTTGGAGTTCACGTTCCACTGTTGGTTGGCCTGGCCGTTGCAGTCCCAGATGAGGACCGCGGTGCCGTTGCTGCTGCCCGCCCCACTGGCGTCCAGGCACTTGTTGCCATAGACGGTCAGGGTGCGGTTGGCGGTGTGGGTCCAGCGCTGGTTGGTGCCACCGTGACAGTCCCACAGCTGCGGGCGGGTGCCGTTGGTGGTGCTGGAGTTGGGGATGTCGATGCACCGGCCGGACTGGCTCCCCGCGATCAGCACGTTCTGCTGGCCGGGCGGCGGGGTCGTCGGCGGGGGAGTGGTGGGCGGCACGTCCGACCCGAACTGGGTGAAGAACCGCCACACCTCCTGCTTGACCCAGCTCCGCGCGCCGCTCTCACAGCCGGCGCACCCGTCCACCGGACCCTGCTGGTGGCCGCCGTCGAACGCGGCCCAGAGCACCGGGTATCCGGGCTGGCAGGAGTACGCGGTGGTGATGTGGGTCAGGCTGCCGGCCCTCGGCTCGGGCGGGCTCTGTGCGGCGCAGCCGTTGTTGCGGACGAACCTGTCGCGCAGCGACCGTCCGCTGGGGATGTTGTCGTTGATGCCGTGGATGCCCAGGTAGGCCACGGGCTGGGTGCCGCCGCTGCATCCGCTGATCGCCCCCGGTGCCGCGATCGCCGCGACCGCACGGAACACCGTCGGCCGGGAACACGCCAACGAGTAGCTCATCGCGCCGCCGTAGCTGAACCCGACCGAGAAACGTTGGGTGGTGTCGACGCAGAGAGCGTTGTCGATCACGCGGATCATGTCGTCGGTGAAGGTGACGTCCTCACCGTTGGAGTTGCCCCAGCCGTTGTTGAGGCCCTGCGGGGCGACGAAGATGGTGCTGTTGTTCGCCTGCGACTGCATGCCGTAGTAGGCCCACGCGGCTCCGTCGGTTCCGCCGGACGCGACCTGGCTGGCGGTGCCGCCCAGCCAGTGGAACCCGAAGGCCAGCCGGTGGGCGTAGGTGTTGTTGTAGTTGTCCGGCAGCCGAAGGATGAAGCTGCGGCTCTTCCCACTGCTCTGGATGGTGTGGGTGCCGCTGTTCAGTCCGGGCGCCTTGCCGCAGCCGGCAGTGGTGGCCGCGGCCGCCGGTGCGACGGTCGTGAGGACGTACGTTCCGACGGCGATCAGGACCAGCACCGCCATGGCTGCCCCCAGCCAGGGGGCGGAGAGTTTGCGAAGTGGCACGGCCGAGTCTCCTTGTGGGTGGTTGGACATCCGTGGGGCCGGTCCCCTCTCCGGGAACCTCGTCGGGCTCAACTCCGGCTCCAGCGTTGGTTGGCGGCGCCGGTGCAGTCCCAGATCTGGACGCGCGTGCCGTTGGCCGTGCCGTTGCCGACCATGTCCAGGCACCGGCCCGAACCAACTCCGGTGATCGAGCCGTCGGCGTTGAGCCGCCACTTCTGGTTGGACTGACCGTTGCAGTCCCAGATGATCACCGAGCTGCCGTTCGCGGTGCCGGCGCCGTTGACGTCGAGGCACTTGCCGCCGAAGACGCGCAGCTCCTGGGCGGCGGTCGAGGTCCAGCTCTGGTTGCTCTGACCGTGACAGTCCCAGATGATCGCCGCCGCGCCGTTGGTCTGCGAGGCGCCGTTGACGTCGAGGCACCGTCCGGAGGACGTGCTGCGCAGGGCCGACGTGCCGCTCGGTGGCGGGGTGGTCGGTGGCGGCGTCGTGGGGTCGGTGCCACCGAACTGGGTGAAGAACCTCCACACCTCGCCCTTGGTCCAGGTTCTGGCTCCGCTGTCCCCGCCGCCGTCCACCGGGCCGGGCGTGTGCCCGCCGTCGAAGGCGGCCCAGACCACCGGATAGCCGGACCGACAACCGGAGTAGGTGGTGGTGATGTGGGTCAGGCTGCCCGCCCTCGGCTCGGGTGGGCTCTGTGCGGTGCACCCGTTGTTCCGCACGAACGTGTCGCGCAGGGACCGTCCGGCGGAGACGTTGAGCACGGCGTCTCCGATGCCATGGATCCCCATGTACGCGACCGGCTGGGTGCCGCCGCTGCATCCACTGAGCTGCCCACCGGAGTAGACCGCGACAGCGCGGAAGACGCCTGGCCGGGAACAGGCCAGCGAGTAGCTCATGCCGCCGCCGTAGCTGAACCCGAGCGCGAAGCGTTGCGTGGTCTCGACGCAGAGGTCCGCCTCGATCACCCTGATCATGTCGTCGACGAAGGTGACGTCCTGGCCGCCGGGGTTGGCCCAGCCGTTGCCGTTGCCCTGGGGGGCGACGAAGATGGTGCTGTTGTTCGCCTGCTGCCGCAGCCCGTAGTAGGACCAGGCCGCCCCGTCGGACCCACCGCCGTCGACGTCGTTGGCGGTGCCACCGTTCCAGTGGAATCCGAAGATCAGTCGGTAGGCGTGGTTCCTGTCGTAGTTGTCAGGAATCCTCAGGATGAAACTGCGGTTCTGACCGCTGCTCTGGATGGACCGTTGGCCACTGGTCAACGTGGGCGCCTTGCCGCACCCGGCGGTCGCTGCGGCCGCTCCGATGTTCGCGGCCGACGCGGTGGTGATCGAACCACCGGCCAGTGCCCCCGCGCTCACGGTCAGGACGACGGCCGCCGCCGTCGCAAGCAGTCCAAGGATGGGTCTACGTCTTGTCATGAAGGGGCTCCCGCCACTCGGCACGAACTGGTTGAAGGGGTCCACGGCAATCCGCACGCCGCCACGACGCGCCGCTGCGGGTCACTCCGGTCGACCACGTTCGCCGCGGACGAACCTCAGAAGACGCGATGTGCCGACGGCGCCCGGCCGGCTCATCGACACAGGTTTCCGCCACTGGTCTCGCTGCCCACGCAGGACCAGTCGGTCGTCGAATCGATGGTGGCCACACCGCGTGCCTGAACACCACGTGACCGTTCGACCGACGGTGCCGGAGCACCTGGCTCGGCGTCGAATCGATTCGCCCCGACGCTAGATCGTGCAGTGAAAGATGTCAATGCCGTCTCCGGCAGGTTGCGACAGGTGGGCCGGTCAGGCCCTCGTGAGATCTGCCGCGCCAAAGGAGACCGCGAACCGCTTGCACCAGATGGAGACGCTGCGGAAGTCGCCCGGCTCCACCGACGCCGGTAGCTCGTACACCTGGTTGCCCCTGTTGCCCTTGAGCTTCGCCAGCTCGACCCATTTACCGTCGTCGAACACCCGCCAGCCCGCCGTGCCCCGGACGACCGGTTGGTCGGTCAGCCACACCCGTAGGTCCGGGCCGTTCGACGTGTTCAGGTCTCGGATGACGAGCTGGTGGCGCCCGTCGGCGAGCCGGTGAATCTCGGCACTGCCGGTCGTCCGGTGCTCATGGGTGACGAACTCGCCGCTGGTCAGGACCTCGTTCGCCGCTGGGGTAGCTGCCGAGGTCGCGGGGGCCGGCGTCGAGGATCCCGGGGTCGCGGACGCCGGGATCGGAACGGTCGAAGTCGTCCCTACGCGGGGAATCGCTTCGTCGACGTAGGTGTCGGTGAACAGCTTCCAGGGCTGGAACCAGTAGAGGGCCAGCATCGCCACGACGACAGCGGCGGCGAGACCGGCTCGGACCACCGGCGACCGGAACATCCGTTTTCCCACCCCCGCAGCGTACGGCCGGAGCCGCCGTCGAACTGTTCGCGAACCCTTTCCGAACTCTTACGACAGTCACCGCTGCGTATCTGCCAGCGCCTGTCCGCACGGGCAGGCTCCCTGGTCCTCCGGCAACGCCTTCACCACGTCGCCGAGCAGGAGGCGCAGGCGGTCGATGTTCCGGGCGAAGACCGTGAACACCTCCTGCTGGGTCACGCCCTGACCAACCTCGACGCCCGAGTCGAGGTCGGTCACCAGGGACAGCGCGGTGTAACACAGTGCCAGTTCGCGGGCCAACACCGCTTCCGGGTGGCCGGTCATACCGACGACCGACCAGCCCTCCCGGCCGTACCACAGCGATTCGGCACGGGTGGAGAACCGGGGCCCTTCGATGACGACCATGGTCCCGCCGTCGACCGGCTGCCAACCGGCCGATCGGGCGGCGTCGAGGACCGTGGCCCGTCCGACCGGACAGTAGGGGTCGGCGAAGGGCACATGGACGACCTGAGGGAGTTTCCCGTCCGCGCGTGGCTTCCCGTCGTAGTAGGTCTGCTCCCGGCCGCTGGTCCGGTCGACCAGTTGGTCGGGTACGACCAGGGTCCCCGGGCCCAGATCCGGTCGCAGGCCGCCCACGGCGCCCGGTGCGAGCACCTGGCGAACGCCGAGTGCGCGCAGCGCCCACAGGTTGGCCCGGTAGTTGATGCGGTGTGGGGGGAGGGTGTGTCGACGTCCGTGGCGGGGCAGGAACACCACCGGCCGCCCGGCGACACTCCCGGCGGACAGCGCGTCGCTCGGCGGTCCGTACGGTGTGTCGACGGTGATCTCGGCGACGTCGTCGAGGAACTCGTAGAACCCCGATCCGCCGATCACGGCGATCGGCGCGCGATCGGTCGTGCTGATGTCCATTGCTGACATGCGTACCCCTCCTGGGCGAACGGTGAAGAACGGGTGGGGCCGGCTCAGCGACGGTCGGTTCGTCGGCGCGCGACGCGTCGGTCGGCAGCGGTGGCGACGACCAGGACGACCACGATCGCGGCCCAGAGGACAGCCAGCCCGACAGCGAGCCCCAGCGGGTAGTCGCGGTCCGGCAGACCCGGGTTCGGAGGCGCCGAGGGTGGTCGCCACAGCAGGGGCACCGCGATCAGCAGCAACGTGGCGCTGGCCATGAGACCCGCGGCGATCCAGGCCAGACGCAACCGGTTCGTCACCAGCCGACCCAGCGCCAACCCGACCAGTCCGACCAGCGGTGCCACCAGAACGTCGTGCAGCACCGGGCCGCCGATCAGCCACGGTAGGGCGGTCCCGAGCTGGGGGAGGAGCAACCAACCGCCGTACGCCGCGGTCGCGGCACCGACAACGAGCAGGAGCAGCCGAAAAGCCCTCACCGCAGCACCTCCAGCCGGGCCACCCACTTGGTCTGCAGGACGCCCGGCCGGCTCGGCGCGATGAGTCGGCAGGGGTAACCGTGGTCGGGAGACAGTTGCTCGCCATTGATCCGCAGGGCGAGCAGGGTCAGCGGGTCGCGGGCATGGGCCGCAGGGAGTGTGCTCGCCGCATACAGGCCGTCGGTTTCCAGCGAGGTGACCCGAACCGGTCGGCCGGTCGGTGCGCCGGCGCGGCGGAGCAACTGAACGACGGGCACGCCGGTCCAGTGGGCCGAGGCGCTCCAGCCCTCCACACAGGCGATGGGTAGTTCTGCCGTGCGTTGCGGCAGGGCCGCCAGGTCGGCCAGGGACAGGCTGTCCCGCCCGCCCGGCCAGACGATCTCCAGTCGCCAATCCGGGGGAACGGCGATGCGCGCGGCAGCCGCCGTACGGTTGATCGGTACGCCCTGCGGCCCGGACGCGGAGCGCCACGCCAGGGGCGACACCCGACGTAGCCACGGCACGGTGACCCCGGCGGTGGCCAGCACGGCGATGCCGGCGACGCCCGCCGAGGCACGCAGAAAGGCGCGTCGCTGCGCCGAGTCCGGCTCGTCAGGCCTGGGCGTCGCGGCAGGCACCGCTCTCCTGCGTCGCAGTGACGTGCTCAGCGCCACGCGAGCGACCGGGAGCTTCACCGCGACATGCAGCAGCATCGCTCCCGCCACCAGCCAGGCGACCGCGTAGTGCGCCGTCGGGAAGAAGAACCCCCACGGGTACGACTGGGCGACGTTGAACAGGCCCGTGACCAGTTCGAAGAACGCGGCGCAGACCAGCACCAGGACGGAGATCCGTTCGAGGGCGTGGCCGGACAGCCGGATCGGCTGACGTAGGGGCGGGCGGACGAACAGCCGGGGGTAGACGCTCCACAGCTTGGCCAGCAGCAACGGGATCGCCGCGACACCGGAGAGCACGTGAACGCCCTGGGTGATCCGGTACAGGTTGACCGGTCGGGTCGGCCAGGTGAACCAGCCCGGCGGGTGCTGGATGTAGTGACTGAGCAGCCCGGTGCCGAAACACAGCCCGAACGCCACAGCGAGCCAGAGGCCGAGCCGGGCGGTGACCAGCGGTGAGTGCGAGGGCGCGGTGAAGTCCTCCGGAGCGGGTACGTGTGGCCGGCGGATCATGAGCGTGCCAATTCGGCGAACCAGCGTGGACCGAATCGGAAACGCTCAACGACCCGCAGGCCGGCAGCGGTGGCGGCACGGGCCACCGTCTCCGCCCCGACCCGCGCCCATCGAAACGCCGGCCCCCGCAGTTCCCGACCGCCGGACGATCCGGACAGGACGTACGCCTGCCCCTGCCACAGCCCGGCGCCCGGGGGTTCCACCTCGACCACCAGCGTTCCGTCGGCCGCGATCAGGGCGCCGCACCGCCGCAGCAGGCGGACCGGGTCGCCACCGATGCCGATGTTGCCGTCGATGAGCAGGGCGTGTGCCCATCTACCCTCGCCGGGAAGGGGTTCGAAGACGTCGCGTCGTAGGGCAACCACACCTCGGCCCTGGGTCAGACGTACCGCCTCGGCGGAGATGTCCACCCCCAGAGCGACGAGGCCGCGCTGGGCGAGTGCCCTGGTCAGCCGGCCGGGGCCGCAGCCGAGATCGATCGTGGGCCCGGTGCAGCGTGCGGCGACGGACTCGATTTCCGGCTCGGGCGGGCCGTGCCAGCGCCGCACCGGTAACAGGTCACGCCGCCCGTCGGTGTGCACCAGCCAGTGCTCGGGTTGGGTGGCGGGCCTCGGGCCAACCGGCGTGCCGTGGGCGTCCTGGTCGGCGGGCCACCGGCCGAGTCTGCCCAGCACCACGTCGAAACCGTCGAGACTGATCGTCGAACTCACCGGCGGCGTCCGCTCAGCAGATGGCCGCCCACCGACGCGACGGCCTCCGCGAACCGGGTGCCGGGTAGGTCAGCCGCGACCGCCAGCGCCGACGACCAGTCGTCGACATCCCGCAGCACGGGCAGGATCGCCGGTTGTACGCCGTGCCGACGCAGCGCGACGAGGGTGCGGCGCCCGGTGTCGTCGGTCGACATCGGTACGTCGCGTAACGCGCTCGCGTACCTCGGATCGCGTAACCCGAGCGCCCACCAGCCGCCGTCCAGCGCCGGTCCGAACACCGCGTCGTGTTCGGCGAGCCGCTCCAGCGCGGTGCTGAGCACGGCCGGCCGGATCTGCGGGGTGTCCATGCCGATCTGCAGCACCGGCCGGCCGGGAAATGCCGCGGCGGTGTCGGCGTGGGCGTTCGCGAGGCGGTCAGCGAACGTGCCGCCGCGCTGCGGAAACAGGTGCCAACCCGCCAACGCGGCGGTCAGCTCGCCGCCGAACTCGGCATCGGCGAACCGACCGGTGTGGGCCAGCACGGGAATGGTCGAGGCGGTGGCGCGCACCGCCGCGAGGGTGTCCAACAGCGACGCCGCCGCTATCCGGGCCGCCTGGGTGGGATCGGCCGGCGGGCAGAGGCGCGTCTTGGCCTGCCCGGGGACCGGTGCCTTCGCAACCAGGAGCAGGACGTTCACCGGACACCATCGGCGTCGGCGCGCAGCACTCCGGCGAAGTCCCGGGTCGCTCGCAGCGTGCCCCGGACCGACCCGGAGACCTTCGAGCTGGTGCCGGCGGCCCGGGGCGCGTACGCGACGTCCAGTTCGAGGATCCGCCAGCCCGCTCCGGCCGCGCGCAGCAGCAACTCCAGGGGGTAGCCGAACGCGCGGTCGCCGACGCCGAGACCCAGCAGCGCCGCCCGGCGGGCCACCCGGATCGGGCTGATGTCGTACACCGGCACGCCGCGCCGCCGCAGCAGGGCCGCGATCACCGCGTTCCCGGCGCGGGCGTGCCACGGCCAGGCATCCGCCGAGACCGGCCGACGCCGCCCAACGGCGAGGTCGGCCCGCCCGTCGCGCACCGCCGAGACGAGCCTGGGCAACTCGGCCGGGTCGAACGACCCGTCCGCGTCGAGCACGCAGACCAGATCCGCCTCCGCCGCCAGCAGGCCGGCGTGCACAGCCGCGCCGTACCCGCGTCGCGGCTCGTGGACGACGCGGGCCCCGTGCTCGGCCGCGACGACCGGCGAACCGTCGGTGGAGCCGTTGTCGACCACGATGGCGCGGTAGCCGGGTGGCAGTCCGCTCAGTACGGCAGGCAGTGCGGCCGCCTCGTCCAGACACGGCAGCACCACGTCGATCGTTGTGTGCATACCGGCGACGCTAGGCCCGCCACCGGCCGTCCGGACCGCCGTCTCTCCTTACGGATCGCTTACACGGCAACGGATCTTACGACTCGCTGACGTCTCACCGTCTGACCGTCGAATGCCTGGTGAGAGGCCGTATCGTCGGCCGTCACCATGACCACGATGACCCGGCCGGGACGAACCCGGTCCGCCGACCTGATCGTCCTCGGCGCCGAGGTGGCACTGCTCGCCGCCGCCGTCGCCGTCGGCGCCCTGCTCAACCATCAGGGCGTACGACTGCACGCCGACGCGGCGCCGCTCTACGCGAGTTGGCAGCCCCATCTGGGGCCCGGCACCCCCGTCGCGCTGCTCGTCGCGGCGCTGTTCGTCTGGCGGGGCGTGCGCTGGGGGACCGACACGCCGTGGCCTCGGCTGCTGGCGGTCGGCTATCTCGCCTCGCTGCTCTGGACGCTGTCGCTGGCCCTGGTGGACGGCTGGTCCGCGGGGTTGACCGAGCGGCTCACCGTGCAGGCCGAGTACCTGCACGAGGTGCCCCGGGTGACGGACGTCGGCATCATGCTGTCCGGCTTCGCCGACCGGATTCTCGACTTCCAGCCCGATTCGTGGTCCACCCACGCTGCCGCTCACCCACCGGGAGCGTTGCTGTTCTTCGTCTGGCTGGAACGGATCGGCCTGGGCGGCGGGACCGCCGCCGGGCTCGCCTGCGTGCTGCTCGGCGCCACGGTGTCGGTGTCGGTTCCGGTGACGTTGCGGGCACTCGGCGCCGAGGACGCGGCCCGGGCGGTGTGGCCGTTCCTGGTGCTCCTCCCGGGGGCGGTCTGGGTGGGCGCGTCCGCGGACGGGATCTTCGCCGCGGTGGTCGCGGCCGGGCTGGCGCTGCTGGCGGCGGGTGGCCGGCCAGGGGCCGCACTGGGCGGGTTGCTCCTCGGCTTCGCGCTCTACCTGTCGTACGGGTTCGTCCTGGTCGGGTTGCTCGCGTTGACAGTGGTGCTGCTCCGGGCGCGGGACCGCCTCGGCGTGCTCCTGGTCGCGGCGACGGCGGTCGCGGCCGTCGTCGCCGCGTTCACCCTCGCCGGCTTCTGGTGGCTGGACGGCTACCACCTGGTGGCGCGTCGTTACTACCAGGGCTGGGCGGCGGAACGTCCGTACGGTTACTGGGTCTGGGCGAATCTCGCCGCCCTGCTGCTGTCGGTCGGCCCGGTGGTCGGGCCGGCGCTGCGGCGGGCGGTGGCCGCCGTGTCGATCCGCGCACCGCACCCACCACTCGCGACGGCCCTCCGGCAGCGGATCGCCGGCGCCGGACCCTCGGTGTGGTTGCCCGTCGCGGCGACGGCGGCGGTGCTCGCGGCGGACCTGTCCGGGCTCAGCAAGGCCGAGGTCGAGCGGATCTGGCTACCGTTCGCCGTCTGGCTGCTGGTCGCCACCGCGCACCTGCCCCACGGTCACCGACGGTGGTGGTTGGCCGCCCAGGCCGCCACGGCTCTCGCCGTCAACCACCTACTGTGGACGGTGTCGTGACCGATGCCGGATCCCGCATCACCGCAGTGGTGAAGTCGGCGATGCCAGCGGCGAAGCCGACTCGGGCGGTGAAACCGAGCACCCGGGCAGCGCGCGCCGGATCGGCCACGACATGTCGTACGTCCGCTGCCCGCCCGCCCCCGACCGTGATCGGCGGTGGCCCGCCCATCGCCGACGCCAGCTCGTGAGCCAACTCGCCGACGGTGTGCGGTTCGCCCGAGCAGACGTTGACCGGGGTCAGGGGATCCGGTGCCGGCGTCGTGAGGGCCAGCAGGTTGGCCGCGGCCACGTCGGTCACGTGCACGAAGTCACGCCGTTGCCGGCCGTCCTCCAGCACCCGGGGCGGTCGTCCGGCGGCCAGGGCCGACCGGAAGATCGACGCGACCCCCGAATACGGGGTGTCGCGGGGCATTCGCGGCCCGTAGACGTTGTGATAGCGCAGGGCCCAGACCGATCCGCCGGTCTGCCGGGCCCAGGCACCGGCGAGGTGTTCCTGGGCCAACTTGGTGGCGGCGTAGGTGCTGTGCGGCTCCAGCGGCGCGTCCTCGGGCACGAGACCGGGGGAGAGCGCCTGGTCGCAGCGAGGGCAGGTCGGCTCGTACTGGCCCTCGGCCAGGTGGACGGCCCGGCGGCCGGCAGGCCTGACGATCCCGTGGGTGGGGCAGTGATAGCGACCCTCGCCGTAGACCACCATCGAGCTGGCCAGCACCAGTCGGCGCACCCCGGTGGCGTGCATCGCCGCGAGGACGGTGGCCGTGCCGAGGTCGTTGTGCGCGGCGTACCGGGGGGAGTCGGCCGGGTCGATGCCATGCCCGACCATGGCTGCCTGATGGCAGACCGCGTCGACCCCGGTCAGTAGCCGGGTCAGCAGCTCGCTGTCGCGTACGTCGCCGACCACCAGGTCGTGCCGCTCGGTCCACTGCGGCGCCGTCGCGCCGTGCGCCTCGGGCAGGAGCGCATCCACGGCCACCACCTCGTGCCCGTCGTCGGTGAGCAGGTCGGCGACGTGTGAGCCGATGAACCCGGCCGCACCGGTGACAAGGATCCGCATTCCGGTCACCGTATGACCCCGCGTACGCCCGAGCGGGCTTCCGCGTGCAGCCGTAAGAACCTCGCAAGGTTTGCTGGTGCGGGCGGAGTCCGCCGCGTGGCTACGCTGGGCCGATGGACATCTGGGGGAGACGTTGACGGGGCGGAACGGGGAAGGTCCGTGACACAGCGCGTGCTGGTGGTCGACGACGATCAGACCGTGAGCGACGTCATCCGTCGTTACCTCGAGAACGACGGCTTCCAGGTGAGCCTCGCGGCGGACGGTGCGGCGGCACTGGCGGCCGTGGAGCGGCAGGCGCCACACCTGGTCGTGCTCGACCTGATGCTGCCGCTGATCAACGGTCTGGAGGTGTGCCGGGCGCTGCGGGTACGGCCGGACGGCGTACCGATCGTCATGCTCACCGCGCGCGGTGACGAGTCCGACCGGATCCTCGGGCTGCAACTGGGCGCGGACGACTACCTGACCAAGCCCTTCTCGCCCCGGGAACTGGTGCTGCGGGTCCGTTCGGTGCTCCGTCGCGCCGGCGGTGGGACGCTACCCGAGCGGCCGGAGGCGCTCGCCGACGGCAACCTGGTGGTGCACACGGCCTCCCGAACCGCCCGCCTCGCCGGTGCCGATCTGGCCCTGACGTTGCGCGAGTTCGACCTGCTCGTCCACCTCATGCGGCATCCGTCCCGCGTGTTCGGCCGGGCCGAACTTCTCGAGCAGGTCTGGGGCTGGAACTTCGGGGACCACTCGACAGTGACCGTGCACGTACGCCGGCTGCGGGAGAAGATCGAGGCCAACCCGGCCGATCCGCAGCGGATCGTGACCGTCTGGGGCATCGGCTACCGCTACGAGCCGGCCCATGCGTGACGTACTCCTGATCTTCGCGATCGCCCTCGGTGCGGCATTCGGCATCGGGCTCGCCGGTGCGGTGCTGCTCCGCGCGCTTCGACGCAGCTCGATCACCGTGCACCTCAACGTGCTGCTCACCACCACTGTGGTCGCCGTCGCCGTCGGGGTGATGGCGGTCGCGGAAGCGATGTTCCTCTCCGCGCACGACCTTGAGGTGGTTCTGATCACCGTCGCGGCGGCGGCGGTGGTCAGCCTCGCCGTCGGCGGGCACGTCGGCCGGCGACTGGCCCGCGCCGCGGTCTGGCGCGACCAGGCCCGGGAGCGGGAACGGCAGCTGGAGAAGGGCCGGCGTGACCTGGTCGCCTGGGTCTCCCACGACCTGCGGACCCCGCTCGCCGGGCTGAGGGCCATGGCGGAGGCGTTGGAGGACCGGGTGGTGCGTGATCCGGACACCGTCGACGAGTACCACCGGCGCATCCGGCTGGAGACCGACCGGATGACCCGACTCGTCGACGACCTGTTCGAGCTGTCCCGGATCAACGCGGGAGCGCTGCGGTTGTCGTTGACGGCGGTGCCCCTCGGAGAGGTGGTCTCGGACGCGCTGGCCAGCACCACCCCGCTGGCCAACGCCCGCCGGATCAAGCTGATCGCCAGCGAGTCGGGGTGGCCGACGGTCGCCGCGAGCGAACCGGAGCTGGCCCGGGTCGTGGCGAACCTGCTGCTCAACGCGGTCCGCTACACCCCCGAAGACGGCACCGTACGCATCGAAGCCGGCCGGGAGGACGACCACGCCTGGTTGTCGGTTGCCGACACCTGTGGC
The DNA here is from genome assembly GCF_040302185.1 of Micromonospora sp. NPDC127501. NCBI lineage: Bacteria > Bacillati > Actinomycetota > Actinomycetes > Micromonosporales > Micromonosporaceae > Micromonospora > Micromonospora sp. NPDC127501. The sequence goes on along the minus strand of NZ_JBEORJ010000001.1, from coordinate 427,483 downwards.
GGCATTCCCCCGGCCGACCTTCCCCGGGTGTTCGACATCGCGTTCCGTGGCGAGCCGGCCCGCACGCCCGGCCCCGGTGACGGTGGGGCGTCCGGAGGGCTCGGCCTGGCCATCGTTCATGGCCTGGTGGAGGCACATGGCGGTCGGGTCGAGGTACGCAACACCTCCGACGGCTGCCAGTTCATGGTCCGCCTGGCGACCGCCTGACGGAACGAACGGTGGCCATCGGCCAGCTTCTCCCAGAGCGCGCCCAGGGCGTACCCGTCGTCCCCCCAGGTCCGTCGACGGCCCGGTGCCTTCGACGTTTCTCGATGGAACGTCCACCTCGCGGGTCCACACGGTTTGCCGGATCTGGCTACGCTTCCCACTGTCTCGGAGGCGATCGATGGAGGGCGCATGTCGGTGAATGAGCCGGCGAGCGGGGAGTTCGCTCGCATGCTGGACGCGACGGTCGGCGCGTTGCGTGCCGCCGGCACTGCTCCGGAGGACGAGGAGGCCGCGCGCCTGCGCCGGGTCGGTGAGTCCGCCGAGGGGCAGGTCCGCGCCGAGTTCGGCGCCGATGGCCGACTGGAGTCGCTGACGCTGGACCCACGGATGATGCGGCTCGGCGCGGCCGAGGTCTGCGACCACGTGATCGCGGCCGTGAACGCGGCGATCGACTCGATGCGCGGCGGTGGCCCGGCGGTGGCCTCCGGCGACCTCTCGCAGCTCACCGAGCAGCTGGAGCAGGTTCGTGACACGGCCGTGCCGCGGCTCGGTGCGTTCCTGCAGGCGCTCACTGACGCGCAGGAGCGGATGGCCCGAGGAGGTTCCCGGTGAACGGCTTCGAGGTCGAGCCCGCGCTGCTGCGCTCCGGCGGCGACGAGGTCATCGGCGCCGCCGAACGCTTCATCGGGCAGTTGGAGAGCTTCGAGGCGAAGATGCAGGGGTACGGCGAGCCGTGGGGTGCCGACGACATCGGCTCGCTGATCGGCATCGCGTACACGGAGGCGTCCACCTGGGTTCTGGACTGCATCGGCGTGGCCGCCGAGGAGATCGGCTCGGCCGGCAGCGACCTGACGAAGATGGCCGACAACTTCGAGCTGGTCGAGGACGCCGCCGCGGGCGCGCTGCGGGACATCCAGGGAATGCTGGGGTGACGGCATGGGACTCCAACTGCCGGGTGAACTGATCACGGCACTCGGCTGGATCGGCTACAGCTGGCCCGAGGCCGACGAGGAAAAGCTGTTCGAGATGGGCCAGGCCTGGCTGGACTTCTCCGGCACTGTCGCCGACGCCTCCGGGGAGGCCGGTTCGGCCGCGGCGGCGGTCTGGTCGCAGCACCAGGGCGAGTCGGTGCAGGCGTTCCAGAAGTGGTGGTCCAACCCGGAGAGTGGTCCCGGAACGCTGCCGGACTACTCCCAGGCCGCGATGCTGATCGGCACCGGTTTGATCATCGCCGCCGCGATCGTGCTCGCGCTGAAGATCCAAGTGATCGTGCAGCTGGCCATCCTCGCCTTCGCCGTGGCTCAGGCGATCGCCACCGCCGTCGTCACGTTCGGCGCGTCCCTGGCCGAGGTCCCGATCTTCCAGATGATCACGCGAGAGATCGTCGGTCTGTTGATCGACCAGGTGATCCAGGAGCTCCTCGATGCCTAGCAGGGCGCCGAAGAGCTCGAAGAAGCGCGGCGGCGCGAGCAAGCCGAAGGTCGGTAAGGGCGTCCGCGCGGCGGTGAAGAAGGCTGCCGCCAAGCCGGTGGTGCGCAACAACGACCTTCCCGAGGTCACGATCAAGGTGCAGCGCAGGCCGTTCCACGCGCGCGGCCAGTTCGACCGCAAGATGAACGCGCTGAAGAAGCTCAGCGACGAGGGCAAGCTGTTCAAGCAGGCGAACCCGGTCGGCCGGGACAAGAAGATCACGGCCGACTACAAGAAGCGCATCCGGCAGAAGATCTTCGACAAGTACTGGCCCCACGACAAGAAGATGGCGAACGCCCTCGCCGCCCGGCTTCGCAAGCAGCAGCCCGACCATGTGTGGGAGCTGCAACTTGGCGGCGCCGACGACGTTAGTAATCTGAAGCTCCTGCACGGTAGAACAAACTGGGATGTCGGCGGGCAAATCTGGCGTCAGATCATGAACCTGCCCGATGGCACACCGATCCGAATAGAGGTAGTGGATTGAATCCCGAGTTGCGGGAGCTCATCGCGGAGCTGCGTACCGACCTGGAGGCGGACCAGCCGGCGACGCTGGCGTGGGCACAGATCGACGATGGCGCTCCGGCCGACCAGATTCCCGCCGAGCTGCCGCAGCCGGTCCGGGAGCTGCTGGAGACCGCCAACGGCATCCTGGCCGGCGCGTTCGACCTACCGGCGGTCGCGGACCTCGACGACATCCAGTACTACCTCGAGCAGATGCCCGAGTTCACCGGCGTCGCCGACGAACCCGCCGAGTGGCTGGTCATTGGCACACTGAACGACGAGCCGCTGCTGATCCGACGCGACACCGGCGCGGTCTGGTACTTCCCTGCGGAGAACACCGACGAGTGGTTCATGCGTGAGATGTTCCTCGACGTCGCGCCGGACCTCGACTCGTTCCTCGCCTACTACGTCTTCGGCGCCGGGTACGGCGAAGTCGGCTTCGACGACGACGAGTGGTGGCGCTTCCTCGACGAGCACGGTCTCACCACGCCCGGTGACGATGACGAGGAGGCGGACGATTGACCGCGACACATGAGGAGCTCACGGCGCTCTGGGGCGCCGATGGGATGATCTACTTTCCGGTCGACCGGTTCGACGACGTCCTCGGCCCGCTGACGCCAGAGGTCTTCCCGCCGTTCGGGGCCATCCCGGTCGACGTGCCGATCCTGTTCACGGTCGACGTCGACGTCCCCGGCATGGAGCTGTTCTCCAAGCTGAACATCGAGATCGGCGAGGCCGGCCCACGCATCCACATCGTCCTCGGCAGCTCGCCCGAGGACCCGCAGCTGCTCTTCTGCCTCGACGCGCTCACCGGCGCCGTCGTATTGCTGGACCTGGAAACCCCCAACTTCGAGGCGGTCAACGCGACCTTCGCCGCGTTCGTCGAGTTCCTCTACCGGCTCGGTCAGCTCATCGCCACGGACCCGGGTGGTAGGGCCCGCGCCGCCCGCGCCACCGCGATCCGCGAGGAACTGATGGGCGTCGACTCGTCCGCGTTCGCCGACCCGAAGTCCTGGTGGAGCATGGCCTTCGACCAACTGGAGTCCACCAGCGGCTAGCCTCGTCGCGGTGGCCCGGCCGGGACAGGACAAGCGCTGTCGACGATGCGCTGGTGGTTCACCGCGCTCGCTGCACCGGTGTGGGCGCGGTCGGCTCCTCCGACGGTGCTGCCTCCCGATGCCATGCGTCGGCGAGGAGGGCGTAGGTGCAGCCGTCCACCCAGCCCAGTTCGGCGTGCCAGGAATCGCCGACGCCGTGCTGCTCACGACGCATGCCGACCTTCTCGAGGATTCGCACCGAGGCCAGGTTGTCGGCGAAGCAGCCGGCGGTGATTCTCCGAATGCCCAGCCGGTCGAACGCGTGCGCCACCACGGCGGTCACCGCCTCGGTCGCGTACCCATTTCCGCCGTAGGCCGGATCGAAGATGTAGCCGAGCTGGGCCTCGGTCCGTGGTGGCATGCCGGGTTGACCCATGCCGTCCACGACATCGAGCGAGACGGTTCCGATCACCACGCCGTCGAGCGTGGCCGCCATGCTGTGGTCGTCAGGGTCTGCGGCCGCGCGCTGCCATGCCGCGCGGAAGGAGGCAGGGTCGACCTGCGTGCGGAGTAGCCAGCGCGTGACCTGCGGCAGATTGCGGTACTCCAGGATCCGGTCGACGTCCTCGTCCCGCACCGGGCGGAGCTCGAGGCGTTCAGTGCGTACGGTGGTGTTCTCCATGGGGCGGGACGCTAGTGGACGCACCCCGGCGAGACGCCCGATTATCGGTCCGCCCGACCCCCCTGTTTACGGGTGAACTTCAGGGCATGACGTCCACCAGTACCTTGCCCACCGCGCCGGCTCCTACGGCTCGGTGAGCGTCGGCGGTGCGCCGCGGTGGAAGGCGGAGCAGTGGCAGGCCGTGTGCCTCGCCGACCGGTAGGGCGCCGTCACGGATCGCGGCGGTGACGTCCTCGACGGCTGCGGCGCGCGGCGCGATGCAGGCCTGATCCGCACGCGAGCGAGCACGAGTGTCATGACGCGTCTCCTCGGGTCGCCGTAGACTTCGATCATGAGGCGAAACCTCACGGAGGTCGCAGCCGAACTGCAGGCACTCGATGTGCTGGACTTCGACGTGATGCAGCTCGACGCCAGTGGCGGCGACCAGCTCGGCGCGATTTGCCGGGAGTTGGCCGAGCGGGATGACCCCCAGCAGTGGGCGCCACTGCTCTACGCCCTCATGGAACGCCTCGACGCGGCGGATCTGGGTAGTCCCGGGCCTCTCGTCCACACCCTGGAGACCTGGCGTGGCTACCGGCCCTTGCTGGCCGAGTCGCTGCGGCGCAAACCGACTCCGTTGACCGTCTGGATGGCCAATCGCGTGCTCAACGGAAATCCGCCGGACGCTCCTGAATGGCTGCAACTGCTGCGGGAGGCGACGAGCCATCCCATGGCATCGCCTCAGGCCCGGGCCGATGCCCGCAACTTCCTGACGTACCAGGCCACACGTTCCTAGTGGCGGCACCGGCCTTCCGGTCAGCTCAACGAGGAGTCATTCCAGGCTCAGCGACTCTGCCACTCGCACTCGGCTCAGTGAACCCGCTGGGCCAGCACCTGCCCCGGCCAGGTCCCGGCCAGGAAGGTCTCGGTGGGAGCGAACCCGTGGCGCTCGTAATACGCCACCAACTCGCCACCGCCGCCCGCCCAGCAGTCGACCCGTAGCAGCCGCACGCCGGCTCGCCGGGTTTCCTCGACGGCGTGTGCCAACAGGGCCGACCCGAGTTTGCGGCCGGCGAATCGTCGGTCGGAGACCAGGAGGCGGACGTACCGCTCGGGCTCTTCCGCAGGCGCGATCGGTACCCGCGGATCGGGCCCGGAATCCAACACCAGGGCCGCGGCCGGCGTCCCGTCCACTTCCGCGATGAACGGGAGATTCTCGGTCAGGTACCGATCGACCTGTGCGGCCCTTTCGGGTTTCTCCGAGAACGGCGTCGTGCCCCACTGCTCGGTGTTGCCGCGGTCGTTCATCCAGACCACCGCGGAGTCGAGCATGCCCAGTACGGCGGGTGCGTCGGCCGGTCCACCACGTCTGATGCGTACGCCGCGGGTGGTGTCGTCCATGCCCGAATGGTAATCCGAGGATCGGCCGATCATGCCCGGGGGCATCACCCGTCGTGGCCCCCGCCCCCAGGTCCGCAATCTCCGGAGGTCAGGGTCCGATTCATCGTCGTCAGTAGGCGCTCGAGGGTTCTGCGGTCGCTGTCGGTCAGGCCGCGAAGGATGGCCGCCTCGTTGGCCAGATGTTCCTCGATGAGCCGGTCGGTCAACGCCACGCCGGCCGACGTCAGCCCGACCACCCTGCCGCGCGCGTCGGCTGCGGAGACCGAGCGCGACACGAGGCCGCGGGCGATCAGCCGGTCCACCCGCTTGGTCACCGCTCCCGTGGTGACGAGCATCCGCTGGCTCAGTTGGCCCGCCGTGAGCGTGTAGGGCTCGCCCTCGCGACGCAGGGCCGCGAGCACGTCGAAGTCGCCGTTGCCGAGGTCCGCTGCGGCGAACGGCGGCCGCAGGGCCACATCGAGTACGGCGGCCAACTGTTGGATGCGACCGATGATCAGCAACGGGGTGGGGTCGAGGTCTGGTCGCTCGCGACCCCACTGCCCAACGATGTCGGCGATCCGGTCGTCATCCACTGTTGCATCTTACCTTCCGGGGAAGATAAGTTGTCTTCCGTGGAAGACAACTCGCCTCGAACGTCAACTCCGCTGGTCACGGCGTACGTGGATCCGTCCTGCCCGTTCGCCTGGATCACCTCCCGCTGGCTCATGGAGGTCGCGAAGATGCGGCCGCTCACCCTGCGGTTCGAGGTGATGAGCCTCGCGGTGATCAACGAGCATCGTGACCTGGAGCCCTGGTACCGCGAATTCAACGACCGGGCGTGGGGGCCGGCCAGGGTATGTGTGGCGGCAGCCACGCAACACGGCTCTGCCGCCCTCGCACGGCTGTACCCGGCGCTCGGCCGCCGGATCCACGACGCCGGCGACAAGGACTTCGACACCGTCGTCCCGCTGGCCCTGGCCGAGGCTGGCCTCCCCGCCGACCTGACCGGCGCCGCCAACCGCAGCGACCTCGACCCGCAGATGCGGGCGAGCACCGCCCACGCACAGCAACTGGTGGGCGAGGACCTCGGCACCCCGACGGTCGTCGTCGACGACGTGGCCTTCTTCGGCCCCGTGCTGACCTCGGTCCCTCGTGGGGAGGAGGCCGTCCGCGTCTTCGACGGCGCTCGTCTGCTGGCCGGCTGCCGGGCTTTCTCCGAGCTCAAACGCGCCCGGTCCGACGGCCTCACCTTCGCGTAGCTCCACCACCGCCGCTGGGAAGCTGGGTACCCCGCACTGGTCGACCCAGGTATGTCGATGCTTCGTCACCGGATGTTCGGCATCGCGTCGACTCGAATCGATAGTGTCCGTTGGCCGGCCACCGCCGGCGGTCCAGGCGGAGGGAAAACGATGCGCAGCACAACGGACTGGTCGGCCCGCTCCCTGGGCGCTCTCGCGGGCGCGGTCGCGCTGGTGGCGGCCCTGCTGCCGGCGGCACCAGCCGCTGCCGCAAGCGTGGGCTTCAGGGCGGCGACGCTGAACATCTACTACGGGCTGAGCCAGGCCGACTTCGCGCACGACCTGAACCTGATCGCGTCCAAGGCGGACCTCATTGGTCTCAACGAGGTCGGTGCCCGCAAGACGTTCCTGGCCAGTTGGGCCGCCGACAACGGCTGGTGGCTGTACGCGCCGGGCGGCACCAACCAGGCCGGCGAGGCGTTGATCGCCAAGAAGAGCATGTTCGAGGTGCTCGACAAGGGCTCGATCTTCGTCTGTGACACCAACGGTCCGGGCGAGGTGCCGCCCGCGCGGTACAACAACTGGGTCAAGTACCGGCACAAGGCCAGTGGCCGCAACGTGACCCACATCAACGCCCACGCGGTGGCCAGCATCGAAACCGCCGGCCGGCCGGAGGACCTGCCGCGCACCAGGTGCGCCGAGGCGCAGTTCCAGGGTCTCAAGGAACTGGCGGTCGACAAGCAGGACGAGGGCCAGGTCATCGTGAGCGGAGACCTCAACGTCGACTTCAGCGCCGACCGGAGCTACGGGTACGCGAAGTTCCCCTGGCAGGTCTTCGAGGCCAACGAGCTGCCGAATCTGCGCTCCAACTACAACCTGTACGGCGAGAAGGGCACCGGAACGCACGGCAACCGGCACATCGACTACGTCTACTTCTGGAAGCGGCTGCCCGAGTACCAGCTCATGTGGATGACCGACTACGACATCGTCGGTGACACCAGGTCCGACCACAACGGGGTCGTCTCCACCTTTTCCATCCAGATCTGACGCGCCGGCTCTCGGCCGGGCGCGAGTCCTGCGCCCGCCCCCGGCTGAGGCGCTGCGTGCTGCCGGGGCAGATGCGACGCGGGTGGCGCGGCCGACGACAATGCGAGCGTGACCGACACCGTTCCGGCTTCGCTGCCTGCTGTGATCGAACTCGTCGATGAGTACATGTACCGCGTGCTGAAGGGCGCAGAGGATTCGGTGCTGGTGATCGGGGAGCTGATGGGGGCACTGACCGAGCCGGATGCCGAGGTCAGCGAGGGGAGCGTTGGCACGCTCTACTCCCTGTTCGGGGACCTGTCGGACGTCGTCGACGGCTTCCCGTTCGACTACGGCGACGGTACCGAGATGATCGCCCAACGGGAGATCCGCGACGCTGCCTGGGACTGGCTGACCACGGTGCGTGACGCCGACGGGTTAAAGACCTACGTCGACCGCTGGATCGCGAGAAGCGCGGCCTTACCGACCTTCGAGGAAGGGCGGCCGTTCCGCGGCATCGCGCGATAGTGGGGTGGCGGCGGGTTCGCATCGAGCGACGCGGCCGGAGGTCCGTGCTGTCGGACGCGACGATTCGGATGTCACTGCCGCAGGACCCGCTGCGCATCGCTGATGACCTGCTCCGAGGCGATCGGGGCCCACGACGCGAACAGCTCCCGGAAGTAGGCCCCGTGCCGATCCGCCACCGCAGGATCGTGCTCGATGACGTCCAGCTCGTTGACGATGCTCAGGTCCACGAGCGACCGAAGTTGAGTCTCACCGGGCGTCCGCACCTGAAGTGCGAAGCGGTCGAACACCTCGCCGGTCCTCGCCAGGTCCCGCCAGCTGCGGTCACGGTCGCAGGCTCCGTACAGATAGACGAGCTCCTCGGCGTCGGCGCCAACGAGATCCTGTAGCACCGCACGATCGGCCCGATCAACCAGGGTGACGTCGAACCCGTCGGTCCCGTAGGCGGCGTGGGTGAGGCCCGCTGCTTGCACGTCACGGGCGCAGCCGAGCACGGCGAGTCGTTCGCTGACTCGACAGAGGTGGACGTACAGGTTGCCTCCGGGATGGGCGATCTGCTCAGCTCCCTGCCGGCGGAGCCAGACCCGCACGCCGTCGTCGATGGTCATGGTCCGACTGTAGGTATCGGCCGTCAGGTTCGGTGGCCGCCAGACGTGGGCAATACGTCACAGCGCTGTGGGCATGCCTGGCGTCGCGGCGGCCGCGAGCACGTCGCGGTCGAAAATGCGGGGTACGCGGAGCGCCGGTGCCGCACACTCGCCATCATGCTGGCATCGGTTCGTAGCGTCGCGGATCTGGCCGCTGCGCAGGCGCAGGGTCATCAGGTCAAATTCCTGTTCTTCTGGGGGCACCAGCCCGAACGTGACGGGGGTGTCGGCGCTGGCTGCCTGAGTCAGTGGTGGCCGGCGCCGTTCACCGCCGACGACATGCGGTTCGCCACTGCGGAGCATTACATGATGTGGCGCAAGGCCACCCTGTTCGGCGACCGCGCGATGGCGGAACAGATCCTCGCCGCGCCGCATCCCCACGCCGCGAAGGTGCTGGGGGGACGAGTCGCGGGTTTCGATCAGCAGACCTGGAGTGAACACCGCTTCGCGATCGTGGTGGCCGGCAACCTTGCCAAATTCGATCAGCATCCCGCGCTCCGCGCATTTCTGCTGGCCACCGGGCAGCGAGTGCTGGTGGAGGCCAGCCCGGTCGACCGGATCTGGGGCATCGGCCTGAACCGCGACGATCCGGCTGCTGGCGAGCCCGGCTGTTGGCGAGGGCTCAACCTGCTGGGCTTCGCGCTCATGCAGGTGCGCCAGGTGCTCGAGGATCAAGGTCGGCAGGGGACAGTTCCGGGGTGACTCCCGGCTTCGCCGAGGCGGACTTCGCCGTCCGTCCATCGATGGCTTCGGGAGGGTGACGGCACGGTCTGACCGGGACTCGTGGATGACGGGTGGCGCGATCGGGGTCGCGGGGGAGCGGCGGCAGTCGATCCCTTGACACTCGTAGATGCGATCGCTAACACTTGTTCGCAGCGCGAACTTAACGAACCGAACACATTGTGTCCTTGGTCGTGTGACGCGCCAAAGGCACCGCATGCGAACACTCCACCCCGTCGCCAGGGCCGCCCAGCCTGAGCCCGGATACTGCCTGCTCTTGTTAACGCTAACATAGATGATCATCGGAGAGGGGTCGGGACGGTGATGCTGTCGGGAGCATCGACCAGGCGCTCACGTGCTCTCCTCGTGCTCTCCGCGGTGGCCGCTGCGGCTGTCGTGGTGGTGGCCGACGGGCCGGCGCATGCCGCCACGCTGCCGACCGGCGCGGTCTCCCTGGAGGCGGTCAACCAGACCGGACGGTACGTGCGGCACATCGACCATCTCGGTCAACTCGACCCGGTGACCTCCAGTAGCGGCAACCAGACGAAGCTCGATGCCACATTCACCGTGGTCAACGGTCTGGCGTCACCGACCTGCTACTCGTTCCAGACCAGGACCGGCATGTTCCTGCGGCACCGCGACTACCGGCTCCGGGTCGACCCGAACACCGGTGACGCGGCGTTCCGGGCCGACGCCACCTTCTGTGCCGTGGACGGCTCGGTCAGCGGATCGGTGGCGCTCGTCTCGTACAACTATCCGAACCGGCGCATCCGGCACCGCGACTTCGCGCTCTGGCTCGACGCCTACCAGGACACGGCCGCGTTCCGGGCGGACAGCGCCTTCCGCCTCGTCGCGCCCTGGGCCCCCAAGACCACCAAGGGGCCGGTGATCCCGGGTCTCTTCGCCGATCCGCACCTCGCCGTGTTCAACGGCCGCTACTACCTGTACCCGACCACCGACGGCTACGCGAGCTGGGCCGGCACCTACTACAAGGCGTTCTCCTCGACCGACCTGGTCAACTGGACCGACCACGGCGTGATCCTCGACCACGGTCCGGACGTCTCCTGGGCGGACAACTCGGCCTGGGCGCCGGCGGTGGCCAGCGCCAACGGTCGCTACTACCTGTACTTCAGCGGCGGCGCGGCCAGCGGCAAAACCGCCAAACAGCTGGGCGTGGCGGTGGCCGACAGCCCCACCGGACCGTTCCGTGACGCGCTGGGCCGGCCGCTGATCCGCAGCGACCAGTTCTCCGGCGGGCAGACGATCGACCCCATGGTGTTCACCGACGACGACGGGCAGTCCTACCTGTACTGGGGCCAAGGCGTCGCACGGGCGGTGCGGCTGAACGCCGACATGGTCTCCTTCGACGCGGCACAGGCGCGGGTCATCACCCCGTCGGGCTACAACGAGGCGCCGTTCGTGTTCAAGCGCAACGGTCTGTACTACTTCATGTGGTCGGAGAACGACACGCGCAGCGAGGACTACCGGGTCGCCTACGCCACCGGCCCCTCACCCCTCGGGCCGTGGACAAGGCGCGGCGTGGTGCTGCAGAAGCGCCTCGACGTCGGCATCAAGGGCACCGGTCACCACTCCGTGGTCCGGGCACCCGGCAGCGACACCTGGTACGTCGCCTACCACCGCTTCGCCGTGCCGACCGGCAACGGCACCAACCGCGAGACCGCCATCGACCGGATGGAGTTCAACACCGACGGCACCATCCGGCCCGTCGTACCGACGCTGTAGCTGACTGGTAAGCCCCTGCGCGAAGGAGAGACACATGTCGAGAGTCCTCGCCCGGCTCTGCGCGGTTGCGGTGGCCGCGAGCCTGCTGTTCACCACCTGGTCGGCGGCGACACCGAAGGAGGCGGCCGCGCTCGACCCGACCGTCGGCTACCTGATGGCGCACTTCACCGGCGAGTCGTCGACCGACCAGCAGATCTACCTCGCCCACAGCACCGACGGACTACGCTGGACCGACCTCAACAACGGTGGGCTCGTACTGCGGTCCACCGTCGGCACCCGCGGCGTCCGCGACCCTGCCCTGGTGCGCTCGCCGGCCGGCGACCGGTACTGGATCATCGCCACCGACCTGTGCATCGGCTGCGGTCAGGACTGGTCGGCCGCGATCAACAACGGCAGCCGCAACCTCGTCGTGTGGGAGTCCACCGACCTGGTGAACTGGTCAGCGCCATGGCTGCTGAACGTCGCCGGCGCGATCCCGGACGGACGTAACGCCTGGGCGCCGGAGGCGATCTGGAACCCGGACACCGGCGACTACGTCCTCTACTGGGCGACGAACGTCCCGCTCAACGGCGCGACCAAGCACCGCATCTACTCCGCACGGACGGCGAACTTCCGCAGCATCACCACACCGCAGGTCTACATCAACCGACCCGGTAACCAGGAGATCATCGACACCCAGATCGTCGAGGTGCCGGCCGGCGTCGGCGCCTACCGGTACGTGCGGGCCTCCCGGGACGGCCAGATCGCCATCGAGGGCAGCAACTCCATCCTCGGCACCTGGACCAGCCTCGGGAATCTCTCCGGCATCGGGCTGACCGGTGCCCAGGTCGAGGGCCCGATGTGGATGAAGTACAACAACCGTAACGAGTGGGTGCTCTACCTCGACCAGTACGCCAGCGGGCGCGGCTACCTGCCGGTGCTGACCACGAACCCGTCCAGCGCGAGCAGTTACCGGCTGCCGGCGTCCGGCTCGTACGCCATGGGTGGCACCAAGAAGCGGCATGGAACGATCCTCAACCTGACCGCCGCCGAACAGAACCGGGTGCTCGCCCGCTGGCCCGTCACCGCGGTCAACCGGATCCAGTCGTACAACTTCCAGGACCGGTACGTGCGGCACTACGACTACGACGTCCGCATCGACCCGAACGTCAGCCCTGCCCAGGACGGCCAGTGGCGGCTGGTGCCCGGCCTGGCCGGGTCCGGCACCGTCTCCATCCAGTCGGTCAACTACCCGGGCCACTACCTGCGCCACTACGGATACGACTTCCGGCTGGAGGCCAACGACGGCACCGCCACCTTCGCCGCCGACGCCACCTTCCGGCAGGTTGCCGGCCTCGCCAATTCCTCGTGGACGTCGTTCCAGTCCTACAGCCACCCGGACCGCTACCTCCGGCACTACAGCTACCTGCTCCGGCTCGACCCGGTGTCCGACGCGCAGAGCCGTGCCGACGCCACCTTCCGCGTGACCAGCTGAACCTGGTCCCTCTTCAAGGAGTTCCGACTGTGGCACTACATCGACGGGTGCTCTGCGCCCTGGTGGCCGCGTTGACGGCGATGGTTGGCGTCGTCGCCGTCGGGTCGTCGCCGGCCACCGCCGCCACCAACCAGTTCCGCGGCATGAACTGGGCCATGTTGGGTGACAACTTCAAGACCAGCCCGCTCGTCGTGCAGGGCCTGAGCATGTCCGACAGCAACGCAACCGTGCGGGCCAAGGCCAATGCCCTCTACGACGACATGGCCTCCACCCTGGGGGTCAACACCGTCCGACTGCCCATCAACACCCACACGGTGGGGACGGCCTGGTGGGAGGCGTACCGAGGCGCCATCGACGCGGCCACCGCCCGCGGCTTCAAGGTCATCCTCGCCTACTGGGAGGACGGCGCCGCGTCCGGCGGCAGGATCACGAACCTCGCCGCGTGGAACGCGATGTGGTCCACCGTGACCAACACGTACGGCACGAACACCAACGTCTACTTCGAGCCGATGAACGAGCCGCACGGCTACAGCTCGGCGGAGTGGCGCAACGTCGCGGCGAACTGGCTCAGCTACCACTACTCGGCGGTGCCCGCCCGGGTGCTGATCGGCGGCACCGGCTTCAGCCAGGACCTGCGCGACATCTGCAACGACAGCCGCTTCAACTCGACGCTGCTGTCTTTCCACTACTACGCCTTCTTCTACGGCGCGATGACCTACGACGCCTTCCGCAGCCACATCCAGGCCCGCCTCGGCAACTGCGCCTCCCGCGCGGTCGCGACCGAGTTCGGCGCGCCGATGAACGACGGCCGCAACTACGCCGACGCGGGCAGCACCGACAACTTCGTGCGCTACATCCGCGCCATGGCCCAGGTCGTGCGGGACAACCAGATGGGCGGCACCTACTGGCCCGCCCTCGGCGGCAAGACGGGCACCATCGGCTACGACTGGTACTCGATGTTCGCCCTCAGCGGCAGCGGCACCGACCTCAACCTGACCGTCCGCAACACCTCCGGCGCGGACCGGATCCGGTACGCGTGGGGTGACACCGTCGGCGGCGACCCGACGACGCCCCCGCCGTCGACGGGGACGTTCTACCGGATCGACGTGCGGCACAGCGGCAAGGCCATGGACGTCCAGCAGCCGAACACCAACAACGGGGCGCGCGTCGGCCAGTACACGTACGGCGGTGGTGCGTGGCAGCAGTGGCAGTTCCAGGACGCCGGCAGCGGCTACTGGCGCATCGTCAGCCGGCACAGCGGAAAGTGCCTCGACGTGGTGAGCGCATCGACCGCCGACGGCGCCGAGCTCGTCCAGTACACCTGCGGCACCGGCACCAACCAGCAGTTCCAGATGGTCGCCAACGGCGGCTACTTCCAGCTCCGGGCACGACACAGCAACAAGTGCGTGGACGTGCCGGCCGCGGCGACCGCGGACGGAGTGGTCCTCAAGCAGTATTCGTGCAACTCCGGCACCAACCAGCAGTGGTCGCGCACTGCCGTCTGACTGTCGCTCCGACCTGACGACCCGATTCACGGTGGCCTTCCCGAGCCGGACAACGACGGGTGGCATGTCGGCAATCCGTCGTTGTTCGGGCGGCGGGCGGCTCCGTAGCGTCGCGACTACGGACCGATGCCCAGCGGAAGGACCCGTCGTGACCGAAATCGTCGCTCCGCAGCTCGTCGTGAACAGCAGAATGATCTACTTCGGGTGGCTGCCGGCCGATCCCGACGCAGTGGCCGCCCTGGTGCCCGACGGGCTCCGGCCGGCACCGAACCACCAGGTCTTCATGAACCAGTACGTCGTCGACGACGACGGGCAGACCTCTGGCTTCGGCGCCTATTCCCTGACGTACATCGGTCCGGACCTCTCCGGGGTCGACGCCCCCGACGGTGTCACGCCCGGCCGCTGGTGGACGCACTACGTCAACTCCAGCCCGGTCGTCCGGGCATACGCCACCGCCCGGGGCGTGCCGGCGACCCCGGGAAGGACCACCATCGAGGTACGCGGGCATCGGCTGATCGCGACCACCGAGGCGGACGGCGTGCCCGTGATCAGGACGACGGCCCGCGTCGGGCGCACCGGCGACGCCGTCAACCGGGGCCAACTGCGCTACCTCACCCGGCTCGACGACCGGCTGCTCAGCGGCAACTACCCGTTCGTGGCGGAGCCGGTCGACCCGTTCGCTGTCGAGTCGCTGGAGTTCCTCGAGCCCGATCATCCGGTGTACGCGCTGCGTCCGGCCGATCCGCTGGAGATTGTCTGGGGCTTCTACTCACCACGCGCGTCGTTCGCCTACCCGGGCGGTGAGTCGGTACTCGACTGAGCTCGTACCTGACCCCTGAAGGTCTCCACGACGTATCCGGTTGCGGCGATGCGGTCGCGGCCTGGGGTTCGGTCCGCGCCGGCAGGCACCGGGTAACGACTGTCCCATCGGAGCGGGGGAACACTCGCCTGGGCCTGGCGTTGCGCTACCGTCAAGCGCGTACCCCCGGCGTCGATCAGTCGCGTCCCGGCGGCCGTCGACGGCCCGTAGGACCCCACCAAATCCAAGGAGAACCCGATGCCGGAGCCTGAGCCCGCCCAGGACGACCCCGCAGTGGCTGCCGAGACCTCACCAACTGCCGAGACCGAGATCGAGCCGCCTGCCGTTCCGGCGAATCGGGCTGCCCGACGCGCGAAGGGCAAGGTGGCCTCGCCCCAGCCACACGGAAAGGGTCAGCACCTCGGCGGCCGGGGCTCGGTCCAGAGCCCTCGCCAGTGGGGTAACCGCCGTAGCGGCTGATCCGCGATGGGCGCTTGTCAGCGCAACCCCCTGATCAACAGGGTCGTCAGCTCAAGTTGGTCGTGCGGCGAATGCCGACCGGGCACAGTGGAATCCAGAGGCCGGCGTACGTCGGCTTTGTCGGCGACCACGGGTACGGTTTCGGTGCTCGACAGGTACGGACATCGGCGGCACGTCGTCGGGGCGGGAGCGGCCAGCCCGGTGGCGACGGACCGTGGGAGGGAGCGACGGTGGCGCAGCGGAGAGCATTGGTGGTTCGGGGCGGTTGGGAGGGACACCAGCCGGTCAAGGCGACGGAGTTGTTCCTCCCCTTCCTCGAACGTAGCGGCTATGCCGTACGGGTCGAGGAGTCGACGGAGATCTACGCCGACGCTGCCGAGATGGCCGAGACCGACCTCGTCGTGCAGTGCATGACGATGTCGCAGATCA
Source organism: Micromonospora sp. NPDC127501 (assembly GCF_040302185.1). NCBI lineage: Bacteria > Bacillati > Actinomycetota > Actinomycetes > Micromonosporales > Micromonosporaceae > Micromonospora > Micromonospora sp. NPDC127501. Next base: position 411,644 of record NZ_JBEORJ010000001.1, on the reverse strand, counting down.
CCGCGGACCAGGTGGCGGGCCTCAGCGCGGCGGTCATCGCCGGGACGGGCTTCACCGGCTGGCACGGCGGCATCGTGGACTCGTTCCGCGCGTCATCGGAATACCTGCATCTGGTGGGCGGCCAGTTCGCGACCCATCCGGGCTTGGAGCCGTGTGAACGTCACGGCGGCCCGGAGGACAACTTCCTGCCACACACGGTGCGCGTCACCGACCTTGGGCGGGAGCACCCGATCACTGCGGGCATCGAGGACTTCGACCTGGTCACCGAACAGTACTGGGTGCTGCACGATGACCTGATCGACGTGCTGGCCGTGACCACCCACCCGACACAGGCGTGGCATCCGTGGCATCGACCCGTCACCTCACCGGCGATCTGGACCCGGCAGTGGGGTGCCGGGCGCATCGTCGTGACGACCCCGGGGCACAGCCTCGACGTGCTGGAGCACCCGGATGTCCGTACCGTGATCGAGAGGGGGATGGTGTGGGCGACCCGCACCGCGTCGGCGTCGTAGGTCTCGGGGTCATCTCCGGGGCTTACCTGGACACACTCGCGGACCACCCTGAGGTCGACATCGTCGCGGTGGCCGACCTCGACGCCTCCCGGTCGGCCGAGGTCGCGGCCACGATTCCCGGAGCCGAGGCGATGAGCGTGGAGCGCCTGCTCGCCCGCCCGGACGTGCAGACGGTGCTCAACCTCACCATCCCCGCGGCGCACGCCGACATCTCGCTGGCCACGATCGACGCCGGCAAGAACGTGTATGTGGAGAAGCCGCTCGCCGTGACGTTTTCGGACGGCCGCTCGATCATCGATCGGGCCGCGTCGGCCGGTGTCCGCGTCGGGTGCGCGCCGGACACCGTCCTGGGTACGGGTACGCAGACGGCGCGGGCGGCGATCGACGGCGGGCTCATCGGCCGCCCGCTGTCCGCGTCGGCCGTCATGGTCACTCCCGGGCACGAACGTTGGCATCCCAACCCCGACTTCTACTACGCCCCGGGCGGCGGCCCGATGCTGGACATGGGGCCGTACTACATTTCGGCGCTCATCCACCTGCTCGGGCCGGTCCGCGCGGTGACCGGAGCCGCCAGCCGCCTACGTGCCGAGCGCGTCATCGGCTCGGGCCCCCGTACCGGCCAGCGGATCCCGGTGGGTGTGGACACCCACCTCACCGGCGTACTCGAGCACGCCAACGGTGCGCTCTCCACCATCACGACCAGCTTCGACGGCGTCAGGACGACGGCCGCGCCGATCGAGGTGCACGGGGAGACCGGCACGCTCGCCGTACCCGACCCGAACTACTTCGACGGTGAGGTCCGCCTCTTCGCGCTCGGCGGCACCGAATGGCGCGCTCTCGAACCGCAGGCTGGTTACGCCAAGGCTTCCCGGGGCATCGGTCTGATCGACCTTGTCGGGGCCGACGATCAGCGTCTCCCGCGCGCCGACGGTGACGTCGCACTGCACGTACTCGAAACGATGACCAGCCTGCTCCGGTCCGCGGCGGCAGGCCAGCGGATCGAGCTGACGACGACGGCACAACGACCCGCACCGGTTCCGCTCACCCCGATCGAGGTGTGGAAGGCGTACGACGCAGAGACGCGCTGAAGACGGCAGCCCGGATTGGGCTCGCGGTCATCGTGGAGGGCCGAAGTGGTGGGCGAGCGAGGCGCGCAGCGTGGCGGCGTCCCCGGCGGACCAGGCGATGAAGCAGTCGGGGCGTACGAGCAACGCGGTCGCTGTCGTGCCCTCCAGTGAGCCGGTGACCACGTCGACCCGGTCTCGCCATTCCGTGGCGATCCCGGCGTAGGCACCGGTGGAGTCCAGCAGTAGCGGCCGGGCGGTGCGGGTCAGCTCGGCGAGGCGTGTCGCGCCGTGGTCGGTGTGCACGACCACGTCGGGCGCGCAGCGGCCGGCCAGAGGGTCGGCGGGATCGGCGGGGTAGCGGATGTCCGCACCGGACATCAGCGCCGCGATGTGCCCGGTCACCTCCGGCTTGCGGAGCAGTTCGGCGAAGAGTTCCCGCAAGCCACTGATCTCGTCGCCGGGGCCGATGAGCGCCGACTGCGCCTGGGTGGACATGACGACCCGTTCGGCGACGGGGCGACGCTCACTTTCGTAGGTGTCGAGCAGGCCCTTCGGTGCCCAGCCGCGCACTGTGGCGGCGAGCTTCCAACCCAGGTTGACCGCGTCCTGGAGGCCCAGGTTGAGGCCGGGGCCGCCCATCGCGGGGTGCACGTGCGCGGCGTCGCCAACCAGCAGCACCCGGTCGGCGCGGTAGCGGGCCGCGATGCGGGTGTTGCGGCCGGTCAACCGCCGCAGCAGGCCGGGGCCGTCAGGTGCGCCGAGGGGGATGTCGGCACCGAGCACCCGGGCGACACTGGCGCGGAGTTCCGCCAGGCTCATCGGGGTCTCGTCGTTCGTTGGCGGGTCGGGCCACTCCGTCGTGCTCAGGATCGCCGGGCGGCCGGGGAACGGGGCCCAGGCGATCAGGCCACGCGCTGTGCGGGTGTGCTGGAACGGCGGGACGACACCGTAGCCGGGGACGCGCAGGCCGCCCGTCTCAGGGTCGAGGGACGACGCGGGCACGGTCACCGTGGCGGTGCGGGAGATCGACCGGTCGTTGGTGACACCGGGGAAGTTGATACCGGCGAGGCGGCGCACCGCGCTGCGGCCGCCGTCGGCACCAACGACGAAACGACTGGTGAGCTGCGTACCGTCGGCGAGGTGGACCTCGACCGCGTCGGGGCGTTGGCGGAGGTCGACGACCTCGTGGCCGCGGCGCAGGTCGACTCCGAGCTCGGCGGCTCGGACGGCGAGACCGGCCTCGAGCTGGGCTTGCGGCACTCCGAGGATGTAGTGCGGGTTCTCCGCGAGCATCGTGAGATCCAGCGGGAACGCGCCGAAGGTGAAGGCCGGTTGAGGGGTCGGCGGGGTGCTCTCACCGCTGAGCCGCGCGTAGAGGCCGCGTCGGTCGAGCAGGCGGACGACCTGTCCTACGAGGCCGTTGGCGCGAGGCTCGCCGGTGGGCGCGGCGTGGCGTTCGAGGACGACCGGGTGCACGCCGGCGAGGGCCAGTTCGCAGGCGAGCATGAGGCCGTTGGGGCCGGCTCCGACGATGACAACTTCGATCATGATCGTGATCCCTTCGGGGTGCGCGTCATCGCCACGGCAGGCGCGGCACGTGGCCGGCCCGCCGCGGGAGTGTGATGCGGCTCGAGACGTGGGTGAGGTGGTGCCCGGCGTGAGGGTGGAGCTTCAGCGGGGTGGGGCCGGGAGGCCGGCGGCGACCTGGGTGAAGGCGTCGGTGATGAGGCGTTCGATCGGGGCGGGCGGGTCGGCGCTGTCGAGATAGTGCTGCATGGCGACGACGACGGCGGCGCTGGCGGCGGCAGCGACGAGCCTCGGATACATGTCGGTGGCGAGGTCGGTGCCGGTGCGTTCGGCGACCGCGGCGGCAAGCTCGGCCTCGGCGAGGGCGGTGGCGCGCAGCCGCTCGCCCTGTAGCGCGGGCTCGGCGAGCATGGTGCGCACGCCGGCGACCCACCGGGCGTGGTCGGGGGAGGGCATCGCCTCGACCTCGGGGCCGCGCGTGAACTGATCCAGCGCGGCCTGGGCGAGCGCCACCCAGAGCGGCTCGTCGGCGGGACGTTCGCGCAGCGCGGCAGCGGTGCGCAGGCTGCGGTCGAGGTGGCGGGAGGCGATCGCCTCGGCCTTGCTGGAGAAGTAGTTGTTGAACGTACGCGGGGAGACGCCGGCAGCCTCGGCGATGTCCTCGACGCGGACGTTGTCGTAGCCACGCTCCGCGGTGAGGTGGATCGCTGCCCAACCGAGCGCCGCCCGCGTCTCGGCCTTCTTGCGCTCCCGCAGTCCCGTCATGCCCACCACGCTAGCATTAATTGCGTGACGCGCAAATATGCGTGTCACGCAAGAAGGTCGGCGGCCGCGTGAGGTGATCGCGTCGACAGGCGGGAGGGCCGGCCTGCGCCGACAATGGTGGAGTGGCACCCGCCTTCGTCCTGCACCACCACCGCAAACCACGACCGCACTTCGACCTGCGGCTGGAAGAAGACGGTGTGCTGCGCTCGTGGGCGGTGCCTCGCGGTCTGCCGGACAGCCCCAGCGACAACCGGCTCGCGATCGCCGTGCCCGACCACGACCTCGCTCACCTCACCTACGAGGACGTCGACAAGTCGATCGCCGACATCGGTACCTGGGAGGAGCATGATCGCACCGACCGCCGGATACTGTTCACGTTGCATGGTCGCACCGGTCGCCGGCGATACGCGCTCATCCGCACCGGCGATGGATGGCTGCTGCACCTGACGAAGGAGCAGCCCCCGGACGAGCGCGGACGGTAGTGCGGTAGGCGGCGATGACGGTCAGCGAGACGTCGACGCAGGCCCTAGCATCGCCGGCATGGCGACACGGCTTGTTCAGATCAACATGAAGGCTCGGGACGACTCCGCGCTGGGCGGTTTCTGGGCGCAGGCGCTCGGTTGGGAGATCTCCAGCGAGGGACCCGGCGTGACCAACCTCGAACCCGAGGGCTTCGTCTACCCCGACCCCGTCGCTGTCTGCATCGACCTCATCGTCTCCTCGGAGCCCAAGACGGCGAAGAACCGGGTGCACGTGGACCTCGCCACCACCTCGGCGGCCCACCAGGCGCAGGTGGTCGCCCGCCTGAAGGATCTCGGCGCAACGGCCGCCGACGTGGGCCAGGCTGACGTGCCATGGGCGGTCATGGCCGACCCGGAGGGCAACGAGTTCTGCGTGCTGGATCCGCGACCGCTCTACCAGGACACCGGGCCGATAGCCGCCGTGGTGGTCGACTGCGCGGATCCGCGCGCCATGGCCCGGTTCTGGAGCGAGGCCACGGACTGGACCCTGCACGAGGTGACCGACCAGGGTGCGAGACTGCGCTCCGCCAAGGGTGTCGGCCCCTATCTGGAGTTCGTCCGTACCCCTGACGTGAAGAGCGGGTGGAACCGCGTCCACCTCGACGTCCGCCCGTACCCCGGTGACGACCCGGAGGCCGAGGCGGCCCGGCTGCGCAGTCTCGGCGCGACCTCTGTCGACCTGGGGCAGGACGTCCCGTGGCGGGTGCTCGCCGACCCGGAGGGCAACGAGTTCTGCCTCCTCACCCCGGGCTGACCAACCGGCGACACCGTGCCGACGCAGAACCGGACGGCGCCGACCGATTCGGGCAACGGCCCTAGTGCGGGGAAAAGTGGCAGTTCGTGGCCGGAACGAGGTCCCACCGCGAACGTTGGCATTAGGGCAACGCCACTCTATGGTGGGGGCATGCCGCCGGTGACCTTCCGCTCGCCCGCCGCCACCGACGTGGCGGTGGGCGGTGCTGTGCGCGTGCCGACGGCGACCCGCCCCAAGGCCGACATGCGGGTGCCGGTTGTCCGCGCGCCGCGCACCGCGCCGACGCGCACAATGTCGAGCCCGATGCGAACCGGCCGAGGCCCACCTGCGGAGTCGTTGCATACCCAGAACGACCGCCAGGGCGAAGCTATCCAGCTTCGGCCCTTTTTGTTTTTCCCAACCGTTCCCCTTGAAAGGCAGATCATGAGCGTCGATCATCGTCCTACTCTCGACCAGAGTTGGCTGGCTGACCTACGAGCGTCCCTGGCGGACGACTTCGCCACCCAGACGGCTCGGCTGCGGGAACTGACCGAGCTCAACGCGGACACCGGCGACCCCGGCGAGGCCCACAACCAGGCCGCGCTGCTGCTGGCCACCCGCCAGAACATCGAGCAGATCACCGGTGCGCTGAACCGGATCAGCGACGGCACCTACGGTGCCTGCCAGAGGTGCGGCCGGAGCATCCCGGCCGAGCGGCTCGAAATTCTCCCGCACGCCCGCTTCTGCGTGCCGTGCCAGGAGAAGCAGAACAGGTGACGCCCGGGTGTGGCTGCCGTGCCGCCGGTACGGCAGCCACACACGTGCGAGAGCCCGGCCTTTCATTCAGTGAAAGCTCCGGTTCCCCAGCGGGGACACCGCGCGGGACGATCCGGCTCCATCGACGTCCGTCGGCATGGAGGTCCGGTCGCATGGCATTCGCGCGTAACCAGTGGTATGTGGCCGCCTACGTCAGTGAGGTGGGGCGAAATCTGCTCGCCCGGACGGTGCTCGGTGAGCCGCTGGTGCTGTACCGCACCGGTGCCGGGCAGGCGGTGGCGCTCGCCGATCGGTGCGTACACCGGCGCTTTCCGCTGTCGGAGAGCCGGCTCGACGGCGACACGATCGTCTGCGGCTACCACGGCTTCACCTACGATCCGACCGGCGCCTGCGTCTTCGTACCCGGTCAACAGCGCATCCCGCGCACCGCGAGGGTGCTCTCGTTCCCGGTGGTCGAACAGGACTCCTTCGTCTGGGTCTGGATCGGCGACCTGGACCGGGCCGACCCGGCTGCGATTCCCCGCGCACCGTGGCTGGCCGACCCGCGCTACGCGGTGGTGCGGGGCATGGCGCCACTGAACGCACGGTACGGCCTGCTGGTCGACAACCTCCTGGACCTGTCCCACGAGACCTATCTGCACGGCGGTTACATCGGCACGCCGGAGGTGGCGAACACCCCGATCACCACCGAAGTGGACGAGGACCGAGGGATCGTCCACGTCAGTCGGCACATGGACGACGCCGAGTGCCCCCCGTTCTACGCGCGCTCCACCGGCATCCAGGGGCGGATCACCCGGTGGCAGGACATCGAGTACCACCCGCCCTGCCTCTACCTGCTGCACAGCCGGATCGCGCCGCAGGGTGTCTACCCGCCCGCGGAGGGCGAGGACCGCGAAGCGTTCCACGCCGAGATCGTGTACGCCATCACCCCGTCGACGGAGCACACCACCTACGACTTCTGGGCGGTGGCGCGCGACTTCGCGATCGACGACGAGTCGGTCAGCGAGTACCTGCACCGCAGCAACCACACGGTCGTCATGCAGGACGTGACCGCGCTCAACATCCTGGAGCAGGTGATCGCGACCGAGCCGGACAGGTATCAGGAGCTGAGCATCAACATCGACACCGGTGGCCTGGCCGCCCGGCGGCTGCTGGCCCGGATGGTCGGGTCGGGGACGGTGGGAGCGGCGCGATGAGGTCCCGGGCAGGCTCCCTCACCGGGGACCGGGTCTACCGGATCCACTGGGTGCCGGGCACCGACACCCTGCGCGGAATCTGCCACTGCGGGGCCGAGCGCCGCACCGAGGAGCCGGACGAGTTGTGGGAGTGGCTGCTCGACCACCCGCACGGCCATCAGGGTGCGGCCGCGCAGCTGCCCGGACCGGCGAGGCGGCTGGCGATGCGCGAGTGACGGTGGACGTGCTGACCAGTGTCGAGCTGATGGTCGCCGGACGCGATCAGGTGGCGGCCGAGGTGATGGCGATAAGCCTCTGTCGCGCGGACGGCGGTGACCTGCCCGAGTGGACGCCGGGCGCGCACATCGACCTGGAGTTGGGCGCCGGGCTGGCCCGTCAGTACTCCCTCTGCGGTGACCCGGCGGAGCGGTCCGTTCTGCGGATCGCGGTGCAGCGCGAACCAGACGGGCGCGGAGGCTCCCGGCTGGCGCACGAGCGGCTCACCGTCGGCGCGACCGTCCGGGTGAGCGGACCGCGCAACACCTTCCCGCTGGTCGCGGCACGCCGCTACCTCTTCATTGCCGGCGGCATCGGTATCACCCCCATCGCACCGATGGTCGCCGCGGTCGACGCCGCGGGCGCCGACTGGCGGCTGGTGTACGGCGGACGCAGCCGCGCCACCATGGCCTTCGCCACCACCCTGCGGGCGAAGTACGGCGACCGGGTGAGCCTGCACCCGCAGGACGAGACCGGGTTGCTCGACCTGGTCGGGTTGCTGGGCCGGCCCGGCACCGGGCTCGTCTACTGCTGCGGCCCGGAACCACTGATCACCGCGGTCGAGAAGCACTGCCGCGGCTGGCCACCCGGCTGCCTGCACGTCGAGCGTTTCACCGCCCGGGGCGACAGCGGCGCGCCGGAGACGACGATCGAGGTCGAACTCGCGCTCTCCCGGCGGACGGTGACAGTGCCGCCGGGCACGCCGATCCTGCGAGCGGTGGAGGAGGCCGGGGTCCAGGTCCTCTCGTCCTGCCGGGAGGGCACCTGCGGCACCTGCGAGACGCCGGTGCTCGCCGGTCTGCCGGAGCATCGCGACAGCCTGCTCACCGCCGAGGAGCGGGCCGCCGGGGACACCATGATGATCTGTGTCTCCCGGGCCCGTACGCCCCGACTCGTGCTGGAGCTGTGAGCTCCCGGAGTGGGCGGGGATGATGACGGGGTGCGCGCAGAACCGGGACGGTCGGTGACGAGCAAGGTGCTGGCGTTGCTCGACGCGTTCAGCCCGGCCACCCCGGCGTTGACCCTGAGCGAGTTGGCGCGTCGCACCGGGATGCCGTTGCCCACCGTGTACCGGCGGGCCGCGGAGCTGGTCGCGTGGGGGGCGCTGGAGCGCGGCGACGACGGGCGGTACCGGATCGGTCTGCGGCTGTGGGAGGTGGGCTCGCTCGCCCCCAGGGGCCTGGGGCTGCGGGAGCTGGCCCTGCCGGTGATGGAGGACCTGTACGAGGTGACCCACGAGAACGTCCAGCTCGCCGTCCGGCAGGATCTCGAACTCGTCTTCATCGAACGGATCGCCGGGCGACACGCGGTGCCCGTGCTCACCCGGGTGGGGGGTCGCTTTGCGCTGCACGCAACCGGCGTCGGGCTGGTCCTGCTCGCGCACGCGCCCGCCGAGGTTCAGGAGCAGGTGCTGGCCGCGCCGCTGGAGCGGTACACCGAACTGACCATCACCGACCCGAAGCGGCTGCGTCGCTGCCTCGCCGAGGTACGCCGGGCCGGGTACGCGGTCAGCGACCGCCAGGTCACGATGGACGCCCTCTCGGTGGCCGCGCCGATCCGCGTACCGGAGGGTGTGGTGGCGGCGATCTCGCTGGTGGTCGCCCACGACCGGGCGGACCCGGTGGCGTTGGCGCCGCTGGTCCAGGCCGCCGGTCGGGTGGTCTCCCGGGCGCTGAACAACTCCACCCGCCCTGCGGTCTGATGTAGACAGATTGCAAATCGTTGACGCCCGGTCAAATTCTGCATTACGTTGCCGGTGCGCGTGTTACTCCCCACCTTCGTGCGCAGATCGCCATCGACGACAGGGAGCACTCATGTCACTGGACGGCAAAGTCGCCATCGTCACCGGCGCCGGGCGGGGTCTCGGCCTCGCCTACGCGCAGGAGTTGGCGCGGCGGGGCGCCTCGGTCGTGGTCAACGACGTTGACGCCGAGGCCACCGCCGACGCCGTGGCGACGATCGAGACGTCCGGCGGTCGGGCCGTCGCGGTGGTCGCACCGGTCGGCCCGACCGAGACCGCGAAGGAGCTCGTCAGCGCGGCGGTCGAGCACTTCCGACGGCTGGACATCCTCGTCACCAACGCCGGCGTGCTGCGCGACACGGTGCTGTGGAAGATGAGCGACGACGACTTCGACACCGTCATCAACGTGCACCTGCGTGGCACGTTCACCACAGTGCGCGAGGCGGTGCAGCAGATGCGGCAGGCCGGCGAGGGCGGGCGGATCATCTGCGTCGGGTCACCCACCGGGCAGCGGGGCAACTTCGGCCAGACCAACTACGCGGCGGCCAAGGCGGGCATTGTCGGCATGGTCCGGACCTGGGCGTTGGAGCTGAAGCGGGCCGGCATCACCGCCAACACCGTCGTGCCGGTCGCCGCGACCGCGATGACCGCCACCGTTCCCTACTTCGCGGCGGCGGTGCGGGCCGAGGTGAACGGCGAGCCGATACCCGCGTTCTTCCGACACGAGCTGGGATTCGGCACGGCGGACGACGTGGCCGGGCTGGTCGCGTTCCTCGGCTCCGACGCGGCGGCCTCGGTGACCGGGCAGGTGATCGGTGTCGGCGGGGACCGCCTGCAGATCTGGACCCACCCAGAGGCGGCGTTGACCGCGCACCGCGAGGGCGGCTGGACGTACGACGCGCTGGTGGAGGCCTGGCCGACGACGTTCGCCGGTGCCGCGCAGAGTGTCGGCGAACGGTTCCCGAAACTCCCCGAGGAGTTCGAGCCCGCTCCGTCCTGACCGGCCCGAGCAGACCTGCCCGCACCGACCCCGCCGGACGAAGGTTGGCCCCATGTACCAGCCCGCGATCGACCTCGACGACGTCACGGCGATCGACGTGCACGTGCACATCGAGGTCGACGACCACGGTCACACCTCACTGCCCGAACCGCTCGTGGCAGCGGCGTCGGCGTACTTCAAGACGGACGGCCCCCGACCCGCGGTCGAGGCGGTGGCGCGGTACTACCGCGAGCGGCACATGGCGGCGGTCGTCTTCACAGTGGACGCGCGTACTCAACTGAGGCACCAGCCACTGTCGAGCGTCGAGATCGCCCGCGCGGCGGCCGAGCACGCCGACGTGCTCATTCCGTTCGGGTCGGTCGATCCGCGCACCGGGGGAGCGGCCCTCGAACTCGCCGACCAGTTGATCCGGGAGGAGGGCGTTCGCGGCTTCAAGTTCCACCCCACGGTGCAGGGCTTCGACCCCAGCCACGACGAGTACGCGCCGCTGTGGGGCCTGCTGGAGCGGGCCGGCGTCCCGGCGCTCTTCCACACCGGGCAGACCGGCATCGGTGCGGGTACGCCGGGCGGCTACGGCCTTCGCCTCGGCCGGTCCAACCCGATCCTGCTCGACCCGATCGCGGCCGACTTCCCCGACCTCCAGATCATCATGGCCCACCCGTCGGTGCCCTGGCAGGACGAGGCGTTGTCGGTGGCCACGCACAAGCACAACACCTGGATCGACCTGTCGGGCTGGAGCCCGAAGTACTTCCCGGCCGAGCTGGTGCGCTACGCGAACTCGCTGCTGAAGCGACGGGTGCTCTTCGGCACCGACTACCCGATGCTCACCCCGGACCGGTGGCTTCGCGACGTGCAGGCGACCGACCTCAAGCCGGACGTGCTCCCGGGCATCCTGAAGGACAACGCGGCCCGACTGCTGGGCCTCGCCCGGTGACGACGAGAGGAATCGCATGACGACGACCATCACCTACGACCGGCTCGGCGACCTCGCCGGCACCGATCTCGGCCACACCGGGTACCGAACTGTCACCCAGGACCAGGTGGACCTGTTCGCGGACGCCACGGACGACCACCAGTGGATCCACGTCGACCCGGAACGGGCGAAGACCGGCCCGTTCGGCGCGCCGATCGCGCACGGCTTCCTCACCCTCTCCCTGGCGGTTCCGTTCTGGACCGAACTGCTCGAAGTCAAGGGCGTGACCACGAAGGTGAACTACGGCCTCGACAAGGTGCGCTTCCCCGCGCCGGTCGTGGTCGGGGCGCGGGTGCGCATGCGGGCCACCGTCGTCGAGGTCGTCGAGGTGCACGGCGGCTACCAGATCGCTGTCGACCAGACGATCGAGATCGAGGGCGGGACCAAGCCGGCGGTCGTCGCGCGAGGGCTGTACCGCTTCTACGCCTGAGCCCGGGGGCATCCGTCGAGCCGGGCGAGCACACCACCTCCACCCCCGGGAGAATGATGATGCAGCAGCACGGAATCGGCGCCTGGGTGGCCAAGCGCCGGCTCAAGTCCCCGGACCAGGTCGCGATCATCCACGGCGACCGGCCGCCCATGACGTACCGGCAGTTCGCCGACGCCGCGGACCGGATCTCGGCGGTGCTGCGGGAGCGGGGCGTCGGCAAGGGTGACTGCGTCGCCTACCTGGGCGAGAACAGCCCCGAACTCCTCCAGGTGATGTTCGGGGCGGCGCAGGTCGGGGCCGTCTTCGTGCCGGTCAACACCCGGCTCGCCGCACCCGAGATCGCGTACGTCCTCGCCGACTGTGGTGCGCGGGTGCTGTTCCACGACCCGGACTTCGCGGTGCTGGTGGCCTCCGCCGCGTCGACCGCCCGGACCCCGCACGTCATCGTCAACGGTGCGGGCACCGCGCACCGGCCCGGGCTGGCCCAGCTGGCACGGACCGCCGTCACCCCGTTCACCGACCATGCCGACACCGCCCACGAGGACCCGGCGGCGATCGTCTACACCTCGGGCACGACCGGCCGGGCCAAGGGCGCCGTGCTGACCCACGGCAACCTCACCTGGGTGGCGCTCAACTGTGTGGTCGACTACGACGTCGTCTCCACCGACGTCGCGCTCATGATCTCGCCGCTGTTCCACGTCGCCTCGCTGGGGATGGGCGCCCTGCCCGTCATCCTCAAGGGCGCCACGATGGTCATCGAGCAGGGCTTCGAGCCGGGTCGCGCGCTCGCGCAGATCGAGCGGCACGGGGTCACCATGCTCAGCGGCGTGCCGACCACCTACCAGCTGATGGCCGACCATCCCGCCTGGGCGTCGACCGACCTGTCCACGCTGACGAAGCTCACCTGCGGAGGTTCGGCGGTGCCGGCCCGCATCCTCAACGCGTACGAGGCCCGGGGCCTGTCGTTCTCGCAGGGTTACGGCATGACCGAGGCCGCGCCCGGCGTCACCGCGTTGCCGCCGACGATGACCCGCGTCAAGCAGGGCAGTGTCGGTGTTTCGCACTTCTTCACCGATGTGCGGATCACCGATGCGGCCGGTGCCGTGGTGCCCATCGGTACCGTCGGTGAGATCGAGGTGGCCGGGCCCAACGTCTTCCCCGGCTACCACGGCCTCCCGGAGGCGACCGCCGAGGCGTTCACGGCCGACGGGTGGTTCCGCTCCGGCGACCTCGGCCACCTGGACGCCGACGGCTACCTCTACATCTCCGGCCGACTCAAGGACATGATCATATCGGGGGGCGAGAACATCTACCCGCTCGAACTCGAGCAGCTGCTCACCGAGGTCGACGGGGTGACCTCGGCGGCGGTCATCGGCGTACCGGACGAGCGTTGGGGGGAGGTGCCGTGGGCGATCGTGACCGTACGGGAGGGGGCGTCCGTGGACACCGCCACCGTCCGCGCGTGCCTGGACGGCAGGATCGCGCGCTACAAGCTCCCGAAGAACGTGGTCATCGTGGATGAGCTGCCACGGACGGCGTCGGGGAAGGTGCGGAAGGCCGATCTGAGGAGCCGATTCGGCGCCTAGCCGCGGGCCGGGCCGCGATGAGTTCGGCGAACTCCGTGGCGGACGCCTCGGCCAGCTTCTCGTGCGTCCGACGGTAGGTCTCCACCGATCTCGCGGCGGGCCACTCGGCGTCCATGAACTCGGCCGGCAGCCTCGGGTCGGCCCGCAGCAGCGCGAGCCAGTCCGCCACGAGCATCGTCCGTACGGTGAGGGCGCTCGGTGCCATCGTCGTCGCGGAAGGGTCGTCCCACACGTCGATGAAGGCCAGGTGCGCGCGCCGGATCGCCTCGACGTCCCACGCCGCGCGTACGCTCTCGCCGATCGGGAACCCGGCGAGCTCGCGGGCGTGGAAGGCGACCACCGTGTTGGGCGCGAGGTCCTGCCGCAGCGGCTCCAACGACCCGGCGAGGTCGACCTCGCCGGGCGCGAGCCAGAGCCCGTCCCGGATCGGCGCGAAGCCCTCCCAGGTGAGGGTTGAGCGCAGCCGGTGCCGCAGCATCCGCTGGCCCTCCGGGATCGAGAAGGTGACCAGGGTCCACCCGTTGCCCTGTGGGTCGAACGGCCGTGGTCCGCGAACGCGGTACGTCGCCTCGCGCAACACCGCGACGCCGTGCTCGGTCAGCGAGAACAGCGTCTCCCGGCCGCTCCTGCTGCGGGCGAGGATGCCGCTGTGCACGAGACGGTCGAGGGTCGCGCGGGTGGCCGGCGCGGCGACGTCGGCACCCTCCAGGACGTTGATCAGGACGCTCGCCCGGATGGGACCCGTGGCGCCGTCGACGACGTGCTCGCCGAAGAAGGCGAGCAACAACTGCTTCGGCTGACGACTACCCACAGCCCTTCCCTTCGGCGCACTCGTTGGCCTGGCCGCCGATCACCGCGCGGATCGCGGGGCCACAGCCTGCCCGCGCTTGGCCCGCTGGATCTGGTCGTAGACGTGCGTCCGCAATACCGTGAAACGGGGCAGAGCGCGGGTCGTGATCTGATCGCGCTCCGGCGGCAGGTCGATCGCGAGGTCCTCCTGGACCCAGGTCGGCGACGTGGACAATACTAGAACCCGCTGACCGAGATACACCGACTCGTCGATGTCGTGGGTGACGAAGACAACCGAGATGGTGCGGCTGGCATGCAGCTCGCGGACCAGGTCCTCCAGGTCGGCCCGGGTCTGCGCGTCCACGGCCGCGAACGGTTCGTCCATGATCAGGACGTCGGGCTGGTAGGCGATCGCCCGCGCGATCGCCACGCGCTGTTGCATCCCCCCGGAGAGCTGCCACGGGTGGCTTCGCTCGGCGTGCGCGAGGCCCACCGCCCCAAGAGCGTCGACGACCAGCCTGTTCCGGGCGGCGCGGGTGAGCTTCTTGTGCCGCAGTGGAAGCTCGACGTTTCCGCGCACCGTCAGCCAGGGGTAGAGGCTGCGACCGTACTCCTGGAACACGACGGCCATGGCCGGGCTGGGCCCGGTCACCGGCGAACCGTCCATCTCGACCACGCCGCTGGTGGGCCGCAGCAGGCCGGCTAGGCACTTCAGCAGGGTGGTCTTGCCGCAACCGGACGGCCCGACGATGCAGACGAGCTCACCGGCGTCCATCGTGAAGCTGATGTCCCCGATCGCTTCGACACTGCCTGTCGTGGTCTCGTAGACCTTGCGCAGGTGCTCCACCCGCAGCAGGGTGCGTCGATCAGGCACGGTGGACCTCCCTGATTCCGTGGTACCAGCGCAGGACGCGCCGTTCGACGAGACCGAAAACTACGGCGAGGAAGACGCCGACGAGACCGAGAAGGAGGATGCCGCTCCACATCTCGGCGATCAGGTAGTTGCGCTGGAAGTAGGCGATCCGGTAGCCGAGGCCGGAGGAGGAGGCGAACATCTCGGAGATGACCATCAGGATCAGCGCGACCGAGAGGGCCTGCCGAACGCCGGCCATGATCCGTGGGCTGGCGGCCGGGAGTACGAGGAACCAGAGCCGCTGCCACCAGGAGACCTGGAACGACTCCGCGGTCTCCTTCATGATGCTGTCCGTCCCCCGGACACCCTCGATCGTGTTCAACAGGATCGGCCAGACCGCGCCGGAGATGATCACGACCACCTTCGTGGTGTCCGTGATTCCGAGCAGGAGCATCACCACCGGAATCAGCACCGGTGGCGGGATGGCCCGGAGGAACTCCAGCAGTGGTTCGAGGAGTTCCCGCAACCAGTGAGTCAGGCCGATGACGGTGCCGGCGGCGATGCCGAGCACTATCGACGTGGCGACACCGAGGCCCAGGCGGGCGAGGCTCGGCAGCACGTCCTCGACGAACGCCGGACCGACCCAGGTCTCCCGGAAGGCCTCGGCGATCGTCAACGGGTCGGGAAAGAACCGGCTCGTCGCCCTCGTCGCCACCAGCCCCCAGACCACCAGCAGCAGCGTCGGCAGCGCCAGCGGGTAGAGGAGGCTCGCCGCGATCCGGGATCCGACCGTCCGGCTGCGTGCTGTGGTGGCGATCCGTCCGGTGTACGCGGTCACAGCGGCTCCTCTCCTCGTACGGACTGGTGCCAGGACAGCACCCGACGCTCGATGAATCGGAAGACGATGTTCACCGTGAGCCCGAGCAGGCCGGTGACCACGACCAGGGCGTACAGGCCGGCGGCGTCTCCGGCGGACCGGGACAGCTCGATCATGCGCCCGAGGCCGGGGTTGCCGATCACCATCTCCGCGGTGATGGCGAGGATGAGAGCGACCGCCGCAGCGAGCCGCAGGCCCGTCATGAGGTACGGCAGGGTGGTCGGCAGGACGAGGTGCGACAGCTGCTCCCGCCGGGTCAGACCGAAACTGCGGGCGGTGTCGCGGGCCACCGCGTCGACGTCGGCGACGCCGTAGATCACCTGCACGAACACCTGCCAGAACGACGCGTAGATGATGATGACGAGGGCGGCCTGCCGCTGGATGCCGAACATCAGCACGGCGAGCGGGATGAGGGCGACCGACGGGATCGGCCGTAGGAACTCGACCATCGTGTGGGTCGCGCGCCGCAGGAAGGGCACCAACCCGACGACCGTGCCGAGGACGACGGCGGCGACCGTCGCCACCGTCAGGCCGATCGCCCAGGACGTCATGGTGCTGCCCAGCCGCCGCCAGAACGCGAGGTCGACGAGTTGCTCGAACAGCCGCCCCAGCACGTCCGTCACGTACGGCAGATACAGCGGGTTGATCAGGCCCAGCGTCGGGATCAGCTGCCAGACGACGAGGAAGCCGGTCAGGCCGACGACGCCCAGCATCGCTTTGCGTAAGGCACGCAGGCGTCGGGTGGGAAACACGCGCATGTCACTCCCGTCGTCAGGCGGGCGGCGAGACCTCCCCGGTCCGGGGGCCACGGAGGGCGGGATCGCACGGCTACTGCTGCTGGATGAGGCGGTCGAAGTTGGGTTGCTTGTCGAGAACCTTGTACCTCTGCGCGAGCTCGGCGAGTGTCTGCAGGCTCGACCGGTCGACCTCCCAACCGAAGGCCGGCAGCCGCACCGACTCGGCCACCGGCGGGGGCAGCTCCAGGTTGTCCTTGATGGCCTGCCGGAGCGCCGCCTCGTTGGCGGGGTCCGTGGCCCACTCCAACGTCTTCTTCATCGCCGCCGTGAAGTCCTCGACCAGCTTCGCGTCCTTCTCCGTGCGTTCCTTCGTGGTGATGGTGGTGAGCGTGGTCAGGCCGGGCACCACCGCCTGGTAGGGCGCGACGATGAAGGTGTCGCCGCGGGTCTTCAGTTGGGTGACGAAGGGCTCGGGCACCCAGGCGGCGTCGATGTTGCCGGATTCGAGTTGGGCCGGGGCGTCCGGGAAGGCGACCTCGACGAACTTGATCGTCGACGGGTCACCGCCGTCCTTCTCGACCGCCGCCATGATCGTCACGTCGCCGGCGGCGCCCAGGCTGTTGACCGAGACCCGCTTGCCCGCGAGGTCGGCCGGCCGTCTGATGCCGGACTTCGCCGAGGCCACCACGGCGTTGATGTCGTCGCCGTCGGCGTACGAGGAGGCGTAGTTGCCGATGATGACGACACCGAGATCTCGCAGGTCGGCCCGGAACGGGCCGAAGGGCTGGCCGATGGCGAAGTCGATGTCGCCGTTGAGGAGCGCGGGAATGGCCTGCGCGCCGCCCTGGGCCGGCAGCACCTCGACCTGGAGCCCCCGTTCGGCGAAGAGGCCCGCCTTGACGCCGCCCCACAGCGCGGCGGTCTCGGTGATGGGCAGCGCCGCGACCCGGACCTTGCGCAGGTCACCCGAGGTCTGTTCGGACGGGTTGGACGCGTCGGAGTCGGTACATCCGGTGAGGGCGACCGCGATGGCGGCGATCAGCCCGAGAGCCATGACCTTCTTCATTGACGAGGCCCTTCCTGGGCGGGGGTGGTGAGTGCGTCGGAAGTCGGCGGATGCCTCGGATTTGCAGGTGAACTACCGCTGCGTGGGGGCGCACGCCGCTGTGTTGGCCATGGTCAGTCACCCCGGCATCGAAAGTCAATAATTTCTGACGCCCGTCAGGAATAAGTTGAACGACGCTCTTCTGTGGTGACGTCGGCACGCTCGCGCTCAGACCTCGGGTAGGCCCACGTAGTTCTCGGACAGGCTCGTGGCGTACGCCTCGGAGCTGGCGACGTACCTCAGCGTCGCGGTCTGCAACTTCGTCTCGTACGGGTCGTCGCGCTCCAGCCGGTGCAGCATGGAGGTCATCCACCAGGAAAAGTGCTGGGCCCGCCAGACCCGGCGCAACGCCGTGGCCGAATAGGACTCCAGCAGATCGGTGCGACCCCCGTCGTACCAGGCGGCGAAGGCGTCCCCGAGCAGCGCGACGTCGGCGAGGGCGAGGTTCATGCCCTTCGCGCCGGTTGGTGGGACGATGTGCACGGCGTCCCCGGCCAGGAACAGCCGCTCCCACTGCATCGGTTCGACCACGAAGCTGCGCATTCCGGTGATGGACTTCTCCAGGATCGGTCCCTCGTTGAGCGACCATTCCGGCACCGTCTCCAACCGTGCCCGCAGCTCCGTCCAGATCCGCTCGTCCGGCCATGCGGCGATGTCCTCGTCCGGAGCGACCTGTAGATACAGCCGAGAGATCTCGGGGGAGCGCATGCTGTAGAGAGCGAAGCCCCGTTCGTGGTTGGCGTAGATGAGTTCGTCCACCGCCGGTGGTGCGGCGGCGAGGACGCCCAACCAGGCAAAGGGGTACGCCCGCTCGTAGGTGGTCAGCACCCCCGCGGGCACCGCGCTGCGGCTCACTCCGTGGAACCCGTCGCAGCCAGCCACGAAATCGCAGCGCAGCTCCTCGTCTCGCCCGTCGCGTCGGAAGTGGACGATCGGCGAGTCGGAGTCGAGACCGTCCAGGCGTACCGCGTCGGCCTCGAAGAGGATCGAGCCACCGGCGGCGAGCCGAGCGGCGATCAGGTCCTTGACCACCTCCTGCTGCCCGTAGACGGTGATCGCCCGCCCGGTCAGGTCTGTCATCGGCACCCGGTGCGACTCCCCGGCGAAGCGCAGCTCGATGCCTTCGTGGCGCAGCCCTTCCCGTTGCAGCCGCTCACCGACGCCGCTGCGGCGCAGCAGGTCGACCGAGCCCTGTTCGAGGACCCCGGCCCGGAGCCGATGCTCGACATGGTCGCGGCTGCGGCTCTCCAGCACCACCGACTCGATTCCGCTCAGGTGCAGCAGGTGCGACAGCATGAGCCCCGCCGGCCCGGCGCCGACGATGCCGACCTGGGTACGCATTCCCGGCATGCTCCTCTCCTCCCGGTGTCAGAACGGGTACCGCGTGATTGCGCCCTGCACGGTGAGCCACTGGGTCTCGGTGAACGCCTCGACGTTCGCCGCGGGCCCACCGAACCGTGAGCCGGTGCCGGACGCTCCCACCCCGCCGAACGGCGCCACCGCCTCGTCGCTCACCGTCTGATCGTTGATGTGCACGATCCCGCTGGGGATCCGGTCGGCGAGGGCCATCGCCCGCATCGCGTCGCGGCTCAGGATCCCCAGCGACAGGCCGTACTCGGTTTGCCGGGCCAACTCCACGGCCTCGTCCTGATCGGCGAAGGTGATCACCGGCGCGACCGGGCCGAAGACCTCCTGGGCGTACGCCGGGGTCGCGGGGGTGACGTCGGTGAGCACCGTCGGCCGGTAGAACAGCCCCTCGTACGTGCCTCCGGCGGCCAGTCTGGCACCCGCGTCGACGCTCGCGGTGACCAGCGAATGGATCTTGTCGCGCTGGCGCTCGTCGATGATCGGCCCGAGCGCCACCTGCTCCTTCGCCGGGTCGCCGACCGGCAGGTGGTTCGCCTTCTCCGCGAGCTGCTCGACGTAGCTGTCGGACAGACTCTCGTGCACCAGGTGCCGGCCGGTGGTCATGCAGATCTGGCCCTGGTGCAGGAACGACCCCCAGGCGCCGGCGGACACCGCGAGGTCCAGATCGGCGTCGTCGAGCACGATCAGCGCCGAGTTGCCACCGAGTTCGAGGTGCGCGCGTTTGAGGTGGCGTGCCGCCGCCTCGCCGACCCTGCGGCCGGCGGCGGTCGACCCGGTGAAGCTGATCACCCGTACGTTCGGGTCGGCCACCAGCGCCTCGCCGACCTCGACCCCGCCGGGGAGCACGTGCAGCAACCCTTCGGGCAGGCCGGCCTCTTCGAAGACCCGGGCGATCGAGACGCCACCGCAGACCGCCGTGCGCGGGTCGGGCTTGAGCACCACGGCGTTGCCCAGCGCCAGGGCCGGGGCCACGGAACGGGTGGCCAGGATGAGCGGGAAGTTGAACGGCGCGATGACCCCGACGACGCCGACGGGCAACCGGCGAGCCAGGCTGAGCCGCGGTTGCGCGCTCGGGATGATCTCGCCGAGCGGGTGCGAGGCCAGCGCCGCCGCCTCGTAGCACTCCTGCGCCGCGGTGTCGGTCTCGACGCCGGCCTTGGGCGGGATGGACCCGGACTCCCGCACCATCCAGTCGCCAATCTCGGCGGCGTGCCGCTCGAACAGTTGCCCGGCCCGGCGCAGCACCCCGGCCCGCTCGGCGTAACCGGTGGCGGCCCAGGCGCGCTGGGCGGCGGCGGCGCGGGCGCAGGCGCGCGTCACGTCCTCGGCGTTCGCCACGCCGACCCGGCCGATCTCCTCCCCGGTGGCGGGGGATCGCACGGCCGCCGTGCCGCCGGCCGGTTCCACCCAACCGTCGCTGTGCAGGGTGCCCTGCCAGGTCGTGACGTCCAGCAGTGTCATGGCGGTCCTCCTCGGAGCGCGGGGGTGGTCCCAGGGTGACCGGGCCGACCTGTGCTCGCGGAAAGCCCGGAGGTGTTCGCTTACCGAACGGCCGTTCTCTGTATGAACGTTGGCACGTGGCCCGGCTCGCGTCAACGCATCGTCCGACGTGACTGGCAAACACTGTGGACGGCTCTCACCGGGTTGGGCCAACCCGTCGTTGACGGATGTCATGCTCCGTCGTACGTTCGAGATGAGTACGGCAGTCCGCATAGCGAACGGCTGGTTCTTGCAGGAGGCAGGGAGGCCATGGCGAAGCTCGTCTCACTTGCCGACGGCGTGGCGCACCTGGTCCGCGACGGTGACGTGGTGGCCCTGGAAGGGTTCACGCACCTCATTCCGTTCGCCGCCGGTCACGAGATCATCCGCCAGGGCCGGCAGGAGCTGACCCTCGTGCGGATGACACCCGACGTCATCTACGACCAGCTCATCGGCGCGGGATGCGCCCGACGCCTGATCTTCTCCTGGGGCGGCAACCCGGGCGTCGGGTCGCTGCACCGCTTCCGGGACGCCGTGCAGCACGCCTGGCCACGTCCACTCGAACTGGAGGAGCACAGTCACGCGGGCATGGCGAACCGGTACGTCGCCGGGGCGTCCGGGCTGCCGTTCGCCGTCCTGCGCGGCTACACCGGCACCGACCTGCCCAGGCACACCACCAACATCCGGCCCATCACCTGCCCGTTCACCGGCGAGACGCTGACCGCCGTACCCGCCCTGCGTCCGGACGTGACGGTGGTGCACGCCCAGCGCGCCGACCGCAACGGCAACGTGCAGATGTGGGGCATCACCGGGGTGCAGAAAGAAGCGGTGCTCGCCGCCCACCGCTCACTGGTCACCGTCGAGGAGATCGTGGACGAGTTGGAACCCGTACCCGGGCAGGTCGTCCTGCCCGGCTGGGCGGTCACCGCGGTGGCCGAGGTGCCCGGCGGCGCGCACCCCTCCTATGCCCACGGCTACTCGGTGCGGGACAACGACTTCTACCGGGACTGGGACGCCGTCAGCCGGCACCGCGAGACCTTCCGCGCCTGGCTTGACGAGCACGTGCACAAGGCTGGGGCGGCGGCGTGACCGACGAGACCACGATGACCGGCTGGACCGCCGACGAGATGATGACAGTTGCCGCCGCGCGGCAACTGCGTGACGGCACCGCCTGCTTCGTCGGGATCGGGTTGCCCAGCACGGCGGCGAATCTCGCCCGGGCGACCCACGCCCCGAACCTGGTGCTCATCTACGAATCCGGGTGCCTCGGTGCGAAGCCGGACCGGCTTCCGCTCTCCATCGGAGACGGGGTCCTCGCCGACACGGCTGACGCGGTGGTGTCGGTGCCCGAGGTGTTCAACTACTGGCTCCAACCCGGCCGGATCGACGCGGGCTTCCTCGGCGCCGCGCAGCTCGACCGGTACGGCAACATCAACACCACGGTTGTCGGCGGCGATTACGACGCCCCGACGGTCCGGCTGCCCGGCGCCGGTGGTGCCCCGGAGATCGCCGCCTCCTGCGGTGAGGTCGTGGTGATCGTCCGGCAGGACCTGCGGACGTTCACCGAACGGGTCGACTTCGTCACCTCGGTCGGCTACGGGAGGGGGCCGGGCGACCGGGAGCGACTCGGCCTGCGCGGCGGAGGTCCGCGAGTCGTGATCACCGATCTTGGCGTCCTCGAACCCGACCCGGTCACCTGCGAACTCACGCTGACCCGCCTACACCCCGGAGTGACGTCGGAGCGGGCGCGGGCCGCCACCGGCTGGGACCTCGCCGTCGCGGAGGGGCTGACCACGGGCGAGCCACCGACGGCAGGGGAACTCGCGGTGCTGCGGGCGCTGGAGGCGACGAAGTCCGACAGGAGACGACAATGACCACTCGGGACACCCAGGCAAACAGTCGGCTGGTGTTACCCCGCTACCGGCGCGACGACGTCGCCGCCCACCCGCCCCTGCTCAGCCCCGGCTACAAGTCGACAGTGGCGCGGGCGCCGAAACACCCGCTGATCCACCTGCCGCAGCGGCTGACCGAGGTCACCGGGCCGTTGCTGGGAGAGGGGCGGCTCGGTGCGCTCGACCACGACCTGACCCGCCAGCACGACGGTGAGCCGCAGGGGCAGCGGATCATCGTGCACGGGCGGGTCCGTGACGGTGACGGCCGACCGGTACCCCGCACGTTGGTCGAGATCTGGCAGGCCAACGCCGCCGGGCGGTACCGCGACGCACGGGACACGTGGCCGGCGCCGCTCGACCCCCACTTCGAAGGGGTGGGCCGGGCGCTCACCGACGACCAGGGGCGGTACCGGTTCATCACGGTGCAGCCCGGCGCCTACCCCTGGCGCAACCACGACAACGCCTGGCGACCGGCGCACATCCACTTCTCCCTCTTCGGCCGCGCCTTCACCCAGCGGCTGGTCACGCAGATGTACTTCCCGGGCGACCCGCTCTTCTTCCAGGACCCGATCTTCAACTCGGTCCGCGACCCGAAGGCCCGGGAAAGGATGATCGCCCGGTACGACCACGCCACGACGGCACCGGAGTGGGCACTGGCGTACGAGTTCGACATCGTGCTGCGCGGCCGGGAGAGCACCCCCTTCGAGGACGAGGACGACGATGAGTGAGCAGTTGGGCGTCATGCCCGCGCAGACCGTCGGGCCGTACCTGCACATCGGTCTGCGCTGGCCCGACGGCCCGTACGTCGTCCCCGAGGGCACGCCGGGCGGGTTCTGGATCAGGGGTCGGATCGTCGACGGCACCGGGACACCGGTGGTCGACGCGATGGTGGAGAGCTGGCAGGCCGACCCGGACGGCCGGTTCGACCATCCGGACGACCCTCGGGGCGCCCGGCCGCCCGCGCTCGCTGGCTTTCGCGGTTTCGGGCGGAGCGAGACCGACGGTCAGGGGTGGTACGGGCTGTTGACCGTCAAGCCGGGTTCGCTGCCCGAGCCGGACGGCGGCACCGAAGCCCCCCACCTGACCGTGTCGGTCTTCGGGCGCGGGCTGCTGCACCGCCTCGTCACCCGGCTCTACTTCCCCGACGAGCCGGCGGCGAACGCCGCCGACCCCGTGCTGTGCAGCGTCGACGCCGACCGCCGTGGCACCCTGCTGGCGAGTCCCGCCCCGGACGGGTTCCGGTTCGACATCCACCTGCAGGGAGACCATGAGACCGTCTTCTTCGCCGTCTGACGGCCTGCTCGGCGGCCTCTCCGGCGCGCCGGACGTCGACGCGGAACTCAGCGACCCATCCCTGCTCCAGGCGATGCTCGACGTGGAGGCCGCGCTCGCCCGGGCCGCGGCGGACGCCGGGATCCTGCCCCCACCGGCGGCCGAGGCGATCGTCGAGCAGTGCCGCGCCGAGCGGTACGACCCGGGGGCGCTCGGCCGGGCGGCCGACGCCACCGGCAACCCGGTCGTTCCGCTGGTGGCTGAGCTGACCGCCGCCGTGCCGGAGGACGCCCGAGCCTGGGTGCACTTCGGAGCGACCAGCCAGGATGTCCTGGACACCGCGTTGGTCCTGGTGGCCGTGCGGGCGCTCGGGCCGCTGCTGGGTCACGTCGACGCCGCGGTGGACGCCGCCGCCCAGCTGGCGGACGTCCACCGGGGCACCGTGATGGTCGCCCGGACCCTCGGGCAGCAGGCGGCACCCACCACGTTCGGGCTCAGGGCCGCCGGCTGGTTGACCGGTCTGGTCGGGGCCCGGGAACGACTGAGTCAGGCTCGCGCCGCACAGCCAGCGCAACTCGGTGGCGCGGTCGGCACCCTGGCCGCGTTCGGTCCGGACGGCACCGAGGTCGCCGAGCGGTTCGCCGCGCACCTGGGCCTCCCGTCGAGCCCGCTGCCCTGGCACACCCGCCGTCAGCCCTGGCTCGATCTGGCCACCGCCCTCGGTGGGTTGCTCGTGGCCGCCGGTAAGGTCGCGCTCGACGTCGGGCTGCTCGCCCAGAACGAGATAGGTGAGGTCGCCGAGGGCGGCACCGGACGAGGCGGTTCCTCGGCCATGCCGCACAAGCGCAACCCGGTGGACTCGATCCTCGTCACCGCTGCGGCGCGACGCGGCCCGGGTCTCGTCGCCACCCTGTTCGCCACGGCGGTGCAGGAGCACGAGCGGGCCGCAGGCGCCTGGCATGCCGAGTGGGAACCCCTGCTCGACCTGCTGCACGTGGCCGGTGGCGCCGCCGCCCGGTGCGCCCGGATGCTGCACGGGCTACACGTCCGTCCGGAGCGGATGCGGGAGAACCTCGATGCGGCCGGCGGCCTCCTGCTCGCCGAGGCCGTCGCCGCGCGGCTGGCGCCCGCTGTCGGTCGAGGCGTCGCACAAGACCTCGTGACCCGCGCCGCCGCCGGGCCCTCGTTCCACGCCGCGCTGCTCGCCGACCCCGAGGTACGCGCCCACCTGTCCGACGCGGATATTGCCGACGCGCTCGACCCGTACCGCTGGCTCGGCTCGGCCGGCCGGTTCGTCGACAGCGCCTTGGCCGCCGCTCGGGGGGTGGGCGAATGACGTCCCGGTTGCATCTCACCGTCGACGGCCCGCCCGCCGCGCCGGTGCTGCTGCTCGGCAGCTCCCTCGGCACCGCCGCCGCCATGTGGGAACCCCAGGTCCCGGCGCTCGCCCAACGGTTCCGGGTCATTCGGTACGACCACCTGGGCCACGGCCGCTCGGCGGTGCCGTCCGGGCCGTACACGCTGGACCTGCTGGGCCGGGAGCTGTTGCGGACGCTGGACGACCTCGACGTGCCGCGGGTCCACTACGCGGGGCTGTCCCTCGGGGGCATGGTGGGCATGTGGCTCGCCACGTACGCTCCCGACCGGGTGCGGCGGCTGGCGCTGCTCTGCACGTCGGCGTCGCTCGGCCCACCGGAGCAGTGGCGGGAACGAGCCGCGACGGTACGGGCCGACGGAATGCCGGCGATCGCCGACGCGGTGGTGGCCCGCTGGTTCACCCCGCCCTTCGCCGCGGCCCGGCCGGAGGTGCTCGCCACCCACCGCGCCATGCTGACCGCTACCTCGCCGGACGGATACGCCGCCTGCTGCGAGGCGATAGCCGCGATGGACCTCCGGCCCGACCTCGGCCGGGTCGCCGCGCCGACGCTGGTCATCGCGGGAGCTGACGACCCGGCCACCCCGGTGGAGCACGCCCGCGAGATCGTCGGGTGCATCCCGCGCGCCCGGCTGGCCGTGGTCGACGCGGCGGCGCACCTGGCGAACGTCGAGCAACCCGAGCAGGTGTGCCGACTTCTGTTGGAACACTTCGACGAGGGAAGCGGTGACGAATGAACGACGGCGAGCGGCACGAGGCGGGCATGGCGGTACGTCGACAGGTGCTGGGTGACGCGCACGTCGACCGCGCGGTCGCCGGCACCGACGAATTCACCGCCGACTTCCAGGACTTCATCACCCGCTACGCCTGGGGCGAGGTGTGGAGCAGACCGGGCCTCGACCGGCGTACCCGTAGTTGCATCACCCTCGCCGTGCTCGCCACCCTGCACCACGACGAGGAGCTGGCGATGCATGTCCGAGCCGCGCTGCGCAACGGGCTCAGCCCGGAGGAGGTGGCGGAGGTCCTGCTCCAGGTCGGCGTCTACGCTGGTGTACCGGCGGCGAACCGGGCGTTCAAGGTGGCCCGGGAGACCCTGCGGCAGGAGGCCGGGTGAGCGTAAGCGAGGAGGCGGCGAGGTCGCCGGAGTTCGTTCAGTCGCTGGAGCGCGGCCTCGCGGTGATCCGGGCGTTCGACGGCGAACATCCGCAGCTCACGCTCAGTGACGTGGCCAGACGGACCGGGCTGACCCGGGCCGCGGCGCGCCGGTTCCTGCTCACCCTGGTCGAGCTGGGCTATGTGCACACCGACGGCCGGCTCTTCTCACTGCGGGCCCGGATCCTCGAACTCGGCTACGCCTACCTGTCCAGCCTGAGCCTGCCCGAGGTCGCGCAGCGGCACATGGAGGCGCTCGTCGCGCGGGTGCACGAGTCCTGTTCGGTGTCGGTGCTCGACGGCGACGAGGTGGTCTACGTCGCCCGCGTGCCCACCAAGCGGATCATGACGGTGGGGATCAGCGTCGGCACCCGGTTCCCCGCGTACGCCACCTCCATGGGCCGGGTGCTGCTCGCCGCGCAACCAGCGGACTGGCTGGACGACTACCTGGCCACGGCGCAGCTGCGGCCGCTGACCCGGCGCACCGTCACCGACCCGGCTAAGCTGCGCGCCGTCCTGACAAAGATCGCCGCCCAGGGGTACGCCATCGTGGACCAGGAGTTGGAGGAAGGGCTGCGCTCCGTGGCCGCGCCGATCCACGGCGAGAACGGGTCGGTGATCGCTGCGGTGAACGTCTCCGCACACGCCACCCGGGGGTCCTTCGAGATGATCCGTCGGGAGCTGCTCCCGCCGCTGCTGGCCGCCGCGAAGCGGATCGAGGAGGACATCAGGGGCGGCCTGAGCCGGTCACCGACGGCCGACGGGCTCGGGCTCAGCTCAGCTTGAGGGCCGCCGCGGTGACGACCGGAGCCGGACGCCGTAGGTACCACTCGGCCACCGCAAGGTTGATCAGCCAGCCGGCGACCACCAGGCCGGCCCGGAGGTTGCCGTCGGGCTGTTCACCGGTCGCGATGAGGTACGGCGCGTGGGTGAACGCCTGGGTGCCGGCGCCGAGGCCGATCGCGTACCCGCGCGCCATCCACCTGCGGTGCAGGACGATGTCCCGGCGTAGCACGGCGGCGAGGCCGAGCAGGATCGCGCCGGCCATGGCCGAGCCGAAGACGAGTCGCATGCCGGCGAGCACGTCGTTGTCATGGGCCGGCAGGTCGTACGCGACGGCCATCCACAGGCCGGTGAAGGCGACCGTCAGCCCGCAGGGGACGAGCACGCGGCCGGCACGGCGGTGCCAGGAGTGCCGGCGCAGACGGGGCACGAACTGAAGCGCGCCGAGGATCGTGTAGACCACCGCGCCGACGATGTGCAGTACCACCGGCAGCGGATCGGCGACGAAGCGGGCGTTGGCCGGGGTGACCTCCGGTCCGCCGCCCAGCTCGGTGAGGCGTTCCGCGCCGGCGAGCATCGGTATCAGGCCCAGCAGGATCAACGCGGCCGGTAGCCGCCACTCGCGTATCGTCATGCCACCGATGGTGGTCGCCGCACCCGCCCCCGCTCATCGGCACAAGGGCCGCGATCGGGTCGGCCCATGGTCGGACGCCGTCGTCGTACTTCCGCCGGTCACCAGTGCCGTCGGCGGCGGTTGGTCTCGTACGCCCACATCGCCAACTCGACCCGGTTACGCACCCCCAGCTTGGTCATCAGGCTGGTGACGTGCGACTTGACAGTGCTCAACGTGATGTAGAGCTCGTCGGCGATCTCCTGGTTGGTGCGTCCCCGCGCGACGGCGACCAGGACCTGCTCCTCCCGGTCGGTGAGCGCCTCGACGGGCTGCGTGCGCGGTGCGGCCGGATCCGCGTCGGCGAACGCCTTCAGCAGCCGCGTGGTGACGCTCGGCGCGATCAGCGCGTCCCCGTTGGCGGCGGCGTGCACGGCCTGGCTGAGCAGGTCAGGGCCGGCCTCCTTGAGCAGGAAGCCGCGGGCGCCGGCCCGCAGCGCCGCGTACACGTACTCGTCGAGGTCGAAGGTCGTGATGACGACCACCGCGAGCGGCTCCGGGACCATCGGCCCGGCGAGCGCCCGGGTGGCCTCGATGCCGTCCATGCCCGGCATCCGGATGTCGAACAGACACACGTCGGGGCGGAGCCGCCGGGCGAGTTCGACCGCCCGGCGGCCGTCGCCGGCACCACCGACGACCTCGATGCCGGGCTGCGTGTTCAGGATGATGGTGAGGCCGGTACGGACGATCTCCTGGTCGTCCGCCACGAGCACGCGAACCGTCACGCGCCGACCCCCTCGCGCGGAAGCACGGCCGTGACGGTCCATCCGCGGTCGGGGTCGGGGCCGGCCTCGCAGGTGCCGCCGAGCAGGTCGGCGCGCTCCTTCATTCCGACCAGGCCGAAACCGGGCGGGCCGCTCGGACGGGCGGCGCCGGCCTCGCCGTCGTCGCTGACCCGCAGGCACACGGACGTGTCGTCGGCCGCGACGCTGACCTCGATGCGGGTGGCGTGGCGGGCGTGGCGACGGGCGTTGGTGACCGACTCCTGGGCCAGGCGGTAGAGCGCGGAGCCCACAGTGGGCGGAAGATCGCCGAGGTCGCCGCGGAGCTCCACGTCCACCGTGGGCCCGGTGCGGAACTGGCCGGCGAGCCGCCCGATGTCGGCGACCTGCGGGTTGGGCGCCAGGTCGGCGGGCTCGTTGCGGCGCAGGACGCGGACCATCGCGCGCATCTCGGCCAGCGCACGGGACGCCTCGGCCTCGATGGTGTGCAGCGCCTCGACGGCGGCACCCGGCTGGCCTGCCGACGCGGCGATGCCGGCCTGGGCGCGGATCGCCATCGCCGACACGTGGTGGGCCACCGTGTCGTGCAGGTCGCGGGCGAGGCGTTCACGCTCCAACAGCTTCACCCGATCGAGCTCGCGCAGCCGGGCGGCGGCGCGGAAGCGGATGGCGACACCCAGCGTGGCGGCGGCGAACATCACCGCGAAGCCGGCGACCAGTTCACCGCCGTCGACCGACCCGACAAGGCCGGCGGCTGTCACCTTGGCCACCACGAAGAACGAACCGAGCACGGCGTCCCGGCCGGAACCCCAGCGGAACAGCGCGTAGACCAGGAGGACCAGGAAGCTCGCCGTGAACAGCTGGCAGGGATCGCCGGGCAGCACGAACGGGGCGACCGTCGTGCAGCCGAACGCGATCGCCACCGTCGCGAGCGGCGCCGTACGCCGCCACAGGAGCGTGGGCAGCAGCGCGAGCGCGACGACGACGCAGCCCACTCGCCAGGGCAGATCAGGTCGGAAGGTGCCTTCCACCACGATCGCCGGCGCGAGGGCGGCGATCACCGCCCAGTCGCGCCACGTCCGCGACGGGGCGGGGGAGACACGCGGCTCGGTCAACACCGCGTGCAGGCGAGGGTGCATGGGAGTCATCGTACGAACGGTGGTGCGAATCCAGATCGTCCCAAAGTACGACCGGCGGCTACCGGGTGGCCGTGCCGGCACCGGTTGCCAGCGGATCTCCACGGCGTTACGTTGAGGTGCCATCGATGAGCTTCTACATCGCAAGGTACGGGGGCCCGCATGTCCACGTCTGTCACTCGCCGCACCGTCCTGGCCGGTGGGGCCGGTGCCGCCATCGGTCTGGCTCTGCCCGGCGTCGCCGCCCACGCCGGTGGGCACCATCCCACCAGCGTGAGCTTCACCCTCGACGCGAGAACGCTCGACGGCGGTGAGCAGGTCACCTCGGTCACCCTCGACACCCGCCGGCTCGGGTCGATCGACCCCGCCGGACTGACCCCCGGCACGTTCACCGTGCACGCCAAGGCCACCAGCCCGATCCCGATCGCTCCCGGCGATCAGATCTTCAGCGAGTACGACCTGGACCGCACGGTGACCACGGCCCGGCTCGACCGGCACGGCAACATCGTGCTGGAGTTGAGCCACGCCGAGGGCCAACCCGGCGGTGGGACCCTCGGCTACATCCTGAGCAGGGGCCGCAACGTCCGGCTGGACCTCGTCTACACCATCACCCAGAACACCCCGATCGTCCGGCGGCACGGCTCACCGGTCACCATCAGCCGCTTCGTGCAGGCAGGGCTGTCGAACCTCGAGGTGGACGCCTTCAGCTACCACGTCTCGGGCTCGGGTATGAAGTACCGGCTGTACTCGCCCGACCACTCGCCACGGCACGACCGACGGCCGCTGATCGTCTGGCTGCACGGCGGCGGCGAGGGCGCCTCGCTGCCGGACGGCTACTACGACAACGAGACCACGCTGCGTGCCAACCGGGGAGCGCTCGGCTTCGCCACTCCGCAGGCCCAGCGGATCTTCTCCGGCGCGTACGTCGTCGCTCCGCAGAGCACCTCCTACTGGATGGAGGACGGCCCCCGGTTCGCCCCGCTGATCCGCGAGATCGTCCAGGACCTCGTACGCCGAAAGCGTGTCGACCCGGACCGGATCTACGTGGTCGGTTGCAGCAACGGCGGCTACATGTCCCTGGAGATGACCTCGACCTACCCCGACCTGTTCGCCGCCTCGGTGCCGATCTGCGGTGTCGTCGAGCCGCTCAGCGGGGAGGGGCCGCCGCTGATCACCGATGCGGAGTTGGCGAGCATTCGGACTCCGACCTGGCTGGTCACCTCGCGCGACGACGACACCGTGCCACCCGAGACCAACACGATCCACGCCCACGACCTCATCCCGGGATCACTGATCAGCCTGTACGACCACGTCGTCTGGAACGGCTACCAGTTCCCCGGTCACTGGTCCTGGATATACGTGGCCCGCAACGACCCGAGCCGCAACGGCACCCACATCTGGCAGTGGATGGCCCGCCGCCGTCGGTGATCTGCCGGCCGGCGAGGCGGAAGTTCGGCTCCGGGCCGGCCCCTGCGGGTCGACCCGGAGCCGGGGACATTCAGCCGATCCGGGTCAGGCGCCAATTGTTCCTGGTGCTGCCGTTGTCGGCGTACTGGACGGCCTGGGTGCCCCAGGTGCTGGACCCGTTGAGGATGGCGAGCACCTTGCCGCTGTTGGCGTTACGGATCCGGTAGGAACCGTCGCTGTTGGCCACCAGAGTCCAGCGATGGTCCGCGGTGCCGTTGTCGCTCCACTGCATGACGCGGGCGTTGTCGGCGGTCGACATGTTCTCGACGCCGAGGACCTTGCCGCTGTTGACGTTGCGGAACCGGAACGCGTTGCCGTCGGTGATCCGTACCCAGTTGTGGTCGGCGGTGCCGCTGTCACCCCACACCACGGCCAGACCCCCGTCGGCGGTGGACATGTTCTGTACGCCGAGAACCAGGCCGGTGTCGACGTTGACCAACTTGTAGGTGTCCCCGGGGCTGGTGGCACTCACGCTGGTCACGAAGGTCATCACGCTTCGGGCGGGAAGCGTGACGGTGAGCGAGCCGTTCGACATGCTGAGCGCGCCCTGGGGCGCGACGGTCCTGCTCCCGTCGGTCAGCCAG
The DNA here is from genome assembly GCF_040302185.1 of Micromonospora sp. NPDC127501. Lineage (NCBI taxonomy): Bacteria > Bacillati > Actinomycetota > Actinomycetes > Micromonosporales > Micromonosporaceae > Micromonospora > Micromonospora sp. NPDC127501. The sequence goes on along the minus strand of NZ_JBEORJ010000001.1, from coordinate 380,300 downwards.
TTCGAGACACTGCCGGACGCGGTGGCGTTGGACAGGGTGAACTGCTGGCTCACCGACGAGGTGTTCTTGTTGATGGCGACGATGACGACGGTGTCGCCACCCCGGTACGCCGAGACGTAGACGTTCGACGCGGGGTTCGCCGTCGCGTCGATCCGGACGTACCCGGGGCGGACGAACCTGGCGAAGTGCGCCATCATGGCACCGCGCTTGCTGATCTGGCCGTCCTCCCGCATGGGACCGTAACTGCGCCGGAGATACCACCAGACGTACGCCTGGAACTCGGCATCCACCATGGCGCGGTGGACGTGTTCCCCCACGTCGAGCGCCTCGGGCCAGGCGTCACCCGAATTGGTGTTGCTGTTGGGGTAGTAGACCTCGGTCATCCAGAGTTCCTTGCCCGCGCCCTTCTGCTTGAAGAGGGGGTAGGGGAAGTTCGCGTACGACGTGCCGTAGAGGTGCGCACCGATGATGTCCACGTTGGCGAGCGCCGCGGAGTCGTTGAGGATCGGGTCCGACACGGACTTCACGTACTGGAAGGACTCCGGCGCGATGACCCTGGTGCTGATCGACCCGGCGTTCTCCCGCAGGAACCGGAGCATCTCCGCGGACGTCCACCACGTCCACTCGGCCGCGTAGTCCGGCTCGTTCTGCACCGATATGCCGTACAGGTTCACCCCGTTGTTGCGCATGTGGGTGGTGAAGTCGTTCAGGTGCGTGGCGTAGGCGCCGTACGAGCTGTATCGGAGCCGCCTCGCGTTGGTCTGGTTGCCGCGAGTGAAGGTCTCGATCATGCTGGCCGGCGGGTTCCAGGGCGATGCGAAGACGGTGGCTCCGAGCGCGACAGCGCGCTGCGCCGTCGCCAGATCGCGGCTCCAGTCTGCTTGGTTCTCGTTGACGGGGATCCTCAGCAGGGAGAACCCCAGCCGACCCTCGCCGGTGCCGAACGCCGTGTCCCGCTGGGCGGCTGTCAGGTCGCCGATCCAGGCCGCGTGGGCCATGGCGCCGAAGCCGCGGATCGTCTGCCGTGTTGCCGAGGGGTTGATGCTCGCCGGTGCGGCAACAGCTTCGGTGGCCCCCACGGCCGTCGCGACCGCTGCTACCGGTACGGCCCCCATCGTCGTCAGGACGGTGCGCCGGGTCAGCAGTTTCCGGTCGCCGGTCGCCGGCTCATTCTGATCTTGCGTCATTGTCGTGTCCTCCTGGGTGGTGGCGCGCGCCTCTCTCGGTCCCGTTGGCCCGGTCGGCACCGGTCTGCTGCGCTGTCACGGGGTTGCCCGTGCTTCCGACGACCTCTCCGGCTCTGATTGATCGCCATAACTGTTAACGCTAACAGACTTGTTCCGCCTCTGGCATTGGCTGGCGAATCACCGCTTGCGGCGTAGCTCCCGCAACACGCCGTGCCGGCGCACCGCCCAGGCGAGGCGCCGGACGCTCGGGTGCCGCACGAACAGCACCGCCGCCCGGCGGATCAGACCGAACCGGTCGTCGCTCAGCTGGTTCTCGATCGCCTGCCAGATCAGTTCGCGCACCTTGGCGCTGGCCAGCACCGCCCGCACCTCGCGCCGCACCACAGGATCCTCGGCCGCCGACGCGATGGCGGCAGCCTGACCCGGCCGGTCCGCCAGCGGCTCCACCGCGGCCGCGACGAGCGGCCTGCGAACCTCGTCGCGCTCCAGCAGCAGCAACACCGCTTCCCGAATCTCGACCGTGTCCAGGGCGGACCGCAGCAGGCTCAGCAGGCTGCGCTCCACCTCGTGGTCATGGTCCGGAACGGACAGCGTCGCCAGCAGCCCCGCAATCTCCTCGAGATCGACGACGTGTCTCACCCCGGAACGGAACTCCGGCAGCTCCCACGCGACCTGCAGAGCCTTGACGAGATTGCGGTTCATGCGCCATCGCTACCCGCAAGCGCCAGCCGACGAAACCCCGACCTGGCGCCGGACGACCTGGATACCGGCGGTCGTGGTGGTCACCAGCGCCGCAGCTGCGGCGACCAGTAGAAGAACGGTCTCCGCCAGGACACTGTGCATGTATTCGCCTCCGTTCGCGGTGGCCGACAGGTACTGCACGGCTGCGATCAGGTTGAGGGGTGCGGCGATGAGCGCGCTGACCCACCACCTCGTCCTTGGCGCTGTGGGTGCGCCCGCTGGTCGCGCGCGCCGGGCCTGGATGACCCAGTTGGCGACGCTGGCCCAGGCGGTGAGCAGCGCAAGGAGCAGCAGACAGAATGTCGCTGTGGACAACTCACGGAGCGGCACGACGCCGTCGAAGATCTCCACTATGGCGGATCCGTCGTGGGTCACCACGCCGACGCGGCGCTCGTATGCCCCAAGAGCGACGAGGGTGTGGGTGACGTCAACGACCGTGAGTGCGACCAGGGCGGCCACGACGGTGCGGGAGTGCGGCATCTGGCGACGATAGCCCTCGGGCCTGGCTTTCTTGAATCGCTCTGCCGATCGCCTCTCAGCACCACGTCAGGGTCGAGTTGATCCGCGTGACGTTGCTGATCGTGTTGTTCGCTCCGCCGCAGGGGCTCTGGGTGATGTTGGTGCCGCTGACGGTCAGATTCTGGAACCGGATGCCGGAGGAGATCGGGAACTCGCTCCGGGCCGCGATCCGCACCTCGCCGCCGCCCGTCACCGTCCCGGACACCCCGGCGATGACGACGTTGTAGCAGTTCTCCACCAGAATCGAGTTGTTGCCCGTGTTCGAGATCGTCACCCGGTCGATGACCGCGCCACCGGACTCGGAGACGCAGAAGATTCCCCGACCACCGCCGGACGCGAGCACGGTTCCGACCCGGATGTTGGTCGGGTACGAGTTGCCCACCCGGCCGTTGCGGTTGGCCATCCGGAACGCGGCGTACCCGGTTCCGGCCCCGGCGCCCTGGGCGTCGACGGTGCCCACCGTGGCGTTGATCGTGTCATTGAGCAGCAGGCCGGAGTCCCGGGTGTTCCGGGCCGTGACAGTGCCGATCGTCAGACCGTCCACGCCGTACGTCTCCACCCCGTGCGAACCGGTCCCCGACACGTACACGTTGTCGATGCGGACGTTACGCACCTTGACCGCTCGATCTCCACCGTGGTTGTCGATGCGTACGCCCAGACCGGCGGAGAGCCGCATGTCGATCTGCCCGAGAGTCAGGTTGTTCACGTTGCGCATGAAGACCCCGTACAACGGCGAGCCGGTAAGCGTGAGGTTCTGCACCTCGACGTCAGTGGTTCCCCGCGAGTACACCGGCGCCTGGTCACCCGAACCCGACCCGGTCACGTTGATCGTGCCGCACACGGCCAGGGTCGTGTACGACGGCAGCGACAACCGCGAGCCCGCGCTCATCGAGCCCGAGCCACGAACCACCACCCGCTGCTTCGACGTACGACCCGCAGAGAGCGAGTTGACCGCCGCCTGCATCGCCGACAGCATGTCCGCGCCCGAGTAGACCGTCGACGAGCCGTTGCGGGCCGTCCAGGTGCTCCCGCTCAGTACGGCCTCGGCGTTGCTCGACCCGCTGCCACAGCCCGTGGTCGGTGGCGTGCTGCCGCCGCCCACCGCGACCAGCTGCCACTGCTGGTTCGGGCCGTTGAGGTCGGCGTACTGGCTGATCCGGCCGCCGTCGGCCGTGGACCGCTCCCAGACCTCAAGTGCCTTGGCCGAGTGGCGGTTGATCAGCCGGACGTAGCCGCCGTCGGAGTCGAGGACCTGGAACTGCTGGTTGGTGCCGTTGACATCGGACCACTGGCGGTACTCGGCGCCGTCAGCGGTGTTCCACTCCCACAGGTCGACGACCTTGCCGCTGTGCCGGGCCTTGAGGCGGTAGTAGCCGCTGCCGGAGGAGACGAACTGGAACTGTTGCCATGCCCCGTCGTTACGGGACCACTGCTGGATCACCGCGCCGTCTGCGGTCGAGGTGTCCCGGACGTCGAGGACCTTGCCGCTGTTGCGGTTGACCAGGACGTAGTAGGCGTTGGTGTCGATGCTCGCCGCCGCTGCCGGCGGTGCGCCGACCAGAGCGGAACCGGCCGCGCCTACCAGCGTGGTGATCATGGCGAACACCAGGCCCGTACGCCGGCCGCGACGGATCGACCCGCCGCCGGGCGGTCTTCTGGTGATGGTGAAGGGCATCGCTCCTCCTGGCTTGAATGGGCTCCGGGCGGACCTGGACGGGTATCGGCGACCGCGGGCACCTACTCGAGGTGGAAGGTGGCCGAGGCGCGCTCGGCGCTCGAACCGACCGCCTCGATGTAGAGCAGTCCGTCGCGATGGCGCACGTGGCGGCCCGGGAAGTTCTGCGACTCCAGGGAGATCCCGGCGCTGTCGGCGAGGCCGGCTTGACGACGGAAGCTCGCATCGCCGCCGAACAGCGCCGAGCCGTCGTTCTTCTCCACGTACAGGGCGTAGCCCCGGTGGCGTAGGTAGTAACCGGGGAAGTTGGTCGACTCCAGCGACACCGATCCGCCGCCGGCGAGGCCGGTGACGATGCGGAACTGGGAGTCGGCCAGGTTGGTCACGTTCGGCTCGATCCGGGCCCGGTAGTCGTAGTGCCGGATGAAGCTGTTGGCCTGGTCATGGGACCGCAGCCGCACCGGCGTGGCCCCGTCGGGCACCGGGATGCCGAAGTTCGGGGTGCCGTCGGCGTTCCAGTACACCTTCTGTAGCCGGGTGCGTCGGTTCGGGTCGTTGAGCGGATCGCCGGTGATGTCGCGGTAGTTCCGATCGTGGTAGACGAGGATGTCGCTCTGCCCGTCCTCGGAGACGGTGAACGAGTTGTGGCCGGGGCCGTACTGGCTGGTGGCCGCGTTGCTGGCGAACACCGGGCTGGGGCTCTTGCTCCAGGAGGCGGCGTCGAGCAGGTTCGCGCCGGCGGAGGCACTCAGCATCCCGAGGCAGTAGTTGGCGTCCGTGGCGCTGGCCGAGTAGGTCAGGAAGATCCGGCCGTTCCGTTGGATCACCGCCGGTCCCTCGGCAACCCGGTAACCGCGGGTCTCCCAGTCGTACGTCGGCACGACGAGTCGGGTCACGGTGCCGGTGATCTGCCACGGGTTGGCACCCATCCGGGCGAGGTAGACGTTGGAGTTGTTTCCGATCGACGGCTCCTGCTGTGCCCAGGTCAGATAGCGCACCCCGTTGGCGACGAAGGTCGAGGCGTCCAGGCTGAAGGTGTCCCAGGGTGTGGTGATCCGGCCACGTTCCGTCCACGAACCGGCCAGCGGATTCGCGTTGGCGTTCTCCAACACGTACATCCGGATCCGCCACACGTCGTCGGTCCGGCCCGCGGCGAAGTAGACGTACCACCGGTTGTTGATGAAGTGGATCTCCGGCGCCCAGATGTGGGCGCCCATCTCTCCGCTGGTGTGGCGGCTCCAGATCGTCGTCTCCGCCGCAGTTGCCAACCCTTGCAGGGTGGTCGCCCGGCGCAGCACGATCCGGTCGTACTGCGGCACCGTCGCGGTCAGGTAGTAGTAGCCGTCGGTGTGCCGGAAGATGTGCGGGTCGGCCCGCTGGTTCACCAACGGGTTGGTGTAGTTGACGGCCGGCGCGGCGTGCGCCGGCGCGGCCACGGGCAGGCCGGCCGACACGGCCAGCACCACCAGCACCGCGGCCAGTGCCGACCGCAGACGTCGAGGGACGCCGCGGCGGGCAGGCCCCCGGCGGACGGCCCGAGAGGTGTTCGGGTCGGTTCGAGGGAATGGCGGCGGCATGTGTCCTCCGTGGGATTGGGGACGGTCATTGACCAGCACCTGTAGCGCCGCGGCGATGCCGTGGCCGGTCCGGTCGACGCCAGGCGGCGACGTCGGGCAGGGCCGGGGGAGAGGCGTGAAGGGCTGGGAATGTGACGGTGGCGTTGCTACCAGGTGGCGGAGTTCATGTTGGCGTTAACATCGATACATGTCAAGGCGTGCGGGTCGCCGACCTGGCCGGAACAGCGGCCGTCGCGTACCGGGCGGTAGGGTCCTCGGCGTGCTGCGACGGTGGGCTCTGGCGATCCTGATGGCGACGTGCGGCGTGCTGGTGGCGGTGACACAACTGGCCGCCGGTCTGCCCGTCGTCGGCGGCGTCGAGTTGTTGGTCTTCCTGGCGTTGGCGCTGCTGCTGTCGCCGTGGGCCTTTCCCCGCTCGGTGGGCGTCGCCAAGGCGCAACGGGCCAGCGCGGTCGACGGCCGGCCGATCGTGTACTGGCGTCCCGGCTGTCACTACTGCCTGCGGCTCCGGTTCTCCCTCGGCAGGCTCGCCCGGCGGGCGCACTGGGTGGACATCTGGCGCGACCCGGCCGCTGCCGCCGCCGTCCGGGCGGTAGCCGACGGCAACGAGACCGTGCCCACCGTCGTGCTCGGCGATCAGGCTGTCGTGAACCCCGACCGGGCCTGGGTCCGCGAGCAGCTCCGCTCGTCCTGAATCCGCGACACCCTTATCTCACGAGGTCACCGGCGAGGTACACCGCGAGCGGGCCGCGCAGCACCGTGATGTCGCTCGTCGGGTCGCCGTCCACGATCAACAGGTCGGCCTCGAACCCGGGGCGGACCCGGCCCTTGCGTCGCCCCAGGCCACACACCTCGGCGCCGACCGAGGTGGCCGCGGCGAGGGCGACGGTGGCGGGAATGCCGCAGGCCACGTACTCGACGAGCGTCTCGGGCAGGATCCCGTGCGGCTTCGCGGGGCCGAGGCCCGCGTCCGAACCGGCCACCAGGCGGACCCCGGCCCGGTGCAGGGTGGCAACGCCGTCGCGCAGCGCGGCCTCGCTGAGCCCGGCCCGCGCCGCCATCTCCACCACCTCCGGTGGCGTGACCACGGCCGGGTCGGTGCCGAGCGTGGCACAGACCGCCACCCCGGACGCGGCCAGTCGGTCCGCGAGTTCAACGGGAACACGGGCGCCGGCCGCTGTGACGCAGGTGCAGTGCTCGATGCCGTCCACACCGACGCGCAGCGCCTGCTCGACCGCGCTGAGCGCGTGTGCGTGCGCGGTCACCGGCAGGCCCAGATCATGGGCCTGCGTCAGTGCGGCGGTCAGCTCCTCGTCGGTGAACTGCGGTCTCGTGGTGTCGGTGCCCGGGGTGAACACCCCGCCGCTGGCCATGACCTTCACCAGATCGGCGCCGGCCGCCGCCCGCAGGCGTACGGCCTCGCGGACCCCGTCGACACCGCTCGTCTCACCCCCCAACGACCAGCAGTGCCCGCCGACGCTGGTGAGCGGTGCGCCCGATCCCACCACCGTCGGAAGGTCGTCCCGCACCCGCCGATCCCGCCACCGCAGCACCGCGTCACGCCGGTCGCCCAGGTCCCGGACCGTCGTGACGCCAGCCGCCAGGTGCGTACGTAGCGACGCCTCGACGACCGCGTCGAGGTCCGACTCGGGACGATCCGCGAGCCGGCCGAGCGCGTCGGGTCCGGCGTCGGCGCACAGGTGCACGTGCGCGTCGACCAGGCCGGGCAGTAGCGTGCCGTTCGGCTCGTCGCGCACCGACCAGCCTTCCGGCGTCTCGGCGCTACCCCGGTGCACCTCGGCGATGCGCCCCTCGTCGAGCAGGACCAGCACCCCGCCGTCCACGAGCCGTTCGCCGTCGAACATCCGGGCCACCCGGACAGCATGCCTCGTCATCGTCACCCCAACCCGCCCCGCTCGGCCACACCCGCCAGCCACCGGCGCCCGCGGCCTTCGCACCGCTGTCGGCCACCGGTCCTGACCTGACCATCGCAGCACCGCACTGTGCGCAGCCTCCCTCGCCAGAGCGATATCTGTCCCCCTGCCGGGGTTGGCTGCCTGCCGACGCATCCTGCGGGTCGGTGCCTGGAGGTGAGTCGGGACAACACCCGTCGCGGTGGCGTTTTCGACAACCTTCCCGGGGGATACCGACGCCGCCCGACTTCTTGCGCGAACGGGGTGACGACAGGAGGACGGTCATGGCGCTGGCCAACCCGGCACCCGACTACTTCGAGCCCGAGGACGGCATGTTCCTCGCAACACTGCTGATCGTGCGCGATCTGGCGAGGTCCCGGGAGTACTACGAGCGGGTGTTCGGGGCGACCTGCGTCCACGAGAGCAGCCCGTTGATCATGAAGTTCTTCAACAGCTACATCATCATCAACGTCGAGGGCGGTCCGACGGACGACAAGCCGACGGTGCAGGCCAAGGCGCCGGCCGACTCCAACACCCTGAGCTGCGCGATGAACGTCCGGGTCCGGGACATTCGGAAACTCTACGAGGAGTGGAAGTCCCGGGGTGCGGACTTCCTCACCGAGCCGAAGGACCACGGAACGGAGATCCGCTGCTACCTGCGCGACCCGGACGGCTACCTGGTCGAGGTGGGTCAGGGTCTCTGACCGTCGGGACGGCCGGGCGACGGCGGTGATGCCGACAGGGCGGGCCCATCCGGTCGCCGGACGTCCCTCTCGTCGTACCTCGATGGCATCATGCTTCACCGTGGATCATCAGGGGCGGTTTCACCGTGCAGCGCTTGAGTTGGGGATTCCGGACGACGAGATCGGCAGGTTCACCACACATCTCCGGCTGTCGATCCGGTTGGGTGGGGGTTCCGGCGACTCCCCGGTCGGGCAGTTCGGTGGGTTGCCCCGACTGCCGGTGGGCATGGACTGGCCGACCGCCGGACCCAGTCCGTTGCCGTTCGTCTTCTCCGTGGACTGTGCGGCGCTGCCGAGAGTCGACGGCTTCGGCCTGCCGGCAGACGGCTCGCTGCTCTTCTTCCTGAACCACCAGGAGGACCACCTGGCCGGTGGCACCGGGGACCGGAGATACGCCCGAGTCGTGTACGTCCCGGCCGACGCCGCTACCGAGGTGGCGGAAGAACCCGGCAACCCCACGTTCGTCGGCGAGCAGTACGACCTGCACGCCAGACTCCGCCCGGAACTGCCCCCGTGGATCGCGACCGACGACGAGGACGATGACGACGACGGGGACGACGTGTCGCCCTTCCAGCAGCAGTTGGCCCGTGACCTGGAGGTTGACCTGCCACACCTGGACGAACTCCGTGCGCTGGCCGACGACCTCTGGCCGCCCGATGAAGGACTCGCCAGCGCCGAAATCGGTGGGTATGCCGACGACGAGGTGATCAGGAGTATCGCGGAGCAGACCCTCGCCGGGCGGGAGAAGGCCGGTGAGATCGTCGTCCCGGTGGCGCAGTGGTACACCCAACTGAAGAAGGAGCAGCACCGGTTGACGAGCGAGTGGGTGTCGCTCGCGCGGTTCTCTCCGGCCGACGAGTTCTACTACGGCAGTTTCGTCATCCGCCACGACGACCTGGCCGCCGGTCGGCTGGACCTGGCGCTCTCCGTGACCGAGTTCAGCGAGTAGAACACCGGCGCCGCTGCGCTGCCTGCGGTCCTCCGTCGATCAAGCGGCGGGCTACCCTGACCTGCGGTGACTCAAGACCCCCGTGACCAGAGGAGTCGATGCCGAGATGACGGCAGGACGAGCCATGCCGACTCAGGACGAGGTGCTCGGGTACTTCGACACGCTGTCCAACTGGGGGCGATGGGGCCACGACGACGAGCGCGGAACGCTGAACCACATCACCGACGACGTGCGGCTCGCGGCGGCGCGGGCCGTGCGACACGGCAGGAGCGTGTCCTGCGCGTGGGAGGTTTCCGCACCGGCAGACATGGAGCGGTCGACGACGACGTGCCCGTGCACCGCCGACATGCCGGGTGCGGAGAACATGCCACCCGCTTTCCACGCCGACCGGCGCTGGGGCTTCTCGTCCGAGCGGCTCGGCATCTCGTACCACGGCAACACTCTCACCCACCTCGACTCGCCGTGCCACATCTACTGGGACGGCACGATGTACAACGGGCGGTCGCACTCGTTGGTCGACGCCGCGACGGGCTCGGCGTGGGCGGCCGTCACGGCGGCCGCGAACGGGATCCTCACGCGTGGTGTCCTGCTGGACGTTGCGGCGGCCCGCGGCGTGCCGTGGCTGGAGCCGGGGGAGGGCGTGTATCCCGACGATCTCGAGGAGGCCGAGCGTCGCCAGGGGGTGCGGGTGCGACCCGGCGACGCGGTACTCCTGCGGACCGGCTACGGCCGTTTCCGGCACGAGAACGGTGCGGCCAGCGGCTTCACGCAGGCCGGTTGGCACGCGTCCTGCCTGCCGTGGCTGCACGAACGGGGGGTGGCGCTGATCGGCGCCGACACCCCACAGGACGTTCAGCCGTCGGGGTACGACGACGTGTTGATGCCGGTCCACGCCGTGAGCCTCGTCGCGATGGGTCTGTGGATGCTCGACAACTGCGACCTGGAGGCCTGCGCGACGACGGCTGCCGAGCTTGGCCAGTGGGACTTTCACCTGGCGGTCGCACCGGTCCGCTTCGCCGGCACGTCCGGCAGCCCGATCAACCCGATCGTCACGTTCTGACCACGGGTGCTGCGTCTGTCGGCGCATCGGCATCGCCGGACCCAGCCGCTGTGGGCTCAGCTCAGCTCCAGGACGGGCCGGGTCAGGATCTCTTCGGCGTACCCGTCGTCAGAGGCGAGCCACTGGCCGAATTCCTTGTCCCGGTAGGCGGTCGCGAGGGCGAGCCACCCCAGGAAGAAACCGCTGCCTCCGCAGGTGGTGCTGCCGCCGTCGCCGCCGCACACGATGGTGCGCTCCGTGGTCGCCTCGTGCTTGTACGGATCCTGCCCGATCGCCAACCCCCACAGGTTGGTCTCGTGGTGCATCCCGGTCTTGTAGTCGTACGGGTAACCGTCGGCGGGGCAGTCATCGCCCCAGCAGAACAGAGTCGTCGCCCCCGCGCCGCATGCCCACTCCCACTCATCCGCAGTCGTCGTCCGCAGGCCGGCGCTCGCGAGCTGGGCCATCGCCTCGTCATGGGACACGTCCGTGGCCGCTCGGGCCTTCGCCACCTGCCCGGTCTGGTCGAACTCGACGGTCAGCCCACCGGCAGACCGGAACGTGCTCACCCCGTCGAGCTGATCTCCCGCCGACGCGAGGAGTTTGAGCACCCGGGGGTCGTCCGGCGCCAGCGAGACCTGGCAGGGGTCGAACGCTTCAACAGCGACCAGCATCGCTGGCAACTCCACGGTGCGCACCGGCGAGGTCATCGCGTCGACGTACTCGGCCAACGACGGAAGGCCGTACTCCTCAGCGCTGTCGGCGTAGCTGGCCAGCTGGTCCGAGGTGGGCCGGAAACAGACCGCGTCGTGGCCGAGCGTCGGTCGGCCACCGGGCACCAGAGCGAACCGCATCCCGTTCCGCTCGAAGAGCGCCACCCGGTGCGACCGCCCCGCGTACACCGTGTCCTGGAGGCCGACCGGCACGGTCAGACCGTGCCGGTCGGCGATCTCCTCGGCGAGCCGGTGGGCGGCACCATCGGAGAGGTCGTTCCACTGCGCACAAGTGAGATCGGCGTACGTCACCGCGCAAGGATAGGACCGGACGTTCTGCTCCCGCAGGCGCGAAAACGTCACGAGCCGAACGCGTAGCCGCCGGGTCGGACCGGGTAGCGGGAAAGGTGGTACGGGGCGGTGTCGATGCAGTACCGCTTGGCGGGTCTCGTCGGATCGCCGCCGGCCTGGAGCGTCTCGATCTGGTCGGCTCGACCCGGACCACCTTCAATGATCTTGACAACGAAGACGTGATTGACCATCGGGCTTCCGCCGTCCGGGACGACAGCGGTTACCAGTGCGGTGTCGCCCACCACGCTGACGCATGTCACCTCGGCCTGACCCTCGCTCACCACGTGCCCGTCGGGTAGCGCGTGCCGGAAGCGGAACACGCCGTGGCCTGTCCCGTGGTGGTCGACCCAACCCAGGACGCCGAACCGGATCTGATGACCGAGTGTCCCGGGCTCGTCGTAGACGAAACCGCCGACGCCGGCGATCCACGCACCCGGCGTGGCGGGTACCTCCGGTGGGTCCTGGTCGTCGGCCTGCGCCGACACCGGGGCACCGACGGCCGCCACGGCCCCGACGAGCATGGCGACAAGTAACGTGCGGATTTTCATGGCTTCTCCAGTCTTCGAACGATGGCTGCGCGCCGGCGGTAGTCGGCGGCCACGGCGATGACGAGCGGGCCCCACGCGAGCATTGGGGCGTAGTAACGGAACACGTCCCAGCCAGGGGGCGGGTGCACCGGTTCGTCGCCGCCGATGCCGACCCAGCCGCTCTGCACAAGGTGGAATCTCTGGTTCAGGAGGACGTACACGCAGATGACGACGAGCGACCAGCCGCCGATCAGCGCGACGCGCACGACCGGACGGGCCGGGATCCGACGGCCGCCGATGCGGGGCACCCGGTGCGGGACCCGCTGTCCCCACCGGTGCACCAGCCCGAGTGTCGACAGCGCCAGTCCCATCGACAGGGCGGACAGGAAGACCATGTACCACTGGGTGACGGCGTCGTCGGTGAACACCAGCGACAGTCGCCAGGCCGCGGACGGCAGGACGCAGAGCGGGACGGCGTAGGCGGCCCAGACCGCCCACGGCGGCGGGTCGGCTGTCGAGACGCGGGCAGAGTCAGCGTGGTTCATGGACGCTCCGAAGTCATGGACCTACGATCGCCGGCCGCGGATCAGCTCTCCTCCCCGACGGATGGGGAAGCGCTCCCTCTGCCGGGGGACCTGCCGTCCGGGTACTGACGCGGGCGGTGCGGGGCCGGCGACGGTCGCCTCAAGGAATGCTCAAATTCGATCGACGTCAGCCACTGGGGCCGCGAACGCACATACGCTCACCGGACCGGTCCGCCGGCAATCACCCGTCGTAGGCAGAAGGAGGGGGAATGCGGCGATCACAACGGCGCATCGCGCTACTCGCGCTGTCCACCCTGGTGGGTAGCATCCTCGTGACGACCGGCCCTGCGGGCGCGGATCCCACGGGGCAGTCAGCCGCCACCAGCCGATCCCAGCCTGAGGATCGTGAGTCGGTACGCCTCGTCCACATCAGGCTGACCGGTGCCGACATGCTGGACAAGGTGGCCGCGGCCGGCTTCGACCTCGAACACGGCCTCCGGCGCGTGCCGAACGGCATCGAGGGCGAAGCGGTGGTGACCGCCGAGCAGGTCACCGAACTCACGGCGATGGGCGTCGAGCTGCTTGGCGACGACGCGGGCTTCGCGTGGAGCAACGAGGCCGACGGTGGCCTTGGTCTCGGCGCGGCCAGCGCCCGGGCGGCCCAGCCGGCGAACCACGACGCGACGGTACGCGTGGTCCGCGCCGACTGGTTCACCACAAAGGGTCAGGGTTTCCTCTACGTCGAGGCGCGGACCACCGAGGGGCAGCAGGCGGACCCCATCGTCGGGATGCAGCTGGAGAACGACTCGGGGAAGGGCACGCCGTTCGGCTTCGCCCGGACGATGAGCCGGTTCGTCGACTCCGGGCAGTACATGTTCCACCGGAACCTCTTCAAGCTCGACGTACGCCCCAACAAGATCAAGCTGACGAGTTCCACCGGTGGCGTCGCGACCGGCGTCGTCTCCAACTGGCTCGAGGACGCCCCGCCGCCGCTGACGGCGAACCCGTCCTACAAGTCGGACTTCGTGGACGGCTACCGGCACCCGCAGCAGCTCTACAGCCGGGCCAAGGAAATCGCCCGTCAGTACCCGGACATCGCCGAGATCGTCTACCTGCCGAACCAGACGAACGGGTACCAACGCAAGGCACAGGCCCAGATCGGTGGTACGGGGCAGGCGGCGGTCGTCGTCACCTCGGCGGCGTGGGGTCACCAGGGCGGCAACGACATCACAGTGGACTTCGTGGACCGCCCAGACCCGGATCTCCCGCTGGCGGTGGAGGTCACCGGCAAGGCGGTTCGTGTCCTGCTCGCCACGGACTCCTCGGGCGCGCCGACGAGCACGGCCGTCGAGGTGGCCGAGGCGCTGCGGACCCGCTCAGCGGGCCTCATCGACCGGGCGCACCCGTACCGCACCAACGAGGGCACCGGCATCGTCGCTCCGACGGCCGGCCCGGTCGCGCTGACCGACTTCCTCGACCAGAAGCGCGTCGGAGCACCGGAGGGCGAGGTGCCGCGCGGCCCCGCGACGATCCCGGTCCTGCGGATCGGCAAGCACCGTGACGGTAAGAAGCCTGGTGTCCTCATCCAGGCGCAGGACCACGCCCGCGAGTGGGTGCCGGCGACGACCAGCCTGGAGTCGGCCGAACGTCTGGTGCACAACTACCGGTCCGACCGGGAGACGAAGAAGATCGTCGAGAACACCGACGTCTTCTTCATCCTGTCCAACAACCCCGACGGGGCGAACTACAGCTTCTACAACTTCGCCTCGCAGCGTAAGAACATGACGAACCACTGCCCGGACGCGAGCGCCGATCCGGCGCAGCGGAACTCCTGGGGCGTCGACCTGAACCGGAACTACCGGATCGGGTCGGGCCACGACGGCTACGCGGGAGGGTCGACCAACTGCGTCAGTGGCACCTACCAGGGGCCGGGGGAGCTGTCCGAGCCCGAGTCGAAGAACATCATCTGGCTGGTCGAGAAGTACAAGAACATCAAGTTCATGATGTCGGTGCACTCCAACGGCGGCCAGCTCTTCTGGCAGCCCGGCGCCTACATCGCGGACGGCCGGATCACCACGCCGCGTCCGCCACTGGGTGACGAGGCGTTCTACTGGCAGTCCGCCGCCCGGATCCTGTCGCAGGTCAAGGCGCACCGGGAAACTGTCGTCACGCCGGAGAACGTCGGCGGCTCGTCCGACGTCCTCTACTCCTCGGCGGGCAACGTACGCGAGGACCTGTACCACACGTACGGCATCTACGCGTTCGGCTGGGAGGTCGGAGGCTCCGTCTACAACCCGGCCACCGGCGACTGGCAGGGCGGCTCGTTCCAGCCGGAGTGGGACGGGAACCCCGAGCTCGTCAGTGGCCACGCCGAGACGATGGAGTACGCCAACGGGATCATGGAGATGTTCCGGGTCGCGGCGGACTGGGGCAGGGACAACAAGAACCCGACGTCCCAGCTGGTTCCGGGTGCGGGACGCTACTCCGGGCCTGTCGACGTGCGCTTCGAGACCAGCGAGCCGGCCACCATCTACTACACGACCGACGGCAGCCGGCCCACGCTCGAGTCGCCCCGCTACGCGGCCACCGAGTTCCGTGAGCCGGGGCAGGTGTTCCACGTGACCGAGACGACGACTTTCAACTGGTTCTCGGTCGACAGCGCCGGCAACATCGAGAAGAACTACGACCCGACGAAGAACGACAAGCGCAACAACTACCGCACCGCGACGATCAGGATCGCCAAGAGGTAGCGCCCCACGACGATCGTTGCCCCGTCGGTGCGGACCACCCGCGCCGACGGGGCAACCTCTGCACGAACGGGTCGCGTCGGTCAGCCTCGTCGGCCGGCCCACAACGGGCTGTCCACGTAGTGGTTGTCGTAGCGGTCCTGCGCGTTCGCCCAGGCCATGCACGGCGCGGACCTGTCCTGGCGGCGGGAGTTGGCCGGCAGACCGTCGCCGACGTCCGGGCCGGCGTCGAGCGCGGTCACCTCGAAGCCCCAGCCAACACCCGCGCCAGGACCGTGGAACTGCGCTAGGGCGTCGTCCGGCCCGCTGTCAGCGGCCGTGCACCTCCAACTCCCACAGCGAGTAGCCGTAGGCGGGCAGGGCCCGCCGGGTGCCCTGGACGCGCAGGTAGCGACCGGTGGCCGAGATGGCGATGTCGTCCACACCGCCGTCGCCCGTGGTCGTGGTGTGCACCGGCGACCAGCTGACGTTGTCCGGGGAGACCTGGGATCTGGTACGCCCGCGCGTACGCCGCCTCCCAGGTCAGCCGGACCCGGTCGAGGGTGCGGGACGCGCCGAGGTCCACCGAGATCCACTGCGGGTCGGCGTACGCGCTGCCCCAGCGGGTCGTCGTGTTGCCGTCCACGGCGTTGGCCGCCGCGTGCGCGCTGCCCGGCTCGACGCTGGACGCGGTGACCGGCTTGCCCCGGGAGAGCAGGGTGCCACCGGCGGCGGTGCCGTAGACGTTGAGGTCCCACAGCGAGTAACCCCACTGGGTGGCGCGTTGGGTGCCGTAGACCCGCAGGTAACGGCCGGTGCCGGTGACCGTGAGGTCGTCGACGCCGCCGTCTCCGGCGGTCGTGGTGTGCACCGGCGACCAGGTGATGTTGTCGGGCGACACCTGGACCTGGTACGCCCGCGCGTGGGCCGTCTCCCAGGCCAGCCGCACCCGGTTGATCGCGTACGCGGCCCCCAGGTCGACGGTGATCCACTGCGGGTCGGCGTACGCGCTGCCCCAGCGGGTCGTCGTGTTGCCGTCCACGGCGTTGGCCGCCGCGTGCGCGCTGCCCGGCTCGACGCTGGACGCCGTCACCGGCCGGCCCTGGGCCAGGTCGGTGGCGGGTGGCTCACTCGGACCGTCGGTCTTGATCCGCACGTTGCGGTAGTTGATGTCCATTCCGGCGCCGTCGTTCTGCAACCCGATGTAGCCGTTGGCGATGGCCCGGCTGCTGACGTAATCGTTGATCTTGGCGCCGTTGAGCCAGATCTCGACCCGCTGGCCGTGCACGCCGATCTCGTAGGTGTTCCAGGAGCCGGGTGGGTTGAGCGCCGCCGCGCGGGTGGCCTGGTTGGGTGCCTGGAAGCTGTAGACGCTGCCGGTGGTGCGCGTCGGGTCACCGTCGGTGGCGTCGATCTGGATTTCGTGACCGGCGGCGACCGGGGCCCACGGGTCGCCCTGCGGATCGGGGAAGCCGATGAAGACCCCGCCGTTGTCGTCGCCCGGCATCATCCAGTCGACCTTGAGCGAGTAGTTGGCGAAGGTGCGCACCGGGTACCAGAGCAACCCCATGCCACCGTTCGACGTGAGGGTGCCGTCGGCCACTGTGAAGCCGCCCGGCCCCGCCTGCCGCCACTGGCCGAGGCTGGCCTGGGTGCCGTCGAACAGCGGGGTGTAGCCCGGCTCCGGCCGGCAGTCGGCCGCCACCGCCCCGCCCGCCACCTGGATGCCGCCCAGCAGCATGCGGGTGAAGTTCGGGTCGGTGTAGCTCTGCTCGGTGTGGCCGAGGCCGGTGTACCAGGCGCGTCCGCCGCCATAGCTGTGGCACCAGGTGATCGGGTGGTCACCACCCATCGACCCACCGGTGTACGACGACTCGTCGAGGCTGGCCAGCACCTTGACCGTCGAGCGGGGGTTGGTCCGGTAGTTGTACCACTCGTCGGTGCGGGTCCAGGTCGACGGCAGGTGCGCGGTCGAGGCGTTGGCCCGGTCCTCGACCCGCACGGTCGCCTGCTGGATGGCCGGGTGCGAGGCGAAGTATCCGCCGACCAGCCCGCCGTACCACTGCCAGTCGTATTCCGTGTCGGCGGCGGCATGCACTCCGACGAAGCCGCCGCCGGCGGCCAGGTACGCCTCGAAGGCGCCCTGCTGGCCGGCGTTGAGCACGTCGCCGGTGGTGCTGAGGAAGACCACCGCCTGGTACTGGGCGAGGTTGGCCGTGGTGAAGGTCGCCGCGTCCTCGGTGGCGGTGACGGTGAAGCCGTTCGCCGCGCCGAGCTGCTGGATGGCGGCGATGCCGTTCGGGATGGAGGAGTGCCGGAAGCCGGCGGTCTTGGAGAAGACCAGGACCTTGCCCAACGGTGCGGCCTCGGCCGGGGACGAGGTGATTGTCGCCGCACCGGCGGCGAGGGTGAGTCCGGTGACGACGGCGGCGGCGAGCGTGCTGATGGCGCGTCTGCGCATCGGTGCTCCTTGTGGGAGGGCGGACGGACGGGGCACGGCAGATTGCGGCCGGCGGGCCCGAACGGCCCGCCGGCTCCGGCGTCAGAGGGCGATCAGGTCGAACTGCTCCCGGCCGCCGTCGCCGACCGAGGCCGCGACCAGGTTGCCCGCGTCGGCACTGGTGGCGCTGTCGTACCGGCCGATCGCCTCCAGGAGGTTGCCCAGGTAGACGTCGACGAGCGCTTTTCGTAGCGGTGGCGTCATCTTCATCGACACGATCTCCTCTGGATCGTCGTGCGGATGCAGGTCTCGCACCCGGTGTGCCCACGTCCGCCGAAACGAGGGCGATGTCGAGACGACGCGGAGCGGTGCCCCCGTGCCGGGTTGACGGCAATCGGACGAACATCGATCAACATCGTTGATGTGCAGTTAACCTCGGGCGTCTGTGAGGGTCAATCCCTCGGGACTGGCAGGATCGCCTCAGGCGTGAGCCGCCACGTTGATGATGTTGCCGTCCGGGGCGCGGACGAAGAACCTACGTACCCCCCACGGCTCGGTGGTCAGTGGATGCACGATCTCGTAGCCGAGCCGCTGCGCTTCCGCATAGGCGCCGTCCACGTCGTCCACCTGCGCGCTGATGATCGAGTCCTCGGGTGCGGTCGCGTCGCCGGAGACGAGCTGCACGGCCACGTCGGGGTCGGCCGAGGTGTAGCGGGCCACCCAGCCCAGGTTGAACGCCTCGGTGCTCAAACCGAGGAAGTCGGTGTAGAAGCCCTTAGCGGCGCTGATGTCAGCCACCGGAAGGTTGGGCAGAATGCGGATGACGCGCATGCGCACCTCCAACTCGGACGATTCGGACCTCGTGATTATCCGCCTGACACCGCGGTCGCCATGGTGGATTGTGATGGGGTGGCGGCCTCCGACGACCTGAGCGATGCCGAGAACTGGACCGGCGGGTTCTACGAGCTGATCCTGATCCTCGACCCCGCCGATGATGCCCGGCTCGATCGGGCCGTCAGTGCATTGTGGCGGGCCGCGGACGTCCGCGAGTGCCGCACCGGGGCTGGCCTCGTCGAGGTCAGCCCCGGTGCGGACGCGTTCGCGGTGGACGGGCACCTGCGCGGGACGCTCACTCTGCCGTGCGGCGAGCGGGTGGTGTGTGGCAGCTACACCACCCGGTACGAGGGCATCGACAGCCTGGAGCTGTACCTCCCGCTCGGTGCGCTCGCCCGGGTGGACGGGAGGGTCGGCGGATTCCCCTTCGATGACCGCAGCGGCGTCGAGTCGCTGAGCTGGCGCGCCGCACTCGACCGGTGGCTGGCCGACATCGCCGTCACGATGTACGCCGACGTGCCGTTCGCACGCGCCATCATCGGCTTCGAGGTCGACGAGGACGCCGACACCAGCTACACCGCTCGGCTGATACCCGGGACCAATGGCATGGAGTACCACCCGGCGACCACCTGAGCTGTGGACGCTGCCCCTCGCCGTGACCGTCAGGCTCTGACCCGCTCGGCGACCCGTACCGCGATGGCCCTGAGCTGCTCGGCGGAGAGCGGAGGCCCCGGCTGTGCGGCGACGGCCTGCTCGTCGACCCCCACCATGTTGTTGACGCTCGCGCTGAGCACCCGGTTGCCGGGCAGTTGGATCGAGTCGATCTCTGAGCTGACCGTCGCGGCGGTACGACGCGGCCTTCCCACCGGGGGTTGCACGCCGGTCCGCTGTCATTGCCGCCGAGGATCTGGAGGTGGTCAGTCGGTGCGGATGCCGGACAGGATCTGCATCGCTCGGCGTTCCCGGTCGGCGAGGTCGCCGAGGATCGCCGAGGCGCGGGTGAGTTGGTCCGGGTCACCCGTCTGTCCGGCTGCCGCGATGTGGTGGGAGACCTGGACCCACAGCGGGGCGATCTCGGCGTACATCTGGTGACCGAGGCGGAGATCGGCGTCGTCGACGATGGTGGCGCATTCGGCGAGGAAATCGCGGTACATGGCACGGAACAGCGCGCCACCGGTCCCGCCGTGTTCCATCAGCGTCGCGGCCAGCGGGAGGTCACGCGACGGGTCGCTGGAGCGGTCGAGCCATCGGGTCACCTGCCGGGCCGCCTTGGCGATGCCGCGGTGGCCCAGGTTGGCGATGGGTGGGTTGAGGAAGGCGTCGGCGTTGCCGCGGATGCTGGCCCGGATGGCGGTGCCCAGATCCGGCGGGCCGGTCGGGCTGGCGACGGTGTAGGAGAGGTGGCGGGCGGTCATCGGCCCGCGTTCGTTGCGGGCCCGCGCCAGGCTCGTCAGCGTGGTGGTCACGGCACCACCCTGCTGGGCTGTGTCGATCAGGTAGGCATGGGTGTCGTCGTAGCCGTACATGGCGACGAAGTGACCGCCGAAGTGGACCTTCGTGGTGAAGTAGTCCAGGTGGTACGAGTCCAGTTGCAGGCCGACCGGACGTCCGGCGGCCAGGGAGCCGGCGACGTTCCGCCAGGCCTTACCGGGTGAGGCGGTCTCCTGGATCTGCAACGCCAGGCCCAGCCGGCTGGCGACGGTCCGGGTGATCGTGGTCGGCTTGGTACGGCCGCCGAGGAACGGAAAGGCCATGCTCCTGGCGTCCCAGTAGACGAAGCCCAGCCCTTCGCCGAGGCCGAACAGCAGGGGCTCGGACAGGTCGAGGCCCTCGTGGCGTAGCAGGGCACCGAGCGTGGTGGTCTCACAGTGCTGACCGGCGGGGAACGCCACCTTCTCGATGATCATCCGGCTCCCTGATCTGGTGTTCGTGGGCCAGCCGGCCAGGCGGTCTGCCGGGCTGGGCCGGCGATGCCAGCGGGGGCGGCGATGAGCACCGACGATCGGATCGTACGGGCCCGAGAGAGAGTCAGCTCAGCGCGGCCGCCTTGCCGAGCAGCACCGAGCGTTCGCGCTGATTGGCGCAGAGCCGGGCGGCCAGTTCCAGCTCGGCGCGCGCCTCCGGAAGCCGGCCGAGGCGGGTCAGCAGCTCGCCGCGTACGGTCGGGACGAGGTGTGACCCGGGGAGCCGGTCCGAGGCGACAAGCTCGTCCACGATGGTCAGGGCTGGCGCCGGACCCGAGGCCATGGCGACGGCGACGGCCCGGTTGAGTTCGACCACCGGCGAGGGCGCGACCCGGCCGAGCGTCTCGTAGAGCTGCACGATACGGGCCCAGTCGGTCTCCTCGACCGAGGCTGCCGACGCGTGCGTGGCCGCGATCGCGGCCTGTAGACCGTAGGGGCCGAGGCCGCGCTGCGATGCCCTGGCCAGCGCGGCCAGCCCACGGCGGATCGCCGGGAAGTCCCACAACCGGCGGTCCTGCTCCTCAAGGAGGATCGGGGTGCCGTCCGGGTCGGTCCGGGCCGGGAAGCGCGCGGCCGTCAGCTCGCACAGGGCGAGCAGGCCGTGCACCTCCGGCTCGTCCGGCTGTAGCGCGGCAAGTGTGCGGGCCAGCCGGATCGCCTCGTACGCCAGGTCGGGCCGCAGCAGCCGGTCGCCCGACGTGGCCGTCGACCCCTCCGTGAAGATCACATAGAGGACGCTGAGCACGCCGCCCAGCCGCTCCCGGCGTTCGCCGGCCGGCGGCAGCTCGAACGGCACCCCGGCCGCCGCGATCGCCTTCTTGCCCCGGGTGATGCGGGCCTGCACGGTCGGCACCGGCACCAGGAACGCGCGGGCGATCTCCTCAGTGGACAGGCCGCCGACCACCCGCAGGGTCAGCGCCACCCGCGCCTCGCGGGAGAGCACCGGGTGACAGCTGACGAACATCAGCGCCAGCACATCGTCGTCGATCCGGTCGGGGTCGATCTCCTGATCGAGCGCGGGATCGGCCGCCAACAGGGCGTATCGCTCGTGGAGGGCGACCCGGCGGCGGATGGCGTCGATCGCCCGCCGCCGGGCCGTCGCCATCAGCCACCCGGCCGGATTGGCCGGAGAGGCACGCGGCCAGGCCACCAGCGCCTCGGCCACCGCCTCCTGGGCGGCGTCCTCGGCCAGCCCGAAGTCACCGGTGAACCGGGTCAGCGCGGCCACGATCCGCGCCGACTCGATCCGCCAGACGGCCTCGACGTCGGCCGTACCCATCAGATCTGGCCGTTGCTCTCGCCGCCCTGCGGGACCTCGTCGGCCTCGGCCACCCGCCGGACCTCGATCTTGGACCCGCGGACCGCCGGGACCCTCGTGGCCCACTCGACCGCCTCCTGTTTCGTGGCGACATCGAGCAGGAAGTAGCCCCCGAACAACTCCCTGGTCTCGCCGTACGGACCGTCGGTGACCACCGGTGCCTCGCTGCCGAAGTCGACCACGACGCCCTGGCGCGGATCGTCCAACCCTTCGGCCGCGACGAGAACGTCCGCCTTCATCATGTCCTCGATGAACTGGCGGGTGCTGGCCATCATCTCGTCGAGGTTGGCCATCATGGCCGCGTTCGTCTCATCGGTGCCCCGCATGATCAACATGTACTTCGACATCGCGTTCTCCTCATTCGACGAGGCCGTCTCCCGGCCCCAGCATCCCCACGTCGAACGAGCGGCCGACGGATCGACACGGGTCCGAACGTTCTTTCCCAGTGACCGGGGCAGTCAGGGTCAGTCGTCCTGCGGCGGCGCGGTCAGTTCGGCGTGCCGCACCGTGAAGTTGCCGCGTGTCACAGTGGCGAACGCGGCCGGCGCGAGGCACGTACCGATTCGGGCGGGGCCCCATTGGCCCGCCTCGTCCTGGTCCATGCTGGCTGACCAGGTGAAGCCGACCCGGTCGCCGTGGCGCCCGCCGTCCTGCACGCTGAAACCGACCCGCTTGCCGACGAAGTCACTGGCCATCTCGTCGGCGCGGGTGACGATGCCGGTCAGTGTCGCATGGCCCGGGCTGGTGATCATGCAGTCCACCGACGCCTCCCACCGCACGGTGATGTCTGCCGCGGACAGCCAGTGTGAGACGCGCACCGTGCCCGTCGCGTCCGCCGGGGTGCCGTGCTCCCCTCTCGGAACCGGGAGCGATGTCTCCAGAGTCGGCGAGGTGGGAGCGGAGTGATCCCCTCTGCGAGGGGAGTGGCTCCCTCGCACCTGGGACATCGGGCCTCGACTGCCGGAGAACACGCCCGGCCGGCGACTATTGATTCGATAGGCAATCGTCAATAGATTGAGAGTGGGCGCCGCCGGGGTCCGGGACCGGGCCGTCGGCGGCTGACAGGTCCACCCCCGAGCCGGGCACTTCGGTCGTACGCGCGACCGGTCGCTGTGGCGCACCGCCGCGCCGCATCCAGGGCACGTTGTCGCGCCGCGTCCGTCCAGGACGCGCTGCCGTGCCGCCTCCGCTCAGCTCGATGGCAGAAGGACCCTTCATGACGATTTTCCGTGCCCGCCCCGCCGCGACCCTGGTGGTCGTCGCCGCGCTGGCCGCCGCCGCGACCACCACCGGAGCGGCAATGCTCAGCGGCCCGGCCGCAGCCGCCCAGGGCTGCCGGGTCGACTACACGCCCAACCAGTGGCCCGGCGGATTCACCGCCACCGTCAAGGTCTCCCCGGGGGACGCGGCCGTCTCCAGTTGGACAGTCACCTGGACGTACGCCGGGGACGAGCGGGTCACCAGCGGCTGGAACGCCACGGTCAGCCAGTCCGGCTCGACGGTGACCGCCCGCAACGCGTCCTACAACGGCAGCATCCCGGCCGGCGGCTCCACCGAGTTCGGGTTGCAGGGCACGTACGGCTCCAGCGGCGGTGCACCGACCGGGTTCAGCCTGAACGGCGTGCCGTGCAACGGCGCCACCCCGCCGCCGACGACGCCTCCGCCGACCACCCCTCCGCCGACGACCCCTCCGCCCACCACCCCGCCACCGACCACGCCCCCGCCGACCACCGAGCCCCCGGCCGGGTGCGCCGGCGCGGTGCTCTGCGACGGCTTCGAGGGCCAGACCGGTTCGACGCCGTCCGGGGACTGGACCGTGGTGAGCCCGGACTGCTCCGGTGCCGGTACCGCCACCATCGACACGGCGACCACGCACAGCGGCAGCCGGTCGGTTCGGATAAACGGCGCCGCCGGGTACTGCAACCACGTCTTCATCAGGTCCACGAAGAACCTCAGCAGCGTGGGCAACGTCCGATACGGGCGGGTCTGGGTGCGGCACACCACCGCCCAACCGACCGAGCACACCACGATGATGGCGATGGCCGACGCCGCCGACGGCAACAAGGACCTGCGGCTGGGTGGCCAGAACGGCGCGTTGCAGTGGAACCGCGCCTCCGACGACGCGACCCTGCCCGAGCAGAGCCCGGCCGGGGTGGCGCAGAGCCTGCCGTTGCCCACCAACCGGTGGACCTGCGTGGAGTTCATGGTGGACGGCGCGACCGGTCAGCTGCGCACCTGGGTGGACGGGACCGCCATCCCCGGGCTGACCGCTGACGGCGCACCGACGCACGACATCGACGGCCAGTGGTACAACCGCACCTGGCGACCGCAGCTCACCGACCTGAAGCTGGGCTGGGAGAGCTACGGCGGTGGGGCCGACACCCTCTGGTACGACGATGTCGCGCTGGGGTCCAGCCGGATCGGCTGCTGACCCGTCGGGGTCGTGAGTGGGGGCCGTCAGCGGTGCCCCGCCGTGGGGATGAATGCATCGAGGGTGTGACCCGGATTCCGGGTCACACCCTCGATCGCGTCGGCGTCGACGTGAGCGGGTGCCGGCCGGAACGCGGGCCGGCGTCCGCCGTCGGCTGACGCACCGCACCCCCACCTGCCAGGCCGCAGGGGCTGTTGATATGTTCGCGCCCATGAAAACCGTTTTCATTAAGACCGGCCTGTGCCTGGTGCTGACCGTGGCCGGCTGCTCCGACGGGGGAGCCTCCGCACCGGCCGCGCAGGACCACCTGGCCAACCCGGTCCATCTGACCAACTGCGGACTGCCGGTCAGCGTCCCCGCGCCGCCCCAGCGCGCGATCGCACTGGAACAGAACGCCACCGAGATCATGCTCAGCCTGGGTCTCGCCGATCGGATGGTCGGCACCAGCTACCAGACCGACCCGGTGCTGCCCGAGCTGCGCCCGGCGTACACGAAGGTGCCGGTGCTGGCCAAGCTCTACCCCTCACGAGAGGCGGTCCGGGCGGTGAACCCGGACTTCGTCTACTCGACCTACACCTCCGCGTACGCCTCGGACGCCGCGGGCTCGCGCGCTGACCTGGCCACGCTCGGCGTGCCGGCGTACCTCTCCGAGTTCGCCTGCGAGAAGCCGGCGGACGCGACCCAGACGGTCACCTTCGACGGGATCTTCGACGAGATCCGCGACATCGCCAGCGTCTTCGGCGTCCCGGAGCGGGCCGACAAGCTGATCCACGACCAGCAGAGTCGGTTGGACGCCGCCCGAGGTGCGGCGCCAACGGCCGCGCCGAACGCCGGCCCGTCACTCCTCTGGTACTACTCCGGAACGAGCACCCCGTACGTGGCTGGGCACGGCGGGGTTCCGGACGCGATCAGCTCGCTGCTGGGCGCCCGCAACGCGTTCACCGATGCCAGCCAGAAGTGGCCGGCCGGCAACTGGGAGGAGATCGCCAAACGCAACCCGGAGGTGATCGTGTTGGCCGATCTGACCCGGGGCGGCGACGGCGACAGCGCCCAATCAAAGATCGACTTTCTGCGCCGCAACCCGGTGACCTCGAAGCTGGACGCGGTGGTCGCCGGACGGTTCGTCACAGTGCCCGGCTCGTCGATGGACCCGTCGATCCGCAGCGTCCAGGCGGCGGAACTGGTCGGCGCCAACCTGCACGGGACCGCCCGATGACCGCGCCGGCCGGCGCCGAGGTCGCCGCGTTGGACCAGTCGGCCGCCCGCCGCCTGCTCGAACTCTGGAACGACCAGCAGTCCGCCTATGTCGCCCACCGCGATCTGCGGTTCGACGCGATGGCCGACGTGCTGCGGCTGCACTGCCCGGACGACCTCACCATCCTCGATCTGGCCTGCGGTCCCGGTGCGATCAGCGACCGGATGCTGGCCCAGTTCCCCCGCGCCACCGCCGTCGCGGTCGACTACGACCCGATCCTGCTGGAAATCGCGCGGCGTGCCCTGGACCGGTACGCCGCACGGGTCGAGGTCCACGACGTCGACCTGGTGGCTGACGGCTGGGAGGAGGCGCTGACCGGACGGCGGGTCGACGCCGTGCTCACCTCGACGGCACTGCACTGGCTCGCGCCGGAGGAACTGCTGCGGGTCTACACCACAGTGGCGCTGCTGCTGCCCGCCGGTGGTGTGCTGCTCAACGCCGACCACCTCCGCTATGACGAATCGGCGCGCACCCTGCGCGACATCGCCGGTCGGCACGACACGCAGGTGCAGCAGGAGACGTTTGCTGCCGGAGCGCTCACCTACTCCGCCTGGTACGCCGAGGCAGCCCGACACCCGGAACTGGCCGGCCTGGCTGCCCAGCGGGAACGGCGGTTCGCCGACCGGCCGCCGCAGGCCCCAGCCTCACTGGCGTTCCACCTGGCTGCCCTTCGCACGGCCGGGTTCGCCGAGGTCGGCACCGTCTGGCAGTACCTGGACGACTACGTGGTGTTCGCCCGCCGATGAACCCGCGAGCCGCACGATCCCTCGTCTCGACGAGCGGCCCGCCCGGGTCGACGCGAGGGGACTCACCACCTGTTACCGGCATCTCGAAGAACGGCCGGTACGTCCTGCCGCTGGCCCTGCTCCTGCTGCTCGTCACCATCGCGGCGGCGGTCAGCGTGGGCTCGGCCGACCTGCCGGTCGACAGCGTTCTACGCGCGGTGGCCAGCCACGTGGGCCTGCCGGTCCAGCCGCTACCGGCGTTGCCGGACAGCATCGTGTGGGATCTCCGGCTGCCCCGTGTGCTGTTGGCCGCGTTGGTCGGTGCCGGTCTGGCGGTGTGCGGGGCGGTGCTCCAGGCGCTCACGCGAAATCCCCTCGCCGACCCGTTCCTGCTCGGTGTCTCGTCCGGCGCCTCCACCGGAGCGGTGGCGGTGCTGGTACTCGGCATTCGGATCGGCGCCGGCCCGGTCGACCTGACCACCGGCGCGTTCGTCGGCAGCATGGCCGCGTTCGGCGCGGTGCTGCTGCTGGCCGGCCGGCGGGCCGGCGAGCCGACCCGGATCGTTCTCGCCGGGGTGGCGGTGTCGCAGCTCTTCAGCGCGGTGACCAGCCTGATCGTGATCTCCGACGCGCACACCCAGGACACCCGTAGCGTGACGTTCTGGCTGCTCGGCTCGCTAACGGCGGCCTCCTGGGCATCGGTGACGCTGGGCGCCGTGGTGGTCGCCGTCGGCCTGTTGGTCTGTTGGGCCAGTGCGTCGGCGCTGGACGCGTTCGCGTTCGGCACCGATACCGCCCGCTCGCTCGGTTTCTCCCCCGGGCGCACCCGGCTGCTGCTGTTCACCGTCACCGCCCTGATGGCGGCCGCGCTGGTCGCGGCGAGCGGCGCCATCGGTTTCGTCGGGTTGACCGTGCCGCACGCCGTACGGTTCCTGTTCGGCTCCGGGCATCGGACGCTGCTGCCCGCCTGCGCGGTGATCGGCGCGATCTTCCTGATTTGGGCGGACACCGTGGCGCGGACCGCCTTCTCGCCACAGGAACTGCCGGTGGGCGTGCTCACCGCGCTGCTCGGGGTGCCGGTGTTCGCGCTGGTCATGCGACGCCGCACGGGTACGCCGTGATCGGGTCGGGCGCCGCCGGCGGGGGAGCGGGCGGCAGTGGTCGAGCGACCGGCGGTGATCCGTACCCGGCGAAAGCGTTGCCGGCGCGGCTGCACACGGACGGGATCGGGTGGGGCGTGGCCGGCGTACGGATCCTGGCCGGGGTGGCGCTCACCGCCGAACCGGGCGCCACGGTCGGGCTGCTCGGGCCGAACGGCTCCGGCAAGTCGAGCCTGCTGCGACTACTGGCCGGGCTGGCGCGGCCGGAGTCCGGGCGGGTGCTGCTCGACGACGTCGCGGTGGGCGCGATACCCCGGCGTGCGCTGGCTCGACGGATCGCGGTGGTCACCCAGCAGGTGGCCACCGACGTGGAGATGTCCGCACTGGAGGTGGTCCTGCTGGGCCGGACCCCGTACCGGCCTCGCCTTGCCGGGGTCGGCGCCGCGGATCTGGACCTGGCGCGGCGCGCGCTCGCCGAAGCCGGCCTGGCCGGGTTCGAGCAGCGGCGCTGGTCCAGCCTCTCCGGTGGCGAGCGGCAGCGGGTGGATCTGGCCCGCGCTCTGGTGCAGGAACCGGATCTGCTGCTGCTCGACGAGCCGACAAACCACCTGGACATCCGGCATCAGTTGGAACTGTTGCGGTTCCTCGCCGAGTCGGCCACCACCGTCGTGGTGACCCTGCACGACCTCAACCTGGCCGCGCAGTACTGCGACCGGCTGGTGCTTCTGCACAGCGGGCGGGTGGTCGCGGCGGGTACGCCCGTCGAGGTTCTCACCACCAGCCGGATCGAGCAGGTCTACCAGGTGCGCACGGACGTTGACATCGGCGCTGACGGTCGGCCCCGGATCTGGTACCGCAGCCACGCGACATAGGCGCCGACGGAGCTGACGACGCGGGGGCCGATACACCGCGGCACACAGTGCCCCACTCCACGCGGGAGGATGTCTGAGCACTGTTTGGTCCGCGCGGTGGCAAGGGGCGGCAGGCGCACTGTCGCGTCCGCCCTCGGCAGCCGTGCGGTCGGGGACCGGGGGAGAGGCGACCATGGACCGCACGTTGACCGACATCCTGGACGCGGCGGCGCACGGGCGCTTTCCGCCACCGGACGGCGGGACCACAGTGGTGCCGCAGCCAAGCCGCCGTGACGCTGGGGTCATCGCCTTCACCGGGCACTCGGTGGTGTTCACCGACGAAGACCCCCAGTGGGTACGTCGTACGCTGGCCACCCTCGACTGCGACGCCCTGGCGGCCACGATGAATCCGCGTTTCCTGGGTGCGCTGCTCGACCGCACCCGGCGCTCCATGGACACGATCGACCTGCTGACCGTGGCGAGTTGCCTTGCCGGGCCACCTCCGTTGCACCTGACTGAGCTGGCGGACGCCGATCATCCTCGCGAGGTCAGGTCCCGTCGGCGCCGTGACGACATCCGCGTCTGGGGCGCCGAGGGTGGGGTGGTCGTGCTCGGCCGAGGGGTGGCCGGCCGTTGGGAGGCGGCGATAGAGGTCGACGACGAACGTCGCCACCGAGGTCTGGGGCGGGCGTTGGCGACGGCCGCCCGACATCTGGTGCCCGACGGCCAGCCGATCTGGGCCCAGCAGGCCGCCGGCAACGCGCGCAGCGTGCGCGCGTTCCAGGCGGCGGGTTTCCGACCGGTGGGCGCCGAAGCGCTTCTTCTCCGGACGTAGGCACTCCACCAGACGACCCGCACGTGCCACTGTGGGTCGAACCGTGATCGGCAGGAGGGTTTCCGAGATCACGCCCGGGGGCATCCCGCGGATGACGTCAGCCGCCCGCTACCCCTGATCGAGGAGAGCACCATGTCGGTCCAGGCATTTCTCTACATCGTCGCCGTCATCCTGATCGTGCTCGCTGCTCTGCCGCTGCCCACGAGGGGTGTCTCGCTCGCGCTTCTGGGTGCCGCCTGCGCCCTGCTCGCCTACGCCTGGCCGGTGATCACCGACTGACCTTTCCGTGAGTCGTCGTTGATGCGGTCGGTGGTCAGCAGCCAGAGCACGATCAGGCTGCCGGCCACCGACCGCCAGTCTGTTGCTCTCACAGGATCGTTGTCCGCCGTCGCTGGCGGTACGCGGCGGCCTTGGCGCGGTCTCCACAGCCGCGCATGCCGCACCAGCGCCGCCGTGCGCCTCGCGACCGGTCGACGAACGCTCGGGTGCAGTGTTCGTCGGCGCACCAGCGGAGGGCCAGACGGTCGTCGCTGGCGTGCAACTCCAGGCAGTCGCGGGCGAGGACCGTCAGGACGGAGTTCAGGTCGCCGTTGCGGTGCACCCCGTCGACGTCAAGGCGCAGCGTGGGTAGCGACCCCGCCGCGGCTCCATTCACCAGCTCACGGTCGGTCGGGGCCGCCTCGGTGCCGTCGATCAGAGCTTGGACCAGGCGGAACATCGCCTCTCGGAGTGCCTTCACGTGCCGCAGGCCGGCCTCGTCCACATCAGGCGCTCGCTCGACGATGCCGGCCTGGACGGCCCATTCCGCGAAGTCTGTTGGCGCCCTCAGCTGCTCGACGTCCGCGTGGCCGCGCTCGGCGAGAGTGGGAAGGAAGTCCAGTACCGGCCGATCGGCGATGAACTCGAACCTCACGTCACCATATTGACCGGTGACGCGACGCGGTGCAAGAGTGAAGCGATGTCATCACCGGTCGAACAGGTGACGGAACTGGACCCCGGTACCCGCCGCGACGGCGCTCGGCTGACTCACTACCTGGTCGCGGCGCTGCTGGCCCGTACCGCTGACGAAGGCGCACGCGTCGCGCTGGTGATCTTCGCCCTGGACCGGACGGGCAGCGCCGCCGTCGGCGGGACGTTGGTCGCGACCCTGCTCCTCCCGCACGTCGTGGCCGCGCCCCTGGTCGGCGGGCTGGTCGACCGGTCGCGACGGCCAGCAGCCGTGCTCGCTGCCGCGATCGCCGTCTTCGCTGGCGCCCTCGCGGCCCTGGTCGCCCTGCTCGGTCACGCGCCGCTGTGGCAGACCTACCTCGTCCTCGCGATAGCGGGGTGCTGCGGGCCCGCGGTGACCGGCGGGCTGACCAGCCAACTGGCCGCACTGGCCGGCCCCGGGCGCGAGGCTCGTGCCTTCGCGCTGGACTCGTTGTGCTACAACGTCGCCGGCATGGTCGGGCCGGCGACGGTGGGGCTGGTGGCGGCCTCCGCCAGCCCGAGCACCGCCACCCTCGCGCTCGCGGCCGCCGGCGGGCTCGGCGCACTCGGCGTCGCGTCCCTGCGCCTGCTCCCCTCCGCCGCCGCAGCGGAGCGGACCCGAGCGGTCGACCTGCTCCAGGGTGCCCGCGCGATCGCGCGGAACCCGGCCCTGCGAACGATCACACTCGCCACCAGCGTCGGCCAACTGGGCCTCGGCGGCATGGCCGTCGTCGCCACCACCCTCGCTGCGGCTGCGCACGAACCCAGCCGAGCCGGATTGCTCCTCAGCGTCACCGCCGGTGGCGCGTTCGTGGGATCACTGCTCTGGGCATGGCGTCCGCTGCCGGCGTCCCGCGCACCCCGCGTGACGGTCTGGGCCATGGTCGCGGTCGGCATACCCCTCGCGTTGGCCGCCGCGGTGCACTCCCTGCCGCTGGCCGCCGCACTGTTCGCGCTGTCGGGGCTCTTCACCGGACCGTTCGGGGCGGCGCTGTTCCTGGCCCGGAGTCACCTGGCCACCGAGGCGATCCGTACGCAGGTCTTCACCATCGGCGCCGGATTGAAGGTGGCCGCCTCGGCGATCGGCGTCGGCCTCCTGGGCCTCGCCACCGATCTGCCGGCGAGCGCTCAACTGCTGGTGGTGGCCGCCTTCCCGGTTGTCGCGGGCATCGCGGGCGGCGTGCAGTTGCGGCCCCGCCCAGGAGCGGGTGTGGGCGGGCACATCGACGCTTGCTGAGTTTCTTTCACAAGCGTAGGAAGAACACCACCCGTCGATCCGCCGTCCAGCGTCGAAGGAGATGCGTGTGACCACCTCCAGAGGGCTCCGTCTGGCCGTGTCCGTGCTGGTGACAGCAGCCGCCGTCCTGCTCGGCACGGCGGCCCCTGCCGCACCGCCAACGGCTCCCGCCCGGACCGGGCACCCGTCCTGCGACCCGATCGACCCGACCGCCTGCCTGCTGCCGTTCCCGAACGACTACTTCACCGTGCCGGACCGGAGCAGCCCCACCGGCAAGCGGGTGCGGTTTGCGGCCGCCGCGATGCCCGCCAACGTGCAGGGAACCCCGATCGACCCGACGGAGTGGAACCGGCAGGACGGGTTCAGTCCGGGCTCACCGATCCTGGTGCGCGTACCCGGCCTCGACGCCGCGGCGAGCGGGATCGCGCCGGTCACGGACATCGGCCGCTCGCTGGCGCCGAACGCGCCGATCGTGCTGCTCAACACCCGGACCGGTGAGCGCACGCCGTACTGGGCCGAGTTGGACGCGCACGCCGCCGGCCAGCCCGACCGGCAGCTGCTGATCATCCGGCCGGCGGTGGCGCTGACCGAGGGCGCTCGCTACGTCGTCGGGTTGCGCGGTCTGCGCGACGGCGACGGGGCGTTGATTCCGGCGCCGAAGGCGTTCACGGCGTACCTGAGCGGTGCCGACCGCAAGCAGCGGGACGCGCGGGGGCCGCAACTGAGGCGGATCGTCGCCGAGCTGAGCCGGACCGGCGTCAAGCGGCACGACCTCTACCTGGCCTGGGACTTCACAGTGGCCAGCCGGCACGGGCTGACCGGGCGGATGGTGGCGGTCCGGGACGACGCGTTCGCGGACCTCGGCCGGGCCGCGCCGCCGGTCACCGTCACCCAGGTGACCGACTATTCACCGGAGCAGGATCCGCTGATCGCCCGGCAGGTCAGCGGCACCATCGGCGTACCGTCCTATCTGACCGGTGACGGTGGGCCCGGCTCCCGCCTGCACTACGGCCCGGCCAGCGGCACCGGGACACCGCCCACGCCGAACGCCCTGCCCACGCCGTCCGGCGCGACGGTGGCGGCGGACTTCGTCTGCAACATCCCGCGCAGTGCCTCGGCCGCGCGGCCGGCCCACCTCTCGCTCTACGGCCACGGACTGCTCGGCCGACCGACCGAGATCAACGCCGGCAACGTCAGGACGATGTCGAACACCCACAACTTCACCTTCTGCGCGACCAGTTGGATCGGCATGGCCGCCGCCGACGTTCCCTTCGTGGCCAACGCCTTCACCGACCTCAGTGTGTTCCCCGCGGTGGCGGACCGGTTGCAGCAGAGCTTCCTGAACTTCCTCTTCCTGGGCCGCGCGATGATCCACCCGGCTGGGTTCGCCGCTCACCCGGCGTTCCGGGACGCCACCGCCCGGCCGCTGATCAATCGCGTCGGCGGGCTGCACTACGACGGCAACAGTCAGGGCGGCATCAACGGAGGCGCGCTCACCGCCATCGCCCAGGACTGGACCCGGTCGGTGCTCGGCGTACCGGCGATGAACTACTCCACGCTGCTGCAACGCAGCGTGGACTTCGCACCGTTCCAGACCGTGCTGGACGGCTACTACCCGGACAAGGTCGACCAACAACTGGTCCTCGCGCTGCTCCAGATGTTGTGGGACCGGTCCGAGGCCAACGGGTACGCCCAGCACATGACCGACCGGCCACTACCGCGCACCCCGACGCACCAGGTGCTGATGCACGTGGCCTTCGGCGACCAGCAGGTCTCGCCGGCGGCGGCGGAGGTGCAGGCGCGCACCATCGGCGCGCGCCTGCACACCCCCGCGCTCGCCGACGGCTGGTCACTGGACGTGCGGCCGTACTGGGGCATCGCGCCGATCCGCCACTACCCGTACACCGGCTCGGCGATCGTGATCTGGAACAGCGGCACGGCCTACGCGCCACCGCCGACCAACCTCGCCCCGGCCGGCCCGGAGTACGGCGACGATCCGCACGAGTTCCCCCGCGCCCAGGCCGGAGCCCAGAAACAGAAGGCGGTCTTCCTGCTCACCGGCAAGGTCGCCGACGTTTGCGCGCGGACGCCCTGCCCATGACGCGAAGATCGGAACGAAGCGGGGCGCTGGCCGTGCCAGCGCCCCGCCGGAAAACGTCGACCCTGCCGGGTCAGCAGCGCACCTCGGTCTCCTTCTGCGCCACGTCCGAGATGCCGCCGAGGGCCCGGGTGCACACCGACAGCGTGTTGGCGCCCAGGGACCAGACCTCCGGACCACTGGAACACTGCAGGTCGCGCAGCGTGCTTCCGGTAACGATGGAGGTGCAGACCTGGTACGAGCCGTGGCTGGCCCGGTACTGCTGCCACACGTACGTGTAGGCGTAGTTCTTGCCGCACCCCTTGTACTGCTTGACCGATGCCGCGGTCTGACCGCCGACGGTGACGTACGCGGTCGCGCCGATCTGCACCGAGCCGGCGCAGCGCGGGTTGGTCTCGGCGTGCGCGGGTCCGGCGAACGCCAGGGTCGCCGGCACAGCCAGACCGGCGGCCGCGAGGACGCGTACGCCACGGCGGGAAAGGTTCTTCATCGGTGACCTCCTTCAATGCACCGGATCCGTGGAGCCCGGTGTCGTCGATGCACCACATTGATGGCGGCCGAGGCCCGTTCGGTACCCTCTGACACGCTCTGACAACGCCTGACAACGTCGTCTGACATGGGGGAGTGATGAAGGACCAGCGTGCCGCCGCTCAGTCGATTCAGGACAGACAGGCCGCCGAGGGGTTCGCCGAACAGCTCCGGGCCCTGCGGACCGCCGCCGGTGACCCGTCGTTCCGCAAGATGGCTGGGCGGTCGGGTCGGATCTCGCACACCACGCTGCACGAGGCCGCCGCCGGGACCAGGTTCCCGTCCTGGGAGACCGTGCGGGAGTTCGTCCGAGCCTGCGAGGCGGACGAGGTCCAGTGGCGGCGTCGCTGGGAGGAGGCGCAGCGTCCCGGGACGGTCCACGACATCGCGGATGGCGATGCCGCGCCGGTCAGCACCGATTCCCCGGCCGGTGCCGACATCCCGATCACCACGGGTGGAATGGAGCCCGACACCGGGACCGACGCCCCGGAGACCCACGGGCCCGTCGTGTCCGTCGTCCCCCTGCCGTCGCCGGAGGAGCGGGACGCGCTGCGGAGCACTGACTATCCGCCGACGGACGAGGACGTCGCGGGTGCACGGCGGCCCCGGCTGCCATGGCTCGCCGCGGCCGCGGTGGTCCTGGTGGTGGCGATGGTCGCCGTCCTGGGCGTCGTCGTCCGCGGCCGGTCGTCACGGGACGACTCCGGCGCGGTGGCGGCGTCGTCCGCACCGTCGGTGTCGCCGTCGGCCTCAGCGTTCTCGGATTCGCTGATCCCCGGCGACTCCAGCAAGTTCATCTCCGACGTCACCATCCCCGACGGCACCCGGGTGCGGGTGAACTCCCAGTTCGTCAAGGTGTGGGCCCTCAAGAACGTGGGGAAGGTCGCCTGGCACAACCGCTACCTCGCCCGCACCAACCCCACCGCCGATGCCGACGGCTGCCGGGTGCCGGACCGGGTGGCGATCGGTGACACACCGCCCGACGAGCAGGTGATGATCAGTGTCGAGGTCACCGCGCCGAGCCGTCCCGGGAAGTGCTGGGTCAGCTGGAAGATGGTCGACGAGAACGGGCAGGAGTACTTTCCCACCCGCCGGCCGGTGTACTTCATGGTCACCGTCACCGCCTGAGTGCGCCCCCCCGGGTCGCCCTGGCCGGTGTAAGAGCGGCGATCGCTCGATGTCAGTCCCGGTGCGACCAAAGCTGACAACAGCACATCCATCGAGGTCGGGGACGGCCTGACGGATCTGACAGGACAGCAGGGGTACCGAACAGCAGGTCGATTCTCGCACTGTGATGTCCGTTCCGAACGACTCACCAACTGCGAGGAGGATCGACAGTGCGCCGTCCCTGGTTGTCCGTCGGGCTCGCCGCGCTCTGCGTGGCCGTCGGGGTTCCGGCCCACGCGTGGGCCGCGACATCCGGCGCCACAGCGCAGCGAACCGTCACCGCGGCCGCGCAACCGGTCGTGGACATGGAGGCCACCGTCCTGGCCGCCCAGATCGACCCCCGCCGGGCCGACAACACCCTGACCCCGGGCGCGAAGAGCTCCGTACTCGCCGTCGAACAGGCGCTCCAGGCCCAGAACCTGCTGAACGCTCAGTGGGTCGACGGGTACTTCGGCACCCAGACCGTCTCGGCGTACGCGGCGTACCAACGCTCGCTCGGTTACACCGGGCTGGCCGCGAACGGGCTGCCCGGCACGACGTCGCTGACGAAGCTCGGGCAGAACCGCTACACGGTCGGCAACACGATCGGCCCGGGCGCGAAGGTCTCGCGTGACGGGTACGTCGTCAACGCCCGTACGCAGGCCATGTTGGTCGAGGCGCAGCGTCTGCTCGGCTACGCCCTGGTGCTCGACCAGGGCTCGTACAACCCGGGCGGCGACCCCACCTCGGCCGGTACGCACGACGGCGGGGGTGTGGTGGACATCGCGGTCACCGGCATGACCGCCGCCAAGCGCACCGCCGTCGCCCGGGCCCTGCGTCAGGTCGGCTTCGCGGCCTGGGTCCGTAACCCGAATCAGGGCGACTGGCCGTGGCACATCCACGCCACGGCGATCAACGACACGGACCTGTCCAGTCAGGCGCAGCACCAGGTCGGCGACTACTACCTCGGCATGAACGGCCTGGCCAACCAGGGACCGGACGACGGCCCCCGGGTCCCGATCAAGACCTGGGAGCAGTACCAGCGCGGGCAGTGACCCGCACCCCTTCACCGTTCTGAAAGGACACCATGAACATCCGTAAAAGCCTCGCCGCCGTCGGCGTCGCGCTGGCCGCGACCACCTCGATCCTCAGCGTCGCGTCGCCCGCGTCGGCGGCTGCCCGAGACGGCGTCTGCGACAGCGGCGAATTCTGCTACTACTACAACAGCGACAACGCGGGATCGATCTCGGACTTCACCGGTTCGCTCGACGACTACGGCACCGAGCAGCCCTCGTGCTACGACTTCAAGGGCGCTGGCGCTGGCAAGGGCCTGTGCATCAAGAACGAGGCCGCCTCGGTCTGGAACCGCAGCACCAAGACGGTACGCGTCTACTACAACAGCGGCTACGCCGGTTCTTACCAGGACTTCGCGGCCGGCGCGAAGGGAAACCTCAACGCCACGCTGAAGAACAACAACGCCTCGCACCAGTTCTCGCCGTCGACCCGCACGAACCTGTCGTACGCCCTGTACCAGGCCAGCGGCGGCACTGTCACGTGCGCCTTCGACGGTTACACCACCACGCCCGGCCGGCACGAGGGCATCGACATCGCCCGCAGCGTCGGCTCGGACGTGCGCGCCCTGGTCTCCGGAACGGTCACCTACGTCGCGCGGGGCGCCACCGGCAGCGGCGGCCTGTCCACGATCTCCGTCTTCAACTCCTCACTCAACAAGACGGTGATCTACCTGCACACCGCGCCGAGGTCCGGGGTGAGCGTGGGTGACGCCATCAGCAAGGGCGAGATCATCGGCGATGAGTCGTGGCACGGGGTGTCCTCCAGCTCGGGCGCGCACACCCACGTCGAGGTCCGGGCCGGCCGGCAGACCCACGCGGCCGTCAGCGTCGGCGACCCCACCCTGGACAACGCCGACCCGACCGCGTTCTGGAACTCCCAGGGCTACAACGAGAAGTAGGACGCCATGAACATCCGCAAGGGCCTCGCCATCGTCGGCGCCGTCCTCGCCATGTCCACCTCCATCCTGAGTGTCGCCTCGCCGGCAGCGGCGGCCACCCGGGACGGAACCTGCGACAGCGGCGAGTTCTGCTACTACTACAACAGCAACCAGGCGGGCTCGGTCTCCGACTTCACCGACTCACTGGACGACTACGGTACGACCCAACCGACCTGCTACGACTTCAAGGGCGCGGGCAGCGGCAAGGGCCTGTGCGTGAAGAACAACGCCGCGTCGGTGTGGAACCGCACCGGCAAGACGGTGCGGGTCTACTTCAACAGCAACTTCGCCGGTTCTTACCAGGACTTCGCGGCCGGCGCGAAGGGCAACCTCAACGCCACGCTGAAGAACAACAACGCCTCGCACGAGTTGCTGAGCGGGCCGACGGGCTGTAGCACCGACGGCACCAACAGCAAGCTCCCGAGCACCATCCTCGTCTACCGGGTCAGTCTCGGGCGCGTCGACCGGGTCGACTTCAAGACGTACGTCAAGAACGTCCTCCCGAACGAGTGGGTGACGAGCTGGCCGGCCGCCTCACTGGACGCCGGTGCGATGGCCGTCAAGAGCTACGCCTGGTACTGGGCGCTGCACTCGACCCGGAAGACGTCCGGCGGACAGTGCTACGACGTTCGGGACGACACCGGCGACCAGGTCTACCGGCCGTCGTCGGCACAGACGTCGACGTCCGCCGCGGTGGACCGCACCTGGTCGGCCCGGATGACCCGCAGCGGCAACATCCTGCGGGCGCACTACTGCGCGACGACGACCGCATGCGGTGGTTGGGTGGACGGGGACTGGCTGTCGCAGTACGGCTCGCGTGATCTGGCCAACGAGGGCAAGAACTACCAGGCGATCCTGCGCTACTACTACCGCGACATCGCGCTCTCCTGAGGTACGCACCAACCGCGCCGCCCGCCGCAACTCTGCGGCGGGCGGCGCGCTCATGGGTACGGCACCGGCTACGCCGGCGGCTCGACCGCCTCGACGAGCACCTCGAGCACGTGCCGGTACGGCTGGCCGGTGGCCCGGCTCATGCCCATCTCGCAGGTGCGGTTGCAGGAGGCGTACGCGTCGTGGTCGCGCTGATTGATCTCGGCGGCCTGCGCCGCGGTGGCGCCGGCCGTGACCTCGGGGTGCAGCAGCCCCCGGTCACCGGCGAAGGCGCAGCACCCCCAACTGTCCGGCACGGTGACGGTGTCGGCGACCGCCCCGGCCACCGCGCGCAGGTCGTCGATGCCGCCCAGGTGCACGGTGGAGCAGGTGGGGTGCAGGGCCAGCGAGCCCAGTCGCCGGGGCTGCGGCAGCGCCGGCAGGAGGTGCTCGGCGGTGAAGGTCACGCTGTCGACGAAGCGCAGCGCGCCGTACCGTGCCCGGTCCTCCTCGGCCAGCGCGGCGGTCAGCTGGGTCAGCCCGTGCGTGCACGATGACGCGTCGCACACGACGGGCAGGCGACCCTCGTCGCTGGCCGCCCAGAGCGCGGCCAGGGTCCGCTCGGCCATCTCACGGTGACCGGCGGGGTAACCCTTGGACTGCCACGGCGTTCCGCAGCACAGGCCCGCCGTGCCGGTCGGTACGACGAGCGGCACCCCCGCCAGTTCGCAGAGGCGCAGGAACGCCGCTGCCGTTCCGCCGGACGAGCCGTCCTCGGGTGCGAAGAGGCTGCCGACGCAGGCCGCGAAG
Organism: Micromonospora sp. NPDC127501; assembly: GCF_040302185.1. Classification (NCBI taxonomy): domain Bacteria; kingdom Bacillati; phylum Actinomycetota; class Actinomycetes; order Micromonosporales; family Micromonosporaceae; genus Micromonospora; species Micromonospora sp. NPDC127501. The sequence continues at coordinate 341,694 of NZ_JBEORJ010000001.1, read as the reverse complement.
AACACCGCCCGGGCGTCCGGCGCGCTGCGCGGGGTGGGGCGGGGCGCGCCGGCGCGCGGCATGTCGTCGCTCCACAGCGGCATCAGTTCGGTGGCGCCGAGCCCACGGATCACCCCGGTGGCGGCCCGGGTCACCGGCGTCGGCACGGCGTGTGCGGCGCTCAGCCCCACCCGGACGCCCGTCACGGCGGCCTTCCAGTGCCGCGCGGCAGTGCGGGCGGTGCGCTGGGCGCGAGGGCTGTGCCGCTCGGCGCGCAGCCGTTTCATCGCCGCCCCGGTGTCGATGCCGACCGGGCAGGCGGTGACGCAGAGGCTGTCCGCGGCGCAACTGTCCACCGCGGCGTACTCGTAGTCGGCGGTCAACTCCCGGCGGCGCTCCTCGTCGCCGGCGACGGTGGCGAGGGCGATCTGCCGTTGCAGCACGATGCGCTGCCGAGGCGTGGTGGTGACGTCGGCGGTGGGGCAGACCGACTCGCAGTATCCACACTCGACGCAGGCGTCCAGCTCGGGGTCGACCGTCGGGACGGCCTTGAGCTGCCGCAGGTGCACGGTCGGGTCGTCGTTGAGCAGTACCCCGGGGTTGAGCAGGCCGCTCGGGTCGCACAACCGCTTGAGCTCGCGCATCACGTCGTACAGCTCGTCGCCGTACTGCCGGCGGACGAAGGGCGCCATGGCCCGACCGGTGCCGTGCTCGGCCTTGAGTGTCCCGCCCTCGGCGAGCACCAGGTCGACCATGTCGTCGGTGAACCGGGCGTAGCGGTCGATCTCGGCCGGAGTGTCGAAGGACTGGGTCAGCATGAAGTGCAGGTTGCCGTCCCGGGCGTGTCCGAAGATCACCGCGTCCGGGTAGCCGTGCCGGTCGAACAGACGGATCAGCCCGTCGCAGGTGCCGGTCAGGCGCGGCATCGGCACCGCGACATCCTCCAGCAGGGCCGTGGTGCCGGGCGGGCGGGCCCCGGCGACGGCGGTGTAGAGGCCCTTGCGCAAGTGCCAGAGGTTGGCCCGTTCGCGCGGGTCGCGGGTCAGCTCAGTGCCGGTGACGGCCCGCAGCCGGTCGAGTACGGGCCGGGCGTCGGCCAGCGTCGCGGCCAACTGCTCCGCGCTGTCCTCGGCGAACTCCACCAGCAGCGCGGCGTGGCCGGTGACCGTCAGCCCGCGCAGGGCCGGGCTCGCACCCGGGTCGCGTTGGCTGACCCGCAGCGCGGCCGCGTCGAGCAGTTCGGCGGTGCGGGCGCCGGCGGCGAGCAGAGCCGGCAGCGCGTCGGTGGCGTCGGTGAGACCGGGCAGGATCAGCAGACCGGTGGCGGCGTGGTCGTGGATCTCGACGGTACGGAAGACTGCCTCGGCCACGAAGCCGAGCGTGCCCTCGCTGCCGATCATCAGGTGGGCGAGCATCTCGACCGGGGTGCTGTGGTCGAGCAGCGAGTTCAGCCCGTACCCCATGGTGTTCTTCATCGCGAACAGCCGCTCGATGGTGGCGCGCGAATCCGGCGTCGATCGCACCCGGTCGCGCAGGCGCAGCAGCCCGGCGTGCAGCTCGGGCTCGTCGGCCCGAAGCCGATCGTCGGCGTCGCGGGCGCCGGAGTCGACGACGGTGCCGGACGGGAGCACGAAGCGCAGCGACTCCATGGTCCGGTACGCGTTGTCGGTGGTGCCGCAGGTCATCCCGCTGGAATTGTTGGCCACCATGCCACCCACCGTGCAGGCGGCCTCGCTGGCCGGGTCCGGGCCGAGCCGGCGTCGGTAGCGGGCCAGCCGGGCGTTGGCCTGCCGGATCGTCAGGCCCGGCTGGAGCCGGATGCGGCGGCCGTCGTCGAGGACCTCGGCGTGCCGCCAGTCGGTGCGGACGTCGACCAGCACGCCCGCGCCGCCGGCCTGCCCGGCGAGGCTGGTGCCGCCGCCGCGCAGGGTCAGCGGCACACCGGCCTCGCGGGCGCCGGCCATCAGCGCCCCCACCTCGGCGGCCGAGGCGGCGCGGACCACGGCCTGCGGCTCGAACAGGTACGGCGAGGCGTCGTGCGCCGCCGCCAGCCTTCGGGGCAGCTCGGCGCTGGCCCGGCTCGGATCATCCAGGCGCGAGCGCAGCAGTTCGGCGACCGCACGGGCGCGAGCGCCGGCCGCGGTCGGTGCGGGTACTCCTACGACGGGTCTCATGGACGGGTCCTCCCGGGAGGGGTGGTCAGTCGGCCACCGGAGACGCGACGACCAGCAACCGAGTAGGGGCGGTGCTGGCCGGGGGCGGCAGCCGCAGCGGCTGCCGGCCGGGGGTGATGCTGCCAAGCACGGAGGCGTGCCGCGCGCCGGTGCCCGAGGGCAGGGTGCCCGGCAGCCCGTGCACGGTCAGGTAGCCCAGCAGCGCGAAGGCCAGCGCCTCCTTGGCGTCCGACGCGATGCCCAGGTCGTCGCTGGAGGACAGCTGGACGTCGGGCAGCTCCTCGGCGATCATGCGCATCAGCGTCGGGTTGTGTGCGCCGCCGCCGGAGACGACGAGCCGGGTGACGCCGTGGTCGCGGCAGGCGCCGGCCACCGTGACCGCCGTCAGCCGGGTGAGCGTGGCCAACACGTCCTGCGGGCCCGGTGTGGGCGCGTCGGCGAGGGCGGCGAGCAGGTAGGGCAGATGGAACAGCTCTTTCCCGGTGCTCTTCGGGCCGGGCAGCCGGTAGTACGGCTCGTCGAGCAGCCGCCGCAGCAGCTCCGGATTCACCTGCCCGGCGGCCGCCCCGCGCCCGTCCCGGTCGTACTCCTCGGTGCCCCCGCTGAAGTGACGGGCGGCGGCGTCGAGGAGCGCGTTCGCCGGCCCGGTGTCGAAGGCGAGCGGGTCCGCGTCCGGCGCGACGACGGTGATGTTGGCGATGCCGCCCAGGTTCAGCGCGGCCGGGACGCCGGGCAGGCCACCCAGCAGCAGCGCGTCGAAGAGGGCGACCAGGGGAGCGCCCTGGCCGCCCGCGGCCACGTCGCGGCTGCGCAGGTCGGCCACGACCGGAAGGCCGGTGGCCTCCGCGATCCAGGCCGGCTGACCCAGCTGGAGGGTTCCCCGAACCGTGCCAGCCTCGACCCAGTGGTGCATGGTCTGCCCGTGCGAGACGACCAGGTCGGCATCGCCGTCGCACAGCTGGGCGAGGGCCCGCACGCCGGCCTCGGCGAAGGCCTGGCCGACGCCGGTGTCCAGCACGCAGATCGCCTCGGTGGTGGTCGCCGCGGGCGGCAGGGCCGCGGCGATCTGCGTGCGCAACTCGTCGGAGTACGGGTGGCTGAGCCGGCCCAGCGGTCGCATCCGCACTGCGTCGCCGCTCAGCTCGAACTCGGCCGCGGCGGCTTCGATGCCGTCGTAGGAGGTTCCGGACATCAGGCCGATCACACGCATCACGTCCTCCTTCACGCCCGGCCGGCGGGCGCCGCCGCCGCGTCGTCGTCGACCTCGTCGGTACGTCCATGGTCGTACGGAGTCTCCGGGGCCGGGTGGAACCGGCTGGACACCGCGCCGACGACCAGGGTGATCAGGACGCCGATCGGGACCAGCCACTGCGCGGCGATGGCGGTGGCGGTGGTGGTTCCGGCCGTCGTCACATCGATCTTGACGTAGCGGACGATGTAGGTCATCACCGCAACGGTGACGAGGAAGGCGATCACCGCGTCGACCTGATTGGCCCGCTTGACGAGACGGCCGAGCAGGAAGGCACCGAGCAGCGCGCCGTAGGTGTAGCCGGCGATGGTCAGACCGGTCAGATAGACGTTTCCGGTGCTGGAGCTGAACGCGCAGGCGAAGACCGCCATCAGCACCGCCCAGACCAGGGTCATCACCCGGGCGAGCCGAAGCATCGTGTCGTCGGACGGGACCTTGCGGAAGAAGCTGTGGATGAAGTCGGCGACGGTGGAGTTCGACATCGAGTTCAGCGCCGAGGACAAAGAGCCCATCGCGGCGCCGAGGATGCCGGCCACCAGCAGACCCGAGATGCCCACCGGCAGGGCGTGCAGGATGAAGCTCGGGTAGAGGTTGTCGCTGCTCGCCAGGCCGAGTTCCTTGAAGGTCTGACCCTTGTTGTACGACCACAGCAGCGCGCCGACCAGGGAGAACGCCGCGAACTGGATCACCACGAAGATGCCCGAGGAGATCATCGCCTTCTGCCCCTCGCGCAGGGTGCGGGTGGACAGGATGCGCTGCACGATCAGCTGGTCCGAACCGTGGCTGGCCATCGCGAAGATCGCGCCACCGATGATCGCGGTCGGCAGGGCGAACGGGCTGGTGAGCACGTGAGCGAGGGCGAAGTTGGTGTCGAAGAGCTGGAACTTGCCGGCGTCCAGCGCCTGCGAGTAGCCGTCGAAGCCGACGGCGTGGCTGAGCACCGCGATGGCCAGGATCGCCCCGCCGAGGTACAGCCCCATCTGGATGGCGTCGGTCCAGATGACCGCCTTGATGCCGCCGAGGTAGGTGTAGACCACCGTGATGAGCGTCAGGACGATGATGATGGCCTGGTAGCCGACATTCAGCCCGAACTCGTCGAGAAGGAGCTTGATGGGGATCGCCGAGGCGAACAGCCGTACACCCTCGGCGAGCAGGCGGGTGAAGACGAACGTCACCGACGCCAGACCCTGGAGTTTCAGGCCAAACCGCTCACCGAGGTACTGGTAGGCGCTGACGAACCCGCCCCGCTTGTAGAGCGGGATGAGCACCGCCGCCACGACGACCCGACCGATGACGTAACCCAGGGCCAGCTCGACGTTGCCGAAGCCCTGACCGCTGTAGGCGCCGCCGGGAACACTGATCACGGTCAGGACGCTGGTCTCGGTGGCGACCACGGAGAACGAGACGGTCCACCAGGGCAGTCGACCCTCGCCCACGAAGTAGTCCTTGGCGGACTTCTGTTTACCGGACAGGCGTAGTCCGACGTAGGCGATCACCACGAGGTACAGCACGATCACAACGAGGTCGAGTTGACGCACGGCTCGCTCCCTACCAGCGGTTGTCAATAAGTGACGTTAGCCGAGAGTAACGCGAAACTTTTTGCCACCGCCCGTCCGGGCTGGTTACGCTGTGGTTTCAGCCTGCTGATACGGGGACTGTTCGCAGCTGCGCCCTCGGCCTGGCCTCTCCCCGCTGGCCGGCGACTGCACTCCAGCGAGAGGAACGAGCACCCCGTGGACCTCAGCACCCTCGGCACCGAGACCCGCAACGACAAGACCGGCGACCTCGACCGGATGTCTCCCACCGAGTTGCTTCTCGCGATGAACGACGAGGACCAGACGGTCGCCGACGCCGTCCGCCGGGCCGTGCCGGACATCGCCGCCGCCGTCGACGTCATCGTGGCGTCGCTCCGGCAGGGCGGACGGCTGATCTACCTCGGCGCCGGCACCAGCGGGCGGATCGGCATGCTCGACGCCGTCGAGATCCCACCCACCTTCGGTACGACGCCCGAGCGGGTCATCGGTCTGCTCGCCGGCGGGGCGCGAGCCTTCGGCGTCGCCGTCGAGGGCGCGGAGGACGACCCGACGCGCGCCGTCGCCGACCTCGACGCCGTCGGCCTGACCGCCCGCGACACGGTGGTCGGGCTCGCCGCCAGCGGCCGTACCCCATACGTGGTGGGTGGGTTGGATCACGCTCGCGCCATCGGCGCGGCGACCGTCTCGGTGGCCTGCAACACCGACGCGGTGACCAGCCGGCACGCCGACGTCGCCATCGAGGTGCCCACCGGCCCCGAGGTGCTCACCGGCTCCACCCGGCTCAAGGCCGGCACCGCCGAGAAGCTGGTCTGCAACATGCTCTCCACCGCCACGATGGCCCGGCTCGGCAAGGTCTACGGCAATCTGATGGTGGACATGAACGCCACAAACGAGAAGCTCGTCGACCGGGCGCGGCGGATCGTCGCCGAGGCCGCCGACACCGACCTCGACACGGCCGCGCGGGCGCTCGTGGCGGCGCACGGGCACGCCAAGACGGCCATCGTGCTGCTGCTGGCGAACTGCACCGCCGAGGAGGCCGCGGCCCGGCTGCGCGCTGCCGACGACGACGTCCGGGCGGCCGTCGCGGCCTGACCCATGCGGTCGCGGTGGGCGCAGCCGGCGGTCGGCGGTGACCGTTGGTCACCTCGGCCGGAGCGGATGCCATGTTGAGAGATATACCTCAGAGTCATAGTTATACCGCTGAGGTATATCGCTCAACAGCACATCGACATGGCGGTCCAGCCATTGCGCACGCGGCCGGCCAGTTGCCGGCGCGTGCCCGAAGCGCCCCGTCCACTGCGGACGGGGCGCTTCGTTGTGTCAGTCGAGCTGTGTGTCTGGAACCGTTCGATCCTCGTCCGCGACGCCGCCGGAGGAGTTGGCCAGCTCGATCCGGGGGGACCGATCCGGCGGGAGGTGGGCGAAGTCGGCGATGACGACGACATCCACCTCTCCGTCGATCATCGTCTGCTCGACGGTCTCCCACGAGGCCCGCATGATTCCTGCGAATCGGTAGGAGTGTCGGTGAAGGTGGCTGAGACACCTCGCGACGGCGGGCTCCGACGGCTCGATGTGGGCGGGGATCCAGATAACGGCGATTTCCATGAACCTCTCCTGATCAACGTCGTGGACGCGAGTGGGTGATCAGGAGTTGTTGGGGCGGGGGAGGACCCCGCTCGACGGGACGGCTGGTAGCGCGCATGTCGACGGCGGTGACGGTGAGCCCTGGGCGCAGCGGCGAGGTGGACGGCGATGCTGCGGCTGTCGACGTGGGTGGATCAGCGCCGCCGGTGCCGACGCCGGTCGGTGCGGACGCCAGCGCCAGCACGAACGCCGGTGGCCCCGGTGCGGGACGGGCGGGCGGGTTGGGCCGTTGTCCGGTGACGGCGGTCATCGTCGCCCGTGCCTGCTCTGCCGCCCGGCCATCGTAGGTGCCGCGAGCGCTGCTTCGGGTCACCGTCGCCGGTGCGCGCGTCGACGGTGCCGGCGATTTCCGGGTGCCAACCCGTGCTCCCGGGGAAGCCGAGGCGGAGGGTGCCCGTGTGGCCTGCGACGACGACGGGGTGCCTGACGGCCGACTTGGCCGGGCGGTGGAGGGCTTGGCCGACCGCGTCGGCAGCGGAACGGCCGACGGCAGGTGCAGCGGCTCCGTCGACGGTAGGGGCAGGGGCAGGGGGACGGCCGTGGTCGGCAGGGGTAGAGGGACGGTCGGCGGCACAGTGACCACGTCGGCCACCGAAAGCTTGATGCCCTCCGGCGAGGTGGCGACCTCCACCAGCGGGAGCCGCGACGGCGATGGGGTGTCGGCGTGGGCGGGGTCGGCACCCAGAGCCGCGCCGAGCGCCACCGCGCCGAGCGCCACCGAGGGGAGGCTGTGCCTCAGCCGCATCAGACGGAGGCCGTCGGCAGCGGGGTCGCCGGCCCTGTCCGGACGGGCTCACCGGCCCGGTGCCGCTGGCCGAGCAGTCGCCCCTCGCACCCTGCCGCTCCCTGCATGTGCGGGTTCTTGCCCCGGCAGGCCGCGGGCTACACCTTCCGTCGATGTCTCTACTGGGCGATGTGGACAGACCGGGAGCGCACCCGGCCGGGTCACACCCGAGCCTCGGCGGGTGTCGGCGTGGGGTCGAGCGGCAGGTCACGCAGCCGGCGGATCGGCGTCGACAGGTAGATGATCGGGGACAGCACGGTGAGCGCCCCGAAGATCAGCAGGGTGGTACGGGCACCGAGTGGCCCGGCCAGGATGCCGGCGAGCAGGCCGCCGACCGGGATGGCACCCCAGGAGACGAACTTGACCGTGGCGATCACCCGGGACAGCAGTTCCGGTGGGCTGGCGAGCATCCGGTAGGTGCGGGTGGTCACGCTGAGCACCACAGTGGAACTCGCGAAGATGAGGTTTCCGACGGCGAAGGCCAGGAACGCGGCGATGCCGGTGCCCAGCGGGATGATGAGCGCGCCGGCCACACCGATGAAGGCCGCGATGATCAGGCCGCGTGCGGTGCCGAACCGGTCGGTGAAGCGGGTGGTCAACGCCGCGCCGATGAGCGCGCCGAGGCCGTCGGCGGCGATCAACAGCCCGACCATGAGCGGCGATGCGTGCAGCTCACGCACCAGGTAGAAGGGGAACAGGGCGAGCATGGCGCCGTTGACGAAGTTCGTCGCTGTGGCGTCCCACATGGCCGGTCCGATGATCGGGTGCCGGAGCACGAAGTGCCAGCCCTCGCGGATCATCGTGATCATCGGCGGCCGCTCGGCCGGTCGCTGCACCCGCCGGGCCGGCAGGGTGCGCAGCAGCACGGCGGAGAGCAGGTAGCTGACGGCGTCCACGAACAGCGTCGGCACCGCACCCAGCAGCTGCACCGCGAGACCGCCCAGGGATGGCCCGCCCAGCGAGGTGGCGGCGTGCGTGCCGGAGGTGAGGCTGTTGCGGGCCTGCAACTGCGCGGCCGGCACGATCTCCGGCAGGAAGGTCTGGTTCGCCACGTCGAACAGCACGTTGGCGAAGCTCACCACCAGGGCGACCGCGATCAACTGGGCCACCGTCAGCATGTCGAACCACCAGGCGAGCGGAACCGACGCGATGGCGAGGGCCCGGACCAGATCCAGGGCGACCTGCATGCCGCGCAGCGGCATGCGCTGCACGATCACGCCCGCCGGCAGGCTGATCAGCAGGTACGCCAGATAGCCCGCCGCCGTGATCAGACCCATCTCGAAGGCCGACGCGTGGAGCACTGTCAACGCGGTCAACGGTAGGGCCAGCGCGCCGACCGCCGAGCCGAGTTGGCTGGTCGTGCCGGCGACCCACCACCGCCAGAATGCAGTAAGTCCCATAATGGAACTCACTATAGGGGCGCGTGGGAGACGACGTCGACCCCGTCGATGCGGGATCGACAGACAATTCGCTGCCTATCGCGCCCGGCGCACCATCTCGCTGATCCAGGTGGGCGCGAACGGAGACGTGCAGCCGGGGGAGGTGGGGTAGTCCTTCAGCACCTCGAGGCGTTCGCCGATGTCGATCGCCCGCGCGCGGTGCTCGGCGTGCTCGATGCCGATCTGCGCCAGGCAGTGGTTCATCGCCCACTGCAGGCGATCCGGCGCGTCCTTCATCTCGGTCTCGATCACATCGAGCAGTCCCGGGAGGTCGAGACTCTCGGGCTTCTTCGTCACACGCTCGGTGGTCAGCGCCCAGCCGGCACTCGCGACCACGGGATCCGCGTCGGCCAACCAGGTCAGCCGCAGCTCTTCGGAATGCGGGCTCTTCTTCACCACGTAGTTCACGAGCCAGTCGTGCACCTTCGGGGCGCGCGCCTCACGCACCATGACGTCCAACTCGTCCCGCTCGAACGCCCTGGGGCGGCAGATCAGGATTGCCAGCAGCCGCGCCGAGGCCCCGCCCGTCGCCCAGAGTTGGCGCGCGAGGTCGTGCTGCGTCTTCAGTCGCTTCGCCAGCGCCCGAAGCGCGCCGAGATTCACACCATGATCGTCACCGTGCCTGGCGTTCACCTCGCGTGTCTTCGGGTCCTCCAGCTGGGCCAGCTCGGCCGTCACCTCGGCCAGCGTCGTCGTAGCCATCGCAGCCTCCTGCCCATCGGGACCGTACGTTTCACACTCGCGTGACGGGTATCCAGGCGTACCAGTGCGACCGGCGGTGAACAGCTTCACGGAGTGAGGGGGCACCAATCATGCCTGATCCACAGCCCACCATCGTGCTCGTGCACGGCGCGTTCGCCGAGTCGGCGAGCTGGAACGGTGTGCTCGAGCGGCTGGGCGCCGGGTACGACTCGGTGGCCGTCGCGAACCCGCTGCGGAGCGTGGCAGGCGACGCCGCGTACGTGCGGGATGTCGTCCGCGGGATCGGCGGTCCTGTCGTCCTCGTCGGCCACTCGTACGGCGGCATGGTGATCACGCAGGCCGCTGCCGGCGACACTTCGGTGCGGGCCCTCGTGTACGTCAACGCCTTCGCGCCGGACACCGGTGAGTCGGCGATGACGTTGTCCGCGAAGTTCCCCGGCAGCACGCTAGCCGACACGCTGGTGCAGTACCCGGTGTCGACCGGCGGCAACGAGGTGGCGATCGGCCAGGACCAGTACCACGCGCAGTTCTGCGCGGACGCGACGGACGACATGGCCGCGCTGATGGCCCGGACCCAGCGGCCGATCACTGTCGACGAGGGCCTGGGTGGCAAGCTCACCGGCGACCCCGCCTGGCGATCACTGCCCAGTTGGTTCGTGTTCGGGGACGCTGACAAGAACATCCCCGCCGAGGTGCACCGGTTCATGGCCGAGCGGGCCAACCCCCGGGGGCAGCGCGAGGTCGTCGGCGGCTCGCACGCGATGGCGGTGGCCCGGCCGGGCGAGGTCGCCGAGACGATCATCGAGGCGGTCCGGGGCGTGAGCTGACGGGCCGGACGGACAGCTGACGGTGGGCCGACGACGAGGGTCGCCGGCCCACCCCCGCTGGCTAGCGAACCCGCAGCTGCTGGTGGACCGCCGCGGTGGGGGCGTGGACCGGGTCGCCCGAGTAGGCGACGTGCACCGGCACCGACACGGAGTCGACCCCCGACCACAGGTGATCCCGCGCGAAGATCGTGAACAGCTGGCCCGCCGTCATTCCGTCGTGCGCGCCGGGGACCTGGGTCGTCGCGGCGGCGTACCCCCGGGCCCGGAAGTTGTCCGCGATGGCGTTCTGGGCGTTGAGGTTGCCCTCGAAGACGCCGTTGCCGAGGAAGACGGTGAGGTCGTCGTCCCCGACCGCGTTCGCGATGGTGTCGTAGTCCTGGGTGGTGAGCGACGGATTGCCGGAGAAGTGCCCGTAGAACGCAAAGGTGGTCGGGTAGTTCCTGATGACGACGCCGCCCGTCATCCCACCGTACGAGAACCCGGCGTAGGCCCGCCCGGAGCGCTCGGTCGAGACGTTGTAGCCGCTCTCGATGAGGGGCAGGATCGTCTGGACCAGGTTGTTGGCCGCGTTGGTCTGATTGTAGGACGCGAAGCCGAGGCTGGTGCCCGTGAAGTGGTTGCCCATGGTGACGACCACCGTCGGCTCGATCTCGCCCCGGGCCGTCATGTTGTCCAGGATGTTCGGGACGTTCGCGGGGACCATGAAGTCGGTCTCGTCGCCGAAGATGCCGTGGGCGAGGTACGCGACCTTGTACGGCTCCGCGCGGTTGGCATCGTAGTTGGGCGGCAGGTAGACGCCGAGGTAGTGGCCGCTGTCGCCCAGGATCGTGGTGTACGGGACGTACTGGACGGTTCCTCGCTTCGCGCGGTCGGCCACCGGCAACTCGTAGTCCGCACGCGCCTTCAGCACCGGGTCGTTCTGCTTCTTGGCGTACGGCACGTGCACGGCATCGAGCACGTCGTTGTTCCTGACCCGGAACGAGGACTCGCCCGGCGGGCGAGGGTTCGTCGAGGCGGGGTCCCAGATGCGCTTGTTCTCCCAGCCCTGGGTCGGGTCCCAGACCCGGTACCAGTAGCTGAGACCTCCGGCGTGCAGCGGGACCGAGACCGACCAGTTCCCCTTCGGGTCCCGGGTCATGTCCCGGAGGAACTCGGTGCCGCCCGCGTGGTAGCGCCCCGGCTGCCACTCTTCCGGCTGGTAGCGCGTGGTGCCGGTGTCGACGTCGAGCAGGGTCAGATCCCCGGCGAGGCGGACCTGGGTGGCGTGCGGATTGCGGTAGACGAACGTGACCGTGTATCCGGTCGGTGACTTGCGGTCCGCCTTGACCGTCACACCCGGCACGGGCGCGGGCCTGCCGGCGGCGGCAGCCGGCGCGGGGACGACGGCCCCCGCACCGAGTGCCGTGAACACGAGAATCGAGATCGCAAGCCGGAACCTGCGTCTTCCGGTCGTTTCCCTCATGCGCGAAGACTCCTTTGTGGTGGTCGCTCGTCGCGGTCTGGTCCGGTGCTGGGAGGTGAGGGCCTGGGTGGTCGCTAAATCGAATTAGCATCGGGAGTGTGGCTGGGTATCCCTTTCGATGTCAAGGGTGCCCAGGGCCGAGGCCGGCCCGCGCCTCGAGGCGTGCGACACCCGCGGCCTGCGGGTTTTCCCAGCTGACCGCCGCTCGGATGGCAGGGTGAGGGCCATGGACAGGAAGCACGTCGAGGATTGGCTTGCCACCTACGAGCGGCTCTGGCGGACCCCGGGCACGGAAGCGCTGGTCACGCTCTTCACCGAGGACGCGAGCTATCAGCAGGGGCCGTACTGGACGCCCGTCGTCGGTCTGCCGGCCATCGCTCGGATGTGGGAGAAGCAGCGCAAGGGTCCCGACGAGGTGTTCCAGCTGACCACGGAGATCGTCGCGGTCGAGGGTGACACCGCCGTGTCGCGTCAGGAGGTCCGCTACGGCGACCCGGTCGAGCAGGAGTACCGCGATCTGTGGGTCATGCGGTTCGCCGACGACGGACGGTGCCGCTCATTCGAGGAGTGGCCGTTCTGGCCGGGGCAGCAGCCGGCCGAGCCGTCCGACGGCTCCTGACCTGAGTCGGTTGCGGTGGCGACGCCCCAGCCACCGGGGTAGGGGACCTGACCGACACGCCGTCGGATGGGTCGCACTACCTGCCGTGCGCTGGGGCGTCACCGTGACGATGTCGACCCGTCAGACCGGGGCGGCCGGGCAGCTCGCTCCGGTCGGCGGTGTGGTTCTGGTGATGAGGTACCGCTCCACCTGACGACGGGTGCACTCGGTCCGTGGGTAGCTGGCGTGGCCCGACCCCTCGTAGGTGACGAGGTGGCCCCGGCTGCCGAGCTGGCGCACCACCCGCTGCGCACCGTCGTAGGGGGTTGCCGGGTCGTACCGCCCGTTGAGCACCAGCAACGGCGCGGTCGTCCGTACGCGCAGCTGATGTTGTGGGTTGGTTGCCGTCCAGCCCAGGCAGATCGCGCCGAAGCGGACGGCCAACGGGGAGGCCCGCAGGTGCGGTGCGGCGGCACGGGACAGTTCGAGGTACCGGTTCCAGTCGGCGAACCCGTCGACCGGCAGCGACCAGTCCTGGCAGAACGCCGGTAACGCGTACTCGGTCAGGTCCTTGTCGCCGTCGACCGGCACCATCGGGGATGCGAGCGCAGCGGGCTCGCCCCGTTCCAGCGCGAGCAGCATGGTCGCGAGATCGGCCCAGGTCGCGTCGAAGAAGTTGACGAAGGTCGCGAACCCCAGCTCGAACCAGCTCAGCGGGGTGCCGGTGGCCGCGTCGACCAGCGTGCCGGCATCGGCGCGGCGCATCAGCCGGTCGTAGAGCGCCGGCACGTCACGTCCGTGCAGCGCGCAACCAGAGTTCCGCTCGCACCAGGTCGCGAACTCGTGGAACAGCGCCTCGTTACTGGCCGCCCCGCTGCGGAAGTACTCCCGGACCCCCTGGCTGTGGTCCATCACGCTGTCCATGACCAGTGCGCGGACGCGGTCGGGGAACAGCTCGGCGTAGGACTGCCCGATCAGCGTGCCGTAGGACCACTGGTAGAAGCTCAGCTGTCGCTCACCGAGTGCGGCCCGGATGGCGTCCGTGTCGCGCGCGACGCTCGCACTGTCCAGGTGGTCGAACAGTGGGCCACTGTGGGCGCGGCAGTCGTCGCGCAACTGGCGGTTGTAGGTACGGAGTCGCTCGAACTCCGCCGCGTTGGCGGGCGTCAGTGAGGGATGCTGGCCCAGCAGCTCCGATGAGCAGCGCACCGGTGCGCTACGGACCGTGCCCCGGGGGTCGAAGCCGACGACGTCGAAGCGGCGCAGCACGTCCGGTCCGAGCTGGCTGGCGGCCGTCAATGCCACGTCCACCCCGGACAGGCCGGGACCGCCGGGGTTGAAGACCAGGACACCGAGGCGGGCGGCCGGATCGGTGGCGGGTCGCCGGGCCAGGGCCAGCGGGAAGGTCTCCCCGCCCGGGCGGGCCCAGTCGACCGGCAGGCGCAGGGTGCCGCACCGCGTACCCGGATCGTCGGGCTGTTCCGGGCACGCCTCCCAGTCGATCCGACCGTTCCAACCGCCGGTCGCGTCCGCGGCGACGGGCCCGGTGCCGCCGGCCGTCGGCGTGGTGCCCGCGAGCGACGGTGGGGCGTTGAGCGAGAGGGCGACGAGGACCGCGACGACGGCCGAGAGGCTACCGAGGAGCCGCCGGCGTCGACGGGCGACCCCGCGGGGATGCCGGAAGGTGGTTCTCTTCGTGGTCAACATTCGTCCAGCCTGCCGACGCCCGGTCCACGTCGGATCCATGCCGGTCCGCAGACGCTCGGCGCAGGGCATTCACCGGTACGCCTCAAGCCGCTCGGACAGCACCGTGGCCTGCGGATGACCGACCCGGTCGAGGATCGCCAACGCCTGTCGCCACAGGTCGACCGAGGTGTCGTGGTCGCCCACCGCCTGATGGGTGTCGCCGAGGCGGACGAGTGTGTCCGCCCGTCCGCAGGGGTCCTGGACGTGGGAGTAGAGCGCCAGAGCGCGCCGGTAGCAGTCCGCAGCGGTCGGATGCTTCCCGAGGCCCTGATAGGCGAATCCGAGACTGTCCCAGGTGTGGGCCGCGCCGAGCCGGTCCTCGGCCTCCTCGTAGCGCGCCAGCGCCTGCTCGCAGAAGGTGATGGCGCGGGTGTGCTCGTTCAGCCGCGCGTGGCTCCAGCCGAGAGCGTTGAGCGCTGCCGCCTCGCCGAGCCGGTCGTCGGTGCTGCTGGCCAGCGCCAGCGCCTGGCTGGCGTGCGGCAGTGCCGCCCCGGCGTCGTCCTCGATGTCGGACAGCCAGGCGAGGTGCAGGTGTGTGCTGGCCTGCCCGGGGAGGTCGCCGGCCTGGTCGTACCGTGCCATCGCGCGCCGGAGGTGATGGTGGGCCGCACCGAACCGGCGGTGCTGGATGTGGGCCAGCGCGAGGTCCCGGTGGGCCAGCGCCTCGGCCCGTGGATCACCGCGACGGTGCGCGACCGTGACCGCGATGGCCTGCACGGCGGCCAGGTCGTGCCACTGCGAGAGCCGGCTGAGCAGGGGAGTGAGGGCCTGGGCGAGGTGCCCGGCCCGGGCGTCGAAGCTGTGCGCGACAGCGTCGTCGACGGCGGCCAGCAGCACTCGCTGTTCGATGATGAACCAGGCCAGCGCGGCCCGGTGGTCGGCGAACGCCGACGGTGACGCGTCGGTGGGCGGGGGCGGCGGATCGAGCGGCTGCCAGCCGGGGTCGACCAGCCTCGCCGCGTCCCGGGCGACACACAGGTAGTGGTCGAGCACGCGCGCGCGGACGGCGCTACGGTCGGCCGGACGGTCGAGCGCGTGCGTCAACTCCTCCCCGTAGGCGCGGAGCAGATCGTGACAGTGGAAGCGGTTGGGGGACGGCTCGGCCAGCAGGTTCGACCGGGTCAACTCGTCGAGCGCCGGCCGGATCAGGTGCGGTGGTGCCCCGGCGAGGCTGGCCGCCGCCGCAGCGCTGACGTCGGCGGCGGGGTGCAGGCTGATCTGCCGGAACAGTCGCGCCGCGTCCGCGCTGAGCAGTCGGTACGACCAGGAGAGCACGGTGCGCACGTCGGTGGCGGCATCGTCGGTGGCCAGGGCGGCGAGCCCGCCCCGGCTCGCCGCCAGGTCGTCGGCGATGGCCTGGAGCGGAAACGTGGGCCGGGCGGCGGCTCGCGCGGCCACGATGGAGAGGGCCAGGGGCAACCGCGCGGTACGTCTGATCAGCTCGTCCACCGCTGCCGGCTGGGCGGTGGCCCGCTGCGCACCCAGTCGGCGGACGAGCAGTTGGCGCGCTTCGTCGTCGTTGGGCAGATCCAGCGCGAGGGGATGGGCGCCGTCGGCGGCGACCAGGCCGGGCAGGGTGTGGCGACTCGTCACGAGCACACCGCAGCCTGTCGCCCCCGGCAGCAGCGGCCGCACCTGTTCCGCGTCGCGGGCGTTGTCGAGCAGCACGAGCAGCCGTCGGTCCGCGGTCAGGCTGCGGTACAGGGCGAACTGGGCCGCCGGCTCGGCGGGGATTTCCAGGGGTTTCACACCCAGGGCGGGCAGGAGTGAGCGTACGACGACGGCCGAGGGCGACGCCTCCTGCGTGGCGGTGCCGAATCCACCCAGGTCGACGTGGAGCTGCCCGTCGGGGAAGTGCCGCAGGTTGTCATGCGCCCAGCGCAACGCCAGCCAACTCTTTCCGACGCCGCCCGTACCGGTGATGACGACGGTGCTGGCCGAGCGGGAGTCACCGAGCAGCAGCGTGGTGAGCCGGGCCAGCTCCGCGGCCCGGCCGGTGAACACCGTCGGTGGGGCCGGCAGCTGCCGGGGGACGATTCGCGGCGCGCTTCTTTCCGGCGGCCGGGGATCGGATGTCAACAGCTCCCGCTCCGCCCGCAGGATGCGGGTGTGCAGGTGTTGGAGGTCAGGGCCGGGCTCGACTCCCACCTCCTCGGCGAGGAGGTGGCGGAGCTGCCGGTACGTCGCCAGCGCGTCGGCACGCCGGCCGGTCCGCGCCAGGGCCACCATCAGTTGCCCCCATGGGCGCTCGCGCAGCGGATCGTCGTCGACCTGGCTCCGCAGCGGTTCGATCAGCTCGTGATGCCGTCCGGCGCGCAGATGGAGGTCCGCGACCTCTTCCGCCAGGCTCGACCGCTGCTCCTGGAGCCGCGCTCGGACGGAGAGCAACACCCCCCAGCCGGGGAGGCCCGCGAACGGCTCCCCACGCCAGAGCGCCAACGCGGCCTCGAACGACTCCTGGGCGGCTGACCAGTGACCCTGCCGCAGCGCGGAGTACCCGCGCTGGGCCAGGTCGTCGAAGGCCACGCTGTCCACCGTCAGCCCGTCCAGGGCGAGGCGGTAGCCGGTGGGCCCGGCGAGGATGGCGGGGTCGGGGAAGCCGGGGGAGCGCAGCGCCCGGCGCAACGCCCAGACATAGGTCTTCACGTTGCCGGCTGCCGTCTTCGGTGGGCGCCCCTGCCACAGCTCGTCGACGAGTTGGTCGATGGACCACCCGGTGCCCGGCTGTGACATCAGCACGGCCAGGAGGCGTACCTGCATCGGCGTGCCGAGGGCAAGTCGTTCCCCGCGGGCCGAGCGCACCTCGACCGGCCCGAGCAGTTGGTACCGCGCCGCCGGTGGCGTCCCAGCGGGGTCCATCGCCTCATCGTAGGGGCCCGAAGCGTTCCGCCTCATCGGCTGGACGGCCGTGGCCCGCGCCCGTCTTCTGGTGTGCTCCGTCACGCAGGTGGGCATGGTCAGGACGTTGGGTGCCGCGGGGGTGCCTGCTACAGTCGAGATTGTTGCGGCCGCAAATTTATCAGCGGCAACTACTTTGGGAAGGATACCTCCGATGACCAAGCTCGCCGTCATCTACTACTCGTCCACCGGAACCCTCCACGCCATGGCCAAGCGCCTCGCCGAGGCCGGCGAGAAGGCGGGCGCCGAGGTGCGGCTGCGTCAGGTTCCGGAGCTCGCCCCGGCCGAGGCCATCGCCTCCAACGCCGCCTGGAGCCAGCACTTCGACGCCACGAAGAACGAGCCGAAGGCGACCGCCGACGACGTCGTCTGGGCGGACGCTGTGCTGTTCGGCACGCCCACCCGTTACGGCAACGTGGCCAGCCAGCTCAAGCAGTTCATCGACACCCTCGGCCCGCAGTGGGCGCAGGGCCTGCTCGCCGACAAGGTGTACGCCGGCTTCACCGCATCCATGACCGCGCACGGCGGCCAGGAGTCGACCCTTCTGGCGCTCTACAACACCGTCCACCACTTCGGCGGTCTGGTGGTCGCCCCGGGCTACACCGACCCGCTGAAGTTCGCCGACGGCAACCCGTACGGCGTCTCGCATGTCACCGGCGGAGGCAACGACGCCCCGCTGGGCGATGCCCAGTTCGCTGCCCTCGACCACATGGCCGAGCGGGTCGTCAAGATCGCCGGGAAGCTCAGCGCCTGAGCGCGCTGGCGCCGCAACGCACGCCCGCGTCGACGCGGGTGCCCAGCTGGGCGAGGGCCGGTCTCCCGATGGGGGGGCCGGCCCTCGGCGCGCCCTCACACCGCAACCGCGGCCATGGCGGCATGCGGCCGGTGTTGGTCGGCTCGCGACAGGCGTTCGACCTCCCGGAAACCGGCGTGGGCGAGTCGTTCGGCGAACTCGTCGAGCGGCCACCGGTAGGCGGTCACGACCTTGTGGTCGAAGGCGCCGACCTCGTCGGCGGTGAAGGTGCCCAGCACCAGACGTCCGGCCGGGGTCAGCACCCGCCGGAACTCCTTGAGTACGGCGTCGAGCTCCTGCGGCGGCAGGTGGATCAACGAGTACCAGGCCAGGATGCCGTCGATGGACTCGTCGGCGACGTCGAGGCGTTCCAGTGACCCGAGTTGGAACTCGACGTCCGGGTGGGCCGCCCGCGCGTGCGCGATGAACTCGGGGACGAGGTCGATCCCCGTCGCCTCGACGCCCAGCGCCCGAAGGTAGCCGGTGATGTGGCCAGGCCCGCACCCCAGATCGAGTACCGGGCCAGGTCGACCCGTCAGGTGTCGCTCGATGAGGGCGAGGTCGTCCGGGTGCACCCGCTCACTGGCGCCGAACATGCTGATGTAGAGCTGCGCGACGGACGTGTAGGCCTGTCGTACCGTGTCCGTTTCCATCGCGGCACTATACGGGTCACCAGACCTTGTCCAGGCGGCCTACCGTGATGGCCATGACACGTCGAGCCACACTGGCCGGCATTTCTGCGGGCCTTCTCCTGCTGGGTTGCTCGGTCGGCGCGCCGACGAAGAGCGAACCCAGACCTGAATCCGCCCCGGTGTCGGCCGCCAGCGCCGACGCCACCACGACGGCCGAGGCGATCGGCCTGCTGCGTGGCGGCACGGCGTTCGTCAATCAGACAAGTTATCGCAGCGACGTCGACATCGCCAGCCAGATCACGTCGCTGTCACACACCGACAACGTCCACAAGCGCTTGACCGCCAAGGTTGCGGCGCCGGGTGGGGCCATCGAGATCCGGATGATCGACGACGAGGTCTACATGAAGACCAGTCTGTTCCGCGGTGTCGGCGACGGATGGATGGTCCTCGACCCAGCCCGGGTGCCGTCGGACTTCGCCCTGAGCTTCGCACCGGGCAAGAACGACTCCGGCGGCTCCGGCCGCCTCATCGACGCGATCGTCACCGCGCGAGCGGACGGCCCGGAGATCTCCGGGACGATCGACGCGACCCGGATTGCCGCCGGTAACGGCATCAGCTTCCGCCCCGGTCCCGATGGTGTCTTTCCGGACGGCGCGCGCAGGCACGCGTTCCGGGCATCGCTGGACACCGAGGGTCGGCTGGTCAGCTTCCTGATGCCCGAGGCCAGCGGGCTGCCGAACGCATCCCTGCGCTACAGCGATTTCGGCACGACCGTCACTGTCGCACGGCCGCCCGGAGCGATCACCGCCCCCGACGCCCTCTATCCCCAGCTCGGCCTGGGCGGAGGAGAGTAACAACGAGCGGCGTTTGCCCTCGGCGGCTAATGCGGTTAGCCTTTAGCTAATCACGTTAGCTTCAGTGGAGGGCGTCATGACCGAATACCTGGACATTGCCGGCAACACGATCGCCTACGAGGTCACGGGGCAGGGCCCACTGGTCGTCCTGGCACACGGCATGGGCGACAGCCGGCACTCGTACCGGTTCGTCGCTCCGGCCCTGGCCGCGGCCGGATACCGGGTCGCCAACGTCGACATCCGTGGCTGCGGCGACTCCAGCCTCGGCTGGGGCGGCTACAGCCGCACCGACATCGCGGGTGATCTCGTCGCCGTCGTGCGCCACCTGGGCGGACCGGCCGTGCTCATCGGCCATTCGATCAGCGGCGGTGCCGCGACCATCGCGGCCGCCACCGCGCCCGACCTGATCACCGGCGTCATCGAGCTGGCGCCGTTCACCCGCGCGCAGTCCGTCGACCTCGGCGGGTTGGTGCGGGTCAAGCGCTTCCGGGCCGGCTACCTCCAACTGGCGCAGGTACTCATCCGGGGCAGCCTGGCGAACTGGAAGAAGTACCTGGACGTGGCCACCCCCACCAAGCCCGCCGACTGGCACAGCGAGCTGGCGCGCATTGAAGCCAAGATGAGTGAGCCCGGCCGGATGAAGGTCCTCCAGGCCATGGCCAAGACCAGTCCGGGCGACGCCGGTCGGCAACTGTCCAACGTCACCTGCCCGGTCCTGGTTATCCAGGGCAGCGCCGACCCCGACTGGGCCGACCCGCGGGCCGAGGGCGAACGCATCATCGCCGACCTGCCGCGAGGGCTCGGCGAGCTGGCTGTCATCGAGGGCGCCGGCCACTACCCGCACGCCCAGACGCCCGACGAGGTCCTCGCCCTGGCCCTGCCCTTCCTCGCCCGGACGCTGACCAGTGCCTAAGGCCCGGCTCACCCCGGCATCGGTCACCGAAGCGGCGGCCGCGCTGGTCGACGAGGTCGGCTTCGACAACCTCAGCATGGGTCTGCTCGCCGAACGGCTCGGGGTCAAGACCCCCTCGCTCTACAAGCACGTCACCAGCCAGGCCGAGCTGGCGCACCGGATCGCCGTCCTGGCCAGGACCGAGGCCGGCGATGTCATCCGTGACGCCATTCAGGGCCGGTCCGGCAGCGACGCGCTCGCCGCGGGCGCGCAGGCGATGCGGACGTACGTGCGGGAACACCCCGGCCGGTACGCGGCCGCCAACGCCACCCGCCCGACCGGCCCCGACGACCCCTTCATCCCGGCCAGCGAGCGGGTGCTCGCCTCCTGGGCGGCAATGCTGAGCGGGTACGACCTGGACCCCGGCCAGGAGATCCACGCCATGCGGACGCTGCGCAGCGTCCTGCACGGCTTCGCCACCCTGGAGGCGGCCGGTGGGTTCCAGATCGACGCGTCCGTCGACGAGAGCTTCACCTGGCTGATCAACTTCATCGATCAGGGCCTTCGCGCCGGCGCCGCCAGAGGCAGCGACGTCGCCCGCTGACACCGGGTCGCCTCGACCCGCACCGGCTGCCTCCCCGTGCGGTGCCCACCCCTGGCAGGAGTGGTTGGGCCCGGCAGGGCTCGCGATACTTCGAGTACGTGGGACGATTTCCGGCGTGGCAGAGACTGCGGCGACGTTGACCGAGATCCGCGCTCGGATCGACGAACTGGATCGGGAACTGGTCGGCCTGCTCGCCCGGCGGGAGGCGCTGGTCCGGCAGGCCGCCCCACTCAAGAGCGACGGCCAGGCGGTCCGTGCGCCGGACCGCGTGGCGCAGGTGGTGGCCCGGGTCCGCACGTTGGCCAGCGAGGCCGGCGCCGACCCGGATCTGATCGAGCGGATCTACCGGGGCATGATCCAGGCCTTCATCGACATGGAGACCGACGAGCATCACCGCATCACTGGCGGGTCGGCGCCGAGAACACGGTGATCGCCCGGGACGTGCGCGCTCAGGTGGCGGAGCGGCTCTCACCGTCCGGGTTCGCCAAGGCGGGCGGCGCGTAGCCGAGCTCGTACGAGATCTTGTTGGCGGTCTCCAGGAGCAGCGGAAGGTTGCTCTTGAGCTGGTCGAGGCTTGCGATGACCTCGATCGCCGTGATCGAGGCGGCGGCGATGACCTGCCCCCGCGAATCCCTGATCGGCGCGGCCACGCACATCACGTACGCGTCGTGCTCGCCGTTGTCCATGGCCCAGCCGCAGTCGTGGATGCGGGCAAGTTCGGCTTCCAGGGCGTCGTGGTCGGTGAAGGTGGTGTCGGTGAACTTCTCGAAGACGACGTGGGAGAGAAGACGGTCGCGCTCCTGCCGGGGAAGGTAGGCCAGGATCGTCTTGCCCACAGCGCTCGCGTAGATGGACACCGCGCGTCCCACCCGCGAGGGCAGCTTGACGGCGTCGAACGCCGGGCTGTCCACCTTGTCGATATAGATGATCTCGTCGCCGGTCAGTTGCGCCAGGTGTACGGTGTGGCCGGTCGCGCGTTGCAACGCACGCAGGTGTGCGGCCGCGGGCTGGCGGAGGTCCATCGAGCCGAGCGCGAGCTCGGACAACTCGATCAGGCCGCTGCCGAGCACGTAGGTGCCCGCGCCGGTGCGGCGGACGAAGCGCGCGGACTCCAGTGTCTGGAGGATGCGCAGGGCTGTGGACTTGTGGACGCCGAGCACGTCCGCAGCCTCCGTAAGGGACAGCGGGTGCTCCGCGGATCGACGGATGAGATCGATCGCGCGGCGGATTGATTGCGCCAAGGCTGTGTCTCCCCTCGCGCGACGGGCAGCGCCGCCGCTGTCATTGCACATTATGCAATATAGATGACGTGATGCGCAATCGCCACTTGACACCGTTGCACATGGCGCTACGATCGTTGCAATTTAATCGGTTCGATGCCAACACGTAACAGTGGAGTAACGATGGGTAATAAGCGCGCTCATTTCGGCATCGCCAGGGCGACATGTGCCCTCGGCCTGGTCGCCACCCTCCTGACCGGTTGCGGCTCGGACGGCGACTCCGGCGACGGCGTCACCAAACTGACCTTCGCCGCCTCGACCTTCGGCGACCCGGGTCGCGGGCCGCTGTTGACGAAGTGGCTCGACGAGTTCAACCAGAGCCAGACCAAGGTCCAGGTGTCCGCCGCCGCGGTGCCGTACCCGACCTTCGGCCAGACCGTGCTCACCCAGATGGGCAGCGGCAAGGGCCCCGACCTGGTCCGCTTCGACATGCCCGAGTTCGAGGCGGCCTCGGACGCCGGCCTCATCGCGCCGCTGGACAAGGTGATCGACGCCAGCAAGTACGACCTGCTCAAGCAGCCGGACCAGTTCATGGTCCACGACGGTGTCCGGCACGGCGTCATCTTCGAGGCGTCGAACTACGCGATGTTCTACAACGCGGACCTGATCCCGACGCCGCCGACCACCTACGAGCAGTTCACCTCCACCGCGAAGTCGCTGACCAAGGGTGACGTCTTCGGCCTGGCGTTCCGTCAGACGGAGGCCGAGGAGGCCGGTGTCTGGCAGGACATCTTCAACTACGTCTACGGCTTCGGCGGGGCGTGGTCCGACGGCAAGAACCTGACGATCAACTCGCCGGAGAACCTCAAGGGCCTGCAGGCGTTCAAGGACCTGTACGACGCGAACGTGATCCCGCGCGGAGCGGACGCGGCCACCTTCCGGCGGATGTTCGCCGAGGGCAAGGTCGGGATGGAACTCAACAACGGCGGCTACGTGACCGCCACCCGCGGCCAGAACGCCAAGCTGAACTTCAACGTCGCGCCCATCCCGTTCCCGGTCCGCAAGCAGGGCGCGATCCTCGCCCCGATCGTGATCAACGAGGCGAGCGAGGGCAAGGACGAGGCCGGCACCTTCATCAAGTGGGCGCTGGAGCCGCAGAACCAGGTCAAGCTGCAGGAGATCCTCGGCGCGAGCAGCGTGGCCACCGCCACGCAGCGCAGCGCGGAGGCGCTCAAGGCGACCCCGTTCCTCCCCGTCTTCGACGGTCTCACCGAGACCAGCCTGCCGCAGATCGTGCTGGGGTTCGAGGCCAAGACGCCGGACATCCGCAAGGTGGTCGTGCAGAACGTGGTCGCGGCGCTGCAGGGCAAGGCCGACCTCAAGTCGGCACTGGATCGCGCCCAGCAGCAGGCGAGCGAACTGGTCCGCTGACCGCTCGACACGGCGACGCTGCCGGCGCAACGATCCGTGCGCCGGCAGCGTCCTTCCCCCAGAAGGATCGAATCCGATGACTGTGGTCGAGCAGACCGGAGCACCGAAGACAACATCCCCAGGCCGGCCCCGGCGTCGGCCCAGCCCGCTGGGTAGCAAGTGGACGCCGTACCTCTTTCTGGCGCCCGCCGCCCTGTTCATCCTCGTCTTCCAGGCGGTACCCCTCGTCCAGGAGGTGTACCTCAGCTTCACCAGGACGAGGCTGCTCAACCCCACCCGCAGCGAGTGGGTCGGGCTCGACAACTTCAACCGGATCTTCGGCGACCCCGAATTCCACCGCACCCTGCTGATCACCTTCGTCTACGTGATCACCTGTGTGGTCGTCGCCATCGGCGCCGGACTCGCCGTCGCGCTCCTGCTCAACAAGAAGTTTCGCGGCCGGGGCGTGGCACGGGCACTGGTGACCGTCCCCTGGGCCGCTCCGGGCATCGCGGTCGCGCTCATCGCCACCTGGATGCTCAACGCGCAGTACGGCATCGTGAACCGGTTCCTCGACGCGGTCGGGCTCGGCGTCCCGGGTGGCGCCATCCTGGACAGCTCGCGCTACGCGCTCCCGGCGGTGCTCGCCACGACCATCTGGCAGCTGTTCCCGTTCACGTCGGTGGTGCTGCTCTCCGCCCTGCAGTCCGTTCCGCAGGACCTCAACGAGGCCGCGACAGTTGACGGCGCCGGACGATGGGCCACCTTCCGCGCGGTCACCTGGCAGGTCATCAAGCCGACCGTGGGCCTGCTGGCCCTGCTGATGACGATCTGGTCGCTGCGGCGGTTCGAGCTGATCTGGCTGATGACCAAGGGCGGACCGGTCGGTGCCACCGAGACGCTCGTCATCGACCTCTACTCACAGGCGTTCGACTCGAAGGAACTCGGATCGGCGGCGGCCATCGGAATGGTCGGCGTCGTCATCTCGCTCATCGTCATCATCGGCAGCCGCCTGGTCGCCCGTGCCGTGGAGAAGGGGGACGTCCGATGAGGCGCTTCCGATTCGGTGTCACCGCACGGATCGTCGCCGTGCTCGTCGTGCTGGGCGTCGCGGTGTTCCCGCTGTACTGGATGTTCGTCACGGCACTGTCCAGCAACAGCGACCTCTTCGCCGACCAGCCCCGGCTCACGCCAGACCTCGGCCAGTTCGGGGTCTTCGTGGACGCGCTGGCCGAGGGCAAGGCGGCCGGCTGGCTGCTCAACAGCCTGATCATCGCCGTCGGCACGATGGTGCTCTCCGTCGGCCTGGGCATCCCGCTCGGCTACGCGCTGTCCCGGTTCTCGTTCTGGGGCAAGGCCGTGCTGACCGTCGTGCTGCTGTTCACGCAGATGCTTCCCGAGGCGCTCATGGTCGTCCCGCTGTTCGCGCTGTTCCGCCGCTTCGAACTGCTCGACTCACTGACCGGCCTCGTCCTGGTGAACTCCGCCTTCGTCCTGCCGATCGTCGCGCTGATCCTCAAGGGCGCCATCGACGGCATCCCGAAGGAGTTGGAGGAGGCCGCCCGCGCCGACGGCGCCCGGCCCTTCACCACCCTGACCCGCATCAACGTGCCGCTCATCGCGCCGTCGATCGCGGCCACCGCGGTCATCGCCTTCTTCCACGCCTGGAACGAGTACGTGTTCGCGGTGACGTTCATCTTCAACCCCGATCTGCAGCCCGCCTCCGTCGGCATCGCGAACTTCATCGGCGAACTGGGTACACCGATCCAGACGGTGATGGCTGTCGCCTTCCTGTTCACGCTGCCCGCCGTCGCCTTCTACCTGTTGGTGCAGAAGTACGTGGTGTCCGGCATGACCGCCGGTGCGGTGAAGGGTTGAGCCGAAAAATGAAGATCGTCTCTGTCGACACACTGGTCGTCGACTTCTACCGTACGAACCTCGTCATCGTGCGGGTCCACACCGACGAGGGGATCGTCGGGCTCGGTGAGGCCACCCTGGAGGGCAAGGAACGCGCCGTCCAGGGCGCCATCGCCGAGCTGGCCGAGGCGGTGGTGGGTCTGGATCCCACCAGCATCTCCAAGATCCTCTACGAGACCGCGCGGGACTGGTACTGGCGCGGCGGGCCGGTGATCATGACGGCGTTGAGCTCGCTGGAGATGGCCCTCTGGGACATCTCGGCGCGCGAGCTCGGCGTACCGGTCTCCCGGCTTCTCGGTGGTGCGACCCGCGACCGGGTCCGCGCGTACGCGAACGGTTGGTTCTCCGGCGCCGTCACGCCGGAGGACTACGCGGCCGCCGCGCGCCGGACGGTGGAGTCGGGCTTCCGGGGCCTCAAGTGGGACCCGTTCGAGAACTACGACCTGACCATCACCACCGTGCAGTTGGACCGGGTGCTGGCTCAGATCGACGCCGTCCGTCAGGCGGTGGGCCGCGAGGTGGAGCTGTTCATCGAGGGGCACGGCCGCTTCGACGTCCGCCACGCCATCAAGGTCGCCAACGAGATCGCCCAGTTCGACCCTGTGTGGTTCGAGGAGCCCTGCCCACCGGACAACCTCGATGCGCTCGTCGACATCCGTCGCGCATCGCCGGTGCCGATCGCCGCGGGGGAGCGGTGGTACGGGCGACAGGGCTTCGCGCCGGCGCTGGCCCGCCAGGCGGTCGACTTCGTCCAGCCCGACGTGACGCACGCCGGCGGGATCGCCGAGCTGGCCTTCATCTCCACGCTCGCCGCGACCAGCTACGTGGGCTTCGCGCCGCACAACCCGAGTGGTCCACTCAGCACCGCCGCGACGCTGCAACTCGGGGCGACGTTGCCCAACTTCCGGTACCTGGAGATCATGGCGACCGACGTGCCCTGGCGTCCCGAGATCACCAACGAGCGGCTGGTGCTGACCGACGACGGCGACATCCTCATCCCGACCGGGATCGGCCTGGGCATCGAGGTGGATCTCACCGCGATCGAGCAGCATCCGTTCACACCGCACCCGCTGCGGATGTTCCAGGACGCCGTCTTCGACATCCGTCCCCGCGACGAGCGGTCCTTCTTCAACCTGGAGAGCGCCTCATGACGCTGCCACGGCCCCGGGGCTCGTCCGCGGCCGCGGACTGGGTCGGTACCGCCGCCGAAGCGTTGCCCGACGATGCCGACAGCGTCCTCATCGGCCGGATCTGGGACCCGTCCGGGGACGGCCCCTCACCGGTGACCGTCCGCGACGGCGAGGTCATCGACATCAGCCACCGGTTCCCGACCGTCCGCGACATCTGCGAGCTGCCCGATCCCGCCCTGACGGTGGCCGGTCTCGACGGGCCGAGGGTGGGCGACTTCGGGGAGATACTGGCCAACACGGGGGCCGCGACCCGGGACCGAGGCCGGCCCTGGTTGCTCGCCCCGGTCGACCTCCAGGCGCTCAAGGCCGCGGGCGTGACCTTCCCGATCTCCATGATCGAGCGGGTGATCGAGGAACGGGCGCGGGGAGACCTGGCACTGGCGGCGGACATCCGGCACCGCATGCTCGCCGACGTCGGAGTCGACCTGCACAGCCTGGAGGCGGGCTCGCCGGAGGCGGATCGGCTCAAGAGCCTGCTGGTCGCCGAGGGCATGTGGAGCCAGTACCTGGAGGTGGGCATCGGCCCGGACGCCGAGATCTTCACCAAGGGACAGATCCTCTCCGCCGTCGGCACCGCCGTTCCGGTCGGCGTGCTCGCCGCGTCGACCTGGAACAACCCGGAACCCGAGGTCACCCTCATCGTCGCGTCCAGTGGCCGGATCGTCGGCGCCACCCTCGGCAACGACGTGAACCTGCGCGACATCGAGGGCCGCTCGGCGCTCCTGCTTCCCCTGGCGAAGGACAACAACGCCTCCTGCGCCCTCGGCCCCCTGATCCGGCTCTTCGACGACCGGTTCGGCATGGATCGGGTACGCGAACTCGAGGTGCGCTTGGAGGTTCGCGGCGAGGACGGCTTCCACCTGGAGGCGGTCTCGGAGATGACCCAGATGTCGCGTGATCCCGAGGAGCTGGTCCGGCAGCTGATCGGGCCGCACCACCACTATCCCGACGGCGCCGCCCTGATGCTCGGCACCATGTTCGCGCCCATCCAGGACCGGGACCGCCCCGGTGAGGGCTTCACCCACAAGGTCGACGACGTGGTACGGATCAGCTGCCCGGCGCTCGGCACCCTGGTCAACCGGGTGCGGCACGCGGAGGAGTGCGAGCCCTGGCACTTCGGCGTCCGCGATCTCATGGGCAATCTGGTAAGGAGAGGACTGCTGTGAACGTGGTCATCACTGTCGATCCGCGCGACGGTCAGCGTCGCGCGACGGAACTCACCGAGACCGACGAGTCCCGGCTGGAGGTGATCGCCGGTCAGACGTCCCCGGCGGCGCAGTGGCTGGCCGCGCGGGGGAGGCTCGGCCGCGCGGAGTTGCTGGACGCGATCGCCGCGTCGCTGGAGTCCCGTCGGGTGGATCTCGTCGCTGCCGCCGAGGCGGAGACCGGGCTGAGCCACGCGCGACTCGACCAGGAACTCACCCGGGCGGCGCTCCAGTTCCGGATGTTCGGCGAGGTGCTGCGCGACGGAGCGTACGTCGAGGCGACCATCGACCACGCCGCCGACACACCGCTCGGCCGCGGTCCGGACCTGCGACGGATGCTGGTACCCCTCGGACCGGTCGCGGTCTTCGGGGCCAGCAACTTCCCGTTCGCCTTCTCGGTCGCCGGCGGTGACACGGCCGCCGCGCTCGCCGCCGGGTGTCCGACGATCCTGAAGGCCCACCCGTCCCACCCGCTGACCTCACACGCCTCCGCCGCCGCGATCGAGTCGGCCGTCCGCGACCTCGGTGGGCCCGAGGGTGTCGTCGCGACCGTGTACGGGGAGCAGGCCGGTCGCGCGCTGGTGCGTCACCCGGCGATCCGCGCAGCCGCCCTGACCGGCTCGGTCAACGCCGCCCGTGCCATCCAGGCGGCCATCGACGAACGACCCGACCCCATTCCCCTGTACGCCGAGCTGAGCAGCGTGAACCCGATCGTCGTCCTGCCCGACGCGGCCGCCGCCCGAGCAGACCAGATCGCCGAGGGGCTGTTCGGCTCCTTCACGAACTCGGGCGGTCAGTTGTGCACCAAGCCCGGCCTGGCGTTCGTTCCGTCGGATTCGGGTGGTGACGGCCTGGTCGACGCGCTGCGAGCGAGAGTCGACGCGTCGGGCGGCACGGTCCTGCTCAACGAGCGCATCCGGGACGCGTACGAGAACCGGTCCGCCGAGTTCGAGCGGGCCGGCGCCCGGGTGTCGGCGCGGCCCACTGTCGAACCCGGCGCGGGCTTCACAGTGGCACCGACCCTCCTGGAGGTCGGCCTCGCCGGCCTGACCGCCGAGATCGCCGACGAGTGCTTCGGCCCGCTCCTGATCGTGGTCCGCTACGACGACGCGGCCGACCTCGACGCCGCGCTGGCCACCGTCCCGCCGTCGCTGACCGGCTCGCTTCACCGCGGACCGGGCGACGACGCCGACGTCGTACGCCGACTCGTCGACGTGCTCGCCGCCCGCGCGGGTCGCATCGTCTTCGACGGCTACCCCACCGGTGTCCGGGTGTCGTGGGCCCAGCACCACGGTGGACCGTGGCCGTCGACAAACGCCGTGCACACGTCGGTGGGCGCCACGTCGATCCGACGGTTCCTCCGTCCGCTGGCGTGGCAGGACGCCCCGGCCTGGGTCCTCCCCGAGGAGTTGCGCGACGAGTACACCGCCATCTCCCGGCGAGTCGACGGGAGGTTGCAGCCGGCGGTCGAATAACCGCGTCTGCCGGTCGCTCCCGGGCGCGTTTCGGGGCACCTGCGACTGGCGCGCGAATTCCCTGACGAAATTGGTCCGACAGAGAATTCGCGCGCCAGTTGTCCTGGTGCCGCTGAAGCGCGCCCGAATTGTTTGGACGCGATTCTCCGCTCCGATTTCCGCCTTGACCGTCAATGCAATTCGTGGTTCTGTTTTCGACAGGGAACGATGTTAGCGCTCGCATGGCTGCATCGCTCGTTACTGGTATCCCTTCACCTCACCATCGAATGGTCGGTCGGCCGCTCGGTGCGGTCTGACCACACGCCGAAGAGGGAGCAGGAACATGCCCGTCGCACCTCCCCGTCCCCCGATGCCGGCACCGACACGCCGGCTGATGCTCGCGCTGCTCGCCGCCGTCACCGTGACCGCCGGAACGCTCGCCGCCCCGGCGGCCTCGGCGGCACCGCCCGCGCCGCTGGGTCCGACCGTCTCCCGCACCGACAAGCCCCCGACCGGGTACACCGTCACCTTCCGGTACCGGGCGCCCGAGGACGTCCAGCAGGTACACGTCTACGGCGACTGGTTCTACTCCCGACCGGAGAGCATCGCCTGCCAGGACTGCGGCGACGCGCGGCCGCCCGCCGAGTGGCAACCCGGCGACGTCGCGGCCACCCCGTGGCACATCCAGGCCATGCGGAAGGGCCCCGACGGGGTCTGGACCTTCACCACCCCGCTGCCGGCGGGCACCTTCCGCTACGCGTTCGCCCACGACTGCGCCAACGAACTCGCGACCGGCTGTGCCCTGCACGACGACCCGGCCAACCGGTGGCAGATCCAGCCGCAGTACCCGGGAGCGCCCGGCGCGGTACGCAGCACGATCTACGTCCCGGCCAGTAGGAAGTTCCCCACGTACGACACCGGTTACCAGGCGCCGGTCGCCAGGGTCGGCCGGCTGGAGTCCCGGCGGTACACCTCGCCGCTGTCGACCAACCCGGCGGGAGTCCACGACATCGTCGTCTACCTGCCGCACGGCTACGACCCCAACCGGGCCACGCCGTACCCGACCCTCTACCTGAGCCACGGCAGCGGCGACCACTCGACCGCCTGGACGATGCAGGGCGTGGCCCACCTCATTCTGGAGAACGCGATCAAGGACCGGGCGGCGCAGCCCATGGTGATCGTGTCCACCGACTTCAACGGCCTCCCGGGTGGCAACGAGGGCTACGTCAACGAACTGCGGAACAACATCTTCCCGTTCGTCGAGCAGAACTACCGTGTCTCGACCAGGGCGCAGGACCGCGCGTTCGCCGGCTTCTCCGCAGGTGGCAGCCGGGCCTACACGATCATGTACAACCACACCGACCTGTTCGGTTACCACGCGGCCTGGAGCGCGGGCGGCCCGGCAGCCACCCAGGCCCAGGTCGACAGCATGAAGTCGGTGGCCGGCGGCATCATGATCGGCACCGGGCTGCAGGACCGGCTGGGCAACATCGCCGA
Organism: Micromonospora sp. NPDC127501; assembly: GCF_040302185.1. Classification (NCBI taxonomy): domain Bacteria; kingdom Bacillati; phylum Actinomycetota; class Actinomycetes; order Micromonosporales; family Micromonosporaceae; genus Micromonospora; species Micromonospora sp. NPDC127501. The sequence continues at coordinate 310,989 of NZ_JBEORJ010000001.1, read as the reverse complement.
GAATTCGCAGCGCAACGCCGCCGCCCTGCGGGCCGCCGGCGTCGAGCTGGACGAGTACAACGTGCCGGGCGTGCACACCTGGCACGTGTGGCGTCCGCTGCTGAACCACTACCTGCGCACCCTGACGTTCCGGGCCACCACCACCGATCTCGACGTCACCACGTCACCGGCGGGCCTGTCGCACCACACGAAGGTCACCGCCACCGCGACGGTCGGCACGGTCAGCACCAGCACGTCGGCACCCTCCGGCACCGTCGACTTCTACGCGGGTGACACGCACCTCGGGTCGGCCCCGGTGCACCACGGTGTCGCCCGGCTGAAGAAGACCGTCCATGGTGAGCTGAACGCGCCGGTGGTCGCCCGCTACCGGGGCGACAAGCTCTTCAACGACTCCCGGAGCGATCCGGTCGACGCCCGGTAGTCCCAGGCTGGACCCCGTACTCCCAGTGGTGGGAAGCCCCGGCCGCGCGCCCCTGTCGAAGCCAGGGTATGCGCGGCCGGGGCACGTCCGGGACCGTTCGTCAGCCGATCACGGGGTCGTGTCGGTGGCGCGCAGGCGCAGCATGGTCCAGGACGCGGGCGGGAGAGTGAGTTGGACGCTGGCGTCGGCGCCGCGTGCCGTGCCGTTGGGGCGCGGCGCGGCGTGGTCCGGGCCGTCGGCCGTGTTCTTGGCGTGCAGGTCGGTGCCGCCGACGGTGACGCACTCGATGATGTCGCTGACCTGGGCACCGGCGACGTCGATGGTCACCTCGGCCGGGGTCTCGAGGGCGCGGTTGACGAGGAAGACGGTCATCTCCCCGGTGTTGTCGTCCCAGGTGGAGACCGCGTCGACCGCGTCGATCTCACCGTAGCGGTCGGTGGTCGTCGTGCTCCCCTCGCGCAGCACGTCCAACACGGTGCCCTGAGCGTGCCGGGCGGTGCGGGCGAAGGGGTGGAAGATGGTCTGCCGCCAGGCCGAGCCGCCCACCTCGGTCATGATCGGTGCGATGACGTTGACCAGTTGGGCCTGGCAGGCCGCGCTCACCCGGTCGCTGTGCCGCAGCAGGCTGATGAGCAGGCCGCCGACGACGACCGCGTCGGCCACGCTGTAGTGGTCCTCCAGCAGCGGCGGCGCGACCGGCCAGTCCTCGCCGCTCGGCGGCGTGGACGGGGCGGCGGACTGGTACCAGACGTTCCACTCGTCGAACGCGATCATGATCTTCTTGGTCGACCGGCGGATCGCTCCGACCGAGTCGGCGATGGCGGTGACGGCGTCGATGTACCTGTCCATGTCCTCGGCCGAGGCGAGGAAGCTGGCCAGGTCGTCGTCGACCGGCTGGTAGTACGCGTGCAGCGAGATCAGGTCCACGTCGTCGTACGCCTCGGTCAGCACGTCGCGCTCCCAGCTGCCGAAGGTCGGCATGCCGAGGTGGGAGGAGCCGCAGGCGACGAGTTCGAGATCGGGATCGAAGCGGCGCATGGCCTTCGCGGTCTGCGCAGCGAGCCGCCCGTACTCGGTCGCGCTGCGCTGGCCCACCTGCCACGGGCCGTCCATCTCGTTGCCCAGGCACCACAGCTTGATCCCGTACGGATCGACCGCGCCGTTGTCGCGGCGCTGGTCGGCGAGGTGGCTGCCACCGCGGTGATTGGCGTACTCGAGCAGGTCTACGGCTTCGGCGGTGCCACGGGTGCCGAGGTTGACCGCCATGATCGGATCCACGCCGGCCTTGCCGACCCACCGCATGAACTCGTCGAGCCCGAACTCGTTGGTCTCCAGGCTGTGCCAGGCGAGGTCGAGCCTGGCCGGTCGTTTGTCGACCGGGCCGACGCCGTCCTCCCAGCGGTAGGAGGAGACGAAGTTGCCGCCGGGATAGCGGACCGTGGTGACACCCAACTCGCGCACCAGGGCGAGGACGTCGCCCCGGAAGCCGTCGGCGTCGGCCGTCGGGTGCCCCGGCTCGTAGATCCCGGTGTAGACGCAGCGACCCAGGTGCTCGACGAACGAGCCGAAGAGTCGACGTGGCACCGGAGCGACGCGTCGGCGGGGGTCCAGGGTCAGGCGGGCCGTGTTCACGCCGTTCGCCGGCGTGCTGTCGAGGTGGGTGTTCAGGGCTGGCTCCCTTCGTGCGGGTCCGACGCCGGCAGCACGGCCCGGGCGCCGGGACCGAGGGGTGGTGGAGGCACTGTGAGCTCTGGACAACGTGATCGTCTTCGATTACGTTCTCGATCTATGTAAACGTTACCGATTACGTTTACGTAAGGGAACACGGCGCCTGGATCAATGTCCGGCTGGCATGGCCTCAGGGTCGTGCCGTCCCCAGCTGACCGGGCGCCCCGCTCCCGCCCGCCTCGCCGTCACCGCTTCCCGGCCGTCGTCCGCAGCGCACGTGGCCAGGCGCCGGCGGTGTGGTGACCGACGAGGCCGAAAGACCAGCTTGTCGCGGTGATTGGGTGACCACTGTCGAGCCGGAGATCGAGGCGACCTACACGGATGCGACCGCGCCCGTCGACGAACGGGTGTCGGATCTGCTGGCCCGGATGACCCGCGAGGAGAAGCTCGCGCAACTGGGCAGCACGTGGGCGTTCACAGTGCTGGAGGGCGGACGGTTCGCGGCGGAGCGGGCCCGGCCGATCCTTCGACACGGTCTGGGGCACGTGACCCGCGTCGCGGGCGCGACCAGCCTGAAGGCAGCGCAGGTGGCGCGAGCCGCCAACGCGATCCAGCGTTTCCTGGTCAACGAGACCCGGCTGGGGATCCCGGCGATCGTGCACGAGGAGGTCTGCTCGGGGGTGATGGCCCGCGAGGCGACCATCTTCCCGCAGGCGATCGGCGTCGCGAGCACCTGGGCACCGGAGCTGAACCGGCTGCTGGCGGACGCCGTTCGCGCACAGATGCGCGCCATGGGAAGCCACCAGGGGCTCTCGCCGGTGCTGGACGTGGTCCGCGACCCACGGTGGGGCCGGACCGAGGAGACCTACGGCGAGGACCCGTACCTGGTGTCCCGGATGGGGGTGGCGTTCGTCCAGGGTCTCCAGGGCGCCGACCTGACCGATGGCGTCCTCGCCACCGCCAAGCACTTCGTCGGCTACGGGGCGTCCGAGGGTGGGTTGAACTGGGCGCCGGCACACCTGCCGCCGCGTCTGCTGCGCGAGGTGTACCTGTATCCGTTCGAGGCGGCGGTCCGCGACGGCGGGCTCCAGTCGGTGATGGCCGGCTACCACGAACTCGACGGCGTCCCGTGCCATGCCAACCGCGAGCTCCTCGCCGACGTCCTGCGTGGGCAGTGGGGCTTCACGGGCAGCGTGGTCTCCGACTACTTCGCCGTCAACGACCTCCACTCGTACCACCACTTCGCGCAGGACAAGCAGCAGGCCGCGACGGTGGGCCTCGGTGCGGGCGTGGACGTCGAGCTTCCGGCGACGGACGCGTACGCGGACGCCCTCGCCCACGCCCTGGACGCCGGCGAGGTCAGCGAGGCCCGGCTCGACGAGGCCGTCGCACGGGTCCTTCGGCACAAGGTCGAACTCGGGCTCTTCGAGAACCCGTACGTCGACGAGGACGCGGCCTCGACGTCGGCGAACGTCGAGCGGCACCGGGACGTGGCGCTGGAGATCGCCCGCCGCAGCCTCGTCCTGCTCAAGAACGACGGCGTCCTGCCGCTGCTCGCGGGAGACGGAACTGTCGCTCTCATCGGCCCGAACGCCGACGACGCCCGACACCTGCTCGGTGACTACTCGTTCGCGGCCCACATCGAGGCGTTGGTCGAGGCGCGCAAGCGGCGCGGCCTGCTCGGCGAGATGATGACGATCCCGGACGATCTGGAGATCGACGAGAGCACCGGCGGTGTGCCGACGGTGCGCGACGAACTCGCGGCGCGGCTGGGTGACCGGCTGCGCTTCGCCCCGGGCTGCGACGTGCTCGACTTGTCGACCGAGAGGTTCGCCGAGGCGGTCGCGGCCGCCGCGTCGGCCGACGTCGCGGTGCTGGTCCTGGGGGACCGCTCGGGGCTGACGCCCGGGGCCACCACGGGCGAGTCGCGGGACCGGTCCAGTCTGGATCTGCCGGGCGTGCAGGAAGAGCTGGTCCGTGCCGTCGTCGCCACCGGCACACCCGTCGTGGCAGTGCTCGTCGCCGGCCGACCGGTGGGCAGCGACTTCCTGCACGAGGAGTGCGCCGCGGTGCTGATGGCCTGGTTGCCGGGGGAGGCCGGGGCGCAGGCGATCGCCGAGGTGCTCCTCGGTGAGGTCAACCCGAGCGGAAAGCTGCCGATCTCGTACCCGCGCGGTGTGGGTCAGATCCCCGTCTTCTACGGCCACAAGGTGTCCGGCGGGCGGTCACACTGGCACGGCGACTACGTGGATTCGCCGGTAGCGCCGCGATACGTCTTCGGTCACGGCCTCGGGTACACCTCGTTCGTGATCGAGGACGCCACTGTGGGAAGCGCCGAGGTCCGCGCCGGGGACAGCGTCGATGTCGAGGTCACGCTCACCAACACCGGACACCGGGCGGGGGAGCAGGTCGTGCAGCTCTACGTCCGCGACCCACAGGCCACGATCACCCGGCCCGTGCTGGAGCTCAAGGCCTTCGCCCGCGTCGAGGCCGCCGCCGGCCAGCGGGTGTCGGTGCGGTTCGCGCTCCCCACCGGCCAGCTCGGTTTCTACGACCGGAGCATGGCCTACGCGGTGGAGGCCGGGCAGATCGAGGTGTACGTCGGCTTCTCGGCTGCCGACCACACCCATGCCGGCAGCTTTGTCATCAGCGCCGACCCGGACCGGCCGGCGTCGAAGGTCTTTACCGGGACTGTCGAAGTTCGGCAGCTGTGAGCGTTCACTCCGGGTCGGGGAATGGTTCTTGACGGAGCGTGCCGTCCTGTTGTCGACGGGTGGCGCCGGCGCAGAAATCAGGCCCCACTTCGACGCCCGGCGGAGGATGCCGATTGCGTTATTCGCAACGGCGTTCGGAGGTCAACCGCGCCTTGTCGGCGTCCAGTTAGGACGTTCTGCCCAGTGGTCGGGTAAGGACGAAGAGGTCTTGTGTTCGTAATCGTTCTCAGTTACGTTGGCAACATCCTGGAAACGTAACCGATAACGATTGCAGTCCAGAGAGAGCGGCATGATTGAAGTCAATGCGCCGGTCACAATGAGTGATGTCGCCCGAGCTGCTGGCGTTTCCACCGCCACCGTCTCGCGCGTCGTCAACGGGCATTACGGCGTCAGCGCTCGCACAGTCGCTCAGGTGCGCTCCGCCATCGAGCAGCTCGGCTACGAGTCGAGCCTGGTGGCCACCAGCCTTCGGCGCAGCCGCACCAACGTTCTGGGCCTCGTGGCGCACAGCTTCCAGTCGTACACGGCGGAAGTGCTCAAGGGCGTGATGAAGGCGCTGAGCCGCTCGGGCTTCGATCTGATCATCTACGCCAACAGCGACCTCTACGGGTCGTATTCGGAGGGTTGGGAGCAGCGGCACCTGACCCGACTGTCGGGCACCCTCACCGACGGGTGCATCGTCGTCACGCCCTGGGGTGATTTCCGGACCCGGACGCCGGTCGTGGCCATCGACCCGGTGCGGGGCTCGACGGCACCCTCGGTGATTTCCGACAACCTCGCTGGCGCCACCGCCGCGGTCGAGCACCTGCTCGGCCTGGGCCATCGGCGTATCGGGTTCATCGCCGGTCGCGACAGCCTGGCCTCGGCCTGGTCGCGGGAGGAGGGCTACCGGGCCGCGCTGACCACCGCCGGGGTTCCGGTCGACCCGACGCTGATCGGCCGGGGAGATTTCAATCCCGAATCGGCGACTCCGCTGGCGCGCGTGCTGCTGCAACGACCGGACCCGCCGTCGGCGATCTTCGCGGCGAGCGACGGGATGGCCCTCAAGGTTCTGGAGGTCGCCAGGGAGCTGGGGCTCTCGGTGCCGGGGGACCTGTCCGTCGTGGGGTTCGACAACATCCCCGAGTCGGCGTTGACCCAGCCGGGTCTGACCACTGTGGACCAGTCGATGTATCAGCTCGGGTACGAAGCCGCGCGGATGCTGAAGTCACTGGTGACCGGCGAGTGGGACGAGCCGAGCCAGATCGTGCTCCCGACCAGCCTCGTCGTGCGCGACTCGACCGCACCGCCAAAGAGCGCGGCACGACCATGACCTCAGCCCGTAGGTGCACGAACCTGATTGCTCCCGACAGAGCGATCAGGTCAGGTGTGCCAGTGGCAGCAGCCTGAAGGAGGTGCACGCAGCACACGGCCAGATCCACCGTTGAGTTGAGCCGGTCAGTCGGGTCGCATCCGCTGCCGGCACATGAAAGGAGTGGAGTGTGACTACCGAACAGTATCACGGGCGCTTACGCCGTCTGGGCGTACGCCGGCGGCTCTCGGCGGCGTTCACCGCCGGGGTCATCGCCACCGCGGCGGTGCTCATCGCGCCGCAACCAGCCGCGGCGGACACGCCGTGGCTGAACGTCTCCGCGGACCGCTACGCCACGTTCGCCGTCCCGGCCGCGTACGTCCAGGAGAACCTGGGCACCGTCTCGCAGGTCGTCGTCGAGGGAAACTTCGGTCCATCGGCCAGCTGGGCGGAGTTCGGTCTGACCCGTCGGGGTGACGTGTGGTCGGGTGTTCTCGGCGCGTTGGAGCCCGGGCTGTACAACTACCAGCTCACCGCCGATGACACCAAGACCATCAAGGACCCGACGAACAGCACCACTGTCGCGTCCAACCCGCTCCTGAGCACCTTCCTCGTCGCGGGTGACTCGGCGCGGTGGCTGGTCGACGCGCCGGCCGGCACCGGCGGAAAGATCGAGACGCTGACCTACCGCAGCAGGAACGCGCAGCGCTCCGCCCTGGTCTGGACGCCACCGGGTTACGCGGCCAAGGGCCCGAAGGGATACCCGGCGCTCTTCCTGCAGTCGGGTGACGGTGTGGCCGCCACCGACTGGCTCGACCTCGGTCGGTCCAAGCAGATCCTCGACAACCTCTCGGCCGCGCGGGCCATGAGCCCGATGGTGGTGGTGATCAACAACGCCGACGCCTCGGACGACAAGCAGTTGAGGGACCTCCGCAAGGCGGTCACCGACAACTACCGGGTCCTCCGCGATCCGGCGCAGCAGGCGATCGCGGGTGTGTCCGACGGCGGCGCGCAGGCGTTGCAGGCAGCGCTCACCAAGCCGGGTCAGTTCGGCTACGTTGGTTGGTTCTCGGGCACGTCGGCTCCGGAGATCGACCGGAAGGACGCCAAGGCGATCAACCGCGGCGTCAAGCTGCTCCGCCTGTACACGGGCAACGTCACCGATCCCGCGTACAACCCCACCTACCGGCTGACGAAGGCGTTGGCCCGCGCCGACGTCCGGTTCGAGTTCGACGGGGTCAACCCGGACGGCGGCGCTACCTGGACCACCTGGCAGGAGAACCTCGTCGACTTCGTGCCGCGGTTGTTCCGGCACGTGGCCGACCACGGGCCGAGCCCCGGTCACCAGCCGCTCAAGCGGGAATTCACCCCGCCGCCGGCCGGCACCACCCCGACGCCCTTCGTCACCGAGGACGGGTTCGTCACCTTCGAGACCACCACGGACTTCACCGACGCTCAGCACGTCACGGTCTGGGCGAACGTCGCGCCGGGCGGCAGCTGGTTGCGACTGCCACTGACCCGCGACGGCGACCGCTGGCGGGCAACAGTGGGCCCGCTGAAGCCCTGGTTCTACTACTACCGGCTGATCGTGGACCGGGTCGCGGTCAAGGACACCTCCAACCCGACGAAGGTCACCACCGAACCGACGTGGAGCACCTTCTTCATCCCCGGGCCGGGTGCCCGACTGCTGTCGGACGTACCCGCCGGTCGTGGCGGGAAGGTCGAGAGCATGACCTACACCAGCACGGTGGCCGGCCAGGACCGGACCGCGCTGGTCTGGACCCCGCCGGGGTACGACCCTGGCCGCGCACAGCCGTACCCCGTCCTCTACCTCCAGCACGGCGGCGGCCAGAACTACACGGACTGGGTCGAGATGGGCCGCGCCAAGCAGATCCTCGACCATCAGTTCCTCGACGGCGACCTCACGCCGATGGTCGTCGTGATGGGCAACGGCAACTCGTCGAACTTCAACAGCGAGTTGCGGGAGAACATCGTTCCGACGGCCCGGGCCCGCTACAACATCTCCAGCGATCCGTCGCAGCAGGCCCTCGCCGGCCTGTCGATGGGCGGCGGGCAGGCGTTCGGGGTGCTGAAGGCCTACCCGGGCGAGTTCGCCTACGTCGCCGCGTTCTCGGCCGGTTTCGGCAGCGGCACCGGCGTCGACGTGGCGGCGATCAACAACGGCACCAAGATGCTGCGCCTCTACGTCGGTGACCAGACCGACTTCGTGTACCCGAGCTTCATGGCGTCGCTGACCACGTTGGACAATCTCGGTATCCGCTACGAGTTCGACGGGGTCACCCCCGGGCCGCACGGCTGGGACGTGTGGCAGAAGAACCTCATCGACCTGGCGCCCCGTCTGTTCAAGCGCTAGGAGCCTTCGCCGGCGACGCCACCGGGAGCAGGACTTCCTGCCCTCGGTGGCGCCCGCCAGCGCATGGATGCAGTGCACCGCCATCGCCGAAGGGAACCATCTCAATGAAGAGAAGACGAATACTCGCCACGGTAGCCATGCTCGCGGCGGGGACCGGCCTCGTCGCCTGTTCCTCCGACGAGGGCGGCAGCGACGCGAGCAATTGCACGAACACCATCACCAAGCAGAACGTGCCGGTGGTGACGATGTGGGGCTGGTACCCCAACACCCAGCTCGTCGTCGACAACTTCAACAAGCAGCACGACGACGTGCAGGTCTGCTGGACCAACGTCGGCCAGGGCAGCGACGAGTACGACAAGTTCCAGACCGCCATCTCGGCGGGCACCGGCGCACCTGACGTGATCATGGTCGAGGCGGACCGGATCCCGACGTTCCAGATCCAGGGCGCGCTCGTCGACATCAAGCAGTACGGCTTCGACGCGGTCAAGGCCAACTACGGCGAGGGCGCCTGGAAGGACGTGTCGGTCGGCGACAAGGTCTACGGCGTCCCGGTCGACGGCGGCCCGGTGGCGATGATCTACCGGAAGGACATCTTCGACAAGTACAAGATCACGCCACCGAAGACCTGGGCCGAGTACGAGCAGGCCGCCCAGAAGGTCAAGGACGCCGGTGGCCCGCTCTTCGGTGACCTCGGCGCGAACGTCTCGGCGCTCACCATGGCGCTACAGATCCAGAAGGGCGCCTCGCCCTTCACCTACGACCCGGCGCAGCCGAAGGCGATCGGGGTGAAGCTCAACGACCAGGCGTCCAAGGACGTGCTGGACTACTGGGGCGGCCTCGCCAAGAAGGGCCTGGTCGGTACGCAGGACCAGTTCACCCCGGAGTACATCTCCGGCGTGATCAACGGCAACTACGCGACGTACATCTCGGCGGCCTGGGCGCCCGGCTACCTCACCGGCGCCGGGGTCGGTAAGGGCCAGGACACCGGCAAGTTCGCGGTGGCGCCGCTGCCGCAGTGGGACCCGGCCAACCCGGTGCAGGTCAACTGGGGTGGGTCGGCCTTCTCGGTGACCAAGCAGGCGAAGAAGCCGGAGTTGGCCGCCAAGGTCGCCTACGGGCTCTACGCCGACAAGGAGTCGCTCACCGACGGCTGGACCAACCAGATCATCTTCCCGCTGAACCTCACGGCGCTCAAGGACCCCGCGTTCGTCGACCTGAAGGTGGCGTTCTTCAACGGCCAGCAGGCGAACAAGGAGGTCTACCTTCCGGCGGCCGAGGCCTACAAGGGCGTCGCGTACGCCCCCTTCGGTCAGTACTACCTCGACGCCATGGAGAAACAGGTCAGCGAGATCATCAAGGGCTCCGTCACCGGTTCGCAGGCTGCCGACCGGCTCCAGGAGGACGTGGCGAAGTACGCCAAGGAACAAGGCTTCACCGTTCAGTGACCGGATGGGTGGGCCGCGTCGACACCGGCCGGCCCACCCGCCCCCCTCAGCGTCCACGTCCCGGAGACCAAGATGACACTCCTGACCGAGAAGCGCGCGCCGCGTCCTCAGCCTGAGACGCGCAAGATCCGTGGCAAGGTGCACCTCCGCGAACACCTGATGGGGTGGCTCTTCGTCGGGCCGTTCGGGATCGTGTTCCTGGCGTTCCTCATCGCACCGCTGGCGTACGCGCTGTACCTCAGTCTCTTCCAGAAGAAGCTGATCGGCGGCACCAGCTTCGTTCTCTTCGACAACTACGTGAAGGCGTTCACCGACCCGAGCTTCCTGTCCGGGGCGTGGTTCGTCATCCGCTTCTCGCTCGTCTCGATCCCGCTCCAGATCGTCCTCGCGCTCGCGCTGGCCCTCATCCTGGACTCGGTGACCACCCTGTTCGCTCGCTTCTCCCGCCTCATGATCTTTCTGCCGTACGCGATCCCCACCGTGATCGGGGCCGTGATGTGGGGGTTCCTCTACAGCAGGGGCTTCGGCCCGCTCACCGACATCTTTGGGCTGTTCGGCGCCACCGCACCCGACTTCCTGAGCAGCGACCTGATCTTCTACGGGCTGCTCAACGTCGTGACCTGGCAGTGGGCCGGCTACTACATGATCATCCTGTACGCGGCGTTGCAGGGAGTCGACCCGACGCTCTACGAGGCGGCCCGGATGGACGGCGCCGGGCGGTGGCAGATCGCGACGCGGATCAAGATCCCGCTGATCGCGCCCGCCCTCATCCTCATCCTGGTCTTCTCGCTCATCGGCACCCTGCAGTTCTTCAACGAACCGCAGATCCTGCGATACCTCGCCGCGGGCACGATCGGCTCGGACTTCACCCCGAACATGTACGCGTACCAACAGGCGTTCTCGCTCGCCAACTTCAACTACGGGTCCGCGATCTCCTTCGCCCTCGGCGGGCTCGTGTTCATCTGCGTGTACGCCTTCCTGTTCTTCACCCGCAAGCGGAGGAGCTTCCTGTAGATGACCGACCACACCAGCGTCCGCGCCGGCGCCCGCCGACCGCAGCGCTTTCTCCCCCTTCAGATCCTCCTCGGCTTCCTGGTGATCTACTTCCTCGTACCGTTCTGGTGGGTCATCGTCAACAGCTCCAAGGACGCACCCGGCCTGTTCGGCGGCGGCAACACCCTCTGGTTCACCGACCAGATCGACTACCTCGGGAACCTCCGGCAGCTCTTCACCTACGACGGCGGCATCTACCTCCGGTGGATCCTCAACTCCACGCTGTACGCCATCGCCGGCGGAGTCGGCGCCACGATCCTGGCGGTCATGGCCGGCTACGGGTTCGCCAAGTACCGGTTCGCCGCCCGGCGGTTCAGCTTCGCCGTCGTCCTCGGCGCGCTGATGGTGCCCGCCACCGCTCTGGTCATCCCGACCTTCATCATGTTCTCCCGGCTCGGCCTGACGAACACGGTCTGGGCGGTGATCCTCCCGTCGCTGCTCAACCCGTTCGGCGTCTACCTGATGCACGTGTACGCGCGCGACGCGGTGCCCGACGAACTCCTGGACGCGGCGCGGGTCGACGGCGCGGGGGAGATACGGACGTTCATTCAGATCGCCCTTCCGCTGATGCGTCCCGCGGTGGTCACCGTGCTGCTCCTGTCGGCCGTGGCGTCCTGGAACAACTACTTCCTGCCGCTGGCCATGCTCTCCGACAACCGGCTCTTCCCGGTCACCGTCGGCCTCGGCCTCTGGCAGGGAATCGCGTCCGCGAACAACGCGGGAACCACCTCGCTGTGGAGCCTCATCATCCTGGGCTCCCTGGTATCCGTGATCCCACTGATCATCGCGTTCTTCAGCCTGCAACGACACTGGCGCGGCGGACTCTCCGTCGGAGGTCTGCGGTAGGCCGCGCCGACGCCACCAGCCAATTCACCACACGCGCATTGATCGCCGCGCAGGACGCGGCCGGACGGATGACAGAGAGGTGTGCTGATGTCGACGACGAATCGACCGTTGCGCAGCGGGGAGTGGTTCGGTGCGGAAGGCCGTAACGGGTTCATCCATCGGTCCTGGATGCGCAACCAGGGGTTCGCGGACGACGTCTTCGACGGCCGCCCGGTGATCGGCATCGCCACCACCTGGTCGGAGCTGACACCCTGCAACGCCCACCTGCGCGACCTCGCCGAGTCGGTGAAACGGGGCGTGTGGGAGAGCGGGGGCCTGCCGCTGGAGTTCCCGGCGATGAGCCTGGGCGAGCCGCTGATGCGACCCACGACGATGCTCTACCGCAACCTGCTGGCGATGGAGTTGGAGGAGTCGGTCCGCGCCAACCCGCTCGACGGGGTGGTCCTGCTCTCCGGCTGTGACAAGACCACCCCCGGGCTGCTGATGGGAGCGGCGAGCGTCGACCTGCCGACCCTGATGCTGACCGGCGGCCCGATGCTCAACGGCAAGTTCCGCGGCCAGGACATCGGCTCGGGCACCGTCGTCTGGCGCTTCACCGAGGAGATGCGGGCCGGTCGGATGACCGCGGCCGACTGCTCCGAGGCTGAGGTCGGCATGTCCCGCAGCCGAGGCCACTGCATGACCATGGGTACCGCCTCCACGATGGCCTGTGTGACCGAGGCGCTGGGCGTGCAGCTGCCGGGGGCGGCCGCCGTGCCGGCGGTCGACTCTCGGCGGTACGCGCTCGCGCACGCCGCCGGACGCCGGATCGTCGCCATGGTCGAACAGGACCAACGGCTGTCCTCGGTGCTCACCAGGCAGGCGTTCGAGAACGCCGTTCGGGTCAACGCCGCGATCGGTGGCTCCACCAACGCCGTCGTACACCTTCTCGCGATCGCCGGACGCCTCGGCGTCCCCCTGTCGCTGGAGGACTTCGACATCCTCACCGCCGACGTGCCCATGCTCGTCAACCTCATGCCGTCCGGGAAGTATCTGATGGAGGACTTCGCCTACGCGGGCGGCCTGCCGGTGGTGATGAAGGAACTCGCCCCGCTGCTGCACATGGATCACATCACCGTCAGCGGCCGGAGCGTGGCGGAGAACGTCGACGGCGCCCAGTGCTGGAACCGGGACGTCATCGGCACCATGGAGGAGCCGTTCCAGCCCGCCGGCTCGGGCACCGTCGTGCTGCGCGGGTCACTCGCGCCGTCCGGGGCGGTGTTGAAGGTCTCCGCCGCCTCCGCCCACCTGCTCACGCACACCGGCCCGGCGCTCGTCTTCGACCGGATCGAGGAGTACGTGGTCGCGGCCGACGACCCGGACCTCGACGTCACGCCGGACACGGTGATCGTCGTCCGCAACGCCGGACCACGGGGCTACCCCGGCTTCCCGGAGGTGGGCAACGTGCCCATGCCACGACGGTTGCTCGCCGACGGCATCACGGACATGGTGCGGATCTCCGACGCGCGCATGAGCGGCACCGGCTACGGCACCTGCATCCTGCACGTGGCGCCGGAGGCGTCCGTGGGCGGCCCTCTCGCACTGGTACGCACCGGCGATCTGGTCTCCGTCGACGTTCCGACGCGTCGCCTGGATCTCCTGGTCGACGACGCGGAACTCGCCCAGCGCCGTGCCGCCTGGCAGCCTCCGGGTCCGGTGGCCGACCGGGGATGGGTACGGCTCTACAGCGAGCACGTCCTACAGGCGGACAGCGGTGCGGACCTCGACTTTCTCGTCGGTGGCAGCGGCAGCGCGGTGCCCCGTCACTCACACTGACGGCCACGATCGGACGAGGCCCACGAGGAACTGATTTCATGGAAGAACGGACGGCCCGCCAGTGCGAGTTCACGCAAAGGCCGCTGTGACAGCGGCCGACCGGCCCCCGGTCATGGCCGACGTCGCTCGCCTGGCGGGCGTGTCACACCAGACGGTGTCCCGGGTCATCAACGGGGCTCCCAGCATCAGGCGCGAGACGCGGGAGCGGGTCCTCGAGGCCATCCGACGACTCGACTACCGTCCCAACACGGCCGCCCGGGCGCTGGTGCGCGGACGGTCCGGGATGATCGGCATCATCGGCACGGCCAGGACGCTGTTCGGTCCGACGAGCATCCATCGCAGCGTCGAGGACGCCGCCCGCGCGGCCGGCTACTTCGCCACGTCGGTGAGCCTCTCCGAGGTGACGGTACGGGCGCTCAGCGACGCCACCGAACACCTCATGCGCGTCGGCGTGGAGGGCGTCGTGATGATCGCCGGCAACGACGAGGCGCTCGAGGTGGTGCGGATGACCCGCTCGGGTGTCCCCTTCGTCGTCGTGGAGGGGGATCTGTCCAGGGCCAGCGTGACCGTCGGCGTCGACCAGGTGCTCGGCGCCCGGATGGCCACCGAGCACCTCCTCGACCTCGGGCATCGGGAGATCGTGCATGTGAGCGGCCCGCTCAACTGGGCGGAGGCCCGCGCTCGCCTCGAAGGTTGGCGTCAGGCCATGAGTGCCGCCGGCCTACGCCCGCCGGAGCCGGTCGAGGGGGACTGGCGAGCGCACAGCGGCTACGCCGCCGGCCTGCGGATCGGTGCGATGCGCGGGACCACGGCGGTGTTCGCCGCCAATGACCAGATGGCCATCGGTGTACTGCGCGCGTTGCACGAGCGTGGGCGGCGGGTGCCACACGACGTCTCCGTCGTCGGATTCGACGACGTGCCCGAGGCGCCCTACCTCATCCCGCCGTTGACGACGATCCAGCAGGATTTCGACGCGGTCGGCCGGCGGGCCATCACCGCGGTCACCCAGGCCATCGACGACACCGTGCCGCAACGTCTGCCGCTGGTCGTCCCCAAGCTCGTGGTGCGGCAGAGCACGGCGCCGCCGACCGCTACCTGAACAGCCGACGATCTGGACCGGCTGCCCGCCGACGGGCCGGGGAACGCCGGTGCGCCGGCCAGCGGACCTGGGCCCCATGGTGCCGTCACCGGCCGCAGGTGCCGCACCGCGCGCGCGTGCGCAGGTGGTAGTCGGTGGACGCGACGAGCAGACCCAGCCCGATGGCGAGGTACGCCGACATCGCCACCCACAGGAACGCGTCGGAGAACTCGCTGTGCGAGCCCGACGTCACCTGCACCATGCCCATGCCGAAGTAGGCCACGATGCCCGCGCCGAGCCCGAAGCCGGGCACCAGCAGCAGCGGACGAGGAATGGTGCGCCCGGCGAGCAGCGGAACCCACCCCGGCCACACCTCACCCCAGTGGTACACCAGCGCCAGCGGCAACAGCACTCCGGCCAGCACCAGGCCGATCTCCAACCCGAGCAGGGAGGCGCTCTGGTCGACGCTGTCGAACCCCACCACGAACTGGGCCGCGAAGCGGGTCACGAGACCGCCCACAGCGGCCCACGCGGCCCAGCGTGCCCACCGCGCGGGTGCCGAGCGCCGCGTCCCCGGCCGAACCGTCCGGCAGCAGGCTGGGCAGTCGCCCCGGGTACGCCGCTGGTAGTGCGCGGTGGCCAGGCTGAGCAGTACCGCCCCGGTGACACAACCGAGCCGGCTGACGAACGCCAGCGGGTCGAAGAACGGGCCGACGGTGAACAGCAGGAAGCCCACCAGCTCCGGCAGCAGGATCGCGGCTGCGGCGACCAGCGCTCCGGCGACCGTCCAGGCGAGCCCCGCGAGCGCCGGCCGCCACGTCGCCACCCGGTCCAGGGCAACCGCCAGCCCGCCCGCAGAGGCGCACAACGCCACCGACCACCAGCCGGTGAAGCCGAGCAGGTCCAGCCCGAGCCGCCCGAACTCCGGAGCCTCGCCGACCGTCCAGGCCAGACGCACGCCCCCGTATGCCACGGCCCAGCCGAGCACTGCGTACGTCAGACCGTGGAGGTTCCGCCCGACGATCCGTGTCGATGTCGTCATGCACCGATCCTGCCGGCGTCCCGCGGTGGGCAGGCCCCGCTGACAGGGGAAGGCGCTCCCTCGCAGGAGGGACGTACCGACGGTGCGGGTGGCGATCAGCGTGGGCGGCGCCCGCTAGCCGGACTGGGTCGGGTCGTCGGACCCGAACAGCGCCGAGGTGGACGGTGCCGAACGCGGATCACGGGCGGTGTGAGTGATGCCGGCTGCCTGTTCGTGCGCCCGGTTCACAATCGCCTCCGCCTCCCGGCGGGCGGCGCTCACCGTCTTCTCGGCGTCGAGCTTCGCGGCGCTGAGGTGGTCGTCGGCCTGCTCCTCGGCGAGTTTGAGGATCTTCTCCACCTGGGGTCCCAGGTGGGCGAACGTGGGTCTGTCCGCTTTCCGCCGCTGTCGCTCGGCGACGCCCGCCGGGCCCGTCGCCGTTCCGTCGCCGGTCATGCCGGTCGGCTTGTCGCGGTTGGCCAGGCCGTCCCCTACCAGGTCGGACTCTGCCGTACCGATCAGGGAGAGCCCGATTCCGAGCGCGGCGACCGCGACTCCGGGCCAGACCGCGTCCGCCCCGAGGGATGGGCCGAGCGCCACGCCGACGCCCAGCCCGATGAGGGCTGTCGCGGTCTTGATCGGCTTGCGCATGGGCTCCTCCTCAGGTGGTACGGGAACCGGGCCTCCCGTTCCAGCATGGCGAGCGAGTCAACCAGGCCCGGTCTTGTATGGAGTGACCGGTGTGGTGGGAATCCTCGGCCTTCTATACCGTGGCACGGTCACGGGTGGCCACTTCCTCGACCGGGCCGTCCCGCGACGACGTCGCTTACGCGTTCGACATGGGGGTTTCGTCGTGACCATGGAATCGCCGACGACCGGCCGGCCCGAGGCTGGTGAGGCTGACGTGCAGCAGAAGATCGACACGTCGGTGCCGCATTCGGCGCGGATCTGGAACTACTGGCTCGGTGGCAAGGACAACTTCGCTGTCGACCGCGAGGCCGGGGACCAGTATCGCCAGGTCTTCCCCGGCGTCGTCGACGTGGCCCGGGCATCCCGGCAGTTCCTGGTCCGCTCGATCATGTTCCTCGCCGCCGACGCGGGCATCCGCCAGTTCCTCGACGTCGGCACCGGGCTGCCGACCGCCAACAACACGCACGAGGTGGCCCAGCGGATCGCGCCGGACGCGCGGATCGTCTACGTCGACAGCGACCCACTGGTGCTGGTGCACGCTCGCGCGTTGCTGGTGGGCACGGCCGAGGGGAGGACCGCCTACATCGACGGAGACCTGCACGACCCGGCCGCGGTCATCGCCGAGGCCGGCAAGACGCTGGACTTCGCGCGGCCGATCGGTCTCATCCTCAGCGGCGTCATGGGTCACGTGCCCGACTACGAGGTGGCCCGTTCGATCACCCGGCAGCTGGTGGCGGCACTGCCGAGCGGCAGTTACCTCTCGCTGAACGACGGCACGAGCCTGATCAGCGCCGAGATGCAGCAGGCGCAGGACGACTACAACGACAGCGGCGCGACCCCGTACACCCTGCGCTCACCCGACGAGATCGCCGGTTTCTTCGACGGCCTGGAGCTGGTCGAGCCCGGCGTCGTGCCGTGCCCGCAGTGGCGGCCGGACGACGCGGTCGACACGCCGGTCGACATCGACGCCTTCGGCGGGGTGGGCCGTAAGCGCTGACGCTGTCCTGCGGCGGCGGTCGGCACCAGGGCGGGTCGTCCCTGGTGGCTACGCCGCCGCGCGGTACGGACGGTCAGCCGGATTAATCGGCTGGCGGAAGGACGCTCTGCACCGCCACGCAGGGGTCCGTGGCGGGTGCGGCGGCGTGGATCGCTTCGGCGGCTCGGGCGGCGAGGTCGCGAAAGACCTCGCGCTGCTCCTCGGGTAACCCGCCCAGCACGTGGTCCTCGGCGTGGGCGACCCGCCGCTCGGCCTCGGCGAGCGTCTGGCGTCCGCGTTCGGTGGCCACGACCCGTCGGGCCCGCCGGTCCTGGGGGTCAGGTCTGCGCTCGATGAGACCGGCGTTCGCCAGGTCGTCGATGACGTAGGTCAGCACGCTGCGGTCGATGGCCAGGCGAGCGGCCAGGGCACCCTGGGTGGGCACCTCTTCGTGCACGACGACGGCCAGGATGTGGTATCCCCGGCTGCCGTGCGGCAGGTCCTTCAGCAACTCCTCGACGCGCTCGTGCCAGCGGCGCAGCACCATGCCCAGCGACCAACCGAAGTTCGAGCCGCGCCTGCGGTCGGCTGGCAGCTCGCACGGATCGGTCACGGACATGTCCCGATGCTAGTGGCCGGTGCGTTGATCATGATCGGACATCGCGGCAGCCCAGGAATGATTGGCGGCGAAGATAGGTTGTCTGACAAACGATAGGCGTAGAACATGATAGGTTGATCAAACGATCGCGTGGATGGTGAAGTAATGTCGGACTACGGGCACGAACTCCGGTTTGGGTCGTTCCTGACGCCCAGCGTGCACGACCCGGATCAGGTGGTGGCGCTGGCCGAGCTGACCGAGGCGGCGGGGCTGGACCTGGTCACCTTCCAGGACCACCCGTACAACGCGCAGTTCCTCGACACCTGGACCCTGCTGAGTTGGGTCGCGGCCCGCACGGAACGGCTCCGGATCTCCGGAAACGTCCTCAGCCTGCCGCTGCGCCCGCCGGCCGTGCTGGCCCGGGCCGCGGCGAGCCTGGACCGGTTGTCGCACGGCCGCTTCGAACTGGGCCTCGGCGCCGGCGCGTTCTGGGACGGGATCGAGGGCATGGGGGCACGTCGGCTGACCGCGGGGCAGGGAGTCGCGGCGCTGCGGGAGGCTGTCGACGTCCTGCGCGGCGTCTGGGACGACACCGCCACCGGACCGCTGCAGCTGAACGGGGAGTACTACCCCGTACCCGGCATGCAGCGCGGCCCGAAGCCGGCACACGACATCGACATCTGGCTCGGTGCGTACCAGCCGAAGATGCTGGCCCTGACCGGCCAGAAGGCCAACGGCTGGCTGCCGACGCTGGAATACCTGCGATCTCCGGACCGGGTGACCGCCAACCGGCTCATCGACGAGGCGGCCATCGCGGCGGGCCGCGAGCCCCGGGAGATCCGACGGCTGCTCAACCTGTTCACTGTCGACGTCTCGTCGCGCAGCCGCGGCTTCCTCCAGGGGCCTGTCGAGCAGTGGGTCGACCAACTCCTTCCGTTGGTCATCGAGGAGGGGTTCAGCACCTTCCTGATCGGGCGCGACGACCCACGGCTCATTCAGACCCTCGGGCAGGAGATCGCCCCTGCGCTGCGGGAGGCCGTCGCCAAGGAGCGCGCCGGGGGTGAGGTCGGCACCGGGCCGGTCCGCACGACCGTCGCGCTGGCCGAGCGGCACCCCGGCCTCGACTACGACGCGCTGCCGCCGTCGCTGGCCGCCAGGTCCGTCGAGCCCGGTGACCAGGAGTACGAGCGGGTACGCCACACCTACAGCTGGCACGGCTCCCCGGCCCTGGTGATCCGTCCGCAGAACGCCGCCGAGGTGGTCGACGCCGTGTCGTACGCCCGGACGCAGGATGTCCCGCTGTCGGTGCGCAGCGGCGGGCACGGCATCAGCGGCCGGTCGACGAACGACGGGGGAGTCGTCATCGACCTGTCGAGGATGAACAAGGTCGAGGTGCTCGACCGGTCGACCCGTCGGGTGCGGCTGGAGCCGGGTGCCCGGTGGGGCGACGTGGCCCAGACGCTGGCCCCGTACGGCCTGGCGATGAGCTCGGGCGACTACGGCGACGTGGGCGTCGGTGGTCTCGCCACCACCGCCGGTGTCGGATACCTGGCCCGCAGGCACGGCCTGACCATCGACCACGTCGTCGCCGCCGAGATCGTCACCGCGGACGGCCGTCTGCTCCGCGTCGACGACACCCATCACCCCGACCTGTTCTGGGCCGTCCGCGGCGCCGGTGGAAACTTCGGTGTGGTCACCGCGTTGGAGCTGGAAGCGTACGAGGTCGACAAGGTCGTCTACGCCCAGCTCGTCGCGGACGCGACCGACACCGCCGGACTGCTGCGCCGGTGGGGCCACCTGGTCGAGGACGCGCCACGGGAGTTGACGAGCTTCCTCTCCCTCTTTCCCGGCCGCCGTGGCAACCCCCCGGCCGCCCAGGTCACCCTCGTCTACGCCGGTGACGACGTCGAGGCGGCGCAGTCCGCCCTGAACCCGTTCCTGGAGATCGGGCCGATCCTCGACCAGCAGGCGCAGCTCGTGCCGTACCCGGCGATCGTCGTGCCGCCGGGCAACCAGCATCGGGGGCAGGGGCTGAGGGACACCCGCAGCGGTCTGTTGCACCACGTCACGCCGCAGGCGGCCGACCTGATGGACAACATGATCCATTCCGGCGACGTGATGATCATGCAGTTGCGATCCGTCGGCGGGGCGGTCAACGACGTCGCCCGCGACTCCACCGCCTACCCGCACCGGGAGCAGAACTTCTCGGTGCTCGCCGCCACGGTCCCGGACCGCCGGCCCCAGCTCGACAAGCTGTGGGCCGAGCTGTACCCGCACCTCGACGGCCTGTATCTCAGCTTCGAGAGCGACACCGATCCGGCTCGACTGCTGGACGCCTGGCCCGAGCCCACCCTCGGTCGGCTGCGCGCCATCAAGGCCAGCTACGACCCGGACAACGTCTTCAACCGGAACTTCCCCATCCCACCGGCCGACCAGGTCGACTAGAGAGCACCGGACAGGTAGTCGCGGCGACGCTGCGGTTCGAACTTCTCGATCGCGTACCGCAGCATGACCCGTGGCATGACCCGGTAGCGGCGGGCGAGGAACTCCTCCTCCGCCGCTCTGTCCCGGTTGCCCACCTCGCGCAGCATCCAGCCCACCGCCTTCCGGACGAGGTCGTGCGGGTCGTGCAGGAGCCGGTCCCCGAGTCGGAAGGTCCACTCGAAGTCACCGGCCCTGATGAAGGCGAAGGTCGCCATGACGGCGATGCGCCGCTCCCACACGAGGCTCGACTCGGCCAACCGGTCCAGGACGCTCCGGTCCCTGTCGAGCAGCCAGGGGCCGACGATGTACGGAGCGGACGAGTCCACCAGATCCCAGTTGTTGATGCGGTCGGTGTTGGCCAGGATGGTGTCGAAGATCGGACCCCGCTCCTGCTCGTCGCCCTTGGCGAACTGCCGCACCAGGATGAACAGCGCGGTCAACCGCTCCTCGTGCGCGCCTTCGACGAGCAGCTTCGTCGTCTCGGCCAGCGAGAGGTCGCGCCAGAACCGGGCGGCCACCGTGCGCTGGTCGGGCACGGAGACACCGAGGGCGCGGTCGCCCTCGCCGTACCCACCGGGGACCATCTGGAGGAACCGGATTGACGCCTCGGCTCGACGTGGATCGGCGAGGCTGGCGAGTTCCCGACGCACGTCGACGCTGGTGGCCATGACCGTCCACGTTACCGGGGTCCGACAACGGCGACGGCTCCAGCCGTGCGACCCTGCACGACCATCCTCACCGGCCGCGTCGGCGAACCGTCGGTGCGTCGATGGCACCTCGGTGATGTCCTACCTCAGTTCAGGTGACCGGGCCGCTGACCGACGGTCGTCGTGGCCCGACACTCGCACCCACGACCCGCTGGAGCTGTTCTGCGGGGACGCGGGCCGCCAAACCCTGAGCAGGGTGTGAGCGGATGATTCAGTGGGTACGACCAAGATTGCCGACGACCGCCCCGGGGCGGAGCTGCCGGACATCTGGAGAGGTGCCGGCCGTGCCGGAATCTTCCTTCCGGCGGACGCCGATCGAGGAGGGCGTACTGCGATGACGCAGCCGACGATGGATCCCACCGACGCGTTGGCCGAGCTGGGCCGGGTCAGGCTCGACGAGGTCAGCCTCGACGACATGCTGCGCCGGATCGCCGAACTCGCCAAGGGGAGCATTCCCGGGACGAGAGAGGTGACGGTCACTCTGGTGCGGGGTCGGGTCGGCTGGACCGGGGCATTCACCGGCGAGCTGGCCCGTGAGCTGGACGAGTGGCAGTACGAGCAGCACCGGGGTCCCTGCCTGGACGCCTCCGCCAGCGGTGACACCATCTCCGTGCCGGACATGGCCAGCGAAGAACGCTGGCCGGCATGGGCGGAGAGGGCTCGCGACGCCGGGGTGAAGAGTTCCCTCTCCATCGGGCTTCCCATCCAGGGGTCGGTGGTCGGTGCGCTCAACGTCTACAGCGATTCGCCGAACGCGTTCGATCCCTCCTCGATCGCCAGCGCGGAGGGCTTCGCCGCCTACGCGGCGGTGGCACTGGCCAACGCGCACCTGTACGAGAACGCCGCCACGCTGGCCGCGCAGATGCAGGAGGCGATGCGGAATCGGGCGGTGATCGAGCAGGCCAAAGGGATCATCATGGGGAGCCGACGGTGCTCGTCGGAGGAGGCGTTCGCGCTGCTGTCGAAGATCTCCCAGGACACCAACCGGAAGGTGCGCGAGGTCGCGGAGGCCCTGGTCTCCCAGGCAGTCGGAAGATCTCAAGGGTGAGTGCGCCCTGACTGCGCTGCCGCACCCGACAAGGGCCGCCCGCACGAGGCGGGCGACCCTGTCGACAGATCGCGCGGAACGCGTCACCGCCCGGCTGATTCCGGTCCGCTCTCCGAAGGCTTGCGCACCGCGTCGCGTACCCGGTCGATGACCGCCAGCACCGGCCCGGCGGCCAGGTTGCCCTTCGCGGACTGGGCACTGGGATGTGGCCGCGTCGGCGCGGACGCCTCCGCCGCCCGGACGGCCGTGGCGAGGCTGCGAAGCCGGTCGACCGGAACGTGCTGGCGGAGCTGGGGGAACTCGTAGCGCTCCTCGTGCCGGGCATGCAGGAGTACGGCGCCGCGTAACAGGACGATGCCGGTGTCGAAACCGTCGGCGTCCACGCCACCCTTGATCAAGGTTTGCAGGGTCTCCTTCGCCTGACGCTCCTCGTCGAGCCGGTCGTCGACCATCGCGTCACCACCCCCACCGGGCAGCGTCCGGGCGAGCGGGTGGACGACCTCCTCCTCGGCGGTCTCGTGCGCGGCGAGGAGCTTGACGAGATCGTCGAAGGCGTCGCGCCGGGTGTCGCCGGTGCCGCCGATGACCAGCAGGAAGAGCTGCTCGATCTGGGCGTGCTGGGCGAGCAGGAGGTCGACCACATCCTCCTCGGGACCTGGGGTGGCCGGGGTGTCGGCGTCAGGCATGGCTGCCTCCTTCGGCGCGTAGCGTCTCGATCGGGTGCGGGCCCTCGGTCTCGATGCGGTACTCGTCGCCGAAGCGGTCCCGGTGCATGTCGATGACCTGTTCGCTCGGCGGCTGCTGGCCGTCGTGCAGTTGCTGCTGCATCCACTCGAAGCGCTCGTGGGCCTCGCGGACGTAGCCTTCGCCGAGCTTCGTCACGTCGATCTGGGTGGCCAGCAGGTGGCGCAGGTAGTCCTTGTTGGGCTCGAAGGTCAGCGGCTCGGGAAGGCCGACACTGCCGACGACCTCCTCCGGCTCCCGGCCGTCGTGCCGACGCAGCAGGTCGGCGGCCTGCTGGAGGTGGGCCAGTTCCATCTGCAGGTGCAGCTCCCAGATCGCCTTGATCCGGGGGTCGCTCTCCTGCTGGAGGAAGGAGTAGTAGAGCCAGCACTCGTTGTACTCGTGGGTGAGCAGCCGCTCCCACCAGTTCTCACCCGGGTCCAGCAGCGACTCGTAGTGGGTGACGTGCTCCTGCTCGATCATGCTGATTTCCTGGTAGAGCTGGCGCGCGATCGGTTCCATGTACTGCGGGCCGACGTTCATGTAGTAGAACATCACCTGCTGCTCGGCTGACAGGATCGTCAACGCGTGCAGCTTCGAGCGCGGGTCCACCGAGTTGCGGTCGTACGAGGTGCGGACCTCGTCGAAGGGGTGCCGGTGCTCCTGGACCGTCGGCCGGCCGGGCATGACCTCGGTGAGCCCGTCGACGATCTTCTCCGCCTTGCGTCGCTCGACCATTTCGTAGAGGTTGGCGTAGCGGTACAGGTGGTCGAAGTCCTCCAGCACACCGAACTCGTACGCCTGCTTGAGGTAGGGGTCGGGTTCGTGCCGGGCGACCCAGGCGGTGAGGTCGACGGCCACCTGCTCGTAACCGAGCGTCGTCTCCAGCACGCTGGCGACGCCGGGGAGCAGCCAGTTCACCGCGCGCTGTTGCTGGTTCTCCAGGTACCGGACGTAGGCGAGCTGCCGGCGGACCTCCTGGTCAGGGCAGTTCCGGGCGAACTGGTGCGAGAAGTTGATCGCCTCGACCTCGATGCCGTTCATCGTGATGATCCGACACCGGGTGTACGGGTCCACCGCCTCCGGGTCGATCGGATCGACGTTCAGTTCACGCCAGTTGCGGATCTGGTTCTCGAGTGGGATTCCCTTGTGGTCGAGTGGGTTGAACATGCCTCTCCTTCACGGGGGAATGGCGGCCGTGCCGCCTGGGGTAAGGCGGCGACGGAGGAGCCGAAGGGTTGACGTGTCTGCGCCACGCGGCGGGGGCGTCGCGGAGCCACGTCGCTGGAGGTGAGCAGAGCGCTGATGCCGTGCGCGCCGAGGTCGCCGTGTTGATCCGCCGGGGCGCCGTGCGACGGCTGCCGGAGTGGCGGGATCTGGTCGGTCACATGCTGCCTCCGTCCTCGACGAGGGTGGCCGATCCGCCGTGTGTGCACGGCGGGACTGACCACTGGAGGGCGCATGTCTTGACCCGATGGCCACCCTACCCACCCCGAACGGTGGCAAACCCGGCAGTCGTCCGGAAGGAGGTCCGGTGACAGTTCACGGGTGTGGGTGCCTGATCGCTGGGTAGGGCTGAATCATGCTGAAGCGAGCGGTGTGGCAGGGACTGGTGGCGGGCCTGGCCGGGGCGGCGGTGATGACGGCCGCCGAGAAGATCGAACAGCGGGTGACCGGTCGGCCCGACTCCTATGTGCCAGCCCGGGTTCTGGCCCGGCTGACCGGCCTGCCGGAGTCCTCCGGGCAGCAGCCCCGGTGGCAGAACCTGGCGATGCACTACGGCCAGGGCGCGCTGGTCGGCGTGCTGCGCAGCGTCATGGCGCAGACCGGGCTGCGCGGTGCCTGGGCTTCAACGATGTTCACGGCGGTGCGCCTGACCAACGACCAGATCCTGGAGAACGCCACCGGCGTGGGGGCGCCTCCGCCGACCTGGCCCCGCCCCGAACTCGCCATCGACGTGTTGCACAAGTCCATCTACGCGTTCGCCACCGGAGCGGTGGCCGACGCGCTCGCCGCCCGCGACGGGGCGGGTCCCGGGCAGCGGCACGCGGCGCTCCGTCCCGGTCGCCACTCGGACGTCGGTCCGCTGCCCCGGGCAGCGGTCCGTCGGGCATAGCCGCCGCGGAGCCGCCGACGGCCCGGAAAGCTGCGTACGGGGCCGCGAAGTGTTTAGCTGCACGAATGATCACACCCGTTGCCCTCGGCACGTGGCCGACGCCGTTGGAGGCCGCGCCCCGGCTCGCCGCCCGGCTGGGGCTGGCCGAGTTCTGGTTCAAGCGTGACGATCTCACCGGCCTCGGCGGGGGTGGCAACAAGATCCGCAAGCTGCGGTACGCCTGCGCCCAGGCGATCGCCGCCGGTGCCACCACGGTCATCACCTCGGGGGCGCCGCAGAGCAACCACGCCCGGCTCACCGCGACCGCGACCGCGCGACTCGGTCTCTCCTGCGTGCTGGTGCTCGCCGGCCCGCCCCCGGAGCGACGGCGAGGCAACCTGCTGCTCGACGAGCTCGCCGGCGCGGAGATCGTCTGGGCCGGAGACCGTCCGCTCACCGAGGTGGTGGCGATCGAGGCGGAGCAACGGTCGGCGTACGTCATCCCGTTCGGCGGCACCTCACCAGCGTCGGTCCAGGGTTATGTGGACTGTGCTCGGGAGCTGCGAGCCCAGTTGCCGACCGTCGACGGGGTCGAGGTCGTGACGGCGCTCGGCTCGGGCGGGACGATGGCCGGTCTGGTGCGGGAGTTGGGCCCGCAGCGGGTGATCGGCGTGGATGTCGGCGCCGTGCCGGACCCGCGGGCGACCGTCGCCGGGTTGCTCGTCGGCGAGGTCGAGCCGGACGCGCTGCGGATCGACGGCACCCAGGTGGGTGCGGGGTACCGCACGCTGACCGACGCCGCCCGGGCGGCGCTGGAGGTGACCGCGCGCACGGAGGGGGTCTTCCTGGACCCGACGTACACGGCTCGGGCGATGGCGGCGCTGCTGGCCGGCAGCTTCCCGCGCGGCGACCGGGTCGTCTTCCTGCACAGCGGCGGGCTGCCGGGACTCTTCGGCCACCCCGAGTTCTAGCAAATCACTCGGGCCAGGCGGAGTCCTCGATGACCCGGACGAAGTCGATGTGGCGATAGCCGGGCACCCGGTGCTCCAGCACGTCGCCGTTGACGGTCCCGAAGGTGGTGTCCGGCCGGTGCCGGAAACCAGCTGCGAAGGCGTCGACGATGGCCCGCTTGAAGTTCGGCCGTGGGTGTGCCGCGGTGACCGCCGCGATGTCGGCCGGCGACAACTCGTGGTAGCCGATACCGAGGACGTCCGTCTCGACACCCGCGGTGACGAGGGCGACCTCGGGCTCCAGGCGGTACGGAACCTCGGGCGTGGTGTGCAGCGCGATCCCTTCCCACACGATTCGGGCCTCGTGTTCGCCGATGCCGTTCGATCGAAGGAAGCGGCGGGCCTCGTCGGCACCGTCGAGTTCGAAGCGCTGATCGTCGCGGCGGTAGCGTTCGGTCAGTCCCAGGTCGTGGAACATGGCTCCCACGTAGAGCAGCTCGGGATCGGCCTTCAGGCCGAGCCGGCGGCCCTGTAGCGCGCCGAAGAGGAAGACCCGCCGCGAGTGATGGAACAGCAGGTCGTCGGTGGCCTGGCGGACCAGTTCGGTGGCGTCGGTGGCGAGCTGCGAGTCGGGGATCTCGATGCCGGCGATCGTTGTCCTGCTCATCACGGTCCTGTCGGTCCGGGAGCCCGGCCGGGCTCCGATGCGTCCAGCGTCACCCGTCCGAACCGCCGACCGCCCCGTCCTGTCTGCCATGCTTCCCTCAGATCAGGACATCATCGGAGGGGGCGACGCGGTGGGTAGCCGGGCGGCAGGGGTGCACCGAGTCACGGCCCTCGTCTTCGACGGGATGACGTTGCTGGACCTCGCCGGACCGTTCGAGGTGTTCGCCGAGGCCGCCAAGTTCGGCGCACGGTACGAGCTGGAGGTGCGCTCCAGCGATGGTGCCGCCGTCCGTGCCTCGACGGGTCTGCGCGTCCAGGTGGACGGCCCGGTCGGGGAGGCGACCAACGTCGGGACGGCCCTCGTGGTCGGCGGCGACGTGCTGGCAGGGCGCCCGATCAGTGCCGAGCTCACCGCCGCTGCGGCATCATTGTCGCGCCGGGCCGATCGTACCGCCGCGGTCTGTACCGGCGCGTTCGTCCTGGCCGCCGCCGGCCTGCTGGAGGGTCGGCGCGCAACGACGCACTGGCAGCACGCGCGGTTACTGTCCGCCGCCTTTCCGCAGGTAAGCGTCGAGACCGACGCGATCTTCGTGCGGGACGGAACGATCTTCACCTCCGCCGGCGTGTCCGCGGGCATCGATCTCGCGCTGGCCCTCGTGGAGCGCGACCACGGGCCGGAGATCGCCCGGTCGGTGGCCCAGTCGCTCGTCGTCTTCCTGCAAAGGCCCGGCGGCCAGTCGCAGTTCTCGCCGTCGCTTGCCCTGCCCCGGCCCCGCACTCCCGTGCTGCGGCAGGTGACCGACGCGGTGGCTGCCGACCCGGCCGACGACCACTCGGTGACCGCCCTCGCCGCCCGGGCGCATGTCAGCCCTCGTCACCTCTCCCGGATGTTCCGGCAGGAGCTCGGCAGCAGCCCCAGCAAGTACGTGGAGGGCGTGCGGGTCGACGCGGCCATCCGGTTGTTGCACACGGGGAAGTCGGTCACGGCCTGCGCTCAACAGGTCGGCATTGGCAGCCCGGAGACGTTGCGCCGGGTGTTTCTCGCCCGGGTCGGGGTGTCGCCGCGCGCCTACCAGCAGCGATTTCGGACGACGGAACGTGACGCGACGGTGATGCCGGACGACGAGGGCACGCCCGACCGGTGAAGCGCACGGCGGTGCCCTCCGGTGGGATCGCGCCGGAGGGCACCGCCGAGCTGTCGACGGTTCAGACGCTGGCGAAGTGCTCGCGGTGATCGCGAACGAACTCGGCGAAGGTCCGCGGCTGCCGGCCGACGATCCGCTCGACATGGTCGTTGGTGAAGTCACCCCACCCGGAGCCGTAGGCGACCCGGTACTCGGCGAGGACCTCGGCCGACCACTGGTCGAGGCCGGCCTGGAGCAGGCCGTCGCGTGCCTGCTCCGGGCTCTGCGGCACGTAGCGCACCGGCTCGCCGAGGGTGCGGGCGATCTCGTCGGCAGCCTGGTCCAGCGTGATGCTCTCGGGGCCGGTAGGGGTGTAGATCTTGCCCTGGTGCTGCTGTGGCGCGGCGAGGATCGCTGCCCCTGCGGCGGCGATGTCCCGGGCGTCGATCAGGCCGACCCGCGCGTCACCGAAGAGACCGTAGAGATGCTCGCCGGCCTTGGCGCCGAGCAGGTTCTGCATGAAGTGACTCGGTCGCAGGATGGTCCAGGGGACACCGGACTCCTGTAGCTCCGCGTCGGAGAGCGCGTGCAGGCGGCCGTTGCGGGTGGGCGCGTCGTGCGCGGCGCCGATCGCGGAGAGCCGGACGATGTGCCGTACGCCGGCCTGCCGGGCCGCCCACACCGCGTTCATGCTCTGGCTCGGGGCCAGTGGACCCATCGGCATCAGCAGCCAGAGCGTCGTCACGCCCTCGAACGCCGGGGTCAGTGTGGTGGGGCGGTCCAGGTCGCCGACGACGTACTCGACCCCGTCGAGCCCTGGCGTGCGCGACGCGTCCCGGACGAGGGCGCGCAGCGGCTGCTTGCCGGCCAGCTCCCGCAGCACCTCCCGCGACACGGTGCCGTTTGCCCCGGTTATCAGAATGGTCATGGTCATCCTCTCGGTCGGGCGGACCGAGGTCGGACCACGGTCGCCGCCAGCGACGATATAGTCCATAAGTTGTACCGTCCAATGATTGGACCAAATTATGAAGCGCAGCACACTGAAGGAACAGGACCCCGACCTCGGGATCCTGGCCGTGCAGCTCTCCGCGCGAATCCAGCGGGAGATCTTCCGACGCTCGGCCGAACAGGGGTTCGACGACGTCCGGCCGCGCCACGGCGCGGTCCTCGCCTACCTGGACGCCGAGGGCACCCGCCCCGGCGAGCTGGCCCGGCTGGCCGGCCGCAACAAGCAGACGCTGGGCGCGATCCTCGACGAGTTGGAACGGCTGGGCTACGTCCGGCGTACGCCCGACCCGGCCGACCGCCGGGCGAAGCTGATCGTGCCGACGGATCGGGGCCTCAGCCTCATGGCGGCCTCCGACGGCTTCGTGCACCTGATCGAGCAGAAGCTCGCCGACACACTCGGCCCCGACCGGTACCGCGACTTCAGGGACGCGCTGGCCCGTGGCGTGGCGAGCCTCCCGGCGACCGGCCAGGACACCGAGGGCTGAGCGGGCATGTGCCGGCGCCAACCGGGTACGCCGCCGTGGCCCCGGGGGCCGGCGGAACGCCCAGGCTGACCGCTTTTCACGCAGCCGAGGAGCACCGACATGCCTATCGCCGGGCGGGCCCGACTCACACCGACGGTCTCCCTGGTGCTGCTGGCGTCGATCCTGGTGTCGTTCCTGGCCGCGTCGGCGGCCCCGACCCCGCTCTACGGTCTGTACCAGGAACGCTGGCACTTCTCGCCGGTCACCACGACGGTGGTGTTCGCCGTCTACGCGCTCGCGGTGCTGGCGTCGCTGCTCACGTTCGGCAGGTTGTCCGACCACGTCGGTCGGCGGCCGGTGCTGGCCGTCGCGATCGCGGTGCAGATGCTCGCGCTGATCGTCTTCATCTTCGCCAACGGCGTCGCGGCCCTGCTGGTCGCCCGCCTCGTGCAGGGGCTGGCAGCCGGCGCCGCCACCGGCGCCGTCGGCGCCGCCATGCTCGACATCGACCGTGCTCGGGGCACGCTCGCGAACTCGATCGCCCCCGGCATCGGAACCGGAAGCGGCGCCCTGCTCTCGGCGCTGCTCATCCAGTTCCTGCCCGCGCCGACGCGACTGGTGTACGTCGTCCTGCTCGTGATCCTGCTGATCCAGGCCGTCGGGGTCGCGTTGATGCCGGAGACGGTCACCCCGATGGCCGGGGCCCGAGGCAGCCTGCGGCCGGACATCACGCTGCCCCGCTCGGTGCGCCAACCGGTCCTGGTCGTCGTCCCGGTGCTCTTCGCGGTCTGGGCGCTGGCCGGGTTCTTCGGCGCGCTCGGCCCGGCGCTGATCCGCAGCCTCATGAACACGTCGATCGTGGTCGGCGGTCTGGTCCTCTTCGTCTTCGCCGTCTTCGGGTCGATCGCCGTGCTGGTACAGCGCAACACCGCGGCGCGGACCGTGATCCTGACCGGGATCATCGCGCTCATCCTGGGCATGATCGTCACGTTGGTGGCGGTCATGGCGGAGTCCATCCCGGTCTTCTTCGTCGGCCTCGCGCTCGGGGGCGTCGGCTTCGGCAGTGGCTTCCAGGGCAGCCTCAAGACGGTCATGCCGCTGGTCGAGGCGCACCAACGCGCCAGCGTGCTGTCCGTGCTCTACGTCGTCTGCTACGTCGGCTTCGGTCTGCCCACCGTGATCGCCGGCTTCCTCGTGGTCTACGCCGGCGGTCTGCCGCGGACCGCCGACGAGTACTCCGTCGCGGTCATCCTCCTCGCTTTGGTCGCCCTGTTGGGGGTACGCAGGGCCACCAGGATGGCGCCGGGTTGATGCCGGAAAGCCGGCCCGAGCACTGACGCAAGCAGCAGCGTGATGATCAGGAAGGGAGGGGCGATGAGCCCGAAGGTGGCCCAGGGCGAGGTGAGCGCGACGTCGCGGATAGAGAACCTCGACGCCAAACTCGAGGTGATCGTCATCCCGGTGTCGGATGTCGACCGGGCGAAGGCGTTCTACGAACGGCTCGGGTGGCGGCTCGACCAGACCCCGCCCGGCATCGTCCAGTTGACGCCCCACGGCTCCGCGTGTTCCGTACAGTTCGGCCCCGGGCTGACGCCGGCGGCCCCCGGCTCGGCCATGGCGTACCTGGTCGTGTCCGACATCGAGGCGGCCCACGACGCGCTCGTCGCCGCCGGTGTCGAGGTCGGCGACGTCTTCCACGTCAGCCCGGACGGCCCGGTCGACGGGCCGGACCCGCAGCGGCGCAGCTACTTCTCGCGCGCCACGCTGCGCGACCCGGACGGCAACACCTGGCTGATGCAGGAGATCACAACCAGGCTTCCCGGACGCATCGAGGGTGGCCTCACGTCGTTCGGCTCCACGAGCGACCTGGCGAGCGCGCTTCGACGCGCCGCCGCCGCACACGGCGAGCACGAGAAGCGTACGGGCGAGCATGACGACAACTGGCCCGACTGGTACGCGGCGTACATGGTCAGCGAGCAGTCGGGGGCCAAGCCGCCCGAGTGAGCCACGCCCACGCGTAAGACCTGCTGATCGACGTGCTGCCGGTGAGTCACCTGATGACTCACCGGCAGCATTTTCGTTTCGAAGTGCGCGCCGCTACTGGCTGCGCGCTGTTCGTACGGGCGATGTACGCGAGTTGTACGCCGACCGTCCTACCATCCCCTGGACACGATGATCTTCGATCCAATCGGCACCGCCGGATTCAAAGCTGACCCGGGTGCGTGCCGTGCCTCGTCGCCTGTGTGCGGTCCCCGGCCGCCGGTAGGGAGGAGACCTCGATGACGAGTCCTGGTGCGGGCGGTGCGATGCCGTGACGCGGGTACGGTTTCTCGCCCTCGGCCCGCTGCACGCCGAGGTCGGCAGAGAGTGGCTCGACCTCGGGCCCGTCCGGCAACAGGCGGTCTTCGCGATCCTGCTGTTCAACGCGAACCGCGTGGTCACACCGGCGTCGATCCTGCAGGGAGTCTGGGGCGGCCAGGCCCCGGCGACCGGCACGAAGCTGATCCCGCCGTACATCTATCGGCTGCGACGTACGCTCCAAGCGGCGTGCGTCGGCCACGACAGCCCTGCGATCGACAGCTCCCGGATCGGCTACCGGCTGCGTCTCGGTTCGGCCCGCACCGACGTCGCGGACTTCGACGAGGCGGTTGAGAGGGCGGCTGCCGCCGAGACGGCGGGTGACCTCGCCGGGGCCGCGGCGCTACTGGCCGAGGCCGAGCAGAGCTGGGCGGGCGAGCCGTTGGCGGGCCTGACCGGTCCGTACGCGGAGAGCCGTCGGCAACACCTGCTCGAACGCCGCATCGTCTGCCTGGAACACCGGCTGGAACTGCACCTGCGGCTGGGCGACTGCCACCGGGCGATCCCCGCGCTCATCGCCCTGCAGGCGGAGTATCCCCTGCGGGAACGGCTGGCGATCATGCTGATGACCGCCCTGTACCAGACCGGCAGGCAGAGCGAGGCGATGGACGTGTTCGGCGCCTTCCGTACCCGTTTGGCGACCGAGTTGGGCGTCGAGCCGACCCCGGCGCTGCTCGCGGCGTACACCTCGATGTTGCGCGGCGACCTGGGCCCGCCATGGGTGTCGGGCCCGTTCCCCGAAGGACCCGCCCGGGCACGGGCGGCCACCACCACGTGATGCGCGGCGATGCCGCGCGGTGAGGCGGAGCAGATGGACGACGGCCTTGCCCCGGTGCAGCCGGGGGACGCCGGATGGTTTCTGAGTCACTCCCTGCGGGAGCGGCTGACCGACGCGGTGCCGACAGGCCCCGTGGACGAAGATCTCGGCCGGATCCGGCTGAAGATGTGGCTGGACGAGCCGGTCCACGCGAGGCGGCCCGACCTGATCCCGCAGAGGCTGGCCCAGCACGGGCTCGACGAGGCCGGTCTGATCCGGGTCCTCGGCGAGCAGCCCGAGACCGTTCGGGCTCGGTTCGACACGGCACCGGACTACGCCCGTCGGCTGGTCGAGGCCGCGCGGCGACGTGCGGCCGCCACTGTGGCGCCCGCCCACGGCGCGGCTGGACACGATGACAGCATTGGATTCGCGGTGCTCGTCGCGCCACTAATCGCCGCCGCACTCGAACGGTTGGGCGCGCGGGTGGCGGCGTTGGTCGACGGCCACCCGCACCTCTCCGCCGAGGCGCTGGCCACGCGGTTGGGCCCGGGGCCGGTCGACACCGTCAACATGCTGGTGGCCCGGACGATGGCGCTGGAACTCAACGTGCTGCGGATCCGGGGCGAGCTGTCCGGGAGCAGCCCGCACGAGCGCTTCCACGACTTCCTCCACCGGTTGGAGCAGCCGCAGCACGCGTTGCGCCTGCTGCGCGAATATCCGGTGCTGGCCCGGGATCTGGTGCGCGTCGTCGACAACTGGGAGGCCAGCCGGCTGGAGTTCGCCGAGCGCGTCGTCGCCGACCACGCGGAGCTGTCCGACCGGTGCGGCGGGCCGGACTCGCTCGGCGACCTCGCCGAGGTGAGCTTCGGGGCGGGAGACAACCATCGGGGCGGTCGCTCGGTGGCGGTCGTCCGCTTCGCGACCGGCGCGCGGGTGATGTACAAGCCCCGGCGCCTACAGGTCGACGGCCACTTCCAACACCTGCTGGCCTGGCTCAACGAGCGCGGCGCGCACCCCGCGCTGCGGACGTTCTGGGTCGTCGACCGCGAGGTGTACGGGTGGACCGAGTTCGTCGAGAGTGGACCCTGCGTCGACCGCGACGCCCTCGGCCGGTTCCATCGACGGCAGGGCGCGCTCCTGGCCCTGTTGCAGGCCCTCGGCGCGACGGATTTCCATCAGGAGAATGTGATCGCCTCCGGTGAGCACCCGATGCTCATCGATCTGGAGGCGATGCTGCACAACTGGCAGTGGGAGCGGCCGATCGGCGACCAGGCGGGCTACCTGCAGAGCGCCGGCGTCGGGTTGATGAGTAGGTCCGTCGTCACGGTGGGGCTGCTGCCGGCACCCGTGGTCTGGACCGAGGGCAACCAGGTCAACCAGTTCGACATGAGCGGGATGTCCGGGGCTGGTGGGCAGTTGACCGCCAGGCCGGTCACGGTCTGGGACGGGTTCGGCACCGACGAGATGCGCCTGGATCGGCGGCGGGTCCCGCTGCCCGGTTCGGGGAACCTGCCCACTCTGGGCGAGCAGCGTCTGGACGTGACGGAGTTCGCGCCCGAGATCGGCGACGGATACCGCACGCTCTACCGGATCCTGCTGCGACACCGGGACGAGTTGCTGGGGCCGTCCGGCCTGTTGGCCGCGTTCGCGCACGACGAGGTGCGGGTGGTCCTGCGCGCCACCGAGTCGTA
Source organism: Micromonospora sp. NPDC127501 (assembly GCF_040302185.1). Classification (NCBI taxonomy): domain Bacteria; kingdom Bacillati; phylum Actinomycetota; class Actinomycetes; order Micromonosporales; family Micromonosporaceae; genus Micromonospora; species Micromonospora sp. NPDC127501. The sequence continues at coordinate 276,924 of NZ_JBEORJ010000001.1, read as the reverse complement.
CGTCCGGCTGCTCGCCGAGGCGCAGCACCCGGACCTGCTGCGTGACGCGTTGGACCGGGACCGGTACTTCGAGAACCTGTGGGCCGGGCACGAGCACCGCGAGGACCGCGACCTCCTCATCGCCGCGGAACTGGCCCAGATGTACGCCGGCGACGTGCCGATCTTCGTGACTACACCGTCGTCGACGGACCTCACCGGTGGCGACGGCACCGTGGTGCCGGGCGCACTGCGCCAGACCGGTCTGGACGCGGTCCGCGACCGACTGGTGGGCATGTCCGAAGACCACCTGGCCCAACAGAGCTGGATCATCGAAGCCTCGCTGACCGCGCTGATCATGGGAGACCCGTCGCGGTGGCGTCCACCGAGCCGTCCGGGCGCGGTGGTCCTGCCGCCGCCGGTCGTCCCCGAGAAGGTCGTGCACTCGCCTGTCGCCCCCGCGACGGTCGCACCTGAGCGCCTCGTCGACGCGGCGCGCATCATCGGGGATCGGTTGTTGGCGACCGCGCTCACCGAGGACGACCGGATCTGCTGGCTGGGCCTGAGCCTGATCGCCGACAAGGTGTGGATGCTCGGCCCGAGCGCCATGGACCTCTACAACGGCATCAGTGGCATCGCCCTGTTCCTCGCCCGGCTGGCGGACGTCACTGGCGACACGGTCTACCGGCAGGCCGCCGACCGGGCCGCCACAATGATGCTCCGCGAGGCGCGGAGCTGGCTCGCCGGCCCGACCGCGACCGCGGGCGTCGGCGGCTTCGACCACCTGGGCGGTTCGGTGTACGCCCTGAGCCACCTCACCGCTGTCCTGGACCGCGCCGACCTGGTCGACACCGCCGTGGGCCTGGCCGCGTCGATGGTCACGCACGCCACCGAAAGCCGCGAGTACGACATCATCAACGGCAGCGCCGGCGGGCTACTGGCCCTGCTGTCGCTGCACCGGGTCACCGCCGACCCCAGCCTGCTCGACGGCGCCCGGACGCTGGCCCGGCACACGCTCAGCGGCGCACGGCCGGTCGGCGACGGGGTCGGCTGGTCCGGCACCCTCTACGCGGACACGCCGCTGGCCGGCTTCTCCCACGGCGCGTCCGGTATCGCGACCGCCCTGGCCCGATGGGACCGGTACACCGGGACGCACGAGCATCGCGACGCGGTGGACGCGGCGCTGCGCTACGAACGCACGGTGTACGACGAGGCGACCGGTAACTGGCGCGACCTACGCCCGGACACGCCGGAGGGCGACTCCATGGTCGCCTGGTGCCACGGTGCGGCCGGGGTCGCGATGGCACGCGTCGAACTCCTGGGCTACGCCACCGACGACGCGCTGCTGCGCGACGACCTGCGGCGTGCGCTGACGGCGACCCTCAAGCCGAGCAACCTGCTGCACAACCACTCGATCTGCCACGGGGACCTCGGCAACGCCGAGGCCGCATTGGCCGCCGCCCGGGCCCTCGGGGACGACGAGGCGGTCCAGCGCGTCGCCGCGATCGCGGCGACCGCCGTCGTGGACATCGAGAACCGCAACTGGCGGTGCGGCGTGCCACGGGGCGTGGAGACACCGGGGCTGATGAGCGGCCTGGCCGGCATCGGCTACGCGCTCCTGCGGTGGGCCGACCCGGCGGGTGTGCCGTCTGTGCTGCTGCTGGAGCCGCCGACCGACCATCGCGGTGCCATCGATCTGCCATAACGCGGTCCTACGGTTCCGCCGTGGAGGTCCATCCACGTATCGCGCTTCACCACCTAAAGATCGGAGTTTCACATGGACTACATCAGGGCGTGGAAGGACCCGGTCTACCGGGCGTCCCTCAGCGCCGAGGACCGGGCCAGCCTGCCGGCGAACCCGGCCGGCTTCGTCGAGCTGAACGACCAGGAGCTCGACGGCGCCGACGGCGGCACCTGGACCCCGACCCCCACGATCACCGTGGTCACCGGGGCCGCCGGCTGCTTCTCCTTCAACGGCACCTTCTGCAACGGCACCTGCGCGGCGTTCACCGCCGGCTGCTGCGGCTGACCCGATCCACCTCGGCGGGGAACCCGGACCGTCCCGCACGGATGCGTTTCCTCGCCGGCACACCCCAGATTCCCTGAGGAGAGCCCTTAATGAACATCGTGCAAGCCTGGAAGGACCCCGAGTACCGGGCGAGCCTTTCCGCCGAGCAGTTGGCCGCGCTGCCGGAACACCCGTGCGGCGTGGTCGAGCTCGGTGACGACGTCCTCGCGCACATCGCCGGCGCGCGTACCGAGGGACTGTGGACCCTCGGCTGCTGTGGCGGCTTCACCGCCCGGGAGACCCCGTGCGGTTCCTGTGGCGCGACGTGCGGCGGAACCACCTGTGGTACCTGCCAGACGCAGTCGACCTGCGGACTGTGCACCGCCTGATCCACCCGCTCCACCGGCGGTGCCCGGACACCTCAGGTGTCCGGGCACCGTCCCCCCGCGAGACCCGACCGCTGCGCGAGAGAGAGCACCCCGATGACGCAGTCGCACCTGCCCGGCCACGACCCGGTGGACGTTTCGAACCCCTGCTGGTACCTGGCGTACTCCCTGCCGGAGAGGCTCGGCGGCGCGGCGCCGACCGGCTCGGTGGACGAGGACCGGGGGCGGCTCCGGCTCGATCGGTGGAAGAACGAACCGGTCTTCGCCGGTGACACGGACCTGTTCGAGAGCTGGCTCGACGCCCTCGACCTCGACGAGCCCACCCTGACCAGAGTGCTCGGCGAGACGCCGGAGACGGTCCGCAGCAGGTTCGCCGACGTCCCGGACTACGTGCGCACGATCGAGCGCGCATGGCGCAACCACCGGCCGGGCGAGACCGTTGCCGCTGAGCACCACGGGCACGACCACGACCACGACCACCACCACGAGCCGCACCCGCACGCCGCGTTCGTCGAGCTGGTGCGTCCGCTGGTGGACGACGGCGTCCGCCGGGTACGCGACGCGGTGCACGCGGCCTGCGCCGAAACGCCGGGACCACACCTCGATGCCGACCTGCTCGCCGACCAACTCTGCGAGCCGCCCTACGGGGCGATCAACCTGCTCGTCGGCCGGGTGCTCGTGCTGGAACTCAACGTCCTGCGGTTGCAGGGGCAGTTGGAGGGGGAGACCTCGCAGCAGCGCTTCCAGGACTTCGCCCGGCGGCTGCGCGACCCGAAGTACACGCTCGACGTCCTGATGGAGTACCCGGTGCTGGCCCGGGACGCGACCATCCTCATCGACAACTGGGTGGACGCCCGGATCGAGTTCGCCCAGCGCCTCACCGCGGACGCAACCGCCCTGACCGCCCGGCTGGGCGACCCGGCGGAGCTGGGCAGCGTGACGGAGGTGTCGTTCGGCGCCGGTGACTCACACCGCGGTGGCCGCTCGGTCGGGTTCGTCCGCTTCGCCAACGGCGCCCGCGCCGTCTACAAGCCGCGCGGACTGCAGGTCGAGCTGCACTTCCAGCAGTTGCTGGACTGGCTCAACACGCGCGGCGCGCAACCGTCGCTGCGCACCATGTGGGTGCTCGACCGCGGTGACTACGGCTGGTCGGAGTTCGTCACCGCCGGGCCCTGCGCCGATCACGACGCGCTGCGCCGCTTCTACACCCGGCAGGGCAGCTACCTGGCGTTGCTGCACAGCCTCGCGGCCGTCGACTTCCACCTGGAGAACATCATCGCCGCCGGCGAGCACCCGATGCTGGTCGACCTGGAAGCCCTCTTCCACCCGCAGGGCGAGCAGACGGACCAGCAGATCGGCGTCTCGGCGGAGTCGTTCCGGACGATGCGGGAGTCGGTCCTGGAGGTCGGGCTCCTGCCCCGGCCCATCATCTACCAGGACGACGACGGCGTCGGTGGCGTCGACTTCAGCGGCCTGGCCGGCACCGCCGGGCAGCTCACGCCCACCCCGGTCGCCACCTGGGAGGAATCCGGCACCGACGAGATGCGCCTGGTCCGCAAAAGGATCGAGATGGGCGGCGGGCAGAACCTCCCCAGCCTGAGCGACGCGGCGCACCACACCCTCGACTTCAGCGCCGACATCCTGGCCGGGTTCGAGCAGACCTACCGGCTGCTGCACCGCCACCGCGACGAGCTGCTGGCACCGGACGGACCGGTGGCCGCGTTCGCGGGTGACGAGGTACGCGTGATCCTGCGCGCCACCCGCACCTACGGCAAGCTGCTGCAGGAGAGCCGCCACCCCGACCTGCTGCGCAACGCGCTGGACCGGGAGCGGTTCTTCAGCTTCCTCTGGTTGCAGGAGGAGTGGCCCGGCGCCGAGGCCCGGATCGCCACCGCCGAGCAGGCGCAGCTGAGCCGCGGCGACATCCCCTTCTTCAGCACGACGCCCGCCTCGCACGACTTCGTCGCGGGAGACGGCTCGGTGGTCGCCGGGGTGCTGCCCACCAGCGGTCTGGAGCGCTCGCGGCAGCGCATCGGCGCCCTCTCCGAAACGCACCTGGCCCAGCAGACCTGGATCCTGCGCAGCTCGCTCGCGGCGCTGACGATGGGAGTGGAGAGTCAGGGACAATGGTCGGAGTACCAGGTCACCGCCGCCACCGTTCCCGCCGACGTGGGTCGCTTCATCGCCGCCGCGTGCGCCGCAGGCGACCGGCTGCTGCTGTCGGCCGACACCGGCGAGGACTCGATCGCCTGGCTCGGGCACACCCTGGTGGCCGACAAGATCTGGCAGCTGGGCCCGGTCGGGATCGACCTCTACAGCGGGCTGTCCGGGATCGCGATGTTCCTCGGCTACCTCGGCGAGGTCAGCGGCGAGCAGCGCTTCCGCGGCGCGGCCGAGGTCGCCGTCGGCATGCTGGTACGTCAGATCGACCTGCTCGACGAGACGCCGCCGGAGAGCCTGGAGAACTTCACCGTCGGCGCCTTCAACGAGCTGGGCGGACCGCTGTACGCGTTGAGTCACCTGGGCGCCCTGTGGCAACGCGACGACCTGTTGGACGCCGCCGGACGAATCGTGCCCGTCCTGCTGCACCTCGCGCCGCAGGACGAGGCGTACGACGTGATCAGCGGCGCGGCCGGAGCGATCCTCGCGCTGCTGGCGCTGCACGCGGCGCGGCCGTCGGAGCCGGTCCTCGACGCGGCCCGCACGTTCGCCCGGATCCTGGCGGACAAGGCCGAGCCGGCCGGCGACGGGATCGGCTGGGCGGGCGCCGTGAATCCGAGTCGGCCGCTGGCGGGTTTCTCACACGGGGGGTCCGGCATCGCTGTCGCACTGGCCCGGCTGGACCGGGCCCTCGGCAACCGCGACCATCTGCCGCTGGTCGAGGGAGCGATGCGCTACGAGCGCTCGGCCTTCGACCCGGAGCACATGTGCTGGCTCGACCTGCGCGACACCACGCCGGAGCGGTATTCCATGGTCGCCTGGTGCCACGGCGGGCCCGGCATCGCGCTCGCCCGCGCCGACCTGGCCGGCTACGTCGACGACAACGAACTGCTCGATCGTGATCTCTCCGACGCCAGCACCGGCATGCTGCGGTTCGGCCTGACCGGCGAGGTCATCACGGGCACCGGCAACCACAGCATCTGCCACGGCGATCTCGGTAACGTCGAGGCCCTGCTGGCCGCTGCCCGGGTCCGCAGCGACGAGGACGCCGCCCGGCAGGCCGAGCTGGTGGCCGCCAGCATCCTGGACTACATCGACCGGGACGGCTGGCTGTGTGGGGTTCCGCTCGGTGCGGAGACTCCCGGCCTGATGAGCGGCATCGCCGGCATCGGCTACAACCTGCTGCGCCTGGCCTTGCCGGAGCGGGTTCCGTCGATCCTGCTGGTTGAGCCTCCGGTCCCGGCGGTGGGCGGTGACTCGCGTGGCTGAGCAGCAGCTCTGGCCGTACCGGCCGCAGGCGTTGGCGACCTACCGCGGTGGCGTGCACGACGGTCCCGGGCGGAGCCCGATCCGGTCCTCACGACGGCCGCTGGTCGCGCTCGCCGTGCTGCTGCTGATCGGCGTGGGCTTCGCAGCGGTCATGCGGGTGCCGCGAACGGTCGACGGCGCCGTGATCGGTGCCGACGGGCCGAACCTGGTCGCCATGTTCGCCGGGCGCCTCAATCCGGAGCCGGCGCCGGGCACGGAGGTCACCCTCGTGCAGGAGGGCGGCCGGGCGATCCTGCGGGTCGTCCGGGCCGAGGTCGTCGACGACACCGCCGATCGTCGCTGGAACATCCCGGCGGAGGTGCCCCGGCCGATCACCATCGTCTGGCTCGCCGGAGACGCGAAGGAGAGCTTCGGCCGGCTCAGTCTCGTGGTCGCCAACCCCACCCTGCTGGAGCTGGTGCCGGGCGTTGAGGGGGTCCTCCGATGACGATGAGCTGGCTGCGACCGCGCCGCCGGGTACCGATCATGCTCCAGATGAGCGCCACCGAATGCGGTGCCGCGTGCCTGGCCATGGTCTTCAGCTCCTACCGGCGGTGGACCTCTGTCGCCGAGTGTCGGGAGCAGTTGGGCATCGGCCGCGACGGGGCCACGGCGTTGCAGATGACCCAACTCGCCCGCCGGACGGGGATGCGGGCCCGAGGTGTCAGCGTCGACCTCGACGGACTGCCGCAGCTGCGGTTGCCGGCGATCGTGCACTGGAACTTCCGGCACTATCTGGTGCTGGAGCGGTGGGACCGACGCGGCGCCGTCGTCGTCGACCCGGGGATGGGCCGGCGGCGGATGAGCCGCGAGGAATTCGGCGAGGGATTCACCGGCATCGCCATCGAACTCACCCCGGGCGAGGAGTTCGAGCGACGCCCAAGCCCGGGACGGCTGGCCTCGCTGCGGTTCGCCCGCAGCATGCTGACCTTCTCCCGTCCGCTGCTCGGCCTGGTCCTGGTCGTCTCGCTGCTGCTCCAGTTGGCGGTGCTGCTGCCGGCACTGATCACCAAGTTCGCGGTCGACACGGTGATCGGGAAGGGGCAGGTCGACGCCCTGACCGTCCTCGGCCTCGGCATGCTCCTGCTGTTGGCCACCCAGGGGGTGGGCACCTACGCCCGAGGTGCCGCTCTCAACGTGTTGCACGCGCGCATGGACGACACCATGATGCGGCGCTTCTTCGACCACCTCCTCGCCCTGCCGTACTCCTACTTCCAACTGCGCAGCAGCGGCGACCTGCTGATGCGGATGTCCAGCAACACCGTCATCCGCGACCTGGTCACCAGCCAGACGATGTCGCTCGTCCTCGACGGCCTGTTCGTCGTCGTCTACATCGGCATGCTCCTGGCATTCACACCGCTCTACGCCTGGCTGGTGCTGGGCCTGGGTCTGCTGCAACTCGGCGCGATCGTGGCGACGTACCGGGCCATGCGGGAACGCACGCATCGCGACATCGCCGCGCAGGCCGAGGAGCAGAACTACGCGGTCGAGGTGCTGGCCGGCGCCGAGACGGTGAAGGCGATGGGCGCCGAGCAGCAGGTCCTCGGCCGCTGGTCCGGGCTCTTCCAGACCCGTCAGTTCGCCTCGCTGCACCGCCGTCAGCTGGAGACCGGGTTGGAGGCGACGCTCGGGGTGTTCCGGATGGGCTCGCCGCTGCTCCTGCTGTGGGTCGGAGCCCACCAGGTCGTTGCCGGCGCGATGTCGCTGGGCACCATGCTGGCGCTCAACGCCCTCGCCGCGGCCGTGCTCACCCCGTTGATGGGCCTGGTCAACACGGCCCGCCAACTACAGACGGTCGGCACCCACCTGGAGCGGATCCGGGACGTGATGGACGAGGCCGCCGAGCAGGACCGGGCCACGTCCCAGCCGCCGGGCCGTATCTCCGGGCAGGTGACGCTGACCGGGGTCGGCATGCGCTACAGCGCCAACGCCGCCTGGGCCGTACGCGGGGTCGACCTGACCATCCCGGCCGGCGCGAAGGTGGCGCTCGTCGGGCGGACCGGATCGGGCAAGACGACGCTCGCCAAGACCATCATCGGGCTGTACGTGCCCAGCGAGGGCGAGGTCCGATTCGACGGGCGCCTGCTCCAGGACCTCGACTTCCGCGAGCTGCGCCGCTGGTGTGGCATGGTCACCCAGGAGCCTGCCCTGTTCGCCGGATCCGTCCGCGACAACATCTCCCTCGGGCACCCGTCGGCGACCTACGACGAGGTCGTCCTCGCCGCCCAGCGCGCGCAGATCCACGACGAGATCATGGCGATGCCGATGGCGTACGAGACCCGACTCACCGAGGGCGGCGGAGGGCTCTCCGGCGGTCAACGACAACGGCTGGCCCTCGCCCGCGCCCTCGTGCACAATCCGCCGCTGCTGCTGCTCGACGAGGCGACCAGCCACCTGGACGTGGTCACCGAGCGTCGCGTGGACGAGGTCCTCTCGGCGCTGTCGTGCACCAGGATCGTCATCGCACACCGGTTGAGCACAGTGCTCAACGCGGACCTGATCGGTGTGATGGAGGAGGGTTCCCTGGTGGAGCAGGGCACGCACGACGAGTTGATCGCGCACGGGCGCCACTACGAGGCGCTGATCCGCGACCAGCTCCAGACGGCCCGGCCGCTGTAGCCGGGGCACCCACTGCGCCGGGTCAGCGACCCGGAGTGCCGGGCGCTCCGGGTCAGCGCGCCGGAGCGCCGGGCGCGACGCGTGCCAGCAGCTGTCGCACCACGTCGGCGGCGGGGTCGCCCAGGTCGTCGTAGATCCGGATGGCCCGCTGCCATGCCTCGGCAGCGGCCGGAGGGTCCGCCATCGCCTCGCGCGCCTCGCCGAGCCGGACGAGGGTCAGCCCTTCGTGATACCGGTTGGCCGATTCCCGGAAGCGTTGGACGGACTGCTCGTAACAGGACGCCGCCCTGGCCGGGTCACCGAGCCGGTGGTACGCGAAGCCCAGACTGTCCAACGTCGCGGCCTGCCCGACCCGATCGTCGATCGCCTCCTGCTGGGCCAGCGCCTCGGCGCAGTCGACGACGGCCTGGTGGTAGTCGCCGGTCAGGGCGTGCAGGTAACCCTTGACGTTCAGCGCGCGCGCCTCGGCGTACCGGTTGCCGATGAGCTGCGAGATTCGCAGCGCCTCGGCACTGTGCTTGAGCGCCTCGTCCAGCCGGCCGTACTGGGTGCAGTGCTCGGTGTACTGGCGCAGGATCAGCGCCAGGCTGTCCAGGTCCTCAAGCTGTTCGTACAGGTCGAGCGCCCGCTGTACGTGGTGCTCGGCCGCGTGCTGGTCGCCGAGCCGCATGAGCGCGCGGGCGAGCATCCGGTTGGCCTGCGCCTGCGCCCGGACGTCGCCGATCCGCTGCGCCGCCGCGAGTGCCGCCTGCTGGGCCGCGAGTTGCTCCTGGAACATGCCCCGAGGCGCGAGGTACGCGGCCAGGGCCCAGGCGAGCTGGCAGGCGTACCGCTCGAAGCCGGTCTCCGCGGCCTGACGCAGCACCCGCAGCAGGACGGGGTGCTCGGCGTGGAACCAGGCCGCCGCGACGACCCGGTCGGACATCGGCACGTGGAGGTTCGCCGGCATCGGTGGTTCCAGCGCGATGGGTGCCCAGGTCGGCTGGAGCAACACGGCGCCGGGGTGCGCGCTGTGCAGGTAGTGGTCGTACATCCGGCGCGCGGCGGCCTGTCGCTCCTCGGCCAGGTCGGATGCCTGGGCCAGTTCGGCCGCGTACGACCGGAGCAGGTCGTGCAGGGCGTACCGCTCGGGCAGGTGCTCGGTCAGCAGGTGCAGCCGGGTCAGCTCCTTCAGCAGCGGGGTGACGGCCGCCCGGGGGCGGCCGAGCAGCGCGGCGGCGGCGTCTCCAGTCAGGTCGGGGCCCGGGTGCAGGCCCAGCAGGCGCAGCAGGCGGGCCGCCTCGGTGCTCAGCGCCCGGTACGACCAGGAGAAGATCCGGCGGACGTCCCCGTCGGCCAGTTGCTCCAGCCGGGACTCGGAGGGGCGTAGTTGGGCCGCGACGGCGTCGATCGGGAAGGTGGGCCGGGCGGTCAGCCGGGCCGCCACGATGGACAGGGCGAGCGGGAGGCGACCGGTCGCCTCGATCACCTCGTTGGTCGCCGCCGCTTCCGCGACCACCCGGTCGTCACCCAGCCGGCTGCGGAGCAGCCTCGTCGACTCGGCGGCCGTCAGCACCTCCAGCGTCAACGGTCGGGCGCCCTCGGCCACGATGAGGCTGCTGAGCTGGTCGCGGCTGGTCACCAGGACCGCGCACTGGCCCACGCCGGGCAGCAGCGGTCGTACCTGGTCGGCGTCGCGCGAGTTGTCGAGGACGACGAGCATCCGACGCGAGGCCAGCAGGCTGCGGTACAGCCCGGCCCGGGCGTCGACGCTGCTGGGGATGCGGCCGACCGGTACGCCGAGCGCCTCGAGGAAGTCGACCAGGGCATCGGCGGGGGAGACCGCGTCCGCGTCGTCGTAACCTCGGAGGTTGACGTACAACTGGCCGTCGGGAAAGCGGTCGGCGGCCCGATGGGCCCAGTGCAGCGCGAGCGTCGTCTTGCCCACGCCGGCCATGCCGCTGATGGTGACGATGTCCACGGTGGCGGGTCGTTCGGGCCGGGCGCTGAGGGTCGCGTCGAGGAGATCGAGTTCGGCGCTGCGCCCGACGAAGTCGGGCAGGGCCAGTGGCAGTTGTTGAGGGTGGCCCGGTGCCGCGCCGGCCGACGCGTTGTCCGCGGGCCTGCTCGTCGCGGCCTGCTGGCCGAGGCGGTGGTGCAGGATGTCGTCGTGCAACCGGGTCAGCTCGGGGCCGGGGTCCATACCGGTCTCCTCGGCCAGCGCGCGCCTGGCCTGCTGAAACGCTGCCAGAGCCCCGGCGATGTCGCCGATCTGGTAAAGGCCGGTCATGAGTTGGGACCAGGCCCGTTGCCGCAGTGGGTGACGGTCGAGCAGCGCCCGTAACCGGGGGATCACCTGGGCCGCCTCGCCGAGCGCGAGCCGCGCCGAGGCGTGGTCCTCCTCGGTCAGCAGCCGCCGCTCCGTGATCCGCGCGACCCGGCCGGTGAGGAGCCGGGGCAGCGGCAGCCCGGCGAAGGCGGGCCCCCGCCACATGCCGAGCGCGAGGGCCAGCTCCGGCTGCGCCGCCGCCGGGTCGCCGGCGGCCAGAGCTGCCCGTCCGCGCGCCGCCGCCGCGTCGAACCGGTCCACGTCCCGCTCGTCCGGCTCGACGCGAAGCAGGTAGCCGCCTGGTGTGGTGAGGATCCGGCGGCGCTCGCCCGCGGCGCAGTCGAGTGCCTGGCGCAGCCCTCGCAGGTAGGTGCGCAGGTTCGCGGCGGCCGAGGCGGGGGGCTGGTCGCCCCACACCATCGTCATCAGCTCGTTGGCGGAGATCGCCTCACCCGGGCGTAGCAGCAGAGCGGCCAGCACCAGCTGCTGTTTCGTCGACCCGAGGGCGACCGGTCGGCCGTCCCGTGACACTGTCAGCGGCCCGAGCAGGTCGAAGTGGAGGGGCATCGTCACCTCAGTTTGCGGTGCCGGCCGGGCGAGAGTGACGATCGTATGAGCATCGATCAATGACGTTAGCACCGATTGAACATGATCTTCATGTTTGGTCGGGCGGTCGCCGGCGGGGCCCGGTGGCTTTGTGGCATGCACGGTGGCCTGACCGTTCGCCGGTCAGCGCAGTCCGCGGATGAGGTTGTCGACCAGGGTGCGGGCGAAGTCCTCGGTGAGCGGCAGGTCGGCGATGAGAAGCCGGTGGTAGCAGGCGCCCCAGAGCTGGTCGACGACGGATTCCGGGTCGATGTCGGCGCGCAGCTGCCCCCGGGCCATGGCCCTGGTGAGGGTCTCGACGGCGAGGGCCCGCCGGGGTCCGGAGTAGCGCTCGCGGTAGGCGGCAGCCAGTTCCGGATCGGTCTGCGCCTGCCCGATGAGCTGGCTGATGACCCGCCCGGCGGTGGTGTCCCGTACCAGGTGGACGAACGCGACGAGCTGGTTGGTCAGGTCGGCGACGATGTCGGCGGTGTCGGTGAAGGCCAGGGTGGGCGCGACGACGGTGAAGTAGCCGTCCAGGGCGAGCGCTCCCTTGGAGGGCCACCACTTGTAGATGGTCATCCGGCTGGCTCCGGCGTGGGCCGCGACCTTCTCGATGGTGAAGCCGGCCATGCCCTCGGCCAGCAGGAGTTCACCGGCGGCCGTGAGGATCTCCGCGCGTACCTGATCGGCGGGGCGGCGGCCGCGACCACGGCGCGCTGGCGTCTGGGCGTCCGGCGTGAGCTCGGCCACTGGTCCTCCCGGTATATGGACACGCTGTCTACTTGCTGGTTATATGGACACAGCGTACACAGCGGTGCCCGGACACCACGACGCACCGCGACGACGACCGAAGGAGACGAGGGACATGACGGGTCTACGACGGCGACGGTTGGGTGCCTCCGGGCCGGAGGTGTCGATCATCGGGCTCGGCGCGATGGGCATGTCGGACCTGTACGGGCCGGCCGACGAGGCGGAGAGCGTCGCGACGCTGCACGCGGCGATCGACGCCGGTGTGAACCTGATCGACACCGCGGACTTCTACGGATCGGGTCACAACGAGATGCTGATCGGCCGGGTGCTGCGGGAGCGTCGCCGGGACGAGGTGGTGCTCAGCGTGAAGTTCGGCGCACGCCGGACGCCCGAGGGTGGCTTCCAGGCGGCACCGTACGACGTGTCGGCGGCGGCGGTGAAGGACCGGCTGGCGTACTCACTGCGACGGTTGGGCACCGATTACATCGACATCTACCGGCCGTCGCGGCTGAACCCGCAGGTGCCGGTCGAGGAGACCGTGGGCGCGCTGCTGGAGATGCAGCAGGCCGGCTACATCCGGCACATCGGGCTCTCCGAAGTGGGCGCGGACAGCATCCGCAGGGCCGCGGCGGTGGCGCCGATCAGCGACGTCCAGATCGAGTACTCGCTGCTCTCCCGGGGCCCGGAGGCCACCATCCTGCCGGCGCTGCGGGAGCTGGGCATCGGGTTGACCGCCTACGGGGTGCTGTCCCGAGGTCTGCTCAGCGGCCACTGGTCCGCCGACCGTGCGCTGACCGGTACGGACTTCCGGGCCAACAGCCCACGGTTCCAGGGCGAGCACCTGGCCGCCAACCTGCGTCTGGTGGACGCGCTCGGCCGGGTCGCACAGCGGCTGGGGGCGACCACCAGTCAGGCGGCGATCGCCTGGGTGGCAGCACAGGGCGAACAGATCGTGCCGCTGGTCGGGGCGCGGCGGCGGGACCGGCTGACCGAGTCGCTGGCCGCGGTAGACCTGGTGCTCGACCAGGACGCGCTGGACGAGATCGAGCGTGCCGTGCCGGCCGGCGCCGCCTCCGGCCAGCGGTACGCGACCGCCATGATGGCGCTGCTCGACAGTGAGAAGTGACAGCGGCGGGCGGTCTCAGGAAGCTGCTCGCCAGACCCAGTTGCGGCGTTCGTAGAGCGGCACCAGCCCGGCCCGGCGCATGTTGTTCAGCGACGGGTTCTGCTGGCCGGGCGCGGGCTTGCCGGTCTCGGCGAACAGCCACCGGCATCCCGCCTCGGCCGCGGCTCGGGCGCGGGCGGCGATCAGCGCCGACTGCGCCCCGAGGCCGCGGTGACCGGTGGCCGTCGCGGCGGCGTTGAGCGACGCGGCCTCGCCGTGCAGGAACAGGTTGCCGCCCGCGACCAGTTCGCCGTCGTCCCAGGCCGCGTACGGTCGCCACGCCGGCTGGCCGACCGTCGCGGCCAGCATGTCGGTGAGCCCACCGGTCGGCATGCCGAACCCGGTGAGCAGCACGTCGGCCCAGCGCCGCGCCTCGGCGGTCGACACCGGGGCCACGCGCAGACGGGTCCGCGCCGCGGCGACGTCGCCGGGTCGGGCGGCGAGCTTGACCCAGGTGCTTCCCGGCTCAAGCCCCCGCGCGGCGGCGACCTCGTCGAAGCCCGCCGGCAGCACCGACGGAATCAGCTGGAGGACAGCCTGGTCGACGCCCTGCTCCCGGTAGAAGTCGAGGACGCGATCCAGGGTCTGCACGGTGAACGCCTCGGTGGTGCCGAAGCCGAGGGCCTTGCTCCAGTACCCGCCGGAGGGATCGTTGCGCATGGCGAGGACGACACCGCCGCCGATGCGGGTGGTCGCGATCCCGAGCTCGGTGTACGTGGGCCCGGGCGCCTGCGACTCGTAGGAGTGCATGAATTCGCACTCCACGGCTTCGGCGAGCGGGGTCAGGTCGGCTGGCGCGGTCATCGGCCGATTATCGTCTGGTCCGTTCCCAGGCCCGCACCAACTGCATCCGATTGTGAATGCCCAGCTTGTGATATATGGAGCGGAGTTGGGTGTCCACGGTGTGGAAGGAGACGAAGAGGCTCCGGGCCGCCTCCTTCTTTGTGGCGCCGCCGGCGAGCATCTCGGCCACCCGCTCCTCGGCGGGGGTGAGCGCGCCGATACCCCGGCGTGGCGGCTCGTCGATCGACTGCCGGTGGCGCGGGGCCGCGAGGTCGGCGCAGCGCCGGTCCGCTATCGCCTGGTCGCCAGGAGCGCCGATCCGGGCGTAGAGGGCAGCCGCCTCGTGTGCGGCATCGCGCGCCTCCCCGGGTCGCGCACGGGGACTGTTCGCGAGGTCGAGCAACGCGTCGGCCAGCGCCGGTCGCGCGGCGGTGGTGCGCAGCCGGTCCACCGCCGAACGGAGGGCGTCCGGGTCGCCGTCGCGCAACCCTCGGCTCTGGTCGGCCAGCGCGTGCCACAGCGGCACCGGGGTACGGGTGGAGACCAGCTCGACCAGTTCGGTGACCCGGCGGGCGGCCCGGGTGTCGTCGGCGGCCACCGCCGCGCGTACCAGTCGGGGGCCGAAGTGCGGCACGGGCAGGAGTGACCGAACCGACCGGTGCAGGTCGGCGACGACAGTGGTGAGCAGGCCGGCCGGCGCGCTGAAAGCGGGGTCGCGAACCGCCACACAGAACGCGAACGTCCACATCGTCCGGTCGGGCCACCGGTCCTCGGCGAGGCAGGTGCGGAGGATGGCGCGGGCGTCGTCGTGTTCGCCCCGGCGGTAGCGGACCTCGCCGATCACCGCGACCAACAGGGCACGCACCTCCCTACTGAGGTCCGCAGAGCCCGAGCTGAGTGTCGTGACGGCCAGTGCGGCCGCCTCGGGCAGCTCTCCCACGGCCACCATGCGCAGGCAGTCCAGCGCGGTCAGTCCGGTGGATGAAACGTCGGTCGCGTCGGGCACCTGGCGGGTCGCGGCCCACGCGTCCTGGTGCCGGCCCAGACCGAGCTGCACGAGGATCCGTTCCGCCCGGATGGACGGGGCGTCGGCGCGTGCCGCCCAGGAGTCCGGGTCGAGGGCCGCCAGCACGGCCTGGGCGCCCGGCAGATCACCGTGCGCGAGCGAACGGGCGGCCCGGCCGAGGGCGAGGTGACGAGCGGACGTCGGGTCACCCGACGCGGCGTGCGCAGTGCCCGCGTCGCGCAGCAGGGCATCGGTGTCCGGATGTCCCGTGCGGGCCGCGATCGTGGCGACCAGGGCGAGCAGGGTGCCGCGGCTGCCGGTGTCCAGTCGGAGGTTCAGCGCCTCCCGCAGACCGGCGAGGGCGACCGTCGGCTGCTCCAGTGCCACGATCTGCGCCAGGCGGCCGAGCAGGAGGGCGCGGTGGCGCTCGCCGCTGCGACTCGTGGCGATCTCCGCCGCCAGGACGTGCAGCGCCTCCATCCCGCGTCCGGCGAGTCGGAGCTGGTCCGCCGTGGCGAACAGCCGGTGCCGTCGTTGCTCGGCGTCGGTGGCGATGTCGTCGGCCGGAAGCGTTCCGGCGTTGAAGGGTGATTCGGACAATGGCGTTCTCCCCGGTTGTTACCCGGCGCGTCGAAATGCCGTCCTGCGACCGAGCCTAGCCATGGCGGCAGGTAAGGGCGACCAGATCGACGAACCGGCGGGATTGCGTCGAATGACCCCCGCCGTCCGGGATTCGACCTGCGGTAATGGCGCGATCACGTGATGCGACCGGCGACGTTCGGCGCCGATCATCGAATCATGGCCCAGTTCACCGAACTTCCCGGTCTGCCTCGGCTCCGGGTCGTACTGCTGATGTTCGTCCTCTACGCCGGCACCGGGGCGGGTGGTCACGCTCCGGCGTGGACCCGCCTGGTGCTGCTGGCGACCGCCGCGGCGATTCCGGTCGCGATCGCTGTCCAGTACGGCTGGCCCGGACTGCGTGCCCTGCTGGGGGTCTCGTCCCGGCTACGGCTGCGCGGCGGATCCGTTCCCGCGCCCAATCCGATCCAACCCGAGTGAGGAGACAGCGATCATGGCGAACAGCGATCCCGAACCGCGACGCGGTGACCAGGGCGCGCCGCCCTTCGCGGGCCGCAACGTCGAGCTCGAACGGCAGAACCCGGACCTCCTGGTTCCACCGACGACCGACAGCCGGCTGGTGCCCAACCTCAAGTTCTCGTTCTCGCAGGCGCACACCCGGGTGGAGAAGGGCGGCTGGACCCGCGAGGTCACCAGCCGAGACCTGCCGATCGCCAGTCAGTTGTCCGGTGTCCAGTTCGGTCTCGAGCCCGGCGCGTACCGGGAGATCCACTGGCACCAGCAGTCGGAGTGGGCGTACATGCTCAGCGGCAGCTGCCGGATCAGCGCCGTCGACCACGAGGGCCGCAACTTCATCGAGGACGTGAGGGCAGGCGATCTATGGTTCTTTCCGCAGGGCGTGCCGCACAACATCCAGGCGTTGGAGGACGGCGCGCAGTTCCTGCTGGTCTTCGACGACGGCGCGTTCTCGGAGAACAACACGTTCCTGCTCAGCGACTTCTTCGCACACACCCCTCGACACGTGCTGGCCAAGAACTTCGGCTGGACGCTGGAACAGATGGAGAACCTGCCCGAGCGGGAGAAGTACATCTTCCAGGGCGACGTCCCACCGCCCCTGCAACAGGACCGGGTGGTGAGCCCGACCGGTGACATCCCACGAAGCTTCAAGCACCGGATGCTCGCGCAGACCCCGCAGCGTTTCCGTGGCGGAACGGTCCGGATCACCGACTCGACCAACTTCGCCGCCTCCGTGACCACCGCCGCGGCCCTGGTGGAGGTCGAGCCGGGAGGGATGCGCGAGTTGCACTGGCATCCCACCACCGACGAGTGGCAGTACTACATCTCCGGCACCGGGCGGATGGGCGTCTTCGCCTCCCAGGCCGCGGCCCGGACGTTCGACTTCCAGGCCGGCGACGTGGGCTACGTTCCGTTCGCGTACGGCCACTACATCGAGAACACCGGCGACGAGCCACTGGTGTTCCTGGAGATGTTCCGTCATCCCCGCTTCGAGGACATCTCGGTGATGCAGTGGATGGCCAACACGCCCCACGAGGTCATCGCCGACACGATCAACGTGCAGAAGTCGATCGTCGACAGCCTGCCGAACACCAAACAGGTCGTGATCTGAGCCAGGCGACCGACCGGCCGTCGGTCGGAGGACGGCCGGCCGGTCCGGTGGATCAGCTCCTCGCGGGTGCCGGGGAGGTGGGAGCCGCAGCAGGTCGTCGGCGTCGAGACACCGCACCCACCACCACGTCGATGACGAGAAAGGCGAGCACTGGGAGCCCGAACAGGGGCAGCGCCCAGCCGATCGCCACGGTCACCGGTACGCCGATCAGCAGCGCCCAGAGCGGCAGGCCGCGTACGCCGCCGCGGGCTGGCGGGGAGCCGGCGATCGCGCGGCGGTCGACGCGGGTGGGTCGGCGTTGCCACCACATGCGGTAGCCCCAGAAGATGACGCAGAGCAGGCCGAGGGCGAGCGCGGCGAGCAGGATCTGGTTGACCAGGCCGAAGAGGATCCCCATGTGAGCCTGGATGCCGAGGCCGCTCAGTTTCGCCAGCAGGGGCCAGTCGGCGAAGTCGCTGCGGGCGGTGACCGTGTCCGAAGCCGGGTCGACGGCGATGCGGTCCTTCTTGACCGGCCAGGTGTTGTCGACCTGCGTGACGGTCCAGGCGGAGCCCGCCTCCGGCGCGGGAGTGATCTCGACCGGTCCGGAGAGGCCCGCATCGCGAGCGACAGCCAGGACCCGATCGAAGGCCGCCGACTCGACGACCCCGCCCGCTCCGGCGGCGCCGTGCTCGTGGCCCCCGCCGGTCTCGGCAGGGGCGGTGGGACCGGCGGTGAGGCTGGTGGAGATCTCCGGAGTGCGGGCGCTCAGCGCGTCGAGACCGGCGGCGAAGTTCGCGCCGGCGTAGCGGGACCAGGTCAGGCCGGTGACGGAGAGGAAGAGAAGTCCGACGGTGAGCCAGATGCCGGTGGTGGCGTGCCATCCCCGGGTACGGCGGACACCCTTACCGGTGGACAGGTCCGGCACGAGCAGGTGCCGCGCGGCGGCTCGGGCGGCGCCGCGTCGACGCCACCAGAGGATGACCCCGCCCAGCGCCATCACCCACAGCCAGCTCGCGGCCAGTTCGGAGTAGTGCTCGCCCACCGTTCCCAGGTGCAGGTGGCGGTGCAGGTCGTCCAGCCAGGTGGTGGCCGGTGTGGACCCGAACCAGGTGGTGAGCTGCCCCTGCGACTCGCCGGTGTACGGGTTGATGTAGACGGTGTGCTGGTTCTCGCCGAGCTCGGGCAGGGAGAACACCACTTTGGTGGTCCGGTCGCCGTCGCCGGGTTGCACTGTGGTGATGCTGCCGTCGGGGTGGGCGTTGCGCGCGGCCCCGATCTGCACGGCCAGCGGGAGTTGACGGTCACCCACCTGGGCGACGGTCAGCTGGTCGCCGTAGAGGATCGAGTCGAGTTGCGGGGTTGTGGTGTAGGCCAGGCCGGTCAGTGCGGCGACCACCAGGAACGGGGCGACGAGGATGCCGGCGTAGAAGTGCAGCCGCAGCAGCAGCGCGCCGAACGGCGACGTGCGCCGGGCGGGCCGGGCCGGTTGCTCAGTGGTCGTGGCGGGCTCCGGCGTCGGTGTGCCGGACAGTTCGGTGAGAGACATGGTGATCCGATCGGAAGAGTCGGGAAGCACCCGAGGCTGTTTCCCGTACTGGTCTGGTCGCCCGGTGAGGTGTCGCGTCGGCCCTGACTGGTAGTCGGGGGAGAGACGCCGGCGGTTCCCGAAGATCAGGTTTCCGCTGTCAGGGCTGGTCCGGCCGGACCGCGCGGCGCGGATCGCTGTCGGTCCGTCCGGCTGCGGCGAGGAACGCGTTGTAACGGGCGAGTTCGTCCTCCGCGCCGGTGGCGTCGGCCCGGTCTGCGGCCCGATCGAGGCGGCCCTGTTCACGCTGGTCGGCGCGGATCCACTGGCGAATCAGGACGATCATGACGACGACCGCGGGCAGCTCCCCGAACGCCCAGGCGATGCCGGCGCCGAGCTTCTGGTCGGCCAGCAGCGACGACGCCCAGCTGGGGTGCACGGCGAGGTACCAGTCGGGGGCGATGACGGTGGTCGTCTGCATGAGGACCAGGCCGAAGAAGCCGTGCGCCATCATCGACGCCAGGTGAATGATCACCAGCAGGGGATGGGGGAGGCGTCGACGGCCCGGGTCGACCCCGATGAGCACCCAGAACAGCAGATAGCCCGCGACCACGAAGTGGGTGAGCATCGCGAGGTGACCGAGGTGGGAGCGCATCAGCGCACCGAGCAGGTCGCTGAAGTACAGGCCGAACAGGCTGGCGGTGTAGATGCCCAGCGCGACGAGCGGATGGGTGAGCAGTTTCGTGAGCCGGCTGCGCACCGCGATCAGCAGCCACTCCCGGGCACCGCGTACACCCGGGTCGGTCGGTCGACGCAGGGTGCGGAGGGCGAGGGTGACCGGTGCGCCGCCGACCAGCAGGATCGGCACCAGCATCGACAGCACCATGTGCTGGGCCATGTGCGCGCTGAACAGCACGTACGCGTAGCGGGCGACACCGAGGTTGGTGCTCGCGGTGAGCAGCAGCAGCCCGCCCACCCAACTTGCCGTCCGGGCGACCGGCCAGCGGTGCCCGCCGACGCGCATCCGTCGCACCCCGGCCAGGTAACCGCCGATGCCGAGAGCGCAGAGGGTCAGGAAGAACATGTCCGGTAGCGGCTGCCCGAGCAGGTTGCCCGCAGTGGGTGCGATGGGCATCGGGAAGCCGAGCAGCTCGGTGATCGGGTCGGCGTCGGTGCCGGCCTCGGCGACCGGAGTGGGGCTGCGGGACAGCGCCACCGCCAGCCCCACGGTGGCGGCGAACACGATCAGTTCACCGGCGGCCAGTCGGCCGAACGCCCATCGCCTTCCGGCGCGCAACGCCGGCAGGGTGCGGGAGCGGTGTATCGCGCCGAGCGCGCCGAGGATAAGCAGGGCGGCGACCTTGCCGAGCACCAACCAGCCGTAGCGGGAGTGCCAGAGCTGGTCGACCGACCCGAGGCGGACGGCGGCGTTGGCCGCACCGCTGACCGTCACGGCGACGAAGCAGCCCAGGGCGAGGCGGCTGTACCGAGCGGCGGCGTCGGCCAGCAGCCGACTGCGTCGTACCACCAGCAGGGCGATGAGGGCGCCGATCCACACCGCGGCGGCGAGGATGTGCAGGGCCAGGCTGGTGACGGCGATCTGGTGGTTGCCGGCCCCGGCGGAGTGCCCGGTGAAGGCCGGGGGAAGAACCGCCACCAGGGCCAGGACCGCGGCGGTCGCGGCGAGCCCGCGGGACACCCCGAATCTGGCCAGCAGTGCCACGGCCAGGGCCAGTCCGGCCTGCACTGTGAGCGACTGGCCCTGCGAGATGGTGGTGGCGAAACTGACGACGGTCGCGGGCCCGAGCGTCGTCAGTGGTTGGCCGAGCAGGTCCGAGGCGGTCAGCGCCATCAGGGACAGCGCCGTCACCGACCAACCGAGCGCGGCGACACCGGCCCGCCGCAGCAGCAGGTAGCCGTGCGGCGAGACGCTGCGCCCGTCGCCGGGCAGCAGGAACGCGGCGGTCACCAGCATGCCGACGGTGACGGTGGCCAGACCGTCGGACAGCAGCCGGAACACGGGTAGGGCCCGGGTCGTGATCGGTCCCGCGTCGGGGAGGCCCGGAATCGCGGCCGTGAGCGCACCCCCGACCCGCAGGCCGAGCACCAACAGGGCGACCCCCGACGCGACGGCGACGACAGTGACCAACCAGCCGGATCCCGTGGAGCCCTTGTCCCGGGCGGCGGACGGGGTTGGACCGGTCGGGGTTACCGAGGCGGTGGTGACGGTGCGGGCACCGCTCGGGTCGTCGGTGGCGAACTGCTGTGGATCTGTGTCGGACACGTGTTGACCTTGCTTGGTGAGGTGATGGGGCGAGCCGACCGCACGGGGCGGGTCGGATCAGCGCCGGGCCGCCCGCCGCCACAGCAGCCCAGCCGTCGCCAGGACGAGGAGGGCCAGCACGGCAGCCGCGACGAGGACACCGGCGCTCGGCCCGCCGCTGGACTTCGCGGCAGCGGCGGACGTTGCGGGCGCTGACGCGCTGACGTTGGCAACCGGCGCGGCGCTGGACGTCGGATCGGCCACAGTGAACGGATAGGACCCCTGCACCGGGTGCCCGTCGACGGAGACGACCCGGTAGGCGACCGTGTACGTCCCGTTCGGCAGGGTGTCGGTCACCTGGATCGTGCTCTTCGCTCCGGTGACCACCGGTTCGCCGGTGGGAAGCTTCCGCTTGGCGGCGTCGGTGAGCACGATGGTGGTGAACGCCGGGTCGAGTCGTTGCATGAATTCGAGCGTGACCTCGGTCGGTGCGCTCGGCACTGTCGCGTCCCGAGCGGGCGTGGCCGTCTTGAGCGAGTTGTGCGCCCAGGCCGGGCTGCCCGGGATCAGCACCGCCACGAGGACGGCGAGCACCGCCGCGCCGAGCCGGACGGTGGTGGGGCGGGGCGACGGTACGGCCGTGACGGCTGGCGTGGTCATCCGAGCACCTGCTCGCCGATCCACCCGCCTGGTTGACATCCGGGCGGGATGGCGAAGACAGCGGACCCGATCGGCGTGGTCCACTCGTTGAGCAGGTCCCGGTCGGCCAGCCGGCGCTGGATGGGCAGGAACTGTCGGGCGATGTCGGCCTGGTACGAGGTGAAGATCAAGCCGCTGTCCGCCTGGCCCTCCGCCGTCGGCACCCCGTCGTAGTTGTAGGGCCGGCGCAGGATCTTCAACCGGTCGTCGGTGACGTGGGCGCGGGTCAGGTGAGAGAAGTCGGGGATGACGGTGAGGCCGTCGGCGTCGGTGGCGGCGAAGTCGGGTTCGTCGTGTTCGTCGGTGCCGGTGAGCGGGGCGCCGGTGTCGAGCCGTCGCCCGACGGCGAGTTCGCGGTCGGTCCGGCCGAGCAGGTCCCAGGTTTCCATGTTCATGCTGATCCGCCGGAGCACCACCGTGGTGCTGTCGCGCAGCCACGCCGGCCCGTCCGGGACCCAGAGGGCGGTGTCCATGGGCGCGCCGGGTCGGGGGTTGGCGGTGCCGTCGAGCTGACCGAACAGGTTGCGTTGGGTGTGGCCGCCCGGCTCGACACCGGGGCTGCGCCGGAAGCCCTGCTGAACCCACCGCACCGTGGCGAACGGTCGACTGTCCTTGATCAGGACCCGCTGGGCGTGGGCGACGGAGACGGCGTCGTCGGCGCAGATCTGCAGCAGCAGGTCACCACCGGACCAGGCCGGCTGAAGCCGGTCGATGCGGAACGACGGCAGGTCGCTGACCGATGCCGGCCGGCGGTCGTCGACGCCGGCCGCCCGGTAGAGGCCGGGCCCGAAGCCGAAGGTCACTGTCAACCGTGCGGGCAGCAGCCCGAGTTCGGCCTCGGTGTCGGCCAACGCAGGTCGGCCCTGGGTGAGCCGGGCGGCGTCGTCGGTGAGCAACCGCAACATCCGACCGAGCGCGGCCCGGTCGACGCCGGCCCGCAGGGTGAGCGCCACGAACGACGCGTGCGCCTGCGGTTCGGTGGCCACCCCGGCCTGTCGGGCGCCGTGGAACGGCTCGACCAGGCCGCCGACGGTCGCCACGGGCGTCGTGTCGGCGGCGGTCGCCGACGGCGGACCGGTCCTCCCCGCGCGGGTGGCGGTGATCGCGGCACCGCCGGCCAGGGCTCCGCCGGCGGCCAGTGCTCCGCCGGTGAGCAGGCCACGCCTGCTCACCGGCCGGACCTGTGGTGTCTGCGTCACGATGCCGGGCTCATGCTCATCTCCGGCGTGGCGCTCATACCGGTCGTCGGCTCGCCGTGCCCGGGGGCGTAGCTCTCCTGCGCGCCGGTGAACGGCTTGGCCATGGCGCGGAACTGCTGGGTCTTGCCGTCGGCGAAGGTCAGGGTGAAGGTCAACTCGTCGCCGGCCTGGACAGGTTTGGTCAGGTTCATCAGCATGAGGTGGTCGCCGCCGGGCTCCAGGGCGTGCGTGCTCTTGGCCTTGATCACGATGCCGCCCTGCTTCTGCCGCATGACCATCTTGCCGTCCTTCATGGCCATCTCGTGCAGCTCCATCGGCGACAGGGAGGTCGTGGCACTCGTCACCGTGACATCGGTGTCGCCGTCGTTGACCAGGGTCCCGAAGGCCGCCGTCATGCCCTTGTCGGCCGCCTTCACCCACGGGTCGCGAATGCCGAGCACACCAGCGTCCGGGTTGGCCGAGGCCGAGGCCGACGCGGGCGGGCCCGCCTGCGCTGTCGACGGAGAGTCGGACGAGCCGCAACCGGCGACGCCCACCGTCAGGATCGCGGCGGCGAGGATGGCTGCCGAGTGGCGGCGTGAAGCGTTCGGGCTGGTGGTGCGCATGTGTTCTTCCTCCGATGGTTGCTGCTGGGAGGTTGGTCGGCCGCAGCTCGGAGAAAGTTCCGGACTCACTGAACGTTGATCGTGAACTCCCCGGTGTGCACCTTGCCGGCGACCTGGAAGTCGAAGAAGGCCCGGTACCGCCCTGAACTCGGCGCGGTCAGCCAGAACTTGACGGTCCCGTCGACCAGCTCCTGCTCGGGGTGCACGTGCACGTAGCCGAGGTCACCCTCACGCACCACGACCAGGTGCCCGTACGCACCCAGGTACCGTTCCAGCTGCGCCGGTACGGTCGGGTCAGCGCTGATCTGGAAGTGCATCGGCGCCGTCACCCCCACCGTCGGGGTGCCGGTCATCGACACCGTGTACGGACCGGCCGTCGTCTGCGCCTGCGCTGGCGGCAGCGCGGTCGGGGTGTGCGCGCCGGGCACTGTGTGGTCGACGCCCAGCACGAGCGGGAGCGGCGTGCCGTTGGCAGCGGTGACGGAGAAGTCGGCGTAGACGCGGTAGCCGCCGGGTCGGGCCAGCGTCATCGGTACGCTCCAGGTGCCGTCGGGTGCCATCGTCGGGTGCAGGTGCTGGTAGCCGGTCAGGTCACGGCCCACGACGATCAGGTGCAACGGCTTGTCGTGGACGACCGCGAAGCGGGTCGCCGGCTGCCGGTCGGTGCCGACGATGCGGAATCGGTAGTCCGCGCGTACCCCGGCGGGTTGGGTTCGTTCCAACGGTTGCAGCGTGTACCCGCCGGCGCTGACGGTCGTCCCGGTGGCGAGCGTCTCGCCCGTTCCGCCGTCACCCCGGTGCGTGTGCGGTCCGGTGCCCGCCGGGTGTTGGTGTCCGTCGGCCGCGGACAGCGCCGCGCCGGAGTCGGTCGCACCGCCCGCCGGCTGCCGGGCGGTGTCGGTGGCCGGGCCCTCGTTGCCGCTGATGCGCGCCAACCCGAAACCGCCGAGCAGGGCCAGCACCAGTGCACCGACGAACAGTGCCAGGCTGGTGTTGCTCAGCCGGGACCCGGGCGTCGCCGTGGCGAGGTCCGGATCGGGCGACGCCCCGGAGTCGGCGGGTGGTTGGCTGTCCGACGTGGCGGGGGCTTTCGCGTCCTGATCGGTCGGACGTGGATCGACAGCGACGCCGGTCCGAGCGACGACGACCCCGGTGTCCTTACGCGCGGCCGGCACGGCGCTGGGTCGCCGCTTGCCGTCCGAGGTCTGCGTACCGCTGCCGGTCGCCGCGACGGTCCTGTCTGCGTCCGTCCTGCCACCGACCACTCTGCCGCCGCCAGTCTTGGCAACGGCGGGCTTGCTACCGGTGGCCTTGGCGCTGGCGATCTTGGTGCCGGCGGTCCTGGTCCCGGGACGGGTGCCGGCGCCGCGTCGACCGGATGTCGCCGGCGAGGTGCGGCCCCGGCCGGCGGTTCTGCCAGTGGGGGCCGTCCGCCGACGCCAGACGACGAACCCGGCCGCCGCGACCGCCACTGAGACCATGGCCAGGCCGACCCACGCGACCGCTCCGGGGCCGCTCTCGTCAGTCGATTCGGTCGGCGCAGCCGCTGCCGCGGACGGCGGAACCGCCGTCTCGGCCCCGACCGTCGGCACTGCTGACGCCTGCCCGGACGACCCGTGTTGCTCGGCGCTGGCCAACAGCGCCGGATCTGGCTGGGTCGACGGCGGGCTCCACCCCTTGGGCGCCGCCGTCACCGGTCCGTCGTAGCGGAACGTCAGGGTGCCGCGTACGGGGTCGCCGTCCGAGGCGACCGACAGGTAGCTCACCGAGTACTGGCCCTTGGCCGGCAGGTGCGCCACCGCCACCGTCGATGGGAACCCGGTCGTGTACTCACGTGGCTCGAACTTGCCGTTGACCAGGAAGTACTCGCGTACCGGCTTGTCGAGTGGCTTGGGCTCCCCATACGACCAGCCATTGTCGACACGGGTGCCGCCGGGGGCGGTGATGGTGAAGTACGCGTTCGCGGCGGCCTTCTCCGTGAAGAACAGCTGCACCGACGTCACCGGCTCGCGCACCGTGGCGCCTCCCGCTGGCGTGGACATGGCCAGGGTCCCGTGGGCTGCGGCGGGCTGAGCGGCCGCGAGGAGAGCGACCGCCGAGGCGAGGAGGAGCGCGAGGAGGCCCGAGACCGCCCGCCCAGGAATCTGAGGGTGACGACGCATCTGAATATCCTCACTGCGCTGAGACTTTTTACAAGAGGTGACGATCTTTTTCCTCGGATGGCAAAAGCTGGCCGGCGATGACGGCTGGTATCCGGGTGGTCGGCCGGGTCGGCCGAAAGTTCCGGCGGACACCGGTGCGGGTCAGCGAGGAAGCCGCCCGGTTGCCGATCCGGTCCGATAGCGTCCACGTGACGCCTCGATCACGGAGAGTGTGGATTGCCATGCGTGCTGCGGTGCTGCGGGAGTTCGACGTTCCGCTGACGGTCGAGGAGATCGGCGATCCCACCCCCGGGCCCGGCCAGGTGCTGGTACGGGTGGTCGCCAGCGGGGTCAACCCGCTCGACACGAAGATCCAGGCAGGTAGGGCCGCGCACGCGCGCGTCGAGCTACCCGCGGTGCTCGGCCTGGACCTTGCCGGTGTCGTCGCGGCGCTCGGCGCGGACGTGACCGGCTTCGAGCCGGGGGACGAGGTGTACGGGCTGTGCGGGGGCGTCGGCGACCTGCAGGGCTCGCTGGCCGAGTACGCCGCCGTGGACGCCCGGTTGCTGGCCCACAAGCCGAGGAGTCTCTCGATGCGGGAGGCCGCCGCGTTGCCACTGGCGGCGGTCACCTCCTGGGAGGGGCTGGTCGACCGGGCTGGGGTCCACGCCGGGCAGAAGGTGCTGGTGCACGGCGGTGCCGGCGGCGTCGGTCACGTGGGCGTGCAACTTGCCCAGGCGCGAGGCGCCGAGGCGTACGCCACCGGCGGGCCGGCGAGCATGCGGGTGATCGAGAGTCTGGGCGCCGTGCCGATCGACTACACCGCGAGCACTGTCGAGGAGTACGTCGAGAGGTACACCGGCGGTGAGGGGTTCGACATCGTCATGGACAACGTCGGCGGCGCGACGCTCGACGCGTCGTTCGCTGCGGTACGCGCCTACCACGGGCATGTCGTCAGCGCGCTGGGCTGGGGCTCACACTCGCTCGCTCCGCTGTCGTTCCGTGGCGCGACCTACTCCGGCGTGTTCACTCTGCTGCCGATGCTCACCGGGCGGGGCCGCGAACACCATGGCGTCATCCTGCGTGAGATCGCGACGCTGGCCGATGCCGGCGCGCTGCGCCCCCGACTGGACGGGCGTCGGTTCACGCTCGACACGGTCATGGACGCCCACCACCTGGTTGCCGGCGGCACCGCCGAGGGCAAGGTCGTGGTGGACGTCGCCGACTGAGCGGTGGCCTGCCCAGGTTCGGGTCACCGCGGGCCGGCGTCGCTACCGAAAGGCGGGCGGCGGTTGCGGCGAACCTCCCCGGCCGCCGGTCACGTACCGCGTTGAGCGGTATACCTCTGAGGCATAAATATTCCTCAGAGGCATACCGCTCGAAAGAGAGTGAGCCGCCCGACGGAGGCTCCCCATCCGGGTGCCGAACCCAGTGCCGAGTCTCCGACGGTATTCGGTCAGGACCGTGCCCCCGCTGTGGCGGCCAGGTCGACGATCCGGTCGCTCCAGCGGTCGAGCAGGGTCTGGTCGTGGGTGATGACCAGGACCCCGGCCTGCTGGGTCCGCTGGTAGTCGCGGATGACGGCGGCGACGTGCGCCTGGGTCGATGCGTCGAGCATCGCGGTGGCCTCGTCGCAGAGCAGGTAGTCGGGGCGGTGTACGAGGGCGCGGGCGAGGCAGGCGCGTTGCAGTTGCCCGTCGGACACCGCGTGGGGACGCCGGCTGCGCAGATCCGCTGTGAGGCCGACGAGGTCGGCAAGTTCGGCCACCCGTTCCCGGACTGCCGACTCGGGCGTGCGGGTGGCGCGCAGCGGTTCGGCGATCAGATCGGTGAGGCTCAGTCGAGGATCGGCGGCGGCGCGCGGGCTCTGGAAGAGGGCGGCGACGCGGGTCCGTAGGGCGACCGGCACGGCGTACCGGACGGCGCCGACAGCGGTGCCGTCGATGCTGACCCGACCTCGATCGGGGCGGTGCAGCAGTGCCAGGACCCGGACCAGTGTCGACTTTCCGCAGCCGGACGGCCCGCGCAGTCCGACCGTCTCTCCGCGGCCGATCCGCACTGTGACGCCGTCGAGGACGACCTGGCGGCCGTAGGAGACGCTCATCTCGTCGGCGAGCAGGTGGCGCGCGCTGGTCACGTGGTGGCTCCGGTGGGGATCGGGTGGTGGCAGGCCACGGTGCCGCCACCGGTGACCGGTGTCGGCTGTGGTCGGTCCGCGCAGGTGTCGGCGCGGCGTGGGCAGCGGGGCGCGAAGGCGCACCCGGGGGGCAGCGCGGTGAGCATCGGCGGGTTGCCCGGCACCGGCCGGAAGGCCCGGTCCGGCAGGGCGTCGAGCAGCGCCGAGGCGTACGGGTGGGCCGGCGCGGTGAAGATCTGGTGGGTGTCGCGGTGTTCCACGATACGACTGGCGTACATCACGGCGACGGTGTCGGCGACCCGGCGTGCGGCGGCCAGGTCATGCGTGATGAGCACGACGGCGGCGCCGTTGTCGCACCGGCGGCGCAGCAGGTCGAGGGTGTGGTCCACCAGCGGCCGGTCCAGCCCGGTGGTGGGCTCGTCGGCGATGAGCAGCGACGGGTCGGGCGCCAGTGCGAGCGCGGTGGCCAGACGCTGTGCCATGCCACCGGACAGCTCGTGAGGGTAGCGGTCCAGGTCCGTCGGGTCGAGCCCGACATCGACAGCGAGTTGGTCGGCGTCGGCGCGGTCGCGACCGTGCGCCCGCAGCGTCTCGGCGAGCAGTCGCCGTCCGGTGCGGACCGGGTTCAGGGCGGTGGCCGGGCTCTGCGGAACCAACCCGACCCGGCGCCCGCGCACCCGGCGGGCCAACTGGCGCTGGCCGCAGGTGACCAGGTCGACCGGGTCGGCGCCGGGGTGGTGCAGCACGGCGTGACCGGTGGTCGTGGCGTTGCCCGGCAGGAGGCCGAGCAGGGCGTGGGCCAGGACGGACTTGCCGCAGCCGGACTCGCCCACGACGGCCAGCAGTTCGCCGGGCCGCACGCTGAGGCTGAGATCGCTGACGGCGCGTACGCGCGCGTCGCGGAGCCGGAACTCGACGCCGAGGCCGTCGACGGCGAGCAGCGGCCGACTCGCGGCGGCGCGGGGCGACGCCCCGGTCGGAACGGATTCGGTGGTGGTCACAGGTGCAGCTCCGCTCTGACCCGGGGATCGAGACGGTCACGCCAGCGGGCGGCGAGGACCGCGATGGCGAGGGTGACGACGACGATGACCCCGCCCGGTGCCAGGCTGGCCCACCAGGCGCCGGTCAACAGCGACCCCTGGCCGTCGTTGATCATGTTGCCCAGCGAGGCGAGGTGCGGCGGCAGGCCGAGGCCGAGGAACGACAGGGCGGTCTCGTGCCACACCGCGTGCGGGATCATCAGGGTGGTCGCCAGGGCCAGCCGGGGCAGCACGTGCGGCAGCAGGTGCCGGGTGAGGACTCGGAGCCGGCCGGCTCCGCCGCTGATGGCGGCGTCGATGAACGGTCGGGTCCGGAGGCTCAACAACTCGGATCGGACGATGCGCGCGGTGGAGAGCCAGTGGGTGAGCCCGACGGAGGCGATCACGGCACCGAGGCTGGGACGCAGCATGGCGACGATGAAGATGCCCAGCAGCAGGTGCGGCATCGCGGCGATGGTGTCCACCATCCGCATCAGGATGCGGTCCACCCGGCCGCCGAGCGTGCCGGCGATCCCGCCCACCACGCCCCCGAGGACGGTGGCGACGACCGCGGCGACCGCGCCGACGAGCAGCGAGACCCGCAGCCCGTAGACGGCGCGGTGCGCCACGTCGCGGCCCAGGTCGTCGGTGCCGGCGAGGTGGGTCCAGGACGGCGCCAACCGGGTCTGGTCCAGCGCGACCGCGCTCTGGTCCAGCGGCCAGACCAGCGGAGCGAGCAGCGAGCCGGCAACGGCCACCAGCAGGACCAGGCCGGCCGCGACGGCACCGGTCCGGCCGGGCCGCAGCCGCAGCCGCGACCGGGCCACCCGGAGCAGCGGCGGTCGGGCAGCGACGTCAGCCATCGAGTCGTACCCTCGGGTCGGCGGCGGCGTAGGCGAGGTCGGTCGCGAGGTTCGCGGCCAGCACCACCGCGGTGGTGACCAGCGTGATCGCCGCCAGCAGCGGGAAGTCGCTGCCCAGCGCCGCGGCGACAGTGACCGCGCCGAGGCCCGGCAGCGAGAAGACCGTCTCGACCAGCACCGCCCCGCCGACCAGCTCGGGCAGGTGGGTGCCGACCAGGGTGAGGAACGGCAGCAGCGCGGTCCGCAGCGCGTGCCCGAACAGCACCGTCCGACCGGGCAACCCGCGCGCCCGCGCCGCGAGCACGTGGTCGTCGCGCATGCTCTCCGCTACCGCGTCCCGGACGAACAGCACGAACCACGGCGCCTGCGACACGGCCAGCACCCCGACCGGCAGGATCAGGTGGTGCGCCACATCGGACCAGGAGGTGCTGGTCGCGGTGACGTCGGTGAGCCCGCCCGCCGGCAACCAGCCCAGGGCCAGCGCGAACACGGCGATCGCGGCCAGGCCCAGCCAGAAGACCGGCATCGACTGCACCGCGTACGCGGCCGCCCGCAACGCGCTGTCGAACAAACCACCCCGCCGGTACGCCGCCAGCGCGCCCAGCAGCAGGCTCGCGACCAGGACCAGGACGAGGGCCGCACCGATCAGGAGCAGCGTCCAGCCGGCCCGCGCGGCGAGCACCGAGGCGACCGGCTCGTGGCGGCTGGTCGACCAACCCAGGTCGCCCTGGACCAGGTTGCCGATCCAACGCAGGTACTGCACCGGCAGGGGGTCGTCGACGCCCCAGTTCGCGCGTAGCTGGGCCAGGTTCTCCTCGCTGGCGGTGAAGGCCGCCGCGCCCGCGTACTGCTTCGCGGGGTCGACCGGCGAGGCGGCACCGAGGGCGAACATCCCGACGCTGGTCGCGGCGAGCACCGGCACGGCGACGAGGAGCCGACGCCGGACCACCGCACCGGCCCCGGCCAGTCGACCGGAGCGGGTCACGACCGCGTCCAGGTGTCAATGTTCCACCAGAGGCTGTTCGCCACCCCGTGCTCGTGCGCCTCGACCCGCGGCGCCACGCCCTGAACCGAGGACTTCAGCACGTAGGTGTGCCGCAGGTAGGTGAGGAACAGCCACGGCACGTCGGCGGCCAACTGCTTCTGGAACTGCGCGTACGCGGCCTTGCGAAGGGTGGGGTCGATCTGGTCGCGGCCCTCCTGCAGGGCCCGGTCGGTCACCTCGGAGCGGTACGAGCCGGGGTTGAAGTAGCCCTGCCCCGCGAACGTCGAGCCGAACAGCTTGTACGAGACGAAGTCCGGGTCGTACGGCGTGCCGTAGCCCATCAGCAGGGCGTCGGACTTCATCCGCGGGTCGATGGCGTCCCAGGTGAGCCCGGCCGGAGTGACAGCGATGCCGACCTTCTTCGCGTCGGCGGTGACGGCGAGGGCCAGGTCCTTGCGCAGCGTGTCGCTCGCCGGGTACATCAGCGTGAACCTGGCCGGTCGGCCGTCCTTGACACGTACCCCGTCGGGGCCGGTGGTCCAGCCGGCCGCGTCGAGCAGCGCTCCGGCCGCCGTCGGGTCGGCGGTCGGCTTGCCGATGATCGACGGGTCGGCGAACTCGGAGGTCGGCGGGATCGGCCCGAACGCCGGTTCGCCCGCGCCACCGAGGAGTCCGGTCACCATCGCGGCCCGGTCGACGGCCAGGTTGAGCGCCCGACGGACCGCCGGGTCGGCGAGGACCGCGTTGCCCGTCGGCAGCATCACGCCGCGGTAGTCGGCGGTCGGCACCCGCTGCACCCGGTACGTGGCGTCGGCGTCGAAACCGGAGGCCAGCTTCGGCGGCAGCTCGGCGGCGTCGAACTCGCCGGCGCGCATCCGCTGGGCGCGGACGTTGTCGTCGGCGACGAACGCGACCACCACCCGGTCGTTCTTCGGCCGGCCACCGAAGTAGCGCTCGTTGGCGGTGAGCACCAGGCGGTCGCCCGGCGTCCAGGAGTCGACCCGGTACGGCCCGGTCCCGATCGGCTTGCGGTTGAACCCGGCGGTGTTGATGTCCTGCCCGCTGAGCAGTTTCGCCGGCACGATGCCGAGGGTGAGCCGCTGCAGGAACGGCGCGTACGGGTGGCGCAGCCGGAACACGACAGTGGCCGCGTCGGGCGCTGTCACCGACTCCACCATGTCCAGATCGGAGCGGAGCGTCGAGTCGACAGTCGGATCCAGCACTGCCTGGTACGTGAAGACGACGTCCTGGGCGCTCAGTGCCGTGCCGTCGTGGAACTGCACGCCGTCGCGGAGCTTCGCGGTCACGGTGCGTCCATCGGGGGACAGCTCCGGCAGCGCCGTGGCCAGACCGGCGACGAGGCGGTTGTCGTCGTCCCGGCTGACGAGGCCGTCGAAGATCAGCGATGCGCCGTCGACGCCGTAGTTGAGCACCGGGTTCAACGCGTCCGGCTCGTCGGAGGTGGCGACGACCAGCGTCGCGCCGCCGGATGAGCCGTCGGGCGTTACCGGGGCCGAGCATCCGGCGAGGACGAGCATCCCCGCCGCCGCGGTCGACGCCACGAGGCGTCGGAAGGTCGGACGCATCCGGGTCACAGAGGGCTCCTGTGGTGTGGGGAGGATCGTTGGTCGGGTGGGCGCGGCGCCGCAACCGTTGATCATCACGGTCGCACAGTTGCCACTCTTTGGCAATTACCAAAGGAGTGCAGCACGTCGTTGATCAGGACGCATTCGTCGGTGGTGACGGTCACCGGTGACCGGTTAGGGTTCCGGGATGTTCCGCGCCGTCGTGTTGATCGCTGCTGTGGTGCTCGCCGCGGATCAGCTCACCAAGTACTGGGCCGAGTCCGCGCTTTCCGGCGGCCAGACCATCACCGTTCTCGGTGACCTGCTGCAACTGCGACTCGTGTACAACCCGGGAGCCGCCTTCTCGATCGGCTCCGCGTACACCTGGATCTTCGCGGTGTTCGCGGCGGCGGCCGTGGTCGCGGTGACGGTCGTGGCGTGGCGGGTCACGTCGCGCGCCTGGGCGGTGGCGTTGGGCCTGGTGCTCGGCGGCGCGACGACGCACCTGCTGGACCGCCTCTTCCGGGAGCCGGGGTTCGCTCGCGGGCACGTGGTGGACTTCATCGACTACGCCGGGTTCTTCGTCGGCAACGTCGCCGACATCGCACTGGTGGTCGGGGTGGGCATCGTCATGCTGCTCAACGTGCGCGGCATTCCGCTGCGCGCGACGGCCACCCCTGGCGAGGCCCGCGAGCAGGTGTCGTCAGACTCCTGAGCCGACCAGGACGACCTCCAGCCGGCGCGGGCCGTGCACTCCCTCGACGCGGTTGAGTTCGATGTCGCTGGTCGCGGACGGGCCGGAGATCCAGGTCAGCGGGGCGCGCGGGTCCAGTCGGGTGAGTGCCTCCGGCAGCAGACCGACGACCTGGTCGGTGCGGACGACGCAGATGTGCCGGTCGGGCACCAGGGTGAGCGCGCGTCGACCCTGCGCCGGGCCGGCGTCCAGGATGATGGTGCCGGTGTCGGCGACCACGACGGCGCAGCCGGTCAGGACCGCGTCCAGGTCGTCGAGTGCGGCCGCTGACAGCGGGGGCGCGTCGCGGTGCAGCTCTCCGGCGTAGCCGGCCAGCCAGTCGGCGGGAACGTCGATGGGGACGGCGAGCCGGTCGACCTCGCTGAGCAGCCGGGGTAGGGCGTCGATGCCACGGTGGACGACGGCCCGGTAGTCCTCCAGGCGATCGACCAGGGTTTCGATCACGTCGGAGCGCTCGTCGACCCGGCGGTACCCGCGGGGCACCTGCACCGGCGGCGGGCTGTCGGCCAGCGCCGTCCGGAGCCGCGCCAGGATTTCGTCACGTGCGCTCACTGCTTCCCCCACCATTCCCGGAAGGTCTGCGACGCGGGCAGCGGCAGGTCGCGCGACCGGGTCCACGCCGAGGCCGGCCAGGGCAGCCGCCGCAACGTGCGAGCGCCGGTGCGCCGCTCACGGTACGCCCCGAGCGGCCCCGCGCCGGCCCGGGCCAGGCGCAGGGCGGCGGCCCACCGTCGGGGGCTGCGCATCACCCAGGACAGGACGCGCATCGTGGCCCGTTCGACGGGCGGATGCGGTGCCTGCTGGCGGAGGTGGACCAGGATCTCCGGAATGTTGATCTTCACGGGACACACGTCGTAGCAGGCGCCGCAGAGGGTCGACGCATACGGCAGCGAGGCGTTGTCGGCCACGCCGGTCAGCTGCGGCGACAGGATCGCCCCGATCGGCCCCGGATACACCGAGCCGTACGCGTGCCCGCCGGCCCGTTCGTACACCGGGCAGACGTTGAGGCACGCGGAGCAGCGGATGCAGGACAGCGCCGGCCTCCCGACCGGGTCGGCGAGCACCGCGGACCGGCCATTGTCGACGAGCACGATGTGTACGTCCTGTGGGCCGTCGCCGGGGGTGACGCCGGTCCACATCGAGGTGTACGGGTTCATCCGCTCGCCGGTCGAGGATCGCGGCAGCAGTTGCAGGAAGACCTCCAGGTCGGTGAAGGTCGGCAGCAGCTTCTCGACGCCGACGACGCTGATCAGCGTCTCGGGGAGGGTGAGGCACATCCGGCCGTTGCCCTCGGACTCCACCACCACGAGCGTGCCGGTGTCGGCGACGGCGAAGTTGGCGCCGGAGACGGCGACCCGGGCCGAGAGGAAACGCCGTCGCAGGTGGGCGCGGGCCGCCTCGGCCAGCGCGGCCGGTTCGTCGCTCAGGTCGGCCGGCGCGTCGGCCATGCGACGCTGGAAGATCTCCCGGATCTGGGCCCGGTTGTAGTGGATCGCCGGCACCAGGATGTGCGAGGGGGTGTCGTCGCCGAGCTGCACGATCAGTTCCGCGAGATCGGTCTCGTACGCCGCGATCCCGGCGGCCTCCAACGCCTCGTTGAGCTCGATCTCCTGGGTCGCCATCGACTTGACCTTCACGACCTCGTCGGCCCCGGTGGCCCGGGTCAACGC
Organism: Micromonospora sp. NPDC127501; assembly: GCF_040302185.1. Classification (NCBI taxonomy): domain Bacteria; kingdom Bacillati; phylum Actinomycetota; class Actinomycetes; order Micromonosporales; family Micromonosporaceae; genus Micromonospora; species Micromonospora sp. NPDC127501. Next base: position 242,254 of record NZ_JBEORJ010000001.1, on the reverse strand, counting down.
GACCACGATCCGGCACGCCTCGGCCGCGTCGCGGGCCCAGTGCACTGTGGCGCCGGCAGCGGTGGCGGACGCCTCGAACTGCTCCAGCAGCTCCGGTAACCGACGTTGGACGTCCGCCTTGATCGCCGAGCCGGCGTCGCGCAGGGCCTCCCAGTCGGGTACCTCGTCGACCACCCGGGCTCGCTTGGCCCGGATGGTGCGGGTGGCCCGGTGCAGGTTGGCCCGGAGTTGCGTGTCGGCGACCGCCGGCTTGGCGGCGGTGGGAAACGGCAGCGGCGTGCGGATCCGCCCGCCCCCGGTGGCGGGTGCGACCGGTGGGTTCATGAGGTGGCTCCCGTCTCGGCGAGAATCTCGGCGTAGTGCACGGCCCGTACGCCCGACCGGTGGCGGTCGAGGCCGCCGCCGATGTGCGCCAGGCAGGAGTTGTCGGCCGCGGCGAGCACCCGTGCGCCGGTGTCGCGGACCCGGGCGCACTTGTCGGTGAGCATCGCGGTGGAGACGTCCGGGTTCTTCAGGGCGAAGGTGCCTCCGAAACCACAGCACTCCTCGGCGTCGCCCAGCTCGACCAGCTTGATCCCGCGCACCTGTCGCAGCAGGGTCAGCGGCCGGTCGCCGAGGCGCAGCATGCGCAGGCCGTGGCAGGTCGGGTGGTAGGTGACCGTCTCCGGGAACTCGGCGCCGACGTCGGTGACGCCGAGAACGTCGACGAGCAACTCGGACAGCTCGTACGTGCGGGCGGCCACCGAGGTGGCGGGCGGGTGCAGGCTCGGGTACTGGTCGCGGATCATCGCGGTGCACGACCCGGACGGCGCGACGATGGCGTCGTAGGAGTCGAAAACGTCGACGTAGTTGCGCACCATCGGCATGGCCTCGGCCCGGTAACCCGTGTTGGCGTGCATCTGCCCGCAACAGGTCTGGTCGGCGGGGAAGTCGACGGTGTGGCCGAGTCGCCGCAGGATGCGGGTGACCGCGATGCCGGTGGCCGGGAACGCGAGGTCGTTGACGCAGGTGATGAAGAGGGCGATCCGCATGGCGGCTCCTCGGAGGTGTGGGGGTGGGTCACGCCGAGTCGCGCGGTGTTCCGGGGGTGGAGAGCTGGTCGAAGGCGGGCAGGTGACGCTCCCGGGCGGCGCTGAGGTGGGCTCGCATCGCCTCGGTGGCGGCTGCCGCGTCGCCGGCGACGATGGCGGCGGCGATGCGCTGGTGCTCGGTGTTGGTGTCCGGCGCGCCGGCCACCGGGAAGTACAGCCGATGCAGGTGCAGGTGTGAGTGCAGCCGCGTGATGGTGTCCCGCAGCAGAGGGCTGCCGGAGACCTCCGCGATCAGGTCGTGGAACTTCGCGTCCAGCGCGGTGAACGCGGCGTGTCGGCGATAGCCGTCGCCGGCCTCCACGTCGATGCTCGCCGCCGCCTCGGCGCTGATCCGTTGACGGGCTTCGGCGGAGGCGTGCGTGGCGGCTCGCCCGGCGGTGGCGCCCTCCAGCAGTTGGCGGACGTCGAACAGGTCGTCGAACTCGGCACGGCTCAGCAGCGGCGTGGTGGTGTAGCCGGACAGCGGGCGTTTGCGGACCAGGCCGTCGGCCTCCAGCCGGGCGAGGGCCTCGCGGACCGGGGTGGGGGAGACGTCCAGCTCCCGGGCGAGCGCGTCGATGTTGACCCGTTCGCCGGGGGGAAGGATGTGGTCCATGACGAGGGTCTTTATCGACTCGTAGACATCCTCGGTGAGGGTGAGTCGACGGGCGGGACGGAGTCGACCCTCGCGAGGTTCCTGCTGGGCCATCTCGTCTCCTCAGCAACCCCTTGACTGTGCCGGTGTGAGCGAGTACACACTAGCAAAGCAACATCCTATAGGAAATAGGTTCCTCCGCCACCGTCTCGCCACCACCACCCCCGAGGAGACGAACATGTCGCGCAGAATGCTGTCCCGAATCGGCTCCGGCCTGACCGTCGTGGCCCTCGCCACGACCACTGTGGCCTGCACGAAGAAGAGCGATACCACCGACGCCGAGGCCGGTGGCCGGGAACCGGCGCAGGTCAAGGTCGCGCTCGTGCCCGGCGGCTCGCACCCGTACTTCCAGCCCTGGAAGGACGCCGGGGCCAAGGCCAAGACGGAGCTGGCGCTCGGCGACGTCACCTTCAACGAGACCGCGGGCTGGGACCAGACCAAGCAGAACGACGTGCTCAAGTCCCTGGCAGCGCAGGGCTACAACGCCTTCGGAGTCTTCGGCGTCTCGCCGGACAACATCAACTCCACCTTCGAGGACCTCAAGCGGCAGGGCTTCCCCGTCGGCTCGCTGGCCTCCTGCCCGGCCGGGGCCAACAAGGCCGACTTCTGCCTCTCCACGGACGTGGAGGTCGCCGCCTACAAGGGCGCCAAGGCCGCCATCGACGCGATGGGCGGTCAGGGAAACCTGGTGCACCTGACCGGGAACAAGGTCGACTCCAACACCCAGCGCCGGATCGCGGGCGTGGAGAAGGCGGTCGCCGAAACCGGTGGCAAGGTGACACTGCTCCAGAGCGTCACCGACATCGACAAGGATCTGCAGAGCGCGCAGAGGGCCGTGGCCGACCTCCTCGCCGCGAAGGGCCGCCAGATCCAGGCGATCGTGAACACCGCCTACAACCCGGCGGTCGCCTCGGCCGAGGGCGTCCGCCAGTCGAAGCTGCCCATCAAGGTCATCGCCATCGACGACGACCCGACGGTCCTCGACGGGCTGCGTGGCGGCTCGGTGGCCGCCACCGTCCTGCAGAACCCGGTCGGTCAGGCCCAGGTCGGTTCGTACGCCCTGATGAAGCTCAGCGGCGGCTGCACCATGGCCGAACCCGGAGTGACCATCGACTCGGGCTCGTTCGTGGTGACCACTGACAACCTGGACGGCTACGAGGCCGACCGCACCTCCACCACCGAGGCACTGCGGAAGAAGTTCGACGGCGACCTGCTCAAGTGCAGCTGATGTCGACCATCACCAGGGCTGAGGCGTACCTCGTCGACATTCCCGTCGAGACCGTCCGCACCGACGCGGTACAGGCGTTCCTGAAACAGGAGACGCTGTTCGTCGAAGTGCGCACGGCCGACGGCGGGCACGGCACGGGGTACGCGTACACGATCGGGACCGGCGGTACGGCGGTGCTCGCGCTGCTGCGCGACTACCTGCTGCCGCACCTGGTCGGCCGCGATGCCGCCCGGGTGGAGGCGGTCTGGCGGGACCTGCACGCCGCCACCCGCGCCACAGCGGTCGGGGCCATCACCTCGTTGGCCCTCGCCGCGATCGACACCGCGCTGTGGGACCTGCGCGCCCGCGCCGCCGGCCTGCCGCTGTGGGTGCTCGCCGGTGGCGCGAAGGACCGCATCCCGTTGTACGACACCGAGGGTGGCTGGCTGCACCTCACCGAGGACGAGCTGGTCGCCGGCGCGAAGGCGTCCCAGGCGGCCGGCTGGCCCGGCGTCAAGCTGAAGGTCGGCAAGCCCAACCCGGCCGAGGACGCCGCTCGCATCGGCGCGGTCCGGGCGGCCCTCGGCGACCACTTCGACGTGATGGTCGACGCCAACCAGTCGCTGACCGCCGCCGAGGCGATCCGCCGGGCCCGGCTGCTCGAACCGCACCAGCTCGCCTGGTTCGAGGAACCGCTGCCCGCCGACGACGTCGCCGGGCACGAGCTGTTGGCCCGCGCGACGAGCATCCCGGTCGCCGTCGGGGAGTCGATGTACTCGATCGGCCAGTTCGCCGAGTACCTCCGCCGCCAGGCCGCCGGGGTCGTCCAGGTCGACGTCGCGCGCATCGGTGGCATCACCCCGTGGCTCAAGGTGGCGCACCTGGCCGAGGCCTGCAACGTGGTGGTCTGCCCGCACTTCCTGATGGAACTGCACGTCAGCCTCTGCGCTGCCGTGCCGAACAGCCGCTACGTCGAGCACATCCCGCAACTGCGCGCGATCACCCGGACCGAGATCGCGATCGTCGACGGCCACGCGCTCGCCCCCGGCGAGCCGGGCCTCGGCATCGACTGGGACCGCGACGCGATCGAGGACAGGAGGGTGGCGTGAAGACGGAAACAGCGCCGGAGGCGCCGGCGGTGCCTCCGGCCGCGGAGTCCAGGCCGCGGACCAGGGCCCTGCCGGTCTGGGCGAACCCCCGGCTCGGCCTGCTCATCGTCATCGCCGTGCTGGTCGTCCTCTTCTCGTCGCTCACCCCCGCGTTCCTCGACCCCCGCCTCACCCTGGCACCGCTACAGGCCGACATCAGCGTGTACGTCGTGGTCGGTCTCGCCCAGCTCGCCGTGCTCTCGCTCGGGCACATGAACATGGCCGTGGGCCGGATGGCCGCGCTGTCCACCTTCGCGATGGGCCTGGCCTACGACCGGCTCGGCGTCCCACTGCTGGTCGGGCTGCTCGTGGGTCTCGCCGTCGGGGCGGGCATCGGCGCGCTCGCCGGCCTGCTCATCGCCAAGACCGGCGTGAACTCCTTCGTGGTCACCCTCGCGCTCGACTTCGGGCTGCTGGGCCTGGTCACGATCCTCTACACCTGGGCGACCGGCGGGGTGTCGTTCGCGGTGCAGCCGAATGGCCTCTCCGCGCTGCGCTTCGACACCTTCGCCGACTACTGCATGGGCGAGGTCTGCGGACCCCGGATCCCGCTGGTAGTGCCGATCGCGGTCGCCGCGGCGCTCGGTGTCGGGTTGCTGTTCCGGCACGCCCGGCTGGGCCGGGAGATCCTGATGACCGGCTCCAACACGGTCGCCGCCGAGCTGTCCGGCATCCCCACGCACCGCCGGGTCGTCGCCGCGCACGCGTTGAGCGGGCTGCTCGCCGCACTGGCCGGGTTCCTGCTCGCCGCCAACAACGGCGCCTTCTCCGCCAACATCGGTGAGTCGTTCCTGCTGCCGTCGTTCCTGGCCCCGGTGCTCGGTGGGACGCTGCTCGCCGGTGGTGCGGTCAGCGTCCTCGGCACCGCGCTCGGTGCGACCCTCACCCAGGTCATCTACAAGGGCCTCAACCTGCTCCAGTTCTCCCTGGAGGAGCTCAAGCTCTACATCGGACTCGTGCTGCTCGCGGCGCTGTCGCTGGACCGGCTACGGGCCGTGCTCGCCGAGCGAAGGGCGGTGTCACCATCATGAGGAGCGTGATCCGGACCAACGAGTTCACCCTCGCGGTGATCGCGGCGCTCGGGTTCGCGGCACTCGCTGTCGCCACCGACTTCAACCTGCTCACCGCCGGCACCCTGGACGCCTTCCTGCGCTTCCTCGCCCTGCCGATCGTCATCGGCCTGGCCCAGATGGTGGTGCTCGCCGTCGGTCAGATGAACCTCTCGGTAGGCGTGCTCACCGGCTTCTGCGCGGTGGCCTCGGGCTGGCTGATGGTCGACGCCGGGCTGCCCGCCCCGGTCGCGGTGCTCGCCGCGCTGGCCCTCGGCGCCGTCGTCGGGCTGGTCAACGGCCTGTTGGTGATCTTCACCCGGATCAACGGGTTCATCGTCACCCTCGCCACCATGACGATCCTCGAAGGGCTGCGGTACGGGGTGAACGGCACCGGCACCTACCAGGGCTACTCGCCCGGCCTGCGCGAGTTCGGGCAGGCGTCAGTGGCCGGCGTACCAGTGGTCTTCCTGCTGGCGGTCGCGATCGCCGTCGCGGTCGCCCTCTTCTTCCGGCGTACCGTGCCCGGACGGCACCTGCTCGCCTCCGGCGGCAACCCGTTCGCCGCCCGGCTGTCGGGCATCTCCAACGACCGGGCGCTGGTGCTGGCCCACACCCTGTCGGGGCTGCTGGCCGGCTTCGCCGCGGTGATCGTGGTGGCCGCCTTCGGCTCGGTGAACGCCTCGATCGGCGACGACCTGCTGCTGCCCAGCTTCGCCGCGCCGATCATCGGCGGGGTGGCCCTGGCCGGCGGCATGATCAGCGTGACCGGCACGGTGCTCGCCGCCTTCCTGGTACGGCTGGTCGACGTGAGCCAGTCGCAGTTCGACATCAACCGACGGTGGGTGGACCTCATCATCGGCGCGGTCGTCCTCGGCGCGGTGCTGCTCGGTCAGTTCCGCGACAAGCTCTCCGGAGGTCCACGATGACCGTCGTGCTGTCCGCCGAGAACCTGGTCAAGACGTTCCCCGGGGTACGCGCCCTGGACGAGGCGACGCTGACCCTGAGCGCCGGCAGGGTGCACGCGCTGCTCGGCGAGAACGGCGCTGGCAAGAGCACCCTGATCAAGATCCTGACCGGGGTGTACCGGCCGGACGGCGGGCAGTTGCGGCTGCCCGGGCCCGACGGCGAGCTGCGCGCGGTGCAGCTGGGCAACCCGCAGGACGCCCAGCGGGCCGGCATCGGTGTCGTGCACCAGGAGCGGAACCTGATCCCGGCGTTCAGCGTCGCCGAGAACATCTGCCTGCAACACCTGCCCCGCCGCGCCGGCCTGCTCGACCGCGCGGCGCTGCGTACCGAGGCCCGCCGTTGCCTCGACCTGCTCGACCTCGACCTGGACCCCGACCTGCCGGTGTCGCGGCTGTCGGTGGCCCAGCTGCAACTGGTGGAGATCGCCAAGGCGTTGTCGGCGGACTCGACAGTGCTGCTGCTCGACGAACCGACCGCGTCGCTGACCAACGACGAGGCCGACCGGCTCTACGGCATCGTGCGTCGGCTGTCCGAGCGGGGCCACGCCACAGTGCTGGTCAGCCACAAACTGGAGGAGGTCTTCGCGGTCGCCGACACGGTGACCGTGCTGCGCGACGGGCGCAGCGTCGCCAAGGCGGAACCCCTCGCCGACCACAGCCGCGAGGAGATCGTCGACCTGATGGTCGGCCGGGCGTACCAGCAGGTGCACCTCGCCGCCCGGACCGTCGCGGCGGACGTCGAACCGGCGCTGGCCCTCGACGCCGTCGCCACCACCGCCGGCCACCACGACGTCAGCCTCGCCGTCCGCCCCGGTGAGATCGTCGGCCTGTACGGGCTGGTCGGCGCGGGCCGCAGCGAGCTGGCCAAGGCGCTGCTCGGCCTCGACCGGATCACCTCCGGGGAGGTGCGGGTGCACGGACGTCCGGCCCGGATCCGGGACGTGGGCGACGCCCTGCACCGGTACCGCATCGGCTACGTCACCGAGAACCGCAAGGAGGAGGGCCTCTTCCTCGACCAGACCGTGGCCCGCAACACGGCGGTGACGGTCTGGCGTCGGCTGGCCCGGCTGGGACTGGTCCGCGACCGCTCCGAGCGGCTGCTGGTCGACGAGTACGCCGAGCGGCTGGGCATCCGACTCGCCTCGCCCGACCAGCACGCCGGTCAGCTCTCCGGTGGCAACCAGCAGAAGGTCAGCCTGGCCAAGTGGCTGGCGGCCGACTGCGACGTACTCATCATCGACGAGCCCACCGTCGGCATCGACGTGCGCACCAAGGCGGCCTTCCACGAGTTGATCGCCGGCCTGGCCGCGCGCGGAATGGCCATTCTGCTGATCTCGTCGGACCTGCCGGAGATGGTCACCCTCGCCGACCGGATCGCGGTGATGCGGGAGTTCGCCGTTGTTGGTGAACTGGACAACGACCACGACTACGACCGGATGAGTCAGTCGGTGATCCGGCTCATCCATGACGGGCAGGGGGTCGTCGCGTGAAGGCCACCGAACCAGTGACCCTGGGGCGTACCGACGTGGCGGTGACCCGGCTCGGGCTGGGGCTCGCCCCGATCGGTGGAATGTTCGACGCCGTCGGTGACGAGGTGGCCCACGCCACCGTCGAGGCGGCCTGGGATCTCGGGCTCCGATATTTCGACACCGCCCCGCTCTACGGCTGCGGTCTCTCCGAGCGGCGCGCCGGGGCGGTCCTCGCCGGCAAGCCGCGCGACGCGTTCACCCTGTCCACCAAGGTGGGTCGGCTGCTCGTCCCCGACGGTGGTGACCGGCAGGAGTTCTGGGCCGAGCCGACCGACCTCACGCCGCAGTTCGACTTCTCCGCCGCCGGGGTACGCCGCTCCCACGCGGAGAGCCTGGCCCGGTTGGGGCTGGACCGGATCGACATCGCGCACATCCACGACCCGGACGACCACCTCGCCGAGGCGGTCGCCGGGGCGTACCCGGCGTTGGCGCAGTTGCGGGAGGCCGGCGAGATCGGCGCGGTCAGCGCCGGGATGAACCAGGCCCCGGCGCTGGTCGAGCTGGCCCACGCCGGCGACTTCGACTGCTTCATGCTCGCCGGCCGGTACACGCTGCTCGACCAGTCCGGCCTCGACGAGCTGCTGCCGCTGGCTCATGCGAAGGGGATCGCGATCATCGCCGCCGGGGTCTACAACTCGGGCCTGCTGGCCGACCCGACACCGGGCGCCCCCTACGACTACGCCCCGGCCGGGAAGGCGCTGCTCGACCGGGCCACCGCGATCCGGTCCGTGTGCGAGCGGCACGGCGTACCGCTGCGGGCCGCGGCGATCCAGTTTCCGCTCGGGCACCCGGCCGTCGCCAGCGTGGTGGTCGGCGCCCGGGACCCGGAGCAGATCGCCGACAACGTGGCGATGTTCGAGTGGGACGTGCCCGGCGCCCTCTGGGCCGATCTCAAGGCCGAAGGTCTGCTGCCGAGCGAGGTGCCGACGCCGTGATCATCGACGCGCACCACCACCTGTGGACCGCCGACTACCAGTGGCTGGCCGCGCCCGGCCTGGAGTCGATCCGGCGCGACTACACCATCGCCGACCTCGTACCCCAGCTGGACGAGGCCGGAGTGACGGCGACCGTGCTGGTCGAGGCGGGCCGCTGCGACGCCGAGGAGACCGCCGAGTTTCTGGCCCACGCCGCCACCACGCCCCGGATCGCCGGCGTGGTCGGCTGGGCGTCGCTCACCGACCCGGCCCTCGCCGCCACCCTCGCCGGCTACCGCGAGCTGCCCGGCGCGACGAAGCTGGTCGGGCTCCGCGACCAGGTGCAGGGCGTCGCCGATCCCGGGCACCTGGCCCGCTCCGACGTCCGCGCCGCCCTCGCGGCGATCGGGGCCGCCGGCCTCACCTTCGACCTGGTCGTCCACGTCGGACAGCTGACCAGCTGCGCCGAGGCGGCGCGGGCCACGCCGGGCACCACCTTCGTCCTCGACCACCTGGGCAAGCCGAGGATCGCCGCCGCCGGCCTCGCCGAGTGGCGCACGGCGGTACGCGACCTGGCCAGCTGCGACAACGTCGTCGCGAAGCTCTCCGGCCTGCTCACCGAGGCCGGCCCCGGGTGGCGGGTGGCCGACATCCGGCCGTACGTCGACACCGCGCTGGAGCTCTTCGGCCCGCACCGGCTGATGGCCGGCTCGGACTGGCCCGTCTGCGACCTCGTCGCCTCGTACGCCGAGGCGTGGACGGCGATCGACGCCAGCCTGGGGGAGCTGTCGACCACCGAGCGGGCAGACGTCCTGGCCGGCACCGCAATTCGTACCTATGCACTGGAGGTTGGTTCGTGAGACTCATGCGCGTCGGGCCCGTGGGGCGGGAACGTCCCGTGCTGTACGTCGATGGGCGGCACTTCGACCTCTCGGCGCTCACCGCCGACATCGACGGCGAGTTCCTCGCCAGCGACGGCGTCCGGCGGGTCCGTGAGGCCACCGACCTGCCCGAGATCGACGTCACCGGTCAGCGGATCGGCGCACCGATCGCCCGACCGGGCGTGGTGCTCTGCGTGGGGCAGAACTACGCCGCGCACGCCGCCGAGTCGGGCGCCGCGCCACCGACCGACCCGATCATCTTCTACAAGGCGCCCAACACCGTCGTCGGCCCGTACGACGAGGTCCTGATCCCGCGCGGATCGACGAAGACCGACTGGGAGGTGGAGCTGGCGGTGGTGATCGGCCGAACGGCCCACTACCTCGCCTCACCGGCCGACGCCCTCGGGCACATCGCCGGGTACGTGCTGTCCAACGACGTCTCCGAGCGGGACTTCCAACTCGCGGTATCCGGCGGCCAGTGGTCGAAGGGCAAGTCCTGCGAGACGTTCCAACCGCTCGGCCCGTGGCTGGTCACCGCCGACGAGGTCGGCGACCCGCAGGCCCTGCGGCTGCGCTCCTGGGTCAACGGCGAGCCCCGCCAGGACTCCAGCACCAAAGACATGATCTTCGACGTGGCGTTCCTGATCTGGCACCTGTCGCAGTACACCGTCCTGGACCCGGGCGACGTCATCAACACCGGCACCCCGCAGGGGGTGGCGCTCTCCGGCCGGTTCCCGTATTTGGCCGTCGGCGACGTGATGGAGGTCGAGATCGACGGCCTCGGCCGGCAGCGCAACACGCTCCGGGACGCCTGATGGCGGTGATCACCTCGGTCGACACGTACGACGTCCGGTTCCCGACCTCGCGGGACCTCGACGGCTCCGACGCGATGAACCCCGACCCCGACTACTCGGCCGCGTACCTGGTGCTGAGCACCGACGACGGCCCGGACGGGCACGGATTCACCTTCACCATCGGGAGGGGCAACGACGTGTGCCGGGCGGCCATCGTCGCGCTGGTGCCGTACGTGGTCGGCCTCGACCCGGACACCGTGGACCTCGGTGCGTTCGCCCGCTCGCTCACCCAGGACTCGCAGCTGCGCTGGCTCGGCCCGGAGAAGGGCGTGATGCACCTGGCCACCGCAGCGGTGATCAACGCGATGTGGGACCTGGTCGCCAAGAGAGCGGGCAAGCCGGTCTGGCGTTACCTGGCCGACCTCAGCCCCGAGCAGATCGTCGACCTGGTCGACTGGCGCTACCTCACCGACGCCCTCACCCCCGACGAGGCGCTGGAGATCCTGCGCGCCGCGGAGCCGGGCCGGGCCGACCGGATCGCCCGGCTGACCGAGCGGGGCTACCCCGCGTACACCACGTCACCTGGCTGGCTCGGCTACTGCGACGACAAGGTGGTCCGGCTGGCCCGGCAGGCCGTGGCCGACGGGTTCACCCAGATCAAGCTGAAGGTGGGTGCGGACGCCGCCGACGACGTGCGCCGCCTGAAGATCGCCCGCGAGGCGGTCGGCCCACAGATCCGGATCGCGCTCGACGCCAACCAGCGCTGGGACGTCGCCGAGGCGGTCGAGCGGATGCGGGAGCTGGCGCCGTACGACCCGTGGTGGATCGAGGAGCCGACCAGCCCCGACGACGTGCTCGCCCACGCGGCGATCCGTTCCGCCCTGGCCACCAGCGCACCCGACGGCGGGCCAATCCGGGTCGCCACCGGCGAACACGTCGCGAACCGGGTCGTGTTCAAACAGCTGCTCCAGGCCGACGCCGTCGACGTCGTGCAGATCGACGCGTGCCGGGTGGGGGGCGTGAACGAGAACGTCGCCATTCTGCTGCTGGCCGTGAAGTACGGGGTGCCGGTGTGCCCGCACGCCGGCGGAGTGGGCCTGTGCGAGCTGGTGCAGCACCTGTCGATGTTCGACTTCGTGGCGGTGTCCGGTTCGATGCGCGACCGGGTCGTCGAGTACGTCGACCACTTGCACGAACACTTCCTCGACCCGGTGGTGATCAAGGACGGGCACTACGTGGCGCCCAGCGCCCCCGGGTTCTCCGCCGCGATGCGTCCGGAGAGCCTCGCCACGTACGCGTACCCCGACGGGCCGGCATGGGTCTGACGGCGGTGCGTCACCTCAGCGGACCACTCGGAAGGGGAGAGCAGTATGCGGTGTGACGGTCTCGTGGCGGTGGTGACCGGAGGTGGATCGGGGATCGGCCTTGCCTGCGTGCGGGCGTTCGCCGCCGCCGGCGCCCGGGTGGGTGTCCTGGACCTGGAACTGGCCGGGTTGCCGGAGGATCCCGGCGTACTCGGTGTCCGGGCGGACGTGGCCGACCGGTCCTCCCTCAGCGCGGCCGTCGCCTCGGTCGCGGAGGCGTTCGGCGGCATCGACATCCTGGTGAACAACGCCGGCATCTCGGCCGTGGGCACCGTCGAGGAGGACGACGACGAGCGGTGGAGCCGGGTACTCGACGTCAACGTCTCCGGCGTGGCCCGAACCAGCGCCGTCGCCCTGCCGTACCTGCGCCGGTCGTCGTCCGCGGCGATCGTCAACATCTCCTCGATCGCGGCGACCGTCGGCCTGCCCCGACGCGCCCTGTACTCGGCGTCGAAGGGTGCCGTGCACGCCCTCACCCTCGCCATGGCCGCCGACCTGGTGACGGAGGGCGTACGGGTCAACTGTGTCGCCCCCGGCACCGTCGACACGCCCTGGGTGGCCCGCCTGCTCGCCGGTGCGGCCGACCCGACGGCCGAGAAGCGGCAGCTGGCGTCCCGGCAGCCGACCGGTCGCCTGGTGACCGCGGACGAGGTGGCCGCCGCCGTCGTCTACCTCGCCTCGCCCGCGACCGGGTCGGTGACCGGTTCGTCGCTGCCGGTGGACGGCGGCATGTCCGGCCTGCGCCTGCCCGCCCCGGTCCCGCCCGCGGCCGGTACTGCCGAACCGGGCGCGTGACATGATTGCGGCATGGGGAAACAGCAGGAGGTCGGCGAGGCCGACCGTCACAGCGGGTCCGGCACCACCGACCACCGTCCGATCGGTGGCAGCGCTGACGCTCGGCTCGCCCTCGCTCAGGACCCCACAACGCCACAGATGACCCTTATCGACCTGGCGTCCGATCCGTCGGTCCTGGTCCGCAAGGCGGTCGCCGCTCGGGCCGACGCACCCGCGCAGGCCCTGCGACCGCTCACCCGCGACCATGACCGCCAGGTCCGGGAGGCCGTGGCGAGGAACCCCTCCACCTCGATCGCCAACCTCATGCGCCTGGTCAAGGACGCCGACCGGTGGGTCCGCTGGGCGGTCGCCGGCAACCCGGCTTGTGACGAGTCGATCCGCCAGGTCATGTCGCAGACCTCGGACAAGGAGCTTCGCGGCCTCCTCGCGGAGAGTCGTGAGCTGGAGCCGGAGCTGGCCGCCAAGCTGATCGACGACGTGTCACCCGAGGTACGGGAACGACTCGCCACGCACACCCACGACCCCGACGTGATCAACGCCCTGCTGGCCGATCGCACCGCACGCGTACGCAAGGGGGTTGCCCGCAACCCGCGGACCACCGCCGAGCAGCGCAGCGCGCTCGCCGCGGACCCGGTGGTCGACGTCCGTGCCGCGCTGGTGCGGGCCGTCGAGCTGGACGAGGCGGACCTGGCCCGCCTGGTCGACGACCGCGCGGTGCAGGTACGACTGGCGATGGCGACGTCCGAGTTCGTTCCGCCGCACATCCGGCAGGCGCTCGCTCGCGACGCCGACGAGATGGTCGCCAGCGCGGCACGGGACTACCGCCCCGGCGCCGGCAACGCCTCCGCCGTGCGGGCACCCCGCATCGCGCACCGGCCCTCCGCCGCCGGCGCGAATCGATCGGGTGGCGGCACCAGCCGGTAGGACGCGCCACGTTCCGGGCCGTGCGGAAACGGAACGTACAGCTCGGGTACTCAGGATGGCCTCGAAGCATTCACATGCGTCGTCCCGATCCTCTCTACGCTGCGAATGCCCAGCTCATGGGCAGATGTCGGCGAGGGAGGATCAGCAGTGCGTATCAGGAGATCCAGGTCCAGGTTCGTAGCGACGGCCGCGGCGCTGATGGTCGCCGTGGCTGGCGGAACGATCACCGGCGGTACGGCGAGCGCCGCCGAGCCCTCCCAGTTCACCGTCGTGGACGGGGCGATCCGTACGGCGACCGGCACCCCCGTGCCCGCCTCCGGCACGCACGCCTCGCTCTGGGGTAACTCCAGCTACGCCACCACCAGCATCAGCGGCTCCGGGCGGGTGCTGATCGGGGCCATCGGGGACAACTGCCAGGGCTGGCCGACCGTCCGGGTGACGGTCGACGGTGTCGCCGTCGGCCAGACCACCATCGTCAGCGCGACCAGCTACGGCACCTACCCGGTCGGCACGGCGGTCGGCGGCGGGCAGCACACCGTACGGATCCAGCTCATCAACGACTTCCGGGCCGCCCCCTGCGACCGCAACGTCCACATCGCGTACGCGCGGATGGAAACCGCGAGCGCCACCGACACGAAGTTCAGCTTCGCCGTCCTGCCGGACACCCAGCAGGAGGTGCTCAACAGCTCGGACACCCGGTTCCGCAACCGAACCAACTGGCTGGTGCAGAACCGCTCCGCGCTGGACCTGCGCTACGTGACCCACTCCGGTGACGTGGTCAACTGGGACACCCCCGACCACTCCCAGTACGCCGTCGCCCGCGACGCGATGCGTCCGATCGAGACCGCGGGCCTCCCGTACTCGCTGGCGATCGGCAACCACGACACCCAGGCGACCGGTGAGGGTGGTTCCGCCCGGGACCCCGCCCGCACCCGGGAACTCGTCCGCGACACCACCGTCTTCAACCGGTACTTCACCGCCAGCCAGTACGGCACGGTGAAGGGACAGTTCGAGTCCGGCAAGGTGGACAACTCGTACTCCACCTTCGAGGCCGGCGGCGTCCAGTGGATGGTGCTCACCCTGGAACTCTGGCCCCGGGTTGAGGCCGTGAACTGGGCCAGAAGCGTCGTCGCCGCTCACCCCCGGCACAACGTCATCGTCGTCACCCACGACTACATCGACGGCGGCGGCAACATCGAGCAGAGCGCCTCGTACGGCGCGACCAGCCCGCAGTACCTCTTCGACAACCTGATCAAGCAGTACGCCAACATCCGGTTCGTCTTCTCCGGTCACGTCGGCATCGCCGCCAACCGGATCGACACCGGAGTCAACGGCAACAAGATCTACACGTTTCTCCAGACATTCCACTCCAACACCACCAACCCGGTACGTCTGGTCGAGGTCGACACCGCCGCCAACTCGCTGCGGACGTGGATCTACGCCCCGTACAACAACCAGTCGTTCACCGAGTACGACAGGTCCTTCACCGGGCTCGGCGTGGTCCGCTGACGCTGAGGTGGTGCGCCCGTGGCACCTGCTGGTCGTATGTCACCGCCGCAGGTCGATCGGGTGGCGACATCGTCCAGTAGGACCACGCTCGCGCGTCACCGCTCCACCGAGCGGCGGATGCGCCCGCGAGCGTTATGACTCACAGGTATAAATATGCGTGTGAGTCATAACGCTGGTCGGGGTGTCCCCCTCCCCGACGACGACCGGGCGGGGTTCACGAGGTCAGTCGGTGGCCGTCGGATCAGTACGGCCGCCGGATTCCTCGCTCCGACAGCGTCACTTCGTAGAAGCTGAGCAAGCCCTCCACCTCTCGGACGGCGTGGTCCAGCTCGTCGAGCGCTTCGCGGTGGTCGGGGTCCTGGCGCAGTAGGCGGGCCGCGTCCGCCAGCTGCGTCAACAGGGCGGCGAACGTGTCGCCCTGCACGTGGATACCGGGAAATGCCCTGCCCGACAACTGCACGACGGAACAGTTCGTACCACGGGACAGCACCTGCGCCTGCTCCTCGCTCATCTGAGCATGATCCCAGCAGACTCACCACCTTGATCAGACCGAGTGATGAGTTGTCGCGTCCGCGCCCGTCATACCTAACGACAGGACATGACGAGGCGGAAGGATGACGTGATGAGTGCGGACACGCGGCTGGAGGAGCTGGGCGTGAGCGGTCTGGGCGAGGTCGACGAGCCGGCGTTCTCGGGGCTGGCGCAGCGGCACCGGCGGGAACTGCACGTGCACTGCTACCGGATGCTCGGGTCGTTCGAGGACGCCGAGGACACCGTGCAGGAGACGTTCCTGCGTGCCTGGCGGCGGCGGGAGACGTTCGAGGGGCGGTCGACGTTCCGGGCCTGGCTGTACCGGATCGCCACCAACGCCTGCCTGGACCTGCTCGCCAAGCGCCGCCCGGAGCCGGCGACCGGCGGCGAGGTGCTGTGGTTGCAGCCCTACCCGGACCGGCTGCTCGACGAGCTGCCCGCGGGCGACGCGGACGAGCCGGAGACCGTCGCCGTCGCGCGGGAGACGATCGAGCTGGCGTACCTGGTCGCGGTCCAGCATCTCGCGCCTCGTCCGCGGGCCGTGCTGATCCTGCGGGACGTGCTCGGCTGGCCGGCGAAGGACGTCGCGGAGCTGCTCGGGGACTCGGTCAACTCGGTCAACAGTGCCCTGCAGCGGGCTCGCGCCGGCATGCGGGAGCACCTGCCCGCCGAGCGCCAGGACTGGACCGGCGGCGAGGAGGACGCCGGCACGCGCGAGCTGGTGCGTCGCTTCACCGACGCCAGCGTGGCCACGAACGTCGACGTGCTCGCTGGCATGCTGCGGGACGACGTCCGCTACTCGATGCCGCCCACGCCGGGCCTGTACGTCGGTCGCGACGCTGTGGTGAACAGCTGGGTCGAGGATGGCTTCGATGGCATGACGGGCCTGCGCGCGGTCCCCACCTCGGTGAACCGCCAGCCCGCCGTCGCCTTCTACCACTGGCGCAAGCAGGAGGGCGCGTACCTGCCGTTGACGATCGACGTCCTGCGCATCACCGGCGGCAAAATCACCGAGGTCTTCATCTTCCACGACGACCAGTTCCCGCGCCTCGGGCTGCCGGAGCGCCTGCCGGCGGACGGCACGGAGTAGTCCGATGTGGACGCTCACGCTGCGCGGTGGCGCGCGTGCCGCGGTGGTCGCTGCGGAGTGGTACGACGCGTTCGGTGTCGTCACCAGTGGGCGGGTGCAACTGGAACTGCGCGACGGAGAGCCCGGGCCGGTCCTCGGACGCGATGCCGGGTTCTGGCTGCGCGGCACTGGCGTCCGCGCGCTGCGCAACCCCGGCCGTCGCACGGCGAGAGTGCGTGTCTTCACGCCCGGTGCCGCCACACGCCAGCCACCACATCCGGTACGACGACCTCCAGATGAGGGAGACGACATGAACAGCATGAAGGACACCGAGACCGTCGCCGGCCCGGCATCGAGCCCACCCAGCTACACCCACCGATTCCGCGGGCTCGCCGGCACCGGCCTGATTGCCACGCTCGTGGCGACGGTGATCACCACCCTCGCCGCCGCGTTGGCCCGGGCCGCTGGCGTCGACTTCGAGATCCCCGATGGTGGCGAGACGATTCCGTTGTCCGGGTTCGCCGTGGTGACCGGCTTCTTCTCGGTCGTGGGCGTCGTCATCGCCGTGGCTCTGCTCCGGTGGAGCGCTCGGCCCGCCGAGCGGTTCACCTGGACGGCAGTGGCGCTGACCGCGCTCTCGCTGGTCCCGGCCCTCACCTCGGGGGCGAACGCGGCCACCATCACCGCTCTTTTCGGGCTGCACCTCGTCGCCGCGGCGGTGATGATCCCCGTCCTGGCACGGAGCCTCCGTACCAGGACCGACTGACGGGTGACGACAGGAGGGCCGGCCCGACGGGCCGGCCCTCCTGGGGACTGCGGGAGCTACTCGGCTCTGCTCCGATCGGGTGGAGCGGTCTGCTCCCACAGCGACTTCATCTCGTCGAAGGCCTGCTCCATCAGCTGCACCATGGCCCGCCGGGCACGCTCCCCGTCGTGCCGCTGGATCGCCTGGGCGACGTCGGCGTGCATCTGGAGGGCCTGCTCGTGCGGGTGGTGCGGCATGAGGTGGTGCTTGTGCCGGCCGGTGAGCACCTCCGCGACCAGCTCCTGGAGCCGGACGAACATCTCGTTGCCGGAGGCGAGCAGGACGCGCCGGTGAAACTCGATGTCGAGGTGCAGGAAGCGCTCCTCGTCGCCGGCCTCGCCGGCGGCCCACATCTTCGCTGCCAGGCCGACGAGGTCACTCGCCTCGTCGTGGCCGATCCGGCCGGCGGCCAGGTAGGCCGCGTGCGGCTCGACCGCGGTGCGCAGCTCGGTGATCGAGCGGAGCTGGGCCATCCGGCCGGCCGAGGCGAGACGCCAGCGGATCACCTGCGGGTCGAAGACGTTCCACGCGCTCGCCGGTCGGATCATCACACCTACCCGTCGGCGCGCCTCGATGAATCCGATCGAGGCCAGCACCCGTAGCACCTCGCGGACGACAGAGCGGGACACGGCGTACCGGTCGACGAGCTCGTCGATGTTGAGGACCGATCCGGGTGCCAACTCGCCGCCGCAGATGGCGGTGCCGAGGTGTTCGAGGACGCGCGCGTGCAGCCCGGACTCGGCGGGGAGGACCGGAGCGGCTGCAACCTCTGGTGAGGACGGTTCCACCCAAAGATCATATCATTTACATCAACCTCTTGAGGTAATCAGCTTTTTCGGCCTAGCATCCCGATGTTAAGCGGATGTAACACCGAGGTAGCGGCTCTCTCGAGGGCGGCGACCACGACAGAAGGAGAGACAAGCGTGCGACGTCGATCGATAATCGGCACTTCTCTGGCTGTGGTCACCGCCATGAGCCTGGCCGCGTGCGGCGGCGATGACGGCGGCGAGGGCTCGAAGACCGTTCGCGTGACACTTGTCAACCACGTGTGGACGGAGAACATCAAAAAGGCCCTGCCGGAGTTCGAGAAGCAGTCCGGCCTCACTGTGGAAGTCACCCAGCTCGGCGAGGACCAGCTCTCCGACCAGTACAACGTCAAGCTGAACGCCGGGTCCACCGACCTCGACGTGATGATGTACCGGCCCCTGCAGGAGGGGAAGCTGTTCGGCAAGAACAAGTACCTCGCCGACCTGAGCGAGAGGGTCAAGTCGGACGGCGCCTTCGAGTTCGGCGACTTCCAGGCCGGGCCGGTGCAGGCGACGACCTATGAGGACAAGGTCGTCGGTCTGCCGATCATCACCGAGCAGGAGGTCCTCTACTACCGCAAGGACCTGCTGACGAAGTCCGGCTTCACCGCGCCGCCCAAGACCCTCGACGAGCTGAAGGCGCAGGCCGCGAAGATCGAGGCCGACAACCCGGGCGTCGCCGGCTTCGTCGCACGTACCGGCAAGGCCGCCGCGGTCACGCAGTTCTCCAGCTTCCTCTTCAGCTTCGGCGGCGACTTCGTGGACGCCAGTGGGAAGGCCACTGTCAACACCGAGCAGGCCAAGCAGGCGTACGCCTACTACGGCGGGCTGCTCAAGGACCACGGCCCGGAGAACATCAGCACCGACATGAGCTGGTCGGAGGCGATGGCGATCTTCACGCAGGGCAAGGCCGCCTTCTACACCGAGGCCAACTCGCTCTACAAGAACGCCACCGACCCGACCAAGTCCAAGGTCGTCGACTCGGTCGGCTTCGCCGCCTTCCCGGCCGGCCCGGCCGGATCGAAGCCGTACAACATCCCCTCCTGGGCGCTCGGCATGAACGACAGCTCGGAGAACAAGGACAACGCCTGGAAGTTCATCCAGTGGGCGGCCGGCAAGGAGCAGGCGCTGGCGCAGCAGACGGCCGGCGTACCCGGTGCCCGTACCTCGGTCTGGGCGAACCCGGCGAGCACCGCGACCCTGCCGAAGGACCTTGCCGAGGCCAACACGGTCAGCACCGCCAACGGCGTCGGGCACGACCGCCCGCTGGTGGTCAAGGTGGCTGAGGCGCGGGAGATCGTCGGCCAGCCGATCGTCGACGCGATCACCGGCAAGGACGCCGCCAGCTCGGCGGACGCGGCCAACGCGGCGTTCCAGAAGTTCCTCGACGACGAGGCGAAGTAACAGACGCGCCGGGCGGCGGGGCCGACCGGCTCCGCCGCCTCGCCGGGACCTGACCCCTCCAACCCGGAGATCTCAATGTCAGCCGTTCTCACCCCCCGTACCGGTTCGCCCGAGGCTCCCGCGGCGTCAGTGGATACGACGTCGGCCTGGTCGCGTTGGGCCAACGAACACCGCAAGTGGCTCTTCGCGGCACCCGCCATGGCGTTCGTCGCCGTGCTGATCATCTTTCCGGTGGCGTGGACCGGGTACCTGAGCCTGACCGACGCCGAGGGTTCGGTACGCGCCGAGTCCGAGTTCATCGGCTTCCAGAACTACCTCGACGTGCTCACCGACACCGACCGGTTCTGGCCGGCGGTCTGGCGTACTGTCCTCTTCACCGGCGTCGTGTTGTTCTTCGAGGTCATCCTCGGCATGGCGATCGCCCTGCTGCTGTGGCGGCCCTTCCGCGGTGAGAAGTGGGTCCGCGTCGCGATCCTCCTGCCGCTGGTGGCCACTCCGGTGGCGGTCGGCATGATGTGGCGCCTGATCTTCGACCCCAACATCGGGATGGCGAACCAACTGCTCGGCTGGATCGGCATCGGCCCCCAGCCCTGGCTGGCCGGGCAGCACTCGGCCCTGCCGACGACGATGTTCATCGACATCTGGCAGTGGACCCCGATGGTCGTGCTGATCCTGCTCGCCGGGCTCACCTCGCTGTCCGACGAGCCCCAGGAGGCGGCCCGGATCGACGGCGCCAGCAGTTGGCAGCGGTTCCGGCACGTGACCCTTCCGCTGCTGATGCCCACGGTGATCGTCGCCATCCTGCTGCGTGGCATCGACGCGTTGAAGACGTTCGACATTCTCTACGCCACCAAGGGACGCGGCGGCGGATCGTTCCACGAGGTCGAAACCCTCAACGTGTACGCGTACGGTCTCAGCTTCGACTACAACGACTACGGCGTCTCGTCGACCGTCCTCATCATCTTCTTCCTGATCATCATCGGGGTGATGTGGGCCCTCACCTATCGCAAGAAGGGGCTGGGCCGATGAAGCCGAGCAAGCCGTACCGGGTGTTCCGCAACTCGGCTCTCGTCGTCGTGGTGTTCGCGCTGATGGCGCCGCTGCTCTGGATGATCGCCGCGTCGTTCAAGACCAACGTGGACATCTACGACACCGCCAAGGCGTTCGTCTTCTCGCCCAGCCTGAAGAACTACGAGACCGTCCTCCAGCAGGCCAACTATCTCGAGTTCATCGGCAACAGCCTCTGGGTGGCGTTCGCGGCCACCACGCTCTCGCTCCTGTTGGGGGTGCCCGCCGCCTACTCGATGAGCCGCTTCAACATGAAGAAGTCGGCGCTCGTCGTGCTCATGGCCCGGGTGATCCCGGGCGTCTCGCTCCTGGTGCCCTGGTACTACGTCTTCTCGAACCTGAAGCTGGTCGGCGGGTTCAGCGTGCTGATCCTGAGCCACATGTTCGTGTCGCTCCCGCTGATCGTCTACATCATGATGGGCTACTTCGACGGCCTGCCGACCGAGTTGGAAGAGGCGGCGCTGGTCGACGGGCTGACCCACATCGGCGCGTTCCGGCGGATCACCCTGCCGCTGTCGGTGCCGGGCGTCGCGACCGCCGGCATCCTCTCGTTCATCTTCTCCTGGAACAACTTCATGTTCGCCCTGGTGCTCTCCGGCTCCGACACGAAGACGCTGCCCGTGGCGATCTTCGACTTCGTCGGCTACGCCAGCATCGACTGGGGCGGCCTGATGGCCGCCGCGACAGTGGTCACCCTGCCGATCATGCTGATCGCCCTGTTCGTGCAGAAGTACGTCGTCTCCGGCCTCACCGCCGGTGCCACGAAGGGCTGACCGGCACATGACGACGATCGCAACTGTGGAGACCTTCCTGGTCGCGCCCCGCTGGCTGTTCGTCCGGATCGAGACGGAGTCCGGCATCGTCGGCTGGGGCGAGGCGACCTGCGAGGGCCGGTCCGAGACCGTGCGCACAGCCATCGACCAGCTCAGCGAAATGCTCATCGGTCGGGACGCGCTGCGCATCGAGGACCACTGGCAGGTGCTGACCAAGGGGTCCTTCTACCGGGGCGGCCCGATCCTGGCCAGCGCGGTGTCCGGTCTGGACCAGGCGCTCTGGGACATCGCCGGTAAGCACTACGGCGCCCCCGTGCACCAGCTCCTCGGTGGGCCGGTCCGGGACCGGATCCGGGTCTACGGCTGGATCGGTGGTGACGAGCCCGCCGAGATCCGCGACCAGATCAGCGCCCGGATCGAGGCGGGCCTGACCGCGGTGAAGATGAACGCGTCCGGGCGGATGGGCGCGCTCGCCTCGGTCGCCGACCTCGACGCGGTGGTGCAGCGGGTGGCCGTCGCCCGCGAGGTCCTCGGCGACGACCGCGACGTGGCTGTCGACTTCCACGGTCGGTTCACACTCGCCAACGTCCGGCGGGTCGCGCCGCTGCTGGAGCCGTACCGGCCGTTCTTCCTGGAAGAACCGGTGGTTCCGGAGAACTCGCACCTGATCGGTGAGGTCGTCCGCTGCACCACCACCCCCATCTCGACGGGGGAGCGGCTCTACAGCCGGCAGGAGTTCCTGCCCGTGTTGCAGGCCGGCATCGCCGTGGCCCAACCGGACCTCGCGCACGCCGGCGGCATCACCGAGGTTCGCAAGATCGCCACGTTGGCCGAGCTGTACGACGTGCAGCTGGCCCCGCACTGCCCGCTCGGGCCGATCGCCCTCGCCGCCTGCCTCCAGGTCGGCTTCGCCACGCCCAACTTCCTGATCCAGGAACAGAGCATCGGCATCCACTACAACCAGGGCGCCGAGGTGCTCGACTACTGCCTCGACCAGACCCCGCTGACCTTCGTCGACGGGTACGTGCAGCGGTTGACAGCGCCCGGTCTCGGCATCGAGATCGACGAACACGCCGTGCGGACCGCTGACAAGCGCGGGCACGCCTGGCGCAGCCCGACCTGGCGGCACCCCGACGGCTCCTACGCGGAGTGGTGAGACCCCGACCGGCAAGAACGAAAGGCACCCCGTGAAGATCGTCGCAGCAGACATCATCGTGACCAGCCCCGACCGGAACTTCGTCACCCTCAAGATCACCACTGATGAGGGCATCACCGGTCTGGGCGACGCCACGCTCAACGGCCGCGAGCTCTCCGTCGCCTCGTACCTGCGCGACCACGTCGCCCCGCTGCTGATGGGACGGGACCCGCACCGGATCGAGGACACCTGGCAGTTCCTGTACCGGTCGGCGTACTGGCGGCGCGGCCCGGTCACCATGGCGGCCATCGCCGCGGTGGATGTCGCGCTGTGGGACATCAAGGCCAAGGCCGCCGGCATGCCGCTGTACCAACTGCTGGGCGGCGCGTCGCGCACCGGCATCATGGCGTACGGGCACGCGTCGGGGCGGGACATCCCCGAGCTGTTCGACTCGATCCGTCGCCACCTCGACGAGGGCTTCCGGTCGATCCGGGTGCAGACCTCGGTGCCGGGGATCAACGCGGTCTACGGCGTGGCCGCCCAACCCAGTTCCACCGGCCAGCGCTACGACTACGAGCCTGCCCAACGCACCCCGCTGCCCGCCGAGGAGGACTGGGACACCCGCGCGTACCTGCGCCACCTGCCGACGGTCTTCGAGGCGGTGCGCGGCGAGTTCGGCCCGGAGTTGCCGCTGCTGCACGACGGTCACCACCGGATGACCCCGATCCAGGCCGCCAAGCTCGGCAAGGCCCTCGAACCGTACGACCTGTTCTGGCTGGAGGACTGCACCCCGGCCGAGAACCAGGAGGCGCTGCGGCTGGTCCGCCAGCACACCACCACCCCGCTGGCCATCGGTGAGGTCTTCAACACGGTCTGGGACTACCAGACCCTGATCCGGGAGCAGTTGATCGACTACGTCCGGTCCGCTGTCACCCACACCGGCGGCATCACCGCCATGCGCAAGCTGCTCGACTTCGCCGCCCAGTACCAGATCAAGTCGGGCATCCACGGCCCCACCGACATCTCCCCGGTGGGCATGGCCGCGGCGCTGCACCTGGACCTGGCCATCCACAACTTCGGGATCCAGGAGTACATGAAGCACACCCCGCTGGCCAACGAGGTGTTCCGGCAGTCGTTCACCTTCACCGACGGCTACCTGCACCCGGGCGACCAGCCCGGGCTCGGGGTGGAGCTCGACGAGGAGGCGGCGGCGCGGTTCCCGTACGAGCCGGCGTACCTGCCGTTCAACCGGCTCAAGGACGGCACGGTTCATGACTGGTGAGCGGCGCGGCGCCCGGCCCACCCGGCATGTCGTGGTGATGGGCGTCTCCGGGGCCGGCAAGACCACTGTGGCGCGGGGGATCGGCGCGGCGACGGGGCTGACGTTCGCCGAGGCGGACGAGTTCCACTCCCCGCAGAACGTGGCGCGGATGCGCTCGGGCGTACCGCTGGACGACACCACCCGGTGGCCGTGGCTGCGGGACATCGCCGGGTGGATCGCCGATCGCGGCGCGGAGGGCCGCTCGACGGTGCTGGCCTGCTCGGCGTTGAAGCGGTCGTACCGGGACGTGCTCCGCCAGGGCCCGCTCCGGGTGGACTTCGTGCACCTGGACGGGCCGGTGGAGGTCATCCGCGCCCGATTGGCCCGGCGCGAGGGGCACTACATGCCGGCCAGTCTGCTGGAGTCGCAGCTCGCCACGCTGGAGCCGGCCGAGCCGGACGAGTCGGTGCTCGTACTCGATGTCTCGCTGCCCCCGGAAGCCCTGGTCACGGCGGCCGTCAAGGGTCTTGGTCTGCCCGCTTCTGTGCCGGTGGGGGAGCACCGGGACCGCGCATCCAACCCCACTTCGGGGGCATGTTAGGTTAGCCTGCCCTAATCATAAGTGGAGTCTGTCGCCGTGCCCTCATCGATCCGAGCATGACAGCCGCCGAGACCACCGGTGGCGTGGTGCTCCGTCGCGCGCTGCGTCGACAGCGGGCCCGGGTGGCCGCCGGCATCGCGTTGCTCTGCACCCACCAGGCCACCGAAGCCCTGGTCCCGGTGGCCATCGGCGTGGTCATCGACCGTGCGGTGGCCACCGGGGACGTCCGTGCCCTGCTGCTCTCGCTGGCCGGCCTGGCCGCCCTGTTCACAGTGCTCGCCTTCGCCTACCGGGCCGGCGCGCGACTGGCGTTCGCCGCCGTCGAACACGAGGCGCACGCCACCCGGGTCGAGATCGTCCGCAGCGCCCTCGACCCGCGCGGACGCCGATCGGGCATGCGCGACGGCGAACTGCTGTCCGTGACGGCCTCCGACGCCGAACTGTCCGCACTCGTCGTGCGGGTCGCGGGACTCACCGCCGCGGCGCTCACCGCCATCGTGGTCGCGGCCGTCGCGCTGCTCGTCGTCGACATTCCTCTCGGCCTCGGGGTGCTCATCGGCGTACCCCTGCTGGTCGTCGCCCTCCAGCGGATGGCACCGCTGCTCACCCGGCGCAGCACGTCGCAGCAGGAGGCGCTCGCCGCCACGACCGCCCTCGCCGTCGACCTCGTCAGCGGCCTGCGCGTGCTGCGCGGCATCGGCGCACAGGACCACGCCGCCCGCCGGTACGCGGGAGCCAGCCGACACGCGCTCGACGTCACCCTGCGCGCCGCCACCACCAAGGGTCTGCACCTCGGGCTCACCACCACCGTCAACGGCCTCTTCCTCGCCACGGTCGCCGGATTCGCCGGTTGGCTCGCGCTACAGGGCCGGCTCACCATCGGCGAGCTCGTCGCCGTGGTCGGGCTGGCCCAGTTCATCGCCGAGCCGGTGCAGACGCTCGGGTACTGCGTCCAGTTGTTCGCCATGGCCCGAGCCTCCGCGGGCCGGGTCGCCCGGGTCCTCGGCGCCGCGCCGGTCGTCCAGCCGGGCGACGCCGGGCCGCCCGCCCCGAGCCCGTCCCGGCTCGCCCTCGACGGGGTCTCGTACGCGGGCCTCGACGACGTCAACCTGCGCGTCCGCGCCGGTGAGATCCTGGGCGTGCTCGCCTACGACCCGAGCGAGGCCGAGGCGCTGGTCGCGCTGCTGGCCGGTCGGGTGCCCCGCGCGGACCACCGGGGGACGGTCCGCGTCGACGGCGTGCCCGCCGACGAGTTGCACATCGACGCCGCGCGCGCCGTGGTCCTGGTCGAGCAGCATGACGTGGCGCTGTTCGAGGGGACGCTGCGCGCCAACCTCAGCGCCGGCGCCTCCGTCGACGACGAGGTGCTGCGTGCCGCCGTGCGGGCTGCCGCAGCCGAGGACGTGCTCGCCGCGCACCCACACGGGTTCGACCGGCTGCTCACCGAACGCGGGGCGAACCTCTCCGGTGGGCAGCGGCAGCGGATCGGGCTGGCAAGGGCTCTCGTAGCGGACCCGCCGGTGCTGGTGCTGCACAACCCCACCACGGCGATCGACGCGGTGACCGAGGGGTCGCTCGCCACCAGGCTGGCCGAAGCGCGCGCGGCGGGCACCCGCGGCACGGTGCTGATCACCACCAGCCCGGTGCTGCTGCGGATCACCGACCGGGTCGCGGTGATCGCCCGGGGACGGGTCGTCGCCGAGGGTCCGCACGAGCGGTTGCTCGCCAGCGACGCCCGCTACCGGGAGGAAACCCTGCGATGACGTCCGAGCCGATCACCCGGCACCTGCTGCCGACGGCCACCGGCCGGCAGACCTGGGCCGCCCTCCGTACCGAGCTGGCGCTCCTGCCGGGGCTCAGCGCCGTCGCCGGCACGTTGCTGATCGCCGCCGCCGCGACCGGGCTGGTCGCCCCCTGGGTCCTCGGCCGCCTCGTCGACGACGTCATCGCCGGGACCGACACGTCTCGGGTGGTGGCCTGGGCCGGCGTGATCGCGGGCGCCGCCGTGCTCGCAGGGCTCCTCACCGCGGTCGGGGCGGCGGTCGCCGCGCGCCTCGGCGAGACCGTGCTGGCCCGGCTCCGGGAGCGGGTCCTCGACCGCGCCCTGCACCTGCCCTCGGCCACCCTGGAGCGAGCCGGGACCGGGGACCTGGTGGCCCGTGCCGGCGACGACGTGGCAGTGGTGACGAATGTGATCGCCACCAGCGGCCCCGCCTTCCTCGGCGCGCTGCTGTCCGTCGTGCTGACCGCGGCGGGGCTCTTCGCCCTCGACTGGCGGCTCGGCATCGCCGGCTTGGCCGCGGCCCCGGCGTACGCGGTGGCGCTGCGCTGGTACCTCAAGCGGTCGGTGCCGTACTACGCCCGCGAGCGGGTGGCGACGGGCGAGCGCGCGCAGGCGACGGCCGAGGCGCTGCGGGGCGCCGCCACCGTACGCGCCTACCGGATGGAGGACGCCCACGTCGCGCGGATCGCGGAGCGCTCCGGCGTCGCCCGCGACCTGTCACTGGAGATCTTCGGTCTCTACACCCGCTTCGGGCTGCGCATCAACCGCTCGGAGTTCGTGGGGCTCGCCGCCGTGCTGCTCGCCGGCTTCCTGCTGGTACGCGGTGACCTGGCCACCGTCGGCGCCGCCACCACTGCCGCCCTCTACTTCCACCGCCTCTTCAACCCCATCGGCCTGCTGCTGTTCGAGTCGGACTCGGTGTTGCAGGCCGGGGCCAGCCTGGCCCGACTCGTCGGGGTCACCACCCTGCCGGACACCGCGACCCGCGCCGGCACCGAGCCCGACCGCCGCGATCGGGGCGTACCGGCGGCGCTGGAGGTGACCGTCGGGCAGCACCGCTACGACGACGGGCCGGTGGTGCTGCGGGACATCGGCCTGCGTCTCGCCCCCGGGGAGCGCGTCGCCCTGGTCGGCGCGAGCGGCGCGGGCAAGAGCACCCTCGCCGGCATCATCGCCGGCATCATCGCGCCCACCGACGGCGCGGTGACCCTGCGCGGCGTGCCGCTGACACAGCTCGACGAGCACCGCCTCCGTCGCGAGATCGCCCTGATCAGCCAGGAGGTGCACGTCTTCGCCGGGCCACTCGCCGACGATCTGCGTCTCGCCGACCCGGACGCCACCGACGCCGAGATCGCCGACGCCCTCGACCTCGTCGGCGCCAGCGAGTGGGTGCGGACCCTGCCGGAGGGCCTCGCCACCGCGGTGGGGGAGGGTGGGCGGCAGCTCACCTCGGCTCAGGCGCAGCAGCTCGCGCTGGCCCGCCTCATCCTCGCCGATCCGGCCGTCGCGGTCCTCGACGAGGCCACCGCCGAGGCGGGCAGCGCGGGCGCGCGCGACCTCGACCGTGCCGCCGTGGCGGCCACCGAGGGCCGTACCACGCTGATCGTCGCCCACCGACTCAGCCAGGCGGCCGCCGCGGACCGCATCGTCGTCCTCGACCAGGGGCGCGTCGCCGAGCACGGCACGCACGCCGAACTGCTCAGGGCCGGGGGCGGGTACAGCCAGCTGTGGCGCTCGTGGAGCATGCCCGACCCCGCGGTCCCCAGAGAACGCCAGAGCGCGGACCAGCCCGTCCGGAGCTGAGCGGCCCCGGTTCCCGTCAGCTCGGACATCCGCGAGATCAGTCGAACGTGGGACCTCCGGGAACTTTTCCACCCTGGCCGGCGACCACCAGAGTGCGCGGCCGACCGGCGGCGTTCCGACGACGGCATCTCGGCATGAGGGAGCGCCCGTGGCACACAGGACGGTGGTCCGTGCGGAACGGCGTCGCTGACGACGACCAGGTGACCAGGTGGGCGCGGGAGGCGGGCCAGGGAGACCGGCAGGCCGCCACGGCGTTCATCAGGGCACTTCAGGACCAGGTCTGGCGGTTCCTGTCGCACCTGGCCGGCCCGGGAGAGGCCGACGACCTGACCCAGGAGACGTTCCTACGGGCAATTCGCAACCTGCCCGGCTTCGCCGGCCGCTCGTCGGCCCGTACCTGGGTGTTCACCATCGCTCGGCGCGTTGCCGTGGATCACGTCCGGACGGCGGTGGCCCGGCCGAGGATGGCGTCGGTGCCGGACTGGCAGGCGGCGGCCGAGGCCGCCGGTGCGATCATCGCCGGTGCCGACGAGGGTGTGACCCTGCACCAGTTGATCGCCGGACTGACCCCGGAGCGCCGCGAGGCGTTCGTCGCCACCCAGGTGCTCGGTCTGTCCTACGCCGAGGCGGCAGACGTCTGCCAGTGCCCCGTCGGCACGATCCGTTCCCGGGTCGCCCGGGCGCGCGAGGATCTCGTCGCCGCCTGGCAGGCCGACACCGACCCGAGCCACGGGCGACGAACCGGCTGAGGGTGGATACTGCCGCAATGACTGTGCGGCGTTCCCTGTTTCTGCACTCGGAGTTGCGCCGTCGGCCGTACGACCTGCTGCGGTCGATGCTGGCCCAGGTCGACCCGGCCACGCCGCCGAACGGACCGGACGGGCCGGTGGCCGTCCTCGAACGGCGCGTGGCATCCCTGCTCGGCGCGGACGAAGCGCTGTTCTTCCCAACCGGGACGATGGCGCAGCAGGTGGCCCTGCGCATCCACGCCGACCGGCGCGGCCGGCGGGCCTTCGCCGCCCATCCGCAGTGTCACCTGGAGGTCTGGGAGCAGCAGGGGTACGCCGTGGTGCACGGGCTGCGCTTCCAACCCGTCGGCGACCGCCACCGGTTGATGACCCTGGCCGATCTGGCCGCCGTCGCCGAACCGCTCGCTGCCGTGCTGTGGGAGCTGCCGCAACGGGACATCGGGGGGCTGCTGCCGGAGTGGGACGACCTCGTCGCGCAGACCGCGGCGATGCGCGACCGTGGTGCCGCCGTCCACCTCGACGGCGCGCGCCTGTGGGAGGCGCAGACGTACTACCAGCGGCCGTTCGCCGAGATCGCCGCGCTGTTCGACAGCGGGTACGTCTCGTTCTACAAGGGACTTCAGGGTGTCGGCGGTGCCGCACTCGCCGGAGACGCCGACCTGGTTGCCGAGGCACGGGTGTGGCGCCGGCGGCTCGGCGGCGACGTCTACGACGCGTGGCCGCTGGCGCTCACCGCGCTGCACGGCCTGGACACCGTGCTGCCCCGACTGCCGGCACACCGGGAGCACGCGCTGGCGATCGCGGCGGCCATCAACGCCGACGGGGCGGCCCGTGCCTTCCCGGACCCACCGCAGACGCCCCTCTTCCACGTCCACCTTCCCGTCGGCCCGGAGGCCGCGACGCGGGCCGCCGACGCCCTGCTCGCCGCCGACGGGGTGCAGCTGTTCGGCCGCGTACGCTCCGCGCCAGCCCCGGACCGGTGCTCGTTCGAGGTCAGCGTCGGTGAGAACGCCATGGAACTCGCCCCCGACGAGGTCGTCTCGCTCATCCACGAGCTGCTACGACACGCCACCTGACATTGATCTGGCACGGTCGGGTGGCGCCGTGGGCGCCCCCGGCCCCATGCTCCTCAACTCTGTACGTAGCGGATTCCCGTCCAGCGGTAGGTGCGCTCCACCGGCACCTCGGGATCGGCGTACTTCTTGGTCGAGGAGATGACCAGTCGTCCGCCGGCGACCTTCACATCGTTGACCACCTCGGCCACGGGCCCGACCCAACTGCCCACCAGCTGGCCGCTGCGCCCGGTGACGACCAGGACCTGACCAGAGCCGTCCTCGTCGCCGGGGCCGGCCAAACAGGACCCGTACACGACCGCCTCGTCGCGACCGTCGCCGTTCAGGTCACCGAACGTCGCGGCGCGGTCGTCATGGTACGAGGGGGCGATCCTGATGTGCGGAGCGTCGCCCGACTTGCCGCCCCTGCCATCGACGAACCGGATTCTACCCGTCAGACATTCGTCGCCCGTCGACGCCGTCATGGTGATCGTGGCGTTCGCCCAGTCGACGCCGCGCACGCTCACCGGCGTCGGAGCGCTGCCGGTCCCGCTCGGTGTGCCGTTCGGTGACGCCGACCGCGAGCGGGTCGACGGGCCGGGTGGTGTCGAGGGTGACGTCGTCGCCGGTGTGGGCGGTGTCGTCGGCATGGGGGAGACGCTCACCGACGGTGTCGGTGTGGGCCCGATGACCGGTGGGTCCCGGTCCGGATCGGGACCAGGCCCGGTGATCACTCCGATGCCCCCGGCGATGACCGACACCACCGCGGCGAAGGACAGCATCACCTTCGTCGTGGTGCGACGCCGGGCCCGGCCCACGATCACGTTGGCCGAGGGCGCGGTGAACGAAAGGTGGCCGGTCTCGGCGTACGACCGCAGCATGAAACCGGTGACGTCGTCTCGACCGGGATCCGGCTCGGCGGGTGTCACGACGTGACCGCCTCTCCGCTCGACGTTTCGCTGAAATGTTCCGCCAGTTTCGCGCGGCCGCGGCGCAGCCACGACAACACCGTGCCCTGGGGTACGCCGAGGGTGGCGGCTATCTCGGCGGTCGGCAGGTCGGCGATGTAGTGCAGCACGATCACCCGGCGCTGCCGCTCCGGCAGCGTACGCAGGGCGGCGACCAGCGCCACGTGGTCCGGCTGGACCCCTGGCACGGGTGGCACGAGGGGCTGGCGGCGTAACGCGCGGGCCGCGACGGTGAGACGGCGAAGCCGGTTGGTGGCGAGGTTCCAGGCCACCCGGCGCACCCATGCCACCGGATCGTCGTACGAGGAGATGTCGCGCCATTTCTGCCAGGCCCGCAGGAACGCCTCCTGGCTCACGTCCTCCGCCTCGGTCCGGTCACCCAGATATGCGTGGATCTGCGCGCTGACCCGGCCGTACCAGGTCTGGAAGAACCGGTCGAAGGCGGCACGCTCGTCCGGCTGGTCGCCTCGCACGGCACCTCCTACGCTCGCGGATCACCCACCACAGACACACGCCGGGCCGGCCGCCGATTGCACCTGGCCCGCGTGCAATCGGCAGGACCGCTGCGGTGTGTCCCAGGTAGAGCTTTCCCACCCACCATCCTGGAGGACTCGTGATCCGTACCGGCCTCGTCACGACCGTCACCGCACTCACGCTCAGCACACAGGCATGCGCGGCCCCCGCGGAGGACGTCCCCGCCACACCTGCCGCGAACGCGACGGCGTCACCGTCGGCGCCGTCGAGCCCGCCGGCGTCACCGTCCGGGGAGGGTGTGTCGCCGTCGGGCGGCGGCGTCTTCTCGGGTAAGCGCAAGGTAGCCATCTCGATGGAGTCGGGGCCGCCGGCATACCTTGTCGTCGGGGCCGACGGCAAGGTCGTCGGCAACGTGCGGTTGACCGAGCGCAGCGTCTTCGTCCCCGTCCCGGCCGGTGCCCGTCACCAGATCAGGACCGCCTTCGCCGACAACTCGTGCGTGGGGGTACGCCGCAACGCCGGCGGGCCGCCGACCCTCGTGGTCGCCGTCTGCGCCCCCGAGGCGGAGGGGCAGCTCTTCCGCTTCGTCCAGACCGACGAGCGGGACAGCGAGGGCCGGCGGACCTACCGGATCGAGAGCACGTCCGGACCCGTCACCTTCGACTCGCTCAACGGGCTGCACGTCCAGGATCCCGACAACACAGCTCGCGCCACCGGATTCGCGGTGATCGACCGGGGACCAGCCTGATCAGGCCGATCGCCGGTCGGCGCCACCGTGGCGTCATCCCAGGCGGGCCTCGATGGTCTCGATGATGCGCGGCCGCAGCTCGGCGGCGCGGATGACGGCGTCCACCGAGCCGACCTCGACGGCCCGGTGGATGTTGTGCACCCGGTCGAACTCGGCGGCCACCTCGCTGAGTTTCTCCGCGCGCACCGACGAGCGCAGCTCGTCGAGTTCCGCAGTCAGCGCGGCGCGTTCGGTGCCGGCCGAGGCGGCGGTGCGGGCCTCCAGGTCCCGCACCCGTGGGTCGGCCGCCGTACGGGCGTTGACGTCGGCGGAGAACACCACAGCGGCGGCGGGTGCGCCACCGAGCACGGAGGCGAACGAGCCCTCCAGCGCCAGCACCGTCATGTTCGGGTTCAGCGCCTTCGAGAACACCACGAACGCACCGCCGTGGTAGCGCGAGATCACGCAGAAGACGATGGGCCCCCGGAAGTTCACGATCGCCCGGCCGATCTCGGCGCCGTACTCCAGTTGCAGCTTGCGCATCGACTCCGGTGAGCCGTCGAAGCCGGACAGGTTCGCCAGCACGACGAGCGGCCGGTTGCCGCTGGCCGCGTTGATCGCCCGCGCGGCCTTCTTCGACGAGCGGGGGAACAGCGTGCCCGCCGTGTAGGTGTCCGGGCCGTCGGTGGGCGGGAAGCCGTGGCGGGGCACCGACCGGGACTCGATGCCGAGCAGGCAGACCGGGATGCCACCGAGGTGGACGTCCTGCACGACAGCGGTGTCCGCGTCCGCCATGCCGGCCCAGCGCTCCAGCACCGGGTGGTCCTGGTCGGAGAGGGCCCGCATCACCGTACGGATGTCGAACGGCTTCTTGCGGTCCGGGTTGGACTCGACGGAGAAGATCTCCCCGACGGTGGCGAAGGCGCTGCCCGCCACGTCGTGCGGGAAGTCGGAGATGTCGCGGTCGGCCGGGTCGGTGGTGACCGCCCGCCGGGGCGCGTCCTCGCCGGGCGCGACGTACGTGTGGTCGTAGTGCGCCATCACCACGTCCCGTGCGGCCGTCAGGTTCGGCGCCCAGTACTGCGCCTGCCCGTTCGGCCCCATCACCCGGTCGTAGCCGCCGATGCCGAAGTTGTCCTCGGCGGACACACCACCGGAGAAGTCGAGCGACTGCTTGCCGGTGAGCACCATCGCCGAGTCGGGCGTCATCACCAGGATGCCCTTGGTGTGCATGAGCATCGTCGCCTCGGCGTTCCAGTACGGCTGCGCGCCGACGTTGATGCCCGCGACCACGATGTTGATCTCACCGCCGGCCTGGGTGAACTCGACGATCCGCTTGAGCGCGGCGGCCACCCAGTCCATGTTCTCCGTACCGGAGGTCGTCGAGATCCGGGCTCCGGCGGACAGTGCCCACCACTCCAGCGGCACCTGCATCCGCTCGGCCAGGTCCAGTGCGGCGATCACGCGCCGGCACTCCGGCTCCGACAGGGCGCCCAGCGACTTCGTCGGGTCGCCGAGCAGCACCACCCGGGTGACACCCTGCGGGTGGCGCTCGGTTGGCGTGGTGACCACCCCGGCGACGATGGCGGCGCTGTTGCGCCCCTTCGGCCGGTCCACCGGCACCAACACGTGGTCGTCGTCGAGGTCGTGCTCGACGAAGTCGCCGAGCCGGCCGGTCAGCTCGTACGGGTACACGGTGTTGCGGCTGCTGGCCCGCAGCACCTTGAGTCGGTACTCGTCGAGCGGCTCGATCGGCTCGACCGGCGGCTCCCCGACGGCCAGCTCGGCGCCGCCCGCGGCGTCGAACGAGATCCGTACGGCGATCTTGGTCAGCTCGCCGGTCCGGCGGTCGCGCTGGCGCGCGATGAACAGGATCTCCTCCAGGCCGGCGCCCGCGGTCGTCGGGCGGACCCGCCCGGCGATCATCTCCATCTCCTCGCGGGTCAGCTCGCTCGGCGGCCACACGTAGACCACGATGCGGTTGGTGTTGAAGCGCGTCTTCGACGGCCGCCGCGACTGGGCGCGGCGGATCGAGTCGAGGCAGGCGGCGATGGCGTCCTCGGTCGTCGGCAGCGCGACCAGGCGGCCGTCCTGCTCGCGAAGCTCGGTCAGGTCACGCACCTGCGCGAACGCGACGAGGCGCTCGTCGGCGCGGTTCTCCCGGGCCACGCACTGGAAGAGGTAGACCTCCTCGTCCGACGACGGCAGCCGGGTCAGGTCGAACTTGTGCAGCCGCTCCAGCTGCATCCGCTGCGCGATGTACGGGTGCAGCCCACGGATCAGCCGGTCCTCGGCCAACTGCGCGCCGGACGGGCGGAAGGTGAAGTGGTGGTGCATCACCGCCCCGCCACGACCCGCGACGGTGGTGGTGACCCGACGGACCTGGGGCGGCAGCGGGTGCGCGGCGATGACCTCGGCCAGCGCGGCCGCCATCGCGTCGAAGTCCTCCGGCTGGTTCTCCCAGCCGAGGTAGATGTCGGCGTCCACGGCGTCCTCGCCGGTGGCCAGCTCGGCCAGCCCACGCAGGGCGCTGCCCAGCGCGTCGAAGCTGACCGCGGCGGAGACCACGCTGGAGTCGGCGCGCTCGGCGACCACGAACGTGCAGCCCGCGACCTCGCGGGTGAGCACGCTGGTGAGCGACCGGTTTCCGTAGTACCGCCGGGTCAGCACCTCCAGCATGACCGCGTTGTCGAGGTGGTCGCGGACGAGCCGCTGGCCGAGCAGCCGGACCAGCGGTTCGGTGCTGCGCACCATCTCGGCGATGCGCTCGGCGCGGTCCGGCGCGTCCGGGTGCGCGTCGAGGTGCCGCAGGTGCCCACGGACCTCGGCGTAGACGCGGGCGCGGTTGCGGCGCAGCAGCGGCTGGGCGAACCAGGCGAACACCACGCCGCGGGCGAGGTCCGCGACCACGGGGAATCGGACCTGCGTCGCGGCGATCAACCGCTCCAGCGCGAGGCCGGCCGGCTCGCGCAGCGTCTCGTCCGGCGGGGTCTCCCGCAGCCACGCGCGCAGCAGCGTCGCGATGACCTGCGCGTCCGCGGAGGCGCGCTGCTGGGCGAGGAAGATCCGGAAGACGGCGGCTTCGAGGGCGGGGGTGCGGTCCAGGTCGGTGACGCCGTACCGGCCGAGGGCCTTGCCGAGCCTGGTCTGGAAGGCGTCCGGCAGCCCGGCCCGCTCGACGTCGAGGCTTTGCAGGTACGTGTGAAAGTACTCCCGGGCGCTGTGCACGTGCGCCGCGCCGCCGTCCTCGCCCGTCGGCCGGTTGCGGCTCAGTTCGGCGAGATCGGCGAACACCTCGATGAGGTCGAGTTCGGCGGCCAGGGGCCGCTGACCGGCTTCGGTGGCCGCCCGCCGCGCGGTGAGGTAGTCGTCGAGCACCCGGCGGTCGTCGTGCGGGTCGACGTCGAAACCGAGGAGCAGACCCCGCAGGTCCTCCTGGCCGCGCCTGCTGCGCTCCTCCGCCGGGATGTCCGCGGCGGCGGTGGGCAGGTCCAGTTCGACGGTCTCGGTGCTCGAGTCGTCAGCGGTCTCCTCGGCGTCGTCCGCGAGCGGCTCCAGGCGCAGCAGCGGCGCACCGGCCTCCACCTGGCTGCCCACCGACACGGCGCACTCCTTGAGCCGCGCCTTGAACGGCGCCCGCAGCACCGTCTCCATCTTCATCGCTTCCAGCACCAGCACCGGCGCGCCTGCCTCGACCTCCGCGCCGACCTCCAGCGGCGTGGCGACGACCAGCGCGGGCATCGGGGAACGCAGGACGCCACCCTCGTCCCGGCTGACCCGGTGCGTCACGCCGTCCACCTCGACCAGGTGGGTCGGCCCGTACGTGCCGGTGAGCAGGCGGTAGCGGATGCCGTTGACGACGATCTGACCGGTGTGCCGGTCGAAGCGGTCGAGCTCGACGTCGGCGGTGCGTACGACGGGGCCGGTCTCGATGCCGACCCGGAACCGGTGCGCGCCGACCCGCGCCACCCGGGTGCGGTAGCCGACGCCGCGCAGCTTGAGATCCAACGGTCGGCCGCTGGCGTGCTGCACCTGCGGGCGCCCGCCGGCCGCCGTCGACAGCAGCCGCTGCCGCTCGACGCGCTCCTCCTCCTCGTACGCCTCGATGGCGGCGGCGGCCAGGGCGACAGCGGAGTGGCGGTGCGTGACGAGGCGGCCCTCGCCGCGGACGCGGTCGATCCAGCCGGTGTCCGCGCTGGCGTCGATCACCTCGGGCTGGTCGAGCAGGTCGAGCACGAAGCTCTTGTTCGTCGCCCCACCTTCGATGATCACCGTGGTGTTCGCCATCGCCCGGCGCAGCTTGCCGAGCGCCTCGTCGCGGTCCCGGCCGTACGCGATGATCTTCGCGATCATCGAGTCGAAGTCGGCCGGGATGGTGTCACCCTCGCTGACGCCGGTGTCCACCCGGATGCCGGGGCCGCTGGGCAGGTCCAGCCGGGCGATGCGGCCGGGGGACGGGGCGAAGTCGCGGTCGGGGTCCTCGGCGTTGAGCCGCGCCTCGATGGCGTGCCCGCGCTCGGCCGGCGGCGCACCTTCGAGGCGCCCGCCGGAGGCGACGTGCAGCTGCGCCTTGACCAGGTCGAACCCGGTGGTCAGCTCGGTGATCGGGTGCTCGACCTGGAGGCGGGTGTTGACCTCGAGGAACGCGAACAACCGGTCCCCGGGGTGGTAGAGGAACTCGACGGTCGCCGCGCCTCGGTAACCGACGGCCACGGCCAGCCGCTCGGCCGACGTCTTCAGCTCGGCGGCCTGCGCCGGGTCGAGCACCGGCGACGCCGACTCCTCGATGACCTTCTGGTTGCGTCGTTGCACCGAGCAGTCGCGGACGCCGAGCGCCCACGCGGTGCCCTGCCCGTCGGCGATCACCTGGACCTCGACGTGCCGCGCCCCGGTGACGAGGCGCTCCAGGAACACGATGCCGCTGCCGAACGCCCGTGCCGCCTCCTGGCTGGTGCGCTCGTACGCGTCGACCAGCTCGGCCTCGTTCCTGATCACACGGATGCCGCGCCCGCCGCCGCCGGCGGTCGCCTTCAGCATCAGCGGGTAGCCGACCTCGGCCGCCGAGGCACGTGCGGCGTCCAGGGTCTCGACGGCGCCACGGCTCCACGGCGCGACCGGCACGCCGACCTTCTCGGCGATCAGCTTCGAGCCGATCTTGTCGCCGAGTTGGCGCATGGCGTCCGCGCTCGGCCCGACGAAGGTGACGCCGATCTTCTCGCACAGCTCGGCGAACGCCGGATCCTCGGCGACGAAGCCCCAGCCGACCCACGCGGCGTCGGCTCCGGTCTCGGTCAGCGCGCGCTCCAGCACCGTCAGGTTGAGGTACGGGCGAGCGGAGGCCGGGCCGAGATCGTAGGCGATGTCCGCTTCGCGGACGAACGTGGCGTTGCGGTCGACATCGGTGTAGAGAGCCACGGTTTCGAGCTGGATGCCGGTCTCCGCGGCCAGCTCGCGGACCGCGTGGATGAGCCGCATGGCGGCTTCACCACGGTTGACGATGGCGACACGGTTGAACACCCGAAGAACCCCTTAGCTAGACCTCGACCTGCGTGCCGGGAGACGACGGCTCCCAGCAGTGATCACCTTTCCGCGTGGCGGCGGCCAGCGCTATGGCGCAACCACCGAACCCACCGTCCCTCAGTTGTAGGAAGTGCACAAAACTTTTTGGCACCCCCGGGGACGCCAACCCGATCCGGCCGCTCCGGCAGTTGATCAAGACGGTGCGGGCGGTTCACGTCCGCCGCCTCCCGCGTTCACCCCCGGGTGATCGGCTGACCAGGAAGATCATCGCCGGTCCGGTCAACCGCCGGCCCGGCTCGACCATCCCGGCCCAGGCCAGGAACGCACCAGGA
This sequence comes from Micromonospora sp. NPDC127501, assembly GCF_040302185.1. Lineage (NCBI taxonomy): Bacteria > Bacillati > Actinomycetota > Actinomycetes > Micromonosporales > Micromonosporaceae > Micromonospora > Micromonospora sp. NPDC127501. Next base: position 204,586 of record NZ_JBEORJ010000001.1, on the reverse strand, counting down.
AAGGAGCGGCAATGAGGGCACCGCACCTCGTACGCCCACGTCTGGCGCTGCTGCTCGCGGCGGGACTCACCGCGCTCGTCACGCCGGCCGGCGTCGCCCATGCCGCGACCGCCACGGTACCCGCGACGGGCGCCCCGACCACCATCACCTCTACCGTGCAGCTCGCCCCCGGCGTCACGTACGGCTCGTTCCAGGTGAGCACGCCCCGGGGCGTCACCGTCGGTTACCTGCTCACCGCCGACCTGAAGAAGAACAAGGTCTCCCTCGACCTGCTGCACCCCGACGCGGTGGCGCAGCGCACTGTGGTCTCGGCGATGACGAACGAGCAGGGTGCCGTCGCTGGCGTCAACGGCGACTTCTTCAACAACAGTGAGACGCACGCCGGCGTCACCCCGACCTACTCGTCGTCCGGTCCGGAGATCGCCGACGGCGAGGAGTTGAAGTTCGCGGTGCCGACCGCGCAGCGTTTCGGCCCCGGCCTGGCCCCGGGTACCTCGACCCGGGACGTGTTCGGCGTCGGCGTGAACGGCCAGGCGCGCGTCGACACCCTGAGCCTGGATGGCGAGGTGCGCAGCGCGAAGGGCACGATCGCGCTGGGCGGCCTCAACCAGTACGCGCTCCCGGTCGACGGCGTCGGCCTGTTCACCGCCGACTGGGGGACCGCCTCCCGGGTCCGGTCCACCTGCGGCACCGACACGAGCCGCAGCGACCCGTGCAGCACCCACACCTACGAGGTGACCGTACGCGACGGTGTGGTGACCGCGGTCGGTCCGACGCCCGGTGCGGGCGCGATCCCGGCCGACACCCAGGTGCTGGTCGGCCGGGAGGGCGGCGCGGACAGGCTCGACGACCTCGCCGTCGGTGACCGGGTACAGGTGCGCGAGAAGCTCGTCTCCGCCGGCAAGCCGAAGCTGACCTTCGCGGTCGGTGGCGCGCCGATCCTGCGCGGCGGCGCGCCGCTGGCCGGCCTGGACACCAAGACCGCAGCGGTACGCAGCGCGGCCGGTGTCAGCCCCGACGGTCGGACCGTGTACCTGGTCGCCCTGGCCGGCCGCGCCCCGGCCAGCGCCGGGTTCACGATCGCCGAACTGGCCGACCTGATGCGCTCGCTGGGCGCGGACGCCGCCGTGAACCTCGACGGCGGCGGGTCGAGCACCGTCGCCGTCCGCGAGCCGGGCCAGGCCGTGGCCACCGCCCGCAACAGCCCATCCGACGGTACGGAGCGTCTGGTCGCCAACGGCATCGGGATCTTCGTCGGCAGACACTGATCGGTGCACAGTTCGAATTCGCCCCGCCCGGTGCCACCGGACGGGGCGAATTCGCGTACCCGGGACGCCGGGCACCCGGATTGTCGGCCCCCGGTCGGACAATGAGGTCGACCGAAGGGACCCGATGACCGTTCTCGACACCCGAGCGCTCAACCGCGCGACGCTCGCCCGACAGTTGCTGCTCGACCGCGCCGACCTGTCGGCAATGGACGCCGTCGCCCACCTCGGTGGCCTCCAGGCCCAGGAGCCGCAGGAGCCGTTCATCGGGCTCTGGTCGCGGCTGCGCGCCTTCGACCCGGCAGCGCTCTCGACCCTGCTGACCGAGCGACACGTGGTGCGAATGCACCTCATGCGCCGCACCGTCCATCTGCTCACCGCCGACGACGCCGTGGCCTGGCGCCCCCGCCACGACGCCATGCTGCGACAGCGGGTGCTCGGGGTCTACCGCGGCGAGCTCGACGGGGTGGACCTCGACGACCTCGCCGCTGCCGCCCTCGCCCTGCTGGCCGACGGTGTGCCCCGCGCGATGTCCGAGATCGGTCGGGCACTTGGCGGACGATGGCCGGCGTCAGACCCGCGGGCCCTGGGCGAGATGGCCGTCGCGCTGCTCCCGATGACGCAACTGCCGCCCCGCGGGCTGTGGCGTGCGAAGGGCGGCGCGCGCTACGTCCTGCTCTCCACGTGGCTCGGCCGGGAGATCCCCCCGCCGACCGCGGCGGGCACCGATTCCGTCGGCCACCTGCTCGTACGCCGCTATCTGGCCGCGTTCGGCCCGGCGGCCACGGCCGATCTGCGTGCCTGGTGTGGCCTCGCCGGGCTGCCGGCGGCGGTGACCGCCCTGCGCGACGAGCTGGTCACCTTCCGGGACGAGCGCGGCCGGAAGCTGATCGACCTCGCCGACGCGCCGCGTCCGGACCCGGAGACACCCGCCCCGGTGCGGTTCCTGCCGGCCTTCGACAACGCGATCCTCGGCTACGACGACCGCAGCCGGATCATCGACGACGCGCACCGTCTCCTCTCGGTGGCCGGCGAGCGTGTGGTGCTCGTCGACGGCCGGGTCGCGGCGACCTGGAGCGTCGAGTCGGGCACGGTGACCGTCAGCCCACTGCGCGCCTTCTCCCGATCGGAGCGGGCCGCCGTGACCGAGCAGGGGCAGGCACTGGCGTCCTTCCTCTCCGACAACGAGAGCGACCGGGCACGGGTCGGTTCGTCTCCCCGGTGACGGACCGGGACGGCCCGACCCCGGGGAGACGAAGAGATCAGTCGACGGTCGGCGGAGCCGTCCTCGCCGCCTCGGCGAGCGCCGCCGCCGCACCGGCGTACGGGTTGTAGCTGTAGGTGCGGGCCAGGCTGGTCGGCACCGTGAAGTAGGCGGCCGACAGTTTCGCCGGGTCGCTGGCGATCTCGCCACGCGCGGGGGCGTCGTTGCCGTCGTCCCAGCCCCAGGGTGCGTTGGCCGAGTTGGTCGAACAGCTCCAGGTGCCGACGCCGCAGTCGCCGGACGTGTCACCGGCGAACGTGCCCAGGCTGGCGAACAGGCTCGCGTTGGATCGCTGCGCCCACAGGCCGCCGGCGGCGAAGATGTCGATCAGTTGATACCGCACGTCGCGGTCGTTGCTGCTGCTCGGCGTCTCGGCGACGGTGGACGGGTAGTAGACCAGGCCGTCGCCGTTGATGTCGTACTGCGGATGTGCCTTGAGGCCGTGGCCCTGCGCCTCCTGCGCCGTCACCGGGTGTTGGAACGTGTCGTGCGGCGACGCCTGGAACCGCAGGGTGCCGTCGATGCTCTCCCCGCCGTTGGTCCAGGTGCTGCCGGTGGGCGTGTACGAGAAGAAGTCACTGTGCGCGACCGTGACGGCCGAGCGGAGGACGCCGTAGGTGGAGCCGTCTCGCTCGATCGCGAACAGCGCGCCCTCACCGTCGTTCTCGTGTTCGGTCTCGAAGAACGGGTGGTCGGTCCAGTCGCGAGGGTGGAAGAAGAAGTACGTGATGTACCAGTGGGTGCTCGTCTCCACGACGGAGTAGTACACGTGCGCGGCGAGGGCGGTGCCTGCCTGGCCAGCCTTGTCCCAGTTGTTGCGTCCGTCCAGGTCGCCGTCGAGGTCGACCCGGGTGAGGTAGTCCGACTGGCCGCTCAGGGCGTGGCTACCGGTGGCATCGACGTCCTGGTAGTGGATGGGCGCCCAGCGGAGGGCCAGCTCGGCCCGGCTGACGGCGGCGTTGGCGGGGGTCGGCGCGGCCAGTGCGGCAGCCGCCAGCGCTGCCGCAGCGCCTGCCGCGATCAGTGCCCTCACCACCCGGGGTCGCCGGGTCGTGCTGCTTGCGTCGAGCATGGTGTGCTCCCGTGTCCGAATGAATAGACCGTGATAGATCATTCGGGCCTCGGGCGCCCTGCGGGTGTCCCTGTGGCGACGAGAAGGCGGACGGTGTTCGACGGGACTGGGATCCGGTTGTATCGATGTTCCTCGACTGCCATGCTGTGGTTCGGTCGTGCTCGGGGAGCCAGCGCGCACCAGATCTCCTCCGGTCCACGGGGCGCGCGAGGTGACCATGTCACCCGTGCCGGGCAGCCCTCGTCGGCGACCGGCACCCGAGCGCGGCACCGGCTACCACATCGGTCATCGGTGCCGGTAACCCACGGAGGTACCGATGCTTCGCATGTTCCTCGCCGTCACCACCATGGCGCTGGCCGCCTGGACCGGGACGACCAACGCTGCCGAAGCGACACCAGCGCCGACGCCGTCGGCCACGCCGACACCGACACCGACCTGTCCACCAGCGTTGCCGATCAGCGCGAGCGTGGCCGGGGCCACCACCACGAGCCTGACCATCTCGTACGTCATCTTCTTCCGCCCACCCTGCGGCTACAACCCGCCGATGACCGTCAGCCTCTTCACCAGCCGCGAGGACGCCCAACAGTGGCGGGCCGCGGTCGCCGAGGGTGTCTCCGGGCCGGAGCTCAACGGTTCGGTGACCATCGACCGGCTGACACCCGACACGGAGTACTGGTACCGGTTCACCGACGCCGAGGGCCGACGGGACCCGTACGTCATCGCCTCGGCCCGCACCGCGTCGCTGACCTCGTGCCGCGCCACGGCCACGATCGATGCCCGCTGGGGGAGCGGCTTCGTCGCGACGGTCACGGTCCGCAACACCGGGACGCTTCCGCTGGACCAGTGGCGCGTCTCCTGGCGGTGGTCCGGTGACGAGCAGGTCCACACGGCCTGGGGTGGGGTGGCCGAGACGGCCGGCTCCGACGTCACCGTTCGCAACGCCTCCTACAACGGGACGCTGGCGCTGGACGGGGCCACCACGTTCGGTCTGCTCGTGACGACCAGCGCGGTGCCCGACGGCCTGACCCTGACGTGCGCGCGGTGAACGACGTCCGCCCCGCTCCGGCGCGATGGCGGGAGCGGGGCGGACGTCGTGTCGGTCAGGGTTTGCGGGCCACCGCGCCGTAGGCGTCGATCCCGACGGCGTCGGGATCCTCCGGTCGCCACAGTGGGATCGGCACCAGGCCCGGCTCCACCATCGTCAGCCCGTCGAAGCAGCTCGCGAGGTCCTCCGGGCTGCGCAGGATGTACGGAACTCCGCCGCTCTGCGCCAGCCGCTCGGCACCCGAGACCACCGCCGGGCTGGTGTTGGTGCCGTCCCAGAGCACCAGGTGGGAGCCGGACGGCACCGCGTCCATCGTGCGCCCGACGATCGAGCGCACCACGTCCAGGTCGGGCTCGTAGCCCATCACGCCCATGTACATCACGGCGATGGGCTGGTCGAAGTCGAGCGTCTGCGCCGCCTCGGCGAGGATCTTCTCCGGGTCGTGGTAGTCGGCCGGGACGTAGGTGGTGACACCCTCCGACGTGGTGCTGGCCAGCAGTGCCCGCGCGTGCACCAGCACCATCGGGTCGTTGTCGACGTAGACGATCCGCGAGTCGGGCGCCACGCCCTGGGCGACCGCGTGCGTGTTCTGCATGGTGGGCAGGCCGGTGCCGATGTCCAGGAACTGCCGGATGCCCGCCTCGGCCGCGAGGTGACGCACGGCCCGCACCAGGAAGACGCGCGACTGCTGCGCCATCAGGACGATCTCCGGGTAGACCTCGGCGACAGCGTCGCCGGCCGCCCGGTCGGACTGGAAGTTGTCCTTGCCGCCCATCCAGTAGTTCCAGATCCGCGCCGCGTGCGGCACGTCGGGCTGAAGCTTCGCGGCGAGTTCGGGGTCCGGGCCGGCCATGCCTGGCTCCTATCGAGGGGTCGTCAGCTGGAGGTCACCACAGCGGTACGCCCGCGATCGTACTCCGGCAATGTCCACTCTCGACGCAGGGTCGGGCGACCTCGCGCCGGCTCGGCGACCATCGCCGACCCACAGCGTGGTGCTGGCCGAGCCCGAGGTGCTCCGGTTCGTCGATGTCGGCTCGCCCCTGCTGTAGCACCGAGCCCGCCACTCCGCTCTGGCCGGTGACCAGAACGAGGTGGGGCGGCGGCCCGCCGTCTGACCGCCGGGTCAGCTGCCACACGGCACCGAACGGCGTGCGCGGGTCCGTATCCCGAAGCGCGCACGCCGAACGTGTTTACCTGAGCCAGGTGTTCCGTCTTACGAGCGGGCTCGCCGCCCACCGAAGACCGAATCCCAGCGTGGTTCCGGCGCCGAGTAGGGCCAGGACGGCCAGGACCGCGGCGTAGATGAGGTGGTCGTCCATGAACGGGTTGCTGTCCGGCGGCAGGACGGCGGTCCACATCATGACGGTCAGCAGCCCGCCCGCGGCCGCGGCGATGCGCAGGGCGACGCCAAGGAGCAGGGCTACGCCGATGCCGAGCAGGGCCGCCATGAACAGCACGTCGACAGCGACGTTGCCGGCGATCGAGTGGTAGAAACCGGAGAACGGGCCGGCCGCGGCCTTACCGAGGAACCCGGCGGTAGGGCTGCCACCGTCCAGCCACGAATCGGCGGCGGCAGTGCCGCGACCGAGGCCGAACAGTTTGTCGAGGAACGCCCAGAGGAAGACCCAACCCAGGGCTAGGCGAATGCCGGCGAGCAGATACCGCGTCGCGGTGGCCGTGCGTCCGGTCACCGTGAAGGCGTTGTCCGGTACGACGGGAGGCCTCGGTTGGTGCCGTGCGGCGTGTTCCGGCCGTTCGGTCGTGATCGAGGGAGGGGAGTCGTGGCTCTGGGCGATGTTGACCATCGCACTCACATACCTTCGGGTGTTAATGACGCATGTTCCGCGGCGCGTCCAGCGCGACAACGGATGGTTCGGAGAACGGCTGCTGCCTACTCAGGGCGGTAGCCCTGTTCCTGAACGGTCTTCGAAGCCCTCTGCGGACACATCTGCCACAGCAGGATCTGTGTCTGGTGGGGAGGTCGACGGCGGCGGGCTCAACGGCCACCGGGGCCCGGGCGACGCCTCTCACCGTACGCGCATTTCGTGGGGCCCGCACGGCTGCTGAACGGCAGCCCATCGGTGGACGCCCTCGCCCGGGTTCCGCGGTCAGCTCCTACGAGCTGCTGGCGGAGGAGCGGAACGACTGATCCGGGTGGGACGGTGCTGGTGGTCAGTAGACCGTCACCGGGTGCCGGACGACACCGTCGAACAGGTAGCCGAGAGCATTGGAGCGCGCATGGTCCGGCTGGCTCACCCCGGTGACGTCGGTGGCCCGAGCCCGCAGGGTCCACCGGCCGGGCCGCGGCGGGCGCCAGCACGCCGTCCAGCGCTGCCAGACGCCGCCCTCGTCGGCGGGGTGGAGATCGGCGGGTTGCCAGGTCGCTGCGTCGTCGGTGCTGATGTCGACCGCGCGGACTGGGCCGTTGCCGGACCAGGACCGGCCGGCGATCAGCAGTTGCTCGCAGCTCGGAACGCGGACGTCCCACGGCAGCTCGAAGGCGCTCTTGACCACCGGGGTCGTCACGATCCGTCCGCCGACCGGATGGCCGGGCCCGAACATCCGGTAGAACCGGGTGTTCCACGGCGAGGAGAGGGGTGTGGCGGAGACCTCGATCGGGCCGACCCACTTGATTGAGGAGATGCCGATCCAGCCCGGCACCACCACCCGCACCGGGAAGCCGTGGTCGACCGGCAGCGTCTCCCCGTTCATCTCGTACGCCAGCAGCACGTCGTCGAGGGCCTTGGCGATCGGGATCGGGCGGCGGACCCGGCCGAGATTCTCCCCGCCGGTCACGAAGTCCGGGTCCAGGCCCTCGGGCTGCACGTCGATCGCGTCGTCGGTCAGCCCGGCGTGGCGCAGGACGGTCGACAGGCCCACGCCGCGCCAGCGCGCCACCCCCACCGCGCCGAGACCCCACGGCACCCCCGGTGTGCGGTGGGCCTGCTGGGAGGTGAAGAGGCGGCGGCCGTTGCCCGCGCACTCCAGCAGGGCCGGGGTCTCCTCGGCGGGCATCGCCCGCAGGTCGCCGTAGTCGAACTCGACCGGGTCGTCGCGGGTCGGTGAGCCCCGCAGGCCGGTGCCGAACAGGCGCAGACGCCACGTGTCCACGTCCAGCAGCGGACTGCGGGTGTGGTTGCGGACGAAGAACCGGTCGGTGGGGACCACGAAGCCCTGCCCCGCCATGGCCTCCCACCGCATCTCGGCGTTGCCTTCGCGGACGGTGAGCAGCCGTGGGGGCAGCGGCTTGGCGATCGTCGCGTCCGTGCGGGACGGGAGGGGGAGAGTCACCCGGTCCTCCCTGCGACTCGTTGTTGGCAAGTCCTATTGAATCAATAGGACTTGCGGTCTGGCCAGCCAGGCTCCGACCTCGGAGGGTCGCGAGGCCCGTTCGGGCCTGTTCGGGCCTGTTCGAGGTGGTTCCGGCAGGTGGCGCGGTCGTCCAGGCTGAGGCCGGAGCCGGGTGCTCCAGTGACAGTCAACGGCAGGGAGAGATCGATGAAGTTGCTCAGAACGCTGGCCATCTCGGGAGCCATGGTCGCGGCGCTCGTGACGGGTGCGGCGGCACCGGCGAGTGCCGACGCCGTCTCCAGCAACGCCTACGGGTCGGCCTATTTCCAGAGCTCCGGGGACTACATCACGCTCACCCACTACACCTACGACCCCTACCCGGGCTACTACGCCTCCTACGCCGAGTGGTACACCGACTACGGCCGCACCGGATTCTGCGGCGACAACACCGGTGGCCGGATCGGGTGCAACGAGGACGTGGCGGAGAAGCGGTGGATCAGCATCCGCGTCTGCACCCGCTACGGCGTCTTCAACAGCGTCACGTGCGGAAACTGGGAGACCTCCCGCACCTGACCTGCTCGGGATCCGGACGGTGACAGCCGCGCCCGCCTCACCGGAGCGTGGCTGTCACCGGTGGACCACGCCGTTCTGGTACGCCCAGACGACGGTCTGCAGCCGATCCCGTGCACCGATCTTCGCCATGGCGCGACCGAGGTGCGACTTGACAGTGCTGGTCTCGATGAAGAGCTGCTCGGCGATCTCGACGTTCGACAGGCCCTGCGCGAGCAGCTCCACGATCTCGGTCTCCCGCGCGGTCAGCTGGTGCGCCGCCGCCGCGTCCGAGCGGGGAGCGGGCGTACGCCTGGCGAACTCCGAGATCACCCGACGGGTGACGGCCTGGTCGACGAGCCCGTACCCGCTCGCCAGGCGACGGATGGCCTCGATCAGGTCCTCGGGCTCACAGTCCTTGAGGATGAACCCGCTGGCGCCGGACTCCAACGCGCCGAAGACGTACTCGTCGAGGTCGAACGTCGTCACGACCAGCACCGCCGGTGGCGTCCCGGTCGCCTCGGCGACGATCTGCCGGGTCGCGGTGAGCCCGTCGCCGTGCGGCATCCGGACGTCCATGCAGATGACGTCCGGTTGCAGCCGGCGGGCCAGCTCGACGGCGGCGGACCCGTTCGACGCCTCCGCCACGACCTCGATCTCGCCGGCCTGCTTCAGGATGACGCGGAAGCCGGCGCGAACGACCGCCTGGTCGTCGACGAGCATCACTCTGATCATGCTGGTGCCTCTTCCTTCCGCCGGGATGCGGCGGGGCCGTTCGTCGGGAGTGTCGCGGCGACCGACCAGCCACCGGCCGGCGTCGGGCCGGCGGTGAACGTCGCCCCGATCAACTGTGCGCGCTCACGCATGCCCACCAGGCCGACGCCACCGGTCCGTGCCGCCGGTACGCGTCGCGTCGCGGCGGGTCCGTTCACCACCTCCAGCGACACCGAGCGGGGCTCGAAGCGGAGCACCACCCGCGCCGCAGCGCCCGGGGCGTGCTGGCGGGCGTTGCTGAGCGACTCCTGCGCGATCCGGTAGAGCGCCACGTCGGCGATCGGCGACACCTCGCGCTGCTCGCCCTCCCGGACGAACTCCACCGGGCCGGCAAGGTTGCCCGCGGTGCGGACGAGATCGTCGAGCATTCCCAGCCCCGGCACCGGGGCGGCACCGTCGCCGCCCTCGTGCCCGGGCCTGCCGCGCAGCACACCGACGACCAGCCGCAGGTTGTCCAGGGTCTCCTTGCCCTGGCTGCGAATCCAGGCCACACCGGCCTTCGCGGCCGCCGGGTCCCGGTCGATCAGCCGCTCGACCGCCGCTGCCTGCACGACCATGCCGGAAAGGTGGTGCGCGGCCACGTCGTGCAACTCTCTGGCCATCCGGGAGCGCTCCGCGCCGATCGCCGCCTGGACCTTCGTCCGCTGCTCCCGGATCGCCTCGTCCGCCCGCACCCGGACCAACTCGACGTAGCGCCGGTAGGTGGCCACGTAGCCGCCGACGAAGGTCGCGCCGGCGTAGGTCAGGGCGCTCGCCGAGACGTACGCGATGGCCGTCAGCAGATCCGGGGTCACCACGACGGCCGCCCCGATCGACTCCACCACCACGACCGCGCTGACGGCCAGCAGCGCAGGCCGAACCGGCAGCAACGACCCGACGGTGTACGCCACGACGAACGGTGCGAGGCCCCGGATGGTCGCCTCGGGCAGGGAGAAGCCGATGATGGGCAGTTGGAGGCCGACGACGAGCGCGAGGCAGAGCAGCGGCCGGACCCGACGCAGGCACAGCAGCATCGCCTGCGCGCAGCAGATGGGGACGAGCAGCCAGGCCCGCGCCGGGTCGAACGACACCCCGTCCTCCGGTGCCACGAACCAGAACAGCCCGGCGAACAGGACGAACGTCAGGACGGTCAGCACCGCGGCCAGCAGGCAGTCCCGTGGGAACACTCCGGTCACCCCGAGCCGGGTGAGCCGTCCGTCGAGCCACTTCGTCAGTCGTGGTGTGCCGGGTGCGGTGTCGGCGTGGTCCCTCATGGGGTGCGCATCCTTGCTCCGGATCGTCCCGGGTCGGCGGGTCAGTAGGAGATGCTAGGCGCGAGCAGGTGGAACTCCACGGCGAACCAGCCCGCGCCGGCGAGAGCGACCAGGATCAGGCCGCTGGCGGTGATCCGTCGCCAGCCCAGGTGGCGTCGCACGTCGTCGATCAGCCGGACCGCGGCGGGCAGTACTCCGAGCAGACCGACCAGTTGCAGCACCTGGATGGTGCGCAGGACGGGCCCGGGAACGTCCTGGAGGCTCATGATGCTGCCGATGCTCAGCACCCAGCCGGCGAACGCGAGCAGCGTGCCGGCGACGGCGAGGCGGCTCAGGATCCGCGCGGTGCGCCCCGCCCGCTCCCGAGGAGCGCGGCCCAGCCGACGGCGGACGATCGCGCCGACCGGCCAGGACAGGACGGCGAGCAGCAGCACGACGGTGGACAGGGCCAGCACCGGAACGGCCACCGCCCAGGCGCGGGCGGGCTCGACGGGCAGCAACGCGAACGCGGAGTCGAAACTGATCGCCTCGACCCGGTCGTCGGTCGCCCGCATGGCGATCGTGCGCTGCCCGCCGACCTCGCGCCAGACCCAGGGCGCCACCTCCTCGTAGAGGGCGGGGGAGTCCGACAGCGGGCCCGGCTCCACCAGCAAGCGGTCACCGTCGGCGACGCTGACAGTGGTCCGACCGACCAGACCGATCGCCGTCAGGAAGTTGCTCTGAATCGCTCGCGAGGACTCGTACGTGCCGGCGGCCAGCGCGGCGTGCTTGGCGGTGGTCGCCGGGTCCACGCCGGCCGTCGGCTGGTCGTCGCGGGCGGGGAAGTAGCGGTCGGCGAAGCCGTTCACGATCGACTCGCGCAGTTCGTTGCTGTCCAGGGCGCCGGAGCCGTTGCTGTTGAGGGACAGGAAGATGCCGGCCCGGTCGTCGGGGTAGATCTGCAGGTGGGAGTGGAAGTACTTGGTGTCGCCGCCGTGGCCGAGGATCCGGTGACCGTTGCGGTCCTCGGCGAAGAATCCGAGGGTCATCCGCGGCCCGTCGGCCAGCGTGCCCAACGACGTCGCGTCGAGTGCCGGCCGCTGCATCAGCTCACGGGTCGGTTGGTCCAGCAGGGGCGCGAAGCCCACCGGCTCGCCGAGCTGGGCGAGCATGAATCGCGCCATGTCCGTCGCCGGGGCGCTCAGCGCACCGGGCGGGGGCGTGCCGACGATCTCGAACGGCGCGGCGGGCCCGGCGGAGGTGTCGTACCCGTTGGACATCCGGTCGCGCAGCGCCGCCGGGAGGGGCTGCGCGAAGGTCGACGACGGCATGCCCGCGCGGTCCAGAATGTTGCGTTGGACGTACTCCTCGAAGCGCGTCCCGCTGACGCGTTCGACGATGTAGCCGGCGAGCGCGTTGCTGTAGTTGGAGTACGCGGGGACGGTGCCGGGCTGGTAGATCTGCTCCGGTGGATCGGTCATCAGGGCCCTACGCAGGTTCAGGTTTCCGCCGTCGGTGCCGATGAGGCCCGCGATCCGCTCCTCGAAGCCGGCGGTGTGCGTCAGAAGGTGCCGCAGGGTGACGGCCCGCTCGTAGCGCAGCGGCAGTTCGAAGTCGAGGTACGTCGTGACGTCGGTGTCAAGGTCGAGCTTCCCGCTCTGTACGAGTTGCAGCACCGCGGTGGCGGTGACGAGCTTCGACACCGATCCCATCCGGAACAGATGCCGGTCCGGGTCGACCGGTACGGCCGCGTTCCCGCCGGCGCCGGTGTCGGCGTAGCCGTACCCCCGCGTTGTGAGGATCTTGCCGTTGTTCACGACGGCGACCGTGGCTCCCGCGATGTCGGTACGGTCGAGCGCGGCCGGGAGCAGGCCGTCGAGCCAGGCGTTGACGTCGGCGCCCGTCAGGGCGGAACCCGCCCCGCTCGCGGGTGCCGCCGGAGCGTCGATGGGTGGTGTGGGGTTGTGCTGCGGCGCGCCACAGCCGGCGGCGCTCACGGCGAGGACGACAGCGGTCGCCAGCACCGCGCCGAGTCGGACGAGAGGCCGGGCGCTTCGGGGTGAACCGGGTGCGTGAAGCGGAAGAGAGCGCATCGTCTGCCAGTGCCTTTCCTGGCGAACGGGTGTCCGGAGCAGGTCCGTGCGGCGTCACCCGATGCCTTGGAGACAAGCCTGTTCGAGCGATCGCCCTCCGCCATCTGGCGCAGGACGGCACTACGTCTACGACCTGAGGAGGAAGCGGGTACGCCGAGAAGTGCCGCCGTCGCCCCGTACGCGATCTGCGGGTTTGCCCACCGATCGGGGGACATCGTTTGACATGTGTGGCGAGCACATCTTTGATGGTCGATGTGTCTGTTCGGCGTGGTCGGGCGCTTCGTCGTCCGGGTGGGCCGGTCGATGCCCTGAGCCTGGAGGACGGATGCGAGTCATCGCGCGGAGAAACCCACCCCGCCCACGACGGCGGCTGTTGCCGGTGGCGATGGCGGCGGTGACGCTGCTGAGCCTGGCCGTCGGTGTGCCGGCGGCCGCCGCGGCGCCGTCGACCGTCGTCGGCGTGGCCAGCGGTCGTTGCCTGGACGTGGTCGGCAACGTCAGGACCGCCGGTGCCGGCATCAACATCTACGACTGCAACGGCCAGGCCAACCAGGCGTGGACCTTCACCTCAAGTGGTGAGCTGCGGGTCTACGACGACACGATGTGCCTGGACGTGGTCGGCCAGGACACCACCGCCCCGGCCGCGCTGCAGATCAACGGTTGCACCGGCGGCGCCAACCAACGCTGGCGGATCACCAGCTCCGGGACGATCGTCGGGGTCCAGTCCGGCCTGTGCCTGGACGTGACCGGCGCGGGCACCGCCAACAGCACCACCGTCGGCCTATGGACCTGCAACGGGCAGTCCAACCAGCGGTGGACGACGTCCCTCGGCAGCGCCGACAGTCAGCCGCCGACCGCGCCGGGCAGCCCACGGGTCAGTGGCCTGACCTGCAACTCGGTGACGTTCGCGTGGAACGCCTCGACGGACAACGTCGCGGTGGCCTTCTACGACATCTACCACGACGGCCAACTGATGACGTCGGTGAGCGGCACGACGCTCTCCACCAACCTCACAGTGGTGCCCGGGGCGACCTGGGGCCTGTACGTCAACGCCCGCGACGCCGCCGGCAACGTGTCGCAGGCGAGCGCCACCGTGTCGATCACTCCGCCGCCCTGTCAGGCCGACGGTCAGCCACCGACGGCGCCGCAACAGCTCACCGGCACCGCGTCGGGCACCACCGTGACGCTGCGCTGGACCGCGTCGACCGACAACATCGGGGTGCGGGCGTACGACGTCTACCGGGCCGGCGCGAAGGTGGGAACGGTCACCGGCGCGCCGCCGGCGACCACGTTCACCGACAGCGGTCTGGCGGCGAACACCTCCTACCAGTACTACGTGGTGGCTCGGGACGCGCAGGACAACGCCTCGTCGCGCAGCGGCACCGCGACGGTGACCACCGGCGCGGCGTGCGCCAACCCGGTGTGCGGGGTGCGGCAGGTCACCACCGACACCGACATCCCGTGGGGTCTGGTGACGTTGCCGGACGGCAGCGTGCTCTACAACCGCCGCGACGCGCACGACATCATCCAGCTCAACCCGACCACCGGGGCCAAGACCAACCTGGGCACGGTGCCGAACGTGCAGAGCACCGACGGTGAGGGTGGCCTGTTGGGGCTCGCCATCTCGGCCAGCTACTCCAGCGACCGCTGGCTGTACATCATGCACACCTCGCCGAGCGACAACCGCGTCGTCCGGATCAGGCTGGAGAACGGGCGACTCAACACCGCCAGCGAGCAGGTCCTCCTCAGCGGCATCCGGCGTAACAAGTACCACGACGGTGGTCGCCTGCGGTTCGGCCCGGACGGCAAGCTGTACGCCAGCACCGGCGACGCCCAGAACGGCAACTACGCCCAGGACCGGTCCAGCCTCGAAGGCAAGATCCTGCGGCTCAACCCGGACGGCACCGTCCCCTCGGACAACCCGTTCGGCAACTACGTGTGGAGCTACGGCCACCGCAACCCGCAGGGGCTGGCGTTCGACTCGCAGGGCCGGCTGTGGGAGCAGGAGTTCGGCAACTCGGTCATGGACGAGACCAACCTGATCACCAAGGGTGGCAACTACGGCTGGCCGGCATGCGAGGGCACCAGTGGCGCCTGCGGTACGGCCGGGTTCATCGCGCCGGCGCGCACCTATCCCACCGCCGAAGGGTCCTGCTCCGGCATCACGATCGTGCGCGACGCGCTCTACGTGGCCTGCGCCCGGGGCGCTCGGATGTACCGCGCGGTGATCAGCGGCAGCAGCCTGACGAACGTGCAGACGTACTTCAGTGGCACCTACGGTCGGTTGCGGACGGTGGAGCCGGCTCCCGACGGGGGGCTGTGGCTGACCACCACAAACGTCGGTGACAAGGACAGCACCCCGAACAACAGCAACGAGAGGATCCTGCACGTCACGCTCGGCAACTAGGCCCTGATCGCTGTGCAGTACGGGTGATGGGGCTGGAGAGCGGGATACCGCTGAGGGATGGATATTCCTCAGCGGTATCCCGCCGATGAGTGCGACACGGTCCGGGGACTCCCGGACCCGGTCGGGCGGCACGCCCTCAGTCGCTGGTCAGGAGCACGAGTTGCTGGGTGGCCCGGGTCATCGCGACGTAACGGTCGACCGCCCCCGAGATGCCGGTGCCGAACGTTTCCGGGTCGACGAGGACGACCAGGTCGAACTCCAGCCCCTTGGCCTGCTCCGGGCTCAGTGACCGGACCCGGGCGGTGGGCGGGAGCGTCGGGTCGCCGATGACGCAGGCGATCCCGTCGGCGTGCGCGGCGAGCCAGGTGTCGAGGATCGACGGCAGGTCGGCGACCGATCCGTGGACGACGGGAAGTCCGTTGCCACGAATGGAGGTCGGCACGTTGGCGTCGGGGAGCACGGCCCGGATGACCGGTTCGGCCTCCGCCATGACCTCCGCTGGCGTCCGGTAGTTGATGCTCAACGAGGCCACTGTGACCCGGTCGAGCCCGACCCGCTTGAGGCGTTCCGGCCACGACTCGGTGAACCCGTGCCGGGCCTGGGCGCGGTCTCCCACAATGGTGAAGCTGCGTGACGGGCAGCGCGCCAGCAGCATCTGCCACTGGGCGTCGGTCAGCTCCTGGGCCTCGTCCACGACGATGTGCGCGAACGGGCCGGCCAGCAGGTCCGGGTCGGCGTCCGGCAGCGCGGACTCGTCGACCAGGACGTCGCGCAGGTCGGGTTGGCGCAGCATCGCCAGCAGACCCTCGCCGTCGTCGTAGGTGTCGGCGGCGAGCAGCTCGTCGACGACCCGGGCCATGTGCTCGCGTTCGACAGCGGCGGCCGGGTCACGCCGACGGGTGCGTCCCGACCGCTCCGCGTCGCCGAGTCGCTGCCGCGCCGCGTCGAGCAGCGGCAGATCTGACACGGTCCAGGCCCGGGGCTCGTCGCGTTGCAGCTTGCGGACCTCCTCGGCACTGAGCCACGGCGCGCACCTGCGCAGGTACGCGGGCACCGACCACAGGTCACCCACGAGATCGGCCGCGTCGAGCAACGGCCAGGCGCGGTTGACCGTCGCCCGCAGCTCCCGGTTACGCAGGAGCGAGTCGCGGAGCACGTCGTCCGGCTCCTCGCCGTCGTACCGGTCGATGAGGATGGTGAGCAGCTCCTCCCAGATCTCCTCGCGCGCCTCGTTGTGCGGGGTGCCCGGACCCGGCGCCTGGAACGCGTCGGCCCAGTCGTCGGCGCTCAGGCGGACGTCGGAGTCGCCGACCGTGATCGTCGCCGGGGCGGTCGGTGGGTCCTCGTAGAACCGGACGGCCGCGTCGATCGCCCGGACCAGTTCGGCCGAGGACTTCAGCCGGGCCACGTCCGGGTCGGTGTCGGCGGCTGCGGTGGAACCCTCGGGGACGAGGTCGCGCAGGGTGCAGGTCTGCACGTCCTCCTCTCCGAGGCTGGGCAGGACGTCGGCGACGTAGGCCAGGTAGGGCTGGTGCGGTCCCACGAAGAGCACCCCACCCCGGCGCTGACCGAGGCGTGGGTCGGAGTAGAGCAGGTACGCGGTGCGGTGCAGGGCGACGACGGTCTTGCCGGTGCCCGGACCGCCGTCGACCACGAGGGCACCGGCCGATCCCGCCCGGATGATGGCGTCCTGGTCCGCCTGGATCGTGCTGAGCACGTCGCGCATCCGGGCCGACCGGGCGCTGCCCAGACTGGCGATGAAGGCGGACTGGTCGTCGAGCGCGACGGCGTGCCCCACGAACCCGTCCGGGGTGAACACCTCGTCCCAGTAGTCGCTGATCCGGCCGCGGGTCCAGCGGTACCGGCGGCGGCTCGCCAGGCCCATCGGCTTGGCGTGGGTCGCGCCGAAGAACGGCTCGGCGGCGGGTGAGCGCCAGTCGAGCAGCAGCCGCCGGCCGGTGCTGTCGGTGAGACCGCGACGTCCGACGTACACCGGCTCCGGGTTGTCCGCCTCGACCACGTGGCCGAGGCACAGGTCCAGTCCGTAGCGGCTCAGCGAGCGCAGGCGGGCGGTCAGCCGGCGGACCTCCTCGTCCCGGTCGACGGCCTGCCGGCCCTTGCCTCCGGGCGCCCGGCGGGCGGCGTCCAGACGGTCGGACAGCTCGGCGCTCAGCTGCGCGAGGCCCTGCGTCATGGCCTCGAAGTGCCGCTCGTCGTGGGCGATGAGCGCCGGGTCGGCCTTGGCGGCGAGGTGATCGGGAAGTTCGAACACGGAGGTAGGCAAGGAATCCAATTCATGACTTCCATTTCGGCAGAATTTGGCCTCGGCCGACGATTCTGCGTCATAAACGGGGTCTTGCCGCAAGCCCCCCAGTGCGGTATAAGTTAGAAGTGGCGGGAGACCAGGTGTCTCCCGTTTTCCGCGTTCAGGGCACGTCGAGGACCTCGCGGCCGAGGGGCCAGAACGCGGCCGGGACGAGCTTGAAGTTGGCGATGCCGAACGGGATCCCGATGATCGTGACGCAGAGGGCGATGCCCGCGAGGATGTGGGAGAGCGCCAGCCACCATCCGGCCAGCACCACCCAGAGGATGTTCGCCAGGCCGGAGCCGACGCCCGCGCCCGGCTTGGGCACCAGGGTGCGGCCGAAGGGCCACAGCGAGTAGACCGCGAGGCGCAGCGACGCGACGCCGAACGGGATGGTGATGACCAGGACGAAGCAGATCAGTGCGGCGATGCCGTAGCCGACCGCCAGCACGAGGCCACCGCCGAAGACGAGCCACAGCACATTCAGTACGAAACGAATCATTACTCCAGCATGAAACATGCTCGCCACCCGGTCGGTTCGCCCCGTTCCCTCAGCGGGGAACGGCCACCGCGTGGCCCTCGGGGAGGGTCCTTTCGCCACCGTCGGACAACTGGGCGAGGGCGTCGTCGCGGCTGTCGAAGATCGGGAAAGCCCCGTCCAGACGCATGGTGTGCAGGACGGTGCGGATGAATCGCGACGGCGCGGCGAGGCAGAGCGTGACACCGCGTTCGCGAGCATCACGATGGGCGCGGACGAGCAGACCGAGGCCGGTCGAGTCGATGATGTGCACCCGGCTCAGGTCCACCACGACGTGCCCGCCCACCTCGGCCACGTGCCGCAGCGCCGTACGCAGGTTGTCGCCGGTGTCGAGGTCGATGTCACCCGTGGCGGCGATTACTGTCGTGCCGTCGAGGTGGTCGATGCCGAGGATGCCGCCGGGGCCGTGGTCGTCGCGCGACGCGTGGCCACCGGTCGAGGCGGGCAGGAGGCTGCAGTGCGGGCAGCGGTGCGGCCCGGTGGCGAAGGGGGAACCGCTCCAACCGTGCTCGGCCACCAGGGTCCACACGACCTCGGCGTCGGGGAGCACGCAGGCGGTGCCGCGGATGGTCTCGCCGCAGGTGTCGCAGATGAGGGTCATCAGATACTCGTCCGGGACGACGGTCATGCTGCTGGTCCTTCCTCGCTCACGATCGGGAGCACCTGATCCAGGCGGGTGATGTGCAGGATGCGCCGAACCCGGGGGCTCGCACCGCGGACGGTGAGGGCCGCGTCGACGCGAGTCAGCCGCCGGTGCACGTCGAGCAGCAGGCCGATGGCGGCGGCGTCGAGGTGCTGGCAGTCGGACAGGTCGAGCACGACCTGTGCGGGACGCAGCGCCAGCAGTCGGTCGAACACCGCGCCGACCTCCGGCAGACAGGCCAGATCGAGTTCGGTGACGCGAACCTCGACCAGCGGCAGCGTGTACCTCGCGGGCAGCACCGGCGTCGCCATTGCCGTACCCCCTCTCCGTCGCCCCTCGCTCCCTCTCCACCGTGCTGGGCGGGGTTGGCGGTCACTGCAAGGCTCTGTGACAGTTGTGTGACAAAACCGCCGGCTGGCGGGCACGGTTGGCCGCCCGGCGGTCGGCCGAGGATGATTCCGGGATGACGGCCGTACTGGTGATCGAGGACGACGACCGCATCCGGCTCGCGCTGCTGCTCGCACTCGAGGACGAGGGCTACGACGCCCTCGGCGCGGCCACGGCCGAGGAGGGCCTGCGCGCCCAACGTCACCACCCGGCCGACTACGTGCTCGTCGACCTGATGCTGCCCGGCCTCGACGGCTTCGAGTGCATCCGGCAGCTGCGCCGTGACGACGACGTCCCGATCGTGGTGGTCAGCGCCCGCGACGGCACCGACGACATCGTCGCCGCTCTCGAAGCCGGCGCCGACGACTACGTGGTCAAACCCGTGGCCATCCGGGAGCTGACCGCCCGCCTGCGGGCTCTGCGCCGCCGCGCCCGGCCGGTGGTCACGACCTCGACGCCGGAGCCCGTGCCGGCGGTCGCCTTCGGGGAGTTGGAGATCAGTCCGGAGGCGGGGGAGGTGCGTTGCGCCGGCCGACAGGTCACTGTCACCCGCACCGAGTTCCGGCTGCTCTGCGAGCTGGCCGAGCACGCCGGTCGGGTGCTGTCCCGCCAGCAGTTGCTGCAACGGGTCTGGGGCTACGACAGCGGCGACGAACGGCTCGTCGACGTGCACGTCGGTCGCCTGCGGCAGAAGATCGAGCCGGATCCGGCGAACCCCCGGCACCTGGTCACCCTGCGGGGCCTGGGCTACAAGCTGCAACGATGAGACGCCTCGGACTGCGCACCCGGGTGACTGCCGCGTTCGCCGTCGGCGCGCTTCTGCTCTCGGCGTCGATGGCCCTGATCTCCTACGAGTTGACCCGCCGCTCCCTGCTCGACGACCGCGAACGCATCGCCCTGAGGGCCGCCTACTTCGACGCGGCCGTGGTGCATGCCGGCCTCGACACCGACACCCCGGACGTGGTGGAGGTGCTCCGGTCGTTGGACACCGGCGGAAGCCGTCGACCGGTGCTGCACCTCAACGGCGAGTGGTACGCGCGAGCCGCCGATCCCGGCACCACTGCCGCCATCCCCACCGAACTGCTGCGGGTCGTCTCCGCCGGGGAGCCGGCCGTGCAGCGTGTCCGCGTCGACGGGCAACCCGCCCTGGTGGTCGGGGTGCCGCTGTCCGCGTCCGCGACCTACTTCGAGGTCAACTCGCTGCGCGAGCTGGAGCAGACCTTCCGGGTGCTGGCCCTCGCGCTGACCAGCGTCGCGGTGCTGGTCGCCGGGTCCGGCGCCACCCTCGCCTGGTACGCCACCCGGCACGGGTTACGGCCGCTGACAGCGGTCGCCGACGCGGCCGAGAAGATCGCCGCCGGTGACTTCACAGCCCGGCTCGACCCGGCCACCGACAGTGACCTCACCCGCCTCTCCTCGTCGTTCAACCAGATGGTCGACCGCCTCGCCCTGCGCATCGAACGGGACCGCCGGTTCGCCGCCGACGTCAGCCACGAACTGCGTTCCCCGTTGCAGACCCTCGCGGCGGCGGCCAGCGTCCTGGCCCGCCGCCGGGAACACCAGGACGAACGGACGGCCACCGCCGCCGGGCTCGTCGCCGACGAGATCGACCGTTTTCAACGGCTCGTCAACGACCTGATCGACCTGGCCCGCAGTGACCAGCCGGCCCACCGTGCCCCGGTGGACGTGGTGGAGCTGGCCCGGGAGGCCTGCGACGCGTACGACCTGCCGGGCACCCTCGTCCGCCTGGCACCGGACGTGCCCCCGACGTGGCAGGTCGAGCGGCGGCGGATCGCCCAGGTCCTGGCGAACCTGCTCGACAACGCCGTCACCTACGGTGGTGGCCCGGTGGCGGTTCGCCTGGACCGGGACGGGGACAGCGGCGTCATCGAGGTCGACGATGACGGTCCGGGCGTTCCCGTCGAGGACCGCGAGGCGATCTTCGACCGGTTCGTCCGGGGGCGAGCAGCCCACACCCGTGGCGCCGGTGACGGCACCGGCCTGGGACTGGCGTTGGTAGCCCAGCACGCCGCCGCGCACGCGGGCCAGGTGACGGTCGCCGACCGTCCGGGCGGGGGCGCCTGTTTCCGGGTCACCCTGCCGGGGAGCCTGTCGTGAGGCACCGTCGTCTCGTCCCGTTGGTCCTCGCTGTGCTGCTGACCGGATGTGGCATCCCCACCGACGACACCCCACGCACGGTGCCGCCCCCACGAGGGCCGCTGAGCAGCGCCGCTCCCGCCGACACCACCGCGCCGGCCGGTAGTGCCGCCGAGACCCTCTGCCTGGTCCGGGACAACCGCATCGTCCCCGTGGTCCGGCGGGTCGACAGCGCACCCACCATTGCGGACCAGTTGCGGCATCTGCTCGCCGGGCCCAGCGGGGCCGAACGGGGCAGCGATCTGACCAGCGCGTTGCCCGGGGCGGTCAACGCCGCCCGCGCGACAGTGACCGGCACGCAGGCCCTCGTCACCGTGGACGAGCCCGCAGAGGTGGGCGGTCGCAGCGACGAGGTCCTCGCCTTCGGGCAGATCGTCTGCACTCTCACCAGCCGCGAGGACGTCTCCACAGTGGCCTTCCTGCGCGACGGCAAGGCTCTCGGCGTGCCCCGGGCCGACGGCTCCCTGTCCAGCAGGCCACTCACCCGCGGCGACTACGCCCCCCTCATCAGCGACCGCTGAGCGCGCGCACCGGGCGGACGTACACCCCGACGTCGACGGGGCGGTCGTGCGGCAAGCGACGACCGTTGCGCGGTGGCGCGTCTCGGGGTCGCTCCGTGGAAGACCTGAGACGAAAGCCAGGGCGACCCGAGGGAACCTCCCGGAGGTCGGCCGGGGTCGGCGGCCACATGCTGGCTGGCATGAAACGCGCTGCGCTCTACGTCATCGCCGGACCGGTCGGCATCGTGGCCTACGGCCTGGTCCGGCTGTGGGCAAGATCCGACGGGGTGTACGGCCCCGGGCTCGACTGGCAGGCCGCCCACCTGGTCGCTCTCGCCGGCATGGTGTGCTTCGTCCCGGGTGTGCTCGTGCTGTCCCGCCTGCTGCCCCGCAGTCCGTGGCGCACCGGGGTGGTGGCCGCCACGTTGGTCGGCCTCGCCGCGACGATGGTGCAGTTCGGTGCGGACATCGTCGAGGGCCTGCTGGCCGAGGACCGGGCGGAGATGTCCCGGCTCGGTGCGGAATTCAAGGACATCCCCGGCGTGGAGGTGGCCTTCTACGATGTCGTACCCCAGTTCTTCTTCCTCGGGTTGCTCCTCCTCACGGGCATGCTCGCCGCCCGACGACGGCTGCCGTGGTGGAGTGTGCCGCTGCTCCTCGCCGGCATCGTCCTGCCGGCGGTCACCCTCGACCTGCTTCCCATCGGCGGCCTGTGCATGGCGCTGGCGTTGGCCCCGGTGCTGCCGCTGGTGCGACAGCAGGGCGAGTCTGCCGGATCGCCCGTCGCCATCCACTGAGGATTCGGGGTGGCGCCGACGCCGTCGGACCGGCGCCACCCTTCGAACCGCTACTTCAGAGCGAGGGTGCGGGCGTCGGCGGCGATGACGCTGGCGACCTCGGCCGGCACCAGCTTGCCGGCCTGCCGGTCGGCGTAGGTGGCCAGCTCGGCGTACTGGGCGTGCGCCAGCTTGATGGTCATCGCGGTGGCGGCGGCCGGGTCCGCGCCCGAGGTGAGGATCAGGTAGCCGAGGCCGGCCTGGCTCACCGTCACGGTGAAGGTGCCGGTCGCGGTGGCGGTGCCCTCGGGCCCGGTCGCCTCGGTGGTGATGGTGTGCCGGCCGGCGGTCAGCTTGGCGAGGTCGAGCTTGCGCCCGGCGGCCGACTTCTTACCGTCCAGCGTCACGGTGACGGTGTCCGCGTTGGTCGCGGCGACCGCGATCACCGGGGACTGCGCCCGGTCCAGTCGAGCCCCGTTGGCCGGCGAGGTGATCTGCACGGTCGGGTCGGCGGAGGCCCGCTGGACGAACGCCGAGTTCCAGCCGACCAGCTCCGCCGCGCGGTTGGTGATGATCGCGTCGGTGCCGATCCGCTCCAGCCGCTGCCACAGGCCGGCGGAGTCCATCGTCCAGGCCATCACGGCGACCCCGGCGGTGTGCAGCGGGGCGACGACCTCCGGCTTGGCCAACAGAGCGTTGCCGTCCGGGTTGTACGCGGTCAGGTGCAGCTCCTTCGCGATCGCCACCGGGTCGGCGTCCAGGGTGCTGCGGAGCAGGCCGAGCGGCAGCTCGGGGGCGATCTCGTAGGTGTACTTCAGGGCGTCGACCTCGAAGCTCTGGATGAAGACCCGGCCCATCATCTGCTCGTCCCGGATCACCTGGATGATCGTGGCGACCTCGTCCCGGCTGTGCCTGCCCTTGATCTCCACCAGCAGGTTGCCGCCCCGCGTCCGCAGGTCGGCGAGCTGCTCCGCGAGGGTGGGGACCCGCTCGCCGACGTACTGCGGGCCGAACCAGGAGCCGGCGTCGAGGGCCTTGATCTGCGCGGCGGTCAGGTCCCGGATGTTGCCGGTGCCGTCGGTGGTCCGGTCGACGGTGCCGTCGTGCAGGATGAACGGGATGCCGTCCTTGCTCGGCTGGACGTCGTTCTCGATCCAGTCGGCCCCGCCCTTGCGGGCGATCTCCTGGGCGACGAGGGTGTTCTCCGGTGCGGCGGCGGACGCGCCCCGGTGGGCGATAACGGTGAACGGGCTGCCCTCGGGGCGCAGGTAGCCGTTCGGCGCCAGCTCGGTGACGGTGACGTCGTCGTACGACACGGTCGCACCGTTGACGAAGAGCCCCTGGACGCCGTCGGCGGAACGCTGGAGGCTGCTGGTCCGCATCGCCTCCCGCCCGTCGAAGATCCAGCGGGCCTGGTTGCCGTGCACCTCGACGGCGACGCGCACGTCCCGGCCGGTGCCGGCGGCGGACGGGGCGGAGGCGGTGTTCGTCACGACCCAGGCGTTGGCCGTGGTCCGCTGGGCGAATTCGAGCCCGTTGGCGGCGGTGGTGCCGCTGCGCATGGTGGCGATCCACCAGGGGGTCGCGCCGTTGGCGGGCACGTCGATGCCGAGCGAGGCCCAGCGGGTGGCGGCCGAGACCGACTCGAAGCGCATGGTGGCCTCGAGGCGGAAGTCGTTCAGGTGCCGACCGAAAGTGATCTTGTTGTTCTCGCTGGAGCTGGCGGAGGTTCCGTACAGTCGGCCGTTCTCGACCTTCCAGGTGCCGTCGACCGCGTGCCAACCGGCGGGCAGCGACCCGGCCGAGAAGTTCTCCGAGACGACGACGCTGCCCGGCTCGGCGGTGGCGGGTGACGAGGTCCCGACGGCGACCGCGACGGCAGCGCCGGTGACGGCGAGAGCGGCGACGGAGGCGGCGGCCCGGGTACCCAGGGCGCCGAGGCGTGACCCGGCGCGGCGAGGCGACGGTGATGCGGGTAGGACAGTCATGGTCGCGACGGTACGAAGCGCGCCCGAACTGATGATCAATCAAGCATGGCTGCCGCCGGAACGCCGGATGTACCGCGCTCGATCGGGGCGTCCCGGGTTGGTCAGTTCGGCAGGCCGGAGCAGGCGACCCCGTCGATCGTGCACGCCTTGGGGGCGGAACCGGTCAACGAGCCGTTGACCCGGAACGCCACCCGGACGGAGGCGCTGCCAGGCACCTGACCGGTGTTCGGGTCCGGCACGAACGTCCACACCGCACCGTCCCGGCTGGCCTGCGCCCCCTCGACCCCGCTGATCCCCAGCGACTCTCGCGGCAGGGTGACGACCAGCGTCCACCCCGGGGCCGGGACCGAGCCGGGATTGCTGATCGTCACGGTCGCGCCGTAGCTGAGCAGGGCATTGTCCGTGATGGCGAAGTCCGCGCCCAGGGCCGCCGGGGTGGGTTCGGCGGTAGCGCCGGTCGGCGTGGGCCTGGTCGACGACGTGACGGCCGGTGGGGCCGAGGTGGCCGAGGCGGGCGGGGAAGCGGGCACCGCGGGGCTGGTGACCGCCGGTCGCGCCTGCCCGCGGGGGCTACCGGACGGCGACGCGCCCACCTGCTCGACCGACGGCGGCGGGTCGAGGGTCACCGGCGTCAGCTTCTCCGGCGTACGCAGCACCCCGACGACGGACACGGCCGTCGCGATCAGCACCCCGAGCGCCGCGACGACGGCCACCCAGGTGGCCCGCGAGACGTCCTCCCGACCGGTGAGCACCCGCCGTGCGGCCGTGACGAGGGCCACGACCCGATCCAGCAGGATGATCGCCACGGTACGGCGTGGCTGGGGTGGTGTTGCCGGCACTGCCAGTCTCTCCTTCAGTTCGTCGCCGGGTGCGCGCCCACGACCCGTCCCGGTCGCGGGTGGCACCTGCCCGGTCACAACCCGCGAAGCCCGACGAGTATCGCCTCGAGCAGATCCTCGGTCGGCAGCTCCGACAGCATCGGCGGTTCGTGCGTCTCGATCAGCCCGGCCGCGAGCAGGTCACCGAGCAGGACCCGGACCGTCCCCAGCGGAAGATCCAACTCGGCACCCACCTCGGCCACCGACACTGGATGGTGACACAACTCGACGATCCGCGCCTGTTCGGGGAAGAGCGGTGTGGGGGGCGTGACCCCCCTCCGGGCGACGACCAGCGAGATCAGGTCGAACTGGCCGCGTGCGGGCGCGGTGCGCCCCCCGGTCATCGTGTAGGGCCGGGCGACCGGGCCCGCGTCGTCGTCGTACCACGCCTCGTCAGTGGTGCCGCTGGTGTGCACCAGTGTCCCCGATCGTCACCGAGGAGGCCGGGCCCAGCGTGATCGGCAGGTGCTGCTCGGCCTGCCCCACGAAGAGCGCCACCTCGTACGCCATGTCACCGACCTCGACGTCGTCACCGGCGATCCGCACGGTGAGGATGGTCCCGTTCGGGATGGTGGCGATGAACAGGAACGCTCGCGACATCTGCACCACGACCTGACGCAGCCGACCCGCGTCACAGGTCCGGGTGGCGGCCAGCCCCAACGCGATCAGTCCGGCGACCACGCCGGAGATCTGCTCGGCCAGCTTCGCCCCCACCCGCCGCGAGCCGCCGAGCGGCAGCCCGTCCGGTGAGAGCACCACGGCGAACTCCGCACCGTGCACCCGATCGACCAGGTTGTTCAGGGCGTCGGTCAGGCCGTCCTCGGTGACCACTGCAGGCGTCATTGTTGTCTCCTTGCTGTTCTGGCGACTGGCAACTCAACCGTGTCGAGGCTGGTCCTGCCGTGTTGCGGGCCGGTCGGTCCGGGGTGGCGGACCCGTGTCGGCAGCGTGCCGTTGCCGTTGGGGTCGGTCAGGTCGGTGCCGGTGCGGGCCGGTGGGTACGGGCTGTCGGGTGGTGCGTCTGTCGGTGCGCGCCCGGTGTCGGCGACCGTGATCAGCCGGGAGGGCAGAAGCACGATGGCGGCCGTCCCGCCGCGCCGGCTGGGGCGTAGCGAGACGTGGGCGCCGCAGCGGCCGGCCAGTACGGCGGCGGCGTACCAGCCGGCGAGGCCCGCGGGCGGGCCGTCCAATGGGGGATTGCCGAGCAGGTGGTTCGCCTCGGCCAGCGCGGCGGCGTCCAGGCCGGGCCCGTCGTCGACGACGAGGACGGCACACCCCTGCGGTCGCTGTTCGCCGCTGACCCGGACGGTGGTCTCCGCCCCGGAGAAGGCCAGGGCGTTCTCGATCAACTCCGCCAGCAGGTGGATGACGTCCGTGACGGCCGGCCCCGCGAGTGACCACGGCCAGTGCGGCGCGATCAGGACCCGGTGGTAGTCCGGCACCTCGGCGACCGCGCCGCGCGCCACGTCGAGCAGTGGCACCGGGCGTCGCCAGCGGCGGGCAGGTGTCGCGCCGGCCAGCGTGATCAGTTTCTCCACGTTGCGGCGGACCCGGGTGGTGAGGTGGTCGAGTTGGAACAGCTCGCCGGTCTCCTCGGTGGGCCGTTCCCGACGTTGCATCCCGTCCAGCAGGCTGAGCTGGTCGCGCAGCAGGACCTGGTTGCGTCGGGTCAGCCCCAGGAACAACTCCCGCTCGGCGTCACCCCCCGGCGTCGCCGGTTCCTGGACTGGGGCCGGCGTCTCTGGCTCCGGAGCCGGAGGGTCGGCGCCGGTCCTGGTCAGCTCGTCGGTCAGGCGTCGGACGGTGCCCGCCCAGCTCAGCAGGAGCACGATCACGACGATGAGGCCGAGACCCACGACGGCCCCGGTACGGGCGATGAGCACGGCGGCACCGGGGGTGGCCCGCTCGACGCTGCTGCGGGCGGTGTCCGTCACCAGTGTCTGCAGCGCGCCGAGGGCGGCGTCCGCCGCGGCCCGCCAGCCCTGGATGGTGAGACCGGCCAGGGCGTCGGCGGTGCCGGGCTGGAGCAGCAGCCGGTCCTCCAGGGCGAGCAGAGCCGCGAACTCGGGGCCGGCCGCGAGGCGCTGATGCTCGGCCTGGCCGTCGGCCGGAAGCCCGGCCGCGGCCTCGGCGCGCGCGTACCGCTGGATGCTGACCAGTGCGGTCAGCCGACGCCGCTCGTCGGCGCCGAGCCGTGCGCCGGTCAGGGCCGCGCTGACCACTGTGTCCTCCCGGGCGAGCAACTCCCGGGCGCGGGCCAGCGCGATCACCGCGCGGGTGTCGGCGGCCAACCCGCTCTCGTACGCGCCCCACTCCGGGCCGTACACCCGGAAGGCGACGTCGATGACCTCGTCGTACCCGTCGACTGCCGCGCCCTGGTCGAGCCCCCCGGCGTCCACCTGGGATCGGGTCGTGCCCAGGCCGTCGAGCCGTCGGACCAGCTCGCCGGCCCGGTCGCGGACGGCGCCGGCGCTGAGCAACCGGAGGTCGCCGCCCTTGGTGAACTCGCGGATCTCGGCGGCGGCCCGGTCGGTGCCTTCGCGGGCCCCGACCAGCGCGGGGGGCGTCTGCCCCGTCCCGGCGATCGTCTCGGCGGTGATCCGGCGTTCCGTCTGCAGGCTCAGAATCAGGCGGTCGATGGGCTGGCCCAGCGTGTCCGCCAGCGCCCGGACGCGCAGCAGGTCGACGGCATCCTGGCTGGACACGTAGGCCGCGTACGACCAGAGCGTGATCAGCACGGCGGCCAGCACGGCCAGCCTGGTCCGGATCAGCCGAACGTCGTTACGGGTCATCGGGTCGCCCGCTGCGGCCACGGTTGCCCGGCCGTGTCGCTGGCCCGGTCGGCGACGAGGGTGCGCAGCAGCGCCAGCAGTTCGGTGCGGTTGGCACAGTTGAGCCGGCTGCGCATCCGCGCCACGTGGTGTTCGACGGTCTTGGCCGAGATGAAGAGCCGATCGCCGATCTCCCGATAGGTCAATCCGGCCAGCACCAGCTCGGCGACCTCGTACTCGCGGTCGCTGAGACCGTGCTGCGTCGGGCCGGCGACCCGTGCCGTGCTCGCACCGGTCGTCGGTGTCTGCCCGCTCTGCCCACCGGAGGGCCGCCCCTGCAACGCTCGGGCGCACTCCAGCAGTGTCGTCATCGCCCGCCGGTCCGCGGTGCGGATGGCGGCCTGCCCGGCGAGGCGGGCGCCGTCCCAGCACAACCCGGTGTCGTGCAGCCCTCGGGCGGCGGCCTCCACCCGGGTCGGGTCGACGACCCCCCGGAGCACCTCCACCCAGCTCTCCGCGGCGGCGGCGACAACGGCCGCGTACCGGCTGTGGCCAGCGGCGGCGAGCAACGCCGCGACGTGTTCGTCGGCGATCGCCGGTTCGCCGGTCAGGATGGCGGCGTGCAGCCCGCTCCAGTGCAGCGGCACACTCCACAGTGGTGGGTTGTCGAGGCGGTCGAGCAGCGCACGCCCCTGGTGCAGGTACGGCTCCAGGCGGGCCAGGTCACCCAGCCGCGCGCCCGCGATGGCCAGCTCACCCAACGGCAACAGGGTGAACAGGTCGACGGGGTGCCGCACCACGGCCTCCAGCGCCTGCCCCCAACCCCGTTTGAGCGCCCCGAGGTCGCTGTTGCGCCGGCCGATGCCCATCCGGATCGCTGCGGCGAAGAGCTGGTCGCGTGACTCCAGTGGCCGCCCGTCGAGCGTCACCGTGGCGAGCCGCTCGCCGGCCGCGTGGATGTCGCCACGGACCATCAGGATCCAGGCCTGCAACAGCCGGTGGCGGCGGGCCATCAGCGGGCCGCCGACACCGGCGCCCAGGGCGCGGTGCAGCACCCGCTCGGCGATCTCCAGCTCACCGCAGTGCACCGCCGTCAGCGCGGCGAGGGCCGCCGGGCTGTCCGGCAGCAGCGCCGCCCGGCCGTCCGGCTCCAGCAGCGCGGCGGCCTGCACGAGCGCGGAGAGCGCGGCGGTCGGCGGGCCGGTCACGCTCTCCCGTACACCGTTGGCCATCAGTCGGGCGGCACTGGCGTGCAGGGTCGGGGGCTCGCCCGCCGGGTCACCCGCCGGTGACTCGGTGCTGGCGGCCGGGTCACCGGTGGCCAGCCCGCCGACGATGGCGAACGCCGCCGCCGAGGCGGTGCCCGACCACCGGAACAGCTCGACGCTGCGACCGACGTGACCACGGTGGGCCAGGGCGGTGGCGGCGACCACGGCCGCCTCGGAACGTTCCGGGGGAGCGGCCGTGGCCAGCAGTCGGTCCGCCAGCCGAAGCGCGTCGTCGAGGTCACCGGCGAGCGCGGCGGCGAGCGCCTGCCGCGCGTTGGGTGGCCGCCCGGCCGCCGTGGCCGCCGCGAACAGCTCGGCGGCGAACGCCGGCTCGTCGGCCAGAGCCTCGTCCGCCGCGGCGGCCAGGGTCGCGGCCGGGCAGTCGCCGAGCGCGCCGACCGCGAGCAGGGAGCGGACCAGCGGCAGCACCGCGCCACCCCGGGCGAGCTGCAACTCGGTGAGCCGCCGCCAGACCGCTGTCCGTTCGGTGGTGGGGCTGAGTGTCGCGACGGCCCGCCGGACGATCGGCGCGAGCCGGCCGTCCGCGCCGAGCAGCCCGGCCGCCCTGGTCGTGGCGATCAGTTCGTCCACTCCGGCCGGGTCCCGACCCAGCAGCGCGCCGAGCATGCTCACCGGCAACGCCCCGCCGGCCGCGACAGCGAGCAGCAGTCGTCGTACCGCGGCGGGCTGGACGTCCAGGTCCGGCCCGAATTCGAGGATGACGGACCGGGGTGGGTCCACCGTGCCGGGCCGGGTCTCCGCGCCGACCAGACCGCGGGCCAGCCGTTCCACGTCCCGGGGTACGCCGGCGGTCTGCGTGTGGACGAAGTCGACCAGGTCGGCGGGGCGGCCCAGCTCGGGTGTGGCCGCGAGGTATGCGGCGGTCTGCTCCCGGGTGAACGGCGTGAGCAGCACGGCCTGCCCGTCGCGTCGCAGGGCGTCGACCAGCTCACTGAACGCCGCTGAGCGAGGCCATGGGCGGTGGGCCACCACCAACCGGTGTCGCCGGCCGGCGACCAGACGCAGCAGCGCTTCGGTCCGCGCGTCGTCGAGCAGGTGTGCGTCGTCGACCAGCACCACCGTGTCGGGGTCGACCGGCTCATCCGGCTCGGGGGCGGCCGTGCGGACGGCGATGCCGGCGCGCTGGTGAATGCGCTCCAGCGCGGCGAGGAGCGCTGTCTTTCCGTGACCGGCCGGGCCGGCGACGCCGACGGCGAGCGGGCCGGTCGGGTCCTGCGCGACCGTGTCCAGTAGCGCCTGCAACCCCTTGTCCAGGGTCAACCCTGGTGCGGCGAGGTCATTCATGATCATCGGGGTCATCCTTCGCGTCCACGACCGCGGGCCAGCGCCAGGCGGGACGGCTTCGGCAGTTCCAGTGGGAGGACCCGGACCGGGGGCCGCGGTGGCGGATCGCCCGGAACGGTGTGATGGGCTCGGCGTGGTGCCGGGAGGGTGGCCCGCCCGGCACCGCTGACCGGGGCCGGAACACGGGCCGGCGGCGGCTGGCGAGGGCGTGGTGACACCACCTGACAGGCGGCCATCGCCGCCCCGGTGGCGGCGGTCAACTGTGCGTCCGGCTCCACCTCGACGGGCACCGGGAGGGCCGCGCCGATCAGCTCGGTCACGAGCGGGACCCGGGTGGAGCCACCGGCCAGCAGGACGCCGTCGAGCTGCGCCGGAGTCAGGTCGGCACTGCGCACGGCCCGGAGCAGGAGGTCGACGGTGGCCTGCACCGTCGGGCGGATCATGGCCTCGAACTGTGCCCGGGTCACCGGCACCCGCGCCGGGCCGCTCGGCAGGGTCAGCACCACGTCGGCCGTGAGGTCGACGGTCAGCACCCGCTTGACCCGGTCACACTCCGCGCGCAGCCCGCGCAGCGCGGCCTGGGCCCCGCGACGCCCGGTCGCGGCCAACTCCCGGGCCAGCACGGTACGAGCGTGCTCGGCGAGCGCCTCGTCGAAGTCGGCGCCGCCGATCGAGTCGAGGCCCTGCGGGGTGCCGAACGTCTCGTACGTACCTCGCGGGGTCCGGCGCACCAGAGCCGCCTCGAAACTGTTGCCCCCCAGGGCGTAGACCACGGCCGTGCTGCCCCCGAACCCGCGAGCGGCGTGGCTCTCGGCGACGGTGACCGTGCGGGGCAGCAACGTCACGTGCCGTAGGCCGAGGTCCGACAGGGCGCGGTGCAGCACCTCCCGCCGGTAGGGGCGCCACCCCGCCGGGTGGCTGAGCACGATCGCCTCGGCCGCCCCACCCTCGATGGCGTGGACCCGCTCCACCACCCACGCCGCCAGCTCGGCGGTCAGCGTCTGCGGCGCGCACGGCTCGCCCCCGAGCAGCACCGGCACGTCGTCGCCGATCCGGTGGACGAAGTCCCGGGTGGTGCGGCTGCCGTCGTCGGTCACCGGCTCGCCGACGCGCAGCGAACCGTCCTCGGCCAGGCACAACACCGACGGCATGAGAGGTGAGCCGGCGCTCAGCGGGACGGCCTCGGGACGGGTCCAGGTCGCGCCGCGTCGCCGTGCGACGGCGGCGGCCGTGTTGCTGCTTCCGATGTCTATCCCCAGGACGTACGGCATCGTCTCTGTCTCTCCCCGTGAGTCGGCCGGTCGGTGGCGATGGCGTCGGCTGCCCGACGACCCACCCCCGGCGAACCCCGCGGGCTCCTACGTTCGTACCAGAGATCAGTCCCTGGTCGGGACCCTAATCTCGTCGGGACGGTTTCCCCCTGTCCCCCTAACGTACGAGGTGGCGGAGCCCCTAGTTCAACCGCCCCGGATGCGGGTTCAACCCCGATGCCCGGGGGCGGGCCCCGGCAATAGCGTCGTCACCGTCGACGTACGACACCCGCCAATGCCATATCCGAGGAGAACCGGCACATGGACTCGCAGCAGACGCTCCACGACTTCGTGCTCGACCTACTGACGAACCCGGACGCGCGGTCGGCCTTCGACCTCGACCCCGAGGGCGCGTTGCGGGGCGCCGGGCTCACCGACATCACCGCCGCCGACGTGCAGGACGTCGTGCCGCTGGTCGTCGACTACGCGCCGGGGGCGGGCCTCGCGCCGTTGGCCTCGCCGGTCGAGCAGCTCGGGCTGGACCCGCTGCTCACCGACACCACGGATGTGGTGGGTCAGTTGCAGAGCGTGGCGCAGCAGATCAGCATCACCAGCTCGCCCAGTGGCGTGGACGTCAAGGCCGGCGTGCTCGGCGCCATCGCGGTCGACCCGTCGACCGCCGCCGCCGGGGTCACCGTGCTGCCGGGCATCGGTCTGGGTGTCGGTCCGTCGGGCCTCGACACCGACCTGGCCGGTGTCGCCGACGTGGCGCACACCCTCGACGCCGACGTGGTGCAGCCGGTGGACGCGATCGCGGACCCCGTGATCGGTGACGTGACCGGCACCGTCGGCGACCCGAGCGGTCTGCTCGGCGTCACCGACTCGAACCTGATCGGCGGCGACCTGACCGGTGGTGTCCTCTCCGGCACCCACGGTCAGCTCGGCGGGGTCGTCAGCTCGCTGGGTGTCGACGACACCCTCAACGGGCTGGGCCTCGGGCACGGCGACGGTGTCGTCGGCGGGGTCCCGCCGCTCGACGTGCCGTCGACGGTGGGCGGCGTGACGCACCAGGTGGACAGCCTCCTCCCCGGTGTCACCGACACGGTCGGTGACGTGACCGGTGGGGTCACCGATGGTGTGCTCGGCGACTCACACGCCTCGTCTGATCACGGGCTGCTGGGTATCACCGGCGGTCTGCTCTGATCCGGATCTCCGGTCGGAGCGGAGGGTCGGATCGTCTCGGGCGATCCGGCCCTTCCCGGTTCCACATCCGGTCCCTCTTGATAATTGAGCCGAAATCCGCACACTTGGTGCGGTGATGGCCGGGATCTGGTTGGACGTGCTGGACGAGATCGCCCGCACGTGCACTGCACACGGTCGCGGTGACCTACTTCAGACGGTGCGGCAGAAGCGTGCGCAACTGCTGGACCCGACGCTGCGTGTCCTGGTCATCGGTGAGCCGAACCAGGGTAAGAGTCAGCTGATCAACGCGATCATCAACGCTCCGGCCTGCCCGGTCGGCGACGGTCGGACGACCGTCCTGCCGACCGTCGTGCGGCACGCCGAGGCCCCCACCGCGGCGGTGGCGCAGGCGCCGCCACCAGCGCCGGGGCATCCCACCGGCACCGCCGACGCGGTGGCCGTCGAGCGGACCCCGGTGGCGCTCAACCAGGTCGCGGCGGGGGTGGCCGGCCTGGTCGGACGTCGGCCGGGCGGCGGCCCGGCGTACGTCGAGATCGGACTGCCCCGCGCCCTGCTCGGTGCCGGGCTGGTGCTGGTGGACACTCCCGGCACCGACGAGGTCACCGGCATCGGCGCCGCCGCTCCGGTCGCGGCGCCGGCCCGCGCGGACACCGTGCTGCTGGTCTCCGACTCCACTCGGGAGTTGTCGGTCGCCGAGCTGAACATGCTGCTGCACATCACGCGTTCGCATCCGAACGTGGTGGTGGTGCAGAGCAAGACCGATCTGGTGGCGGACTGGCGTACGGTCGCCGAGCGCAACCGGCAGCACCTGGCCGAGGCGGGCGTTCCGGCGACGCTGATCCCGGTCTCGGCGGCGCTGCGACTGCGCGCGGCCGCGGCCGACGACCGCGGGCTCAACGCCGAGTCGGGTTTCCCCGCGCTGATCGCCCGCCTGCAACGCGACCTGGCCGGCAAGGCCGACCACCTGGCCCGGGCGGCGGTGCAGACGGTGGCCCGGACGGTGGTGGAGCAGTTGGCGGCGCCGCTGCGCGCCGAGTTGGCGACCCAGGAGGCCGAGGAGCAGTCCGGGCCGATCTCCCGGCTGCACGCGGCGCAGCGCGAGGTCGACGAGCTGCGCCGGTGCTCCACCCGGTGGCAGAACACGTTGACCGACGAGATCACCGACCTGCTCGCCGACCTCGAGTACGACCTGCGTGACCGGACCCGACAGATCCTGCGCGCGGTGGACGAGGCGTTCGACACCGCCGACCCGTTGGTCGCCTGGGACACCTTCCAGGACTGGCTGGAGCGCAGCCTGGTGGAGGCGGCGGAGGCGAACCACGAGTGGCTGATCCAGCGCTGTGACTGGATCGCCCGGCGGGTGGCCGCCAACTTCGACCGGTACGGCTACGACGTGCTGCCGCCCTGGTCGATGACGATGCCGGACGACATCGGCGAGCGACTGCCCGAGCTGCAACGGCCGACGATCGACCGGTTCACCACCGGCCAGAAGTTGTTCACCGGCATGAAGGGCTCGTACGGCGGCATGCTGATGTTCGGTCTGGCGACCACCCTGGCCGGCATGCCGATGATCAATCCGGTCTCGGTCGGCATCGGGGCGCTCTTCGGTGGAAAGAGCATCCGTGACGAGAGCAAGCAGTTGCTCCGACGTCGGCAGGCGACGGTCAAGACGGCCATCCAGCGGCATGTCGACGACTTCTTCGTCCGGATCATCCGAGACTGTCGCGACGCCGCCCGGCAGGTGCAGCGGATGCTGCGGGACCACTTCACGGGGCTGACCGAGGAGCTCCAGGAAGCCATCGTGCAGTCGTTCCGCAGCGCGAAGCAGGAGGCCGACACCGACGCCTCCCTGCGCGAGCAGCGGCAGCGCGAGATCCGGTTGAAGATGACCCGGTTGGCGGCGGTGTACGAGCAGGCTCAGCAGTTGACCGGTGCCCGTTCCGCCCCGCTGCTGCTGGAGCCGCAGGCATGACGGTGGGAGTGCGCCTGGACGAGGCGGCGTGGGGGTTGCTGCACCAGGCCATCGAGCTGTACCAGGACAATCCCCGGGCCGTCGCTGAGCTTCGGCAACAGGTGGCCAGGTTGGAACAGCCGCTGCGGATCGCCATCGTCGGCCCGTGGCGGTCGGGCAAGTCGACGGTGCTCAACGCGTTGATGGGCGAGGAGGTCGCGCCGGTCGAGCGGGCGGACGGGGCCTTCACCTGGTACGAGGACGGGGCCGCGCCGCGTGCCATTGCCTACCCGGTCGGGCAGCCACCGCAGGAGTTGGCAGTGGTGAAGTCGGCGACCGGGCTGCGGGTGGATCTGGGCTGGGGTGCGGGGGAGGTGCGGGACATCGTGGTGCGGTGGCCGACGCGGGCGCTGCGGCAGATCACGCTGATCGACACCCCGGCGGTCACCGGCGGCGCCGAGCAGGGCCGGGCGCCGGTGTTGGAGCGGGTGCTGCGCGACTCGGACGCGGTGTTGTACCTGACCCGCGACGGTCGCGACAGTGACCTGCGGGTGCTGGAGTCCGCACGGGACAGTGCCGTCGGACAGTCCGCCCCGGTCAACGTGATCATGGTGTTGTCCCGCGCCGACGAGACCGGCGGCGGCCGGATCGACGGTCTGCTCACGGCCCGCCAGCTCGCTCGCCGGCACTACCGCGACCCCAGGGTGAACGCGCTCAGCGTCAACGTCGTGGCGTGCAGCGGCATGATCGGCCTGGCCGGCCGGATGCTCGGTGAATCGGACTTCGCCGCGCTCGCGACCCTGGCGCAGGTGCCCCGGGTCGAGCTGGACGCGCACCTCATCTCCGCCGACCGCTTCCTCCGCGGTGAGCTGCCGGTACGGCTGGACACCGAGGTGCGCGCCGCGCTGCTGGGCCGGTTCGGGGTCTTCGGCGTCCGGCTGGCGGCCACGCTGGTGCGCAGCGGGTTCGACAGCCGGGTGAAGCTCTCCGCGGAGTTGATTCGGCGCAGCGGTCTCACCGAACTGCGCGAGTCGGTGACGCGTTGTTTCATCGATCGCCGCGACGCCCTGAAGGCGCGGTCCGCGCTGGCCGCGGTGGAGGCGCTGCTGCGGGCCGAGCCCACCCGGGGGTCCACCGAGCTGGTCGGCGCGGTGGAGCAGATCCTCGCCGGTGCGCACGAGTTCCGGGAGCTGCGCCTGCTGGTGGCGCTGCGGAACACCCGGCTGGGGTTCGACGCGGAGTTGGCCGCCGAGGCGCAACGGCTGGTCGGCGGGGACGGGGTGGGCCTCGCGGCTCGGCTCGGTGTCGAGCATGAGGCCGACGTGCGGCAGCTCTGGGAGGTCGCCGCCGAGGCGCAGTGGCGGTGGCGGGACCGGGCGGAGGATCCTCTGCTCCCGTTGGCGCAGCGGCGCGGCGCTCAGGTCGTGGTCCGCAGTTGCGAAGGGATGATCGCCGAGCTGGCCGCGGGCGGGCGCTGAGCGCACCGTGAGGGACGGCCGTGGTGGCCGTCCCTCATCCGCGTCGCGCCGGGATCAGCGCGGCTCGTACGTCTGACAGTCCGCGATGTCCTGACCCGGACCCACCCGGATGGACGGCGCGTGGCACTCCAGCTCGGCGTTGTGCTGGCAGTCGTCCCGCTTGCAGGCACCGACCTGGGCGATGACGCGGTCCAGCCCGCCCTTCGCTGCGGTGTCGATGAACGTGGCGCAACTGGCGTTCTGTTGCCCGATGGTGATGGCGAACGCGTGGCAGCCGTCATGGTTGTAGCCGCAGTCGGTGACCGTGCACTCGTGTACCCGCGGCATCTCCAGCATGTCGGTCATGGCGATCTCGCTTCCGTCGGTGCTGCCGGGCCACCGTCATACCCGACCTCGACGGGACAACTCCCTATCAGCGCCCCCTTTTTGGGGCATTTTGCGTAGGCCAGCCTTGCCTAACCGCCGACGAGGGCGGCGATCGTCAGCGGGCGTGTCGGGCGCGGCAGCCGCGGGCGTGCCGAAGTAGCTCCTCGATCTGCGCGCCGAGTTCGTCCGGATGCCGCAGAGGCGCCCGGAAGCTCAGCCGGACGTCCCGGTCGCCCCTGCTCAGCTCCAACCGGAGCACGACACCATGGCGGTCCAGGCGTACCGGCCGGACCTGGCGAACACCCTGAAGGTGGCGGGCGGGTATCAGCCGGCTCAACCCCTCGACGGTGTGCGGGTGGTGGTGGTCGAGGTGGCACAACAGATCGGCCTCGACGGCGGCCAGCGGGTCGGGTAGGGCGGCCGCGAATTCGTCCGGGTCGACGCACGTGGTGTGACCGTCGACGGTCAGCTCGGCGGCGGCGAGGTCGAGGACGGTCACCAGCTCCTGATCGATCCCGGTCGTGACGGCCTCGCTCACCAGCCAGCCGGTGAGCGTGGCGCGCCCACGCACCCGGTCGCGTACCGGAGTGGGCGCCAGGTCGGTCACCTCGACCATCGCGACGGTCTCCCGTTGGTGCGTGAGGTGGTCGGCCAGGTGGCAGCCGGCCGGTAGGTCGACCCGCAGCCGACCGCCGCTCGTCACGACGTGCCGTCCGACGACGTACGCCTCAACGCCCGGGATGTGCACGGTGAGGGAGTCGGCGGCGACGAGCATCGATCGGATTCGGACACCCGCGTCATCTGTGGAGTCCGCCGTGCTGGTCGAGGGCTTGCTCAAGGCGATCATCTCCTAATAAGGTTAGGCTACCCTAACTTAAGAGGTGAAGGATGAATCAGACCCGCCCCAAGGTCAAGCGCTCCCGTGCCCTCGGCATCGCGTTGACCCCGAAGTGCGTGCGCTACTTCGAACGCCGCCCGTTCCCGCCGGGGCAGCACGGCCGGGCCCGACGCACCACCAGCGACTACAAGGTCCGGCTGCTGGAGAAGCAGCGGCTCAAGGCCCAGTACGACCTGCACGAGGGGCAACTTCGGCGCGCGTTCGACCGGGCCGTGCGTCGACCCGGCAAGACCGGTGAGGAGCTGATCGTCGAGTTGGAGAGCCGGCTGGACGCGCTGGTGCTACGAGCCGGTTTCGCCCGCACCATCTACCAGGCCCGACAGGTCGTCACCCATCAGCACGTCACGGTGAACGGCCGTCGCCTCGACCGGCCGTCCGCGCGGCTGCAACCCGGTGACGTCATCGAGGTGGCGGAGCGCAGCCGGGGCAAGGCGCCGTTCGTCGTCGCGGCGGCCGGGGCGCACGCCCCGGAACGTCTCGCCCCCTACCTCGAGGTCAACCTGCCCGGCCTGACCGCTCGGCTGACCCGCCTCCCGCTCCGCTCGGAGGTCCCGGTGGTCTGCGACGAGCAACTCGTCGTCGAGTACTACTCACGCTGACCGACGGTCGGAAGGGCCCCGAGTGCAGGCACCTGCACCGGGGCCCTCCGCGTGTGGATCGTGGCCCGAAAACCGTTATTCGATCTCACTCCACACGGTCGCCCCTGACCTGCGGAGATAACGCTCTCACGGATGGCG
The DNA here is from genome assembly GCF_040302185.1 of Micromonospora sp. NPDC127501. Taxonomy (NCBI): domain Bacteria; kingdom Bacillati; phylum Actinomycetota; class Actinomycetes; order Micromonosporales; family Micromonosporaceae; genus Micromonospora; species Micromonospora sp. NPDC127501. The sequence continues at coordinate 166,195 of NZ_JBEORJ010000001.1, read as the reverse complement.
GGGAAGTGCTTGACGCGCCCGTGATCCGAACGCAACGATGCATTCACATGTCTCGTCCCACCACCGCCAGGCGTGATCGGCGCACGCCGTCCCTCGCACCGCGAAAGGACCCCACTGTGCGCAGATCCCTGAGATCGTGGCTCGGCCTCGCGCTGAGCGCGATCCTCGTGGCGGGCGGCATCGTCGCCGCGCCACCCACGGCCAGCGCCGCACCGTTCACCGTCCTGGTCTTCAGCAAGACCGCCGGATTCCGGCACGGATCCATCACCCCGGGCATCGCAGCGATCCAGCAACTCGGTGCCGCCAACGGCTTCACCGTCGAGGCCACCGAGGACGCCGCCCAGTTCACCGACGCCAACCTGGACCGATTCGCCGCGGTGATCTGGCTCTCCACCACCGGCGACGTGCTCAACGCCGCCCAGCAGGCCGCGTTCGAGCGCTACATCACCGGCGGCGGTGGGTACGTGGGCGTGCACTCCGCCTCCGACACCGAGTACGACTGGCCCTGGTACGGGGGACTGGTCGGGGCGTACTTCGCCTCGCACCCGGCCGAGCAGAACGTCACGGTGAAGGTCGCCGACCAGGTGCACCCGTCCACCGCGACGCTGCCGCAGCGGTGGAACCGGTTCGACGAGTTGTACAACTACCGCACCAACCCCCGCGGCAACGCGCACGTGCTGGCCACCCTGGACGAGAGCACCTACACGGGCGGAAGCATGGGCGCCGACCATCCGATCTCCTGGTGCCAGAACTACTCCGGCGGCCGAGCCTGGTACACGGGCCTGGGGCACACCGACGCGTCGTACACCGAGGCGAACTTCCGTCAGCACCTGCTCGGCGGCATCCGGACGGCCGCCGGAGCGGTCGACGCCGACTGTGGCCCCACCGTCACCAGCAGCTTCCAGCAGGTGGAGTTGGCCAAGGGCGCGGCCGAGACCGGTGAGCCGATGAGCCTCACCGTCCTGCCGGACCGGGGCGTGCTGCACACCTCCCGCAACGGCGTGATCCGGCACACCGACGCCGCCGGCAACACGAAGATCGCCGCCACCCTGCCGGTCTACACCGGCGACGAGGAGGGTTTGCAGGGCATCAAGGCCGACCCGAACTTCGCCACCAACCGCTGGGTGTACGCGTACTTCGCGCCACCACTGAGCACCCCCGGCGGCGGTGCGCCGGCCACCGGCACCCCCGCCGACTTCGCCGTCTGGGAGGGCGTCAACCGGCTGGCCCGGTTCACCGTCAACGCGGACAACACCATCAACCTGGCCAGCGAGACGTTGATCCTGAACGTGCCGACCAGCCGGGGCATGTGCTGCCACGTCGGCGGTGACATGGACTTCGACGCGGCCGGCAACCTGTACCTGTCCACCGGTGACGACACCAATCCGTTCGACTCGGCCGGCTTCACCCCGATCGACGAGCGGGCCGGGCGTAACCCGGCCTTCGACGCGCAGCGCACCTCGGCGAACAGCAACGACCTGCGCGGCAAGGTCCTCCGGATCAAGCCGAGCGCGGCCGGCGGCTACACCATCCCGGCCGGCAACATGTTCGCCCCGGGCACCGCGCGGACCCGTCCGGAGGTCTACGCGATGGGCTTCCGCAACCCGTTCCGGATGAGCGTGGACAAGGCCACCGGCATCGTCTACCTCGGTGACTACGGTCCCGACGCGGGCACCGCCGACCCGAACCGGGGGCCGGCGGGCAACGTCGAGTTCGCCCGGATCGACCGGCCCGGCTTCTACGGCTGGCCGTACTGCACCGCCCGCAACGACGCCTACAACGACTACACCTTCCCGTCCGGGCCGTCCGGGGCGAAGTTCAACTGCGCCGGTGGACCGGTTAACAACTCGCCCAACAACACCGGCATCACCCAGCTGCCGCCGGCCGTCCCGGCCTGGTTGCCGTACGGCGGCTCCGGCTCGCCGCCGGAGTTCACCGGCGGTGGCCTGTCGCCGATGGGCGGGCCGGTCTACCGGTACGACCGGAACAACACCTCGCCCGTGGCGTTCCCCGAGTACTACGACGGAACCTACTTCGCCGGCGAGTTCGGTCGCCGCTGGATCAAGAACATCAAGCTCGACGCGTCCGGACAACCGCTGAAAATCAACCCGTTCCCGTGGACCGGCACCCAGGTCATGGACATGGAGTTCGGCCCGGACGGCGCGCTCTACGTGCTCGACTACGGCACCGGCTGGTTCAACGGCGACGCCAACTCGGCGCTCTACCGCATCGAGTACGCACGCGAGGGCAGAGCACCCATCGCCAAGGTGTCCGCCACACCGACCAGTGGCACCGCGCCGCTGACCGTGGCCTTCTCCTCGGCCGGCACCCTCGACCCGGACGGTGACCCGTTCACCTACGCCTGGGACTTCGACAACAACGGCACCACCGACTCGACCGCGGCGAACCCGAGCTTCACGTACACCACCAACGGGACCCGGAGCCCAACGCTGACGGTCCGGGACACCACCGGCAAGACGGCCACCGCGAGCGTGGTCGTCACGGTCGGCAACAGCGCCCCGGTGGTCACCGTCAACACCCCGTTGAACGGGCAGACCTTCAATTTCGGAGACGCGGTGCCGTTCTCCGTCACCGTCACCGACGCCCAGGACGGCGCGATCAACTGCGCCCGCGTGAAGGTCAACTACGTCCTCGGCCACGACTCGCACGGCCACCAGCTCGGCAGCGTGCAGGGCTGCACCGGGGTCATCCAGACCTCGGCCGACGGCGAGCACGACACAGCGGCGAACATCTTCGGCATCATCGACGCCGAGTACACCGACCTGGGCGGGGGCGGCCAGCCGGCGCTGACCACGCACACCCAGGCCGTGCTGCAACCACGGGTACGCCAGGCCGAGCACTTCGGTGACTCGTCCGGCGTCCAGATCGTCTCCGGGGCCGCCGGGCACGGCGGCGCGGCGGTCGGCTACGTCGACAACAACGACTGGATCTCCTTCCGCCCCTACAACCTGACCGGCGTCCAGTCGTTCAGCGCCCGGGTCGGCGCACCGGCCGGCGGTGGTGGCACGTTGGAGTTGCGGGTCGACTCGCCCACCGGGCCGCTTGTCGGTTCGGCCACCGTCGTGCCCACCGGCGGGTACGCCAACTTCGCCACGGTCACCGGTGGGGTCACCGCCCCGACCGGCACCCGAAACCTTTTCCTGGTCTTCAAGGGCACCGGCCCGTACTTCGACATCGACGAGTTCACCCTCTCCACCAGTCCGGGCGGTCCCGGGCCTGACCCGGACCCCGAGCCGGGTGCCAACCTGGCCCGCGGCAAGCCGGCGCGCGCGTCCAGCTTCGAGGGCGCGTTCACCGCGGCCAACGCGTTCGACGGCGTGGCCGGCACCCGGTGGGGCAGCGCCTTCGGCGACCCACAGTGGATCGACGTCGACCTCGGCGCCACGCACGCCATCAACCGGGTCAAGCTGACCTGGGAGGCGGCGTACGGCAGCGGATACCAGATCCAGACCTCGCCGGACGGGGTCAACTTCACCACGATCCGTACGGTGACCGGTGGTGACGGTGGGGTGGACGACCTGACCGGGCTCAGCGGGTCCGGCCGGTACGTCCGGCTGCTCGGCACCACCCGGGGGACCGCCTGGGGCTACTCGCTGTTCGAGTTCGAGGTGTACGGCGGCACCGGCACCCCGACCGGCGGGAACCTGCTGCTGAACAAGCCCACGTTGACGTCGAGCAACGAGGGGGCCGACGTGTCCGGCGCCCAGGCGGTCGACGGCAGCCTCACCACCCGCTGGTCGAGCACGTTCTCCGACCCGCAGTGGATCCGGGTGGACCTCGGCAGCGCCACCGCTATCGGTCGGGTCAAGCTGAGCTGGGAGGCGGCGTACAGCAGCGCGTACCAGATCCAGACCTCGAATGACGGCACCACCTGGACCACGGTGAAGACGGTGACCGGGGCCGACGGCGGCGTGGACGAGCACACCGCCCTCGGAGCCAACGGCCGCTACCTGCGGATCAACGGCACCGCCCGGGGCACCGGATACGGCCATTCGCTCTGGGAGTTGGAGGCGTACGCGAGCTGAACCACCACCGATGACGTGGCCGGCACGGTTGTCCGTGCCGGCCACGCGCTTCCCCTCTTGTATATACCGACAACCTGTATATGCTCCCTGGTATGGCCGAGGCTCCACTCCGGGAACCGACGTTCCTGGTGCTCACCGCGCTGGCGGAGGCGCCCCTGCACGGGTACGCCGTCATCGAGGACGTGCTGCGCATCTCCGACGGCCGGGTACGCCTGCGCGCCGGCACCCTCTACGCCGTCCTCGATCGGCTCCGCGCCGACGGTCTCATCGAGGTCGAGCGCGAGGAGGTGGTGCAGTCGCGACTGCGCCGCTACTACCGCCTCACCGCCCTGGGTGCGCGGCGGCTCGCCGAGGAGGCGTCCCGCCTACGACACAACGCGGACGCCGCTCGGGTGCGGCTGCGCCGCAGCGGCCTCCTGACCGACGGGGGTGCGGCGTGAGCAGCGACGATCTGGAGCGCCGCTACCGACGGCTGTTGGCCGTCTATCCGTGGGAACACCGCCGGGTGTACGAGGACGAGATGCTGGCCGTGCTCCTCGCCGGTGCGCGGCCGGGCCAGCGGCGACCCGGCGCCGCGGACGTGCGGAATCTGGTCGGCGCCGGGTTGCGGGCGCGGCTGCGGGTGGGCGCACGGGGGTTCACCGAGCCGAGCTGGGCGGACGCGGCGACGGTGACCGGCCTGCTGGTCGCGGTCGTCCTGCTGGCCCTCGCCGGGAAGGCGCTGCTCGACCAGCTCGTCCTCGCGCCGAGCCTGCCGCCCGGGTTCGGGGCGAGCAGCCCGGATCTCGTCGACTGGCTGCGCGTCGCCGGCTGGGCGGGCGTCTGCGCCGCGGTGCTGGTCGGGTGGCGCTGGGTCGCCGCCGGTCTGGCCTGGGCCGGTGTGCTCGGCTGGGGCGCGCTCGTCGCCCCGCAGACGAGTGGCAACCCGACGTACGTGGTGGACACGTTGCCGCAGTTCGCCCTCGCCGTGGTGGCCGCCGCCGCGCTCACCGTGCCGGCGCCGCGCCGCCGGGCGATCGCACTGCTGGGCGCACGCCGACTGCTGGCGCTACTGCTCGCGCCGGCCGCGATGGTCGCGCTGTTGGTGACGAACCGGGTCACGAGTCCCGCCTTCGACTTCGGCGGCGGAGTGTCCTACCAGGTCTTCTACGGCATCGAGGCGAGCAGTGAGCTGGTTCTCCGGCTCTACGTCGCGGGCCTGGCGCTCGCCGCGTTGGCCATGGTGGTCGCGGTGGCCACGCTCACCCCAGGGGTACGCCGGCGGATCGTGGTCATGCTCCTGCCCGTGGCGGCTCTCGCCCTGGTGATCGACAGCGCCCTCGCCGGTTGGGCGACCTCAACGATGTACATGGGACACACCATCCCCCTGGTGCCGGCGCAGTGGGCGATGCTGGCGCTCGTCCCGCCGGTGACCTTCCTGGCCGGGGCGCTACTCGTGCGCCGACGAGAGGAGACGCTGCGCATGGTCGCCCTCGGCCGCGACGCCGACCGTGAGCAGCCGACGGGTCAGTGAGGCGGACGGCTGCTCACCCGGCGCCTGGCGGCTGTCCATCGTCGGCGCGAAACACCGCTCGGCTCACGAAGTGCCGGGACTGCCGGTCGAAGCGCCCGAGCAGGTCACGGGCGGCAGGCGGGACAACGGAGGCGGACGGATCGCCGCCGGTGAAGGCCGATACCGCGGCGAAGTCAGTGAATGTCATGGCGGTGAGAAATTCGCTGCCCTCGGCGGGGTCCAGCTCCTGCGGGGAACGACGCAGAACCCGAAGCTCCCGGAGCCCGGCCACGCCCCGGGCGAGGATCGCGGGCGCGATCTCCTGTGTCAACAACCGCTCGTAGGCGTCAGCGAGAGCGGGCTCGGTCCACCCGTTCCACAGTCGAAGAATCATGACAGCATGCTGTCATTCCAGTAATGGGCTGTCAATGTGCGCTAGCATGCCGGCGATGACCGAACGGAAGCAGGACCCTGTCGACGCGTATCGGCTGCTGATGGCGGACGTGTACGAACTGGCAGGCGAGTCTCGGCGCTCAAGCGAGGAACTGGCCCGAGAGGCCGGACAAACTGCCGCCCGATGGCACGTGATGAGCGTGCTCTCCGACGGCGCCCGTACCGTCGCGAGCGCAGCGCGCAGACTCGGCCTCACGCGACAGAGCGTCCAGCGAGTGGTCGACGACCTGGCCCGTGCCGGGATGGTGGAGTTGCACGACAACCCCGATCACCGCCGCGCGCCACTGGTGACACTCACGACAGCAGGGCGGGCCACGCTCACCGGCCTCCTGGAACGCTCGGACGCCGACCGCCGGGACGCCGTCGAGCGAGCGGGTCTCAGCCTCAGCGATCTCGAGAATGCGCGCGCGACGCTCCGCAGGCTGGTGGACGCCCTGCGGAGCCCGTGAAACGCCGCGACCCCCACCTCATCCGCGCCGAGGACGTCAGTCGTCGGCGACGGCCACCGGCTCCGAGCCGATGCAGCGCACCTTCAACTCGTACTCCCGGGCCGCCCCCTGGAACGTGACCTCGACGTCGTCGTCCGGGCCCCGGTCCACGTCGCGGACCCGGTAACCCTGCGCGGGTGCCCAGGAGACGAGGCGTACGCCGCCGGCGCCGCACTCGGCGACGGCCGTGCCGCCGTCGGTGGCGAACCCCCGGCGGGCCCCGGAGCTGGCGCTCGGCGCCGGCCCCGTCGTACCCGGCCCGGCCGAGGCGGTGCCCGTGGTGCCGGTGGGCACCGGCTCCGGTGAGGCGAGCGCCCGTTCGATCTCGGCCTCGCTGCGCACCCCACCCGGCGTGCCGGTGAGGCTCTCGCCCACCAACCGGATCGCGCCCAACCCGATCACTGTCGCGATGGCGGCGGTGGCCACCCACCCGGTGGCGACGAGGATCGAACGACGGCCCATCCCCTGACTATCCCCGATCCACTGTTGCCGCCAGCACATCCGGACCCTAAGGCACGGTTAACGCCCGCCCGGGTGGCGGGCCCTGTCGTCGAGGTCCACAGAACCCGCCGGTTGATGGACGCCTGCCACCGTGGCGAGGCGGATCTTGGTCTCGTCGTCGGTGCCCGGGGCCGCGGTGAGGATCACAATCTTCAGTTCGGCGTCGCCGTCGGTCAGCACATCGCAGTCGACCCGGACAGTACCGACCGCCGGGTGTTCGACGATCTTTCGGTCTTCCCGGTGAGCGGTGACCGTCCCGGCCGCCCACAGGTCGGCGAACTGCTTGTTGCCCTCGGCGAGATCACGGACGAGCTTCGCCAGGCGTCGATCACGGGGAAACCGCCCGGTGGCCCGCCGCAGGTCGGAGACGACGGCGGCGCTCGTGGCAGCGGCGTCCAGTGAGATCACGGGCCAGCGTGACATCCCCGGCCCGTCGGAGTTCACCGGGAAGGTGTCGCGGGCGAAGTTGCGACGAACCGGCGGGGACGCCGACGGGTCGCCCAGCAGCGCCGCCCAACTCTGGTTCCACCAGATCACCTGCCAGTCCGCGGCGAAGACGGCGACGGCAGCGTCACCGAGGCGGCCCACCACCCGCTGCACGCCCGGAGGAATGTGGTCAGAAATCTGGCCGTCCGTCGGTGGGGCAAGGTTGGCCAGCCGGAAGAGATGGTCCCGCTCGGCGGACGTCAGCTGCAGGGCACGAGCGAGCGCGGAGGTCACCTGCGCCGACGGGGTGGTCGCCCGTCCCTGTTCCAGGCGCACGATGTAGTCGACCGACACCCCGGCGAGCTCGGCCAACTCCTCCCGTCGCAGCCCGGCGGCTCGTCGCCCATGGCCGGCGGGCAGCCCGGTCGAGGCCGGCGACAGGCGGTCGCGCCAGGCACGGATCGTCGCCCCCAGTCCCGCAGCCTGCGTCATCACGCCTCGATTGTTTCGCACCCCACCACGACGAGGATGGTATTGCTTGTCCTACCGTCGCGGCGTCTCTGGCACAGGCCTGGACGGCGACAAACGATGGGTGCATGACGATCACCTTCATCACCGGAGCCAACAAGGGGCTCGGTCGCGAGACCGCCCGCCGCCTCATCGAGCTGGGCCACACCGTTCTCGTCGGCGCTCGCGACCCCGAGATGGGCGCTGCTGCGGCGGACAGGCTCGGAGCCCGTTTCGTGCAGATCGATGTCACCGACGACCACTCGGTCGCCGCCGCGGCCGCCGAGGTCGAGAAGCACGAGGGCCGCATCGACGTGCTGATCAACAACGCGGGCATCCACGGCCCGTTCGGTGACCCGAGCGAACTGACCAGCCGCGACGTGCTCGCCGTCTTCGACGTCAACCTCTTCGGCGTGGTGCGGACGACAACCGCGTTCCTGCCGCTGCTGCGCCTTTCACCCGACCCAGTGATCATCAACGTGAGCAGTGCGATGGGCTCGCTGGCGGCCACCCATGACCGGTCGCGAGCCGAATCGGGTGTCATCGCCCCCGTCTACACGTCCTCCAAGGCGGCGCTCACCATGCTGACCACCCAGTACGCCAAGGCGATGACGGACATCCGGATCAACGCGGCCGACCCCGGCTATACCGCCACGGACCTCAACGGAAACAGCGGTCCGCAGACGGTCACCGAGGGGACCGACGCCATCGTCGCCCTCGCGACGGAAGGCCCGGGACACGGCTCGGGCCGCTTCGTCGACCGCCACGGCGAGATCGCGTGGTCCTAGGCGGTGAGCCGCTAGCCTGCCAGGTGTGCCGCGCCTACTGCTCATCGAGGACGACCTGACGATCCGTACCCCGCTGATCCGGGCCCTGCGTGAACGCGGCCACGCGGTGGCCGCGGCCTCGACCGCGATGGCCGGGCTCCGCGACGCGTTGGAGGACCGACCCGACCTCGTCGTGCTCGACCTGGGCCTGCCCGACCTGGACGGCCGCGAACTGCTGCGGATGCTGCGCGCGGTCAGCGCGGTGCCGGTCATCGTGGCCACCGCGCGCGACGACGAGACCGAGATCGTCCGGGTGCTCGACGCGGGCGCCGACGACTACGTGGTCAAGCCGTTCACCGCGGCCCAACTCGACGCCCGCGTCCGGGCGGTACTGCGGCGGGGCCCCTCCGGTGCCGACGGGCAGGACCCGGCGCTCGTCGTCGGCGGGCTCCGCGTCGACCCCCGGGCCCGGCAGGTCACCCTCGACGGGGCCGCTGTCGAATTGACGCCCCGGGAGTTCGACCTGCTGCACCACCTCGCCGGTCGACCTGGCCAGGTGGTCACCAAACGTGAGCTGCTCACGGAGGTGTGGCAGATCCCGTACGGCGGTGCCGACAAGACCGTCGACGTGCACCTGTCCTGGTTGCGTCGCAAGTTGGGGGAGAACGCCCAACAGCCCCGCTACCTGCACACCGTGCGGGGTGTCGGGGTGCGTCTCGAAGCCCCGGCGGCGCAGCCGTGAGGGCGCGTCTCGCGCTGCTGGTCGCCGCGGTCAGCGTCCTCACCCTCATCGCGTTCCTGGTGCCGTTGGCGCTGCTGGTCCGCACCGTGGCCGAGGACCGGGCCACGGTCCGGGCCACCGCCGACGCGCAGAGCCTGGTGCCGGTGGTCGGCACCGCCGACGCGGCGACCATCCGGCTCACCGTCGAGCAACTCGCCGCGGAGTCCGGGCGGCCGGTGAGCGTCTTCCTCCCGGACGGCACGGTGCTCGGCGCCCAGACACCGCGTACGCCAGCGGTTGCCCTCGCCGCGCGCGGACAGAGCCTCACCGGGGAGTCGGCCGCCGGCCGGGAGGTGGTCATCGCCGTGCAGGGCCGGGCGGACGGCACCGGGGTGATCCGGATCGCGGTGCCGCAGCGCGAACTGACCGCCGGGGTCACCCGTGCCTGGCTGGTGCTTGCCCTGCTCGGCGTGATCCTCGTCCTGATCGGGCTGCTGGTCGCCGACCGGCTGGCGCGCACCCTGGTCCGGCCCATCAGCGACCTCTCGGCCGTCTCACACCGGCTGGCCAACGCCGAGCTGGACGCCCGGGTCACGCCGGCCGGCCCACCCGAACTGCGCGAGGTTGCCGGCGCGCTCAACCATCTCGCCACCCGGATCCAGGTGCTCCTGGTGCAGGAGCGCGAACAGGTCGCGGACCTGTCCCACCAGCTGCGTACGCCGCTGACGGCGTTGCGGCTGGAGGCGGAGGCGTTGCGGGACCCGGACGACGCCGCCCGGATCACCGCCGCCGCCGACGGGCTCGAACGCGCCGTCACCGGGCTGATCCGCCAGGCCCGGTGGCGGCACGCACCGGCACAGCCGGCCGCCTCGGACGCGGCGGCGATCGTCGCCGACCGGGTCGCGTTCTGGTCGGTGCTGGCCGAAGACACCGGCCGGGCCGTCACCCTCGATCTGACACCCGGCCCCCTTCCCGTCGGCGTGGCCGCCGACAACCTGACGACGGCGGTGGACGCCCTGCTCGGCAACGTCTTCGCGCACACCCCCGACGGGACGCCGTTCGCCGTCCGGCTGACCCGGGAAACGGGCGAGGTGGTCCTCACGGTCGCCGACGAGGGCCCGGGCATGCCCGTCGGGGCGATCCGGCGGGGTGCCAGCGCGGCAGGGTCCACCGGCCTCGGCCTGGACATCGCCCGGCGCGCCGCGCAGGCCGCCGGCGGTCGACTGGAGGTGCGGGCCGGCCCGCAGGGCGGTGCGCAGGTGTTGCTGCGGCTCGGGCCTCCGACGTCGGCGCGGGACGCATAGGCGCTGCGGTGCCGGGGTAGCTGCCAGTCATGGCGCGGTACACGAAACCCGAGCTCAGAGAGCAGATCAAGGAAGAGATCAAGGCCTCCGACAAGGGCGGCCGACCGGGGCAGTGGTCGGCGCGCAAGTCGCAGCTGGTCACTCAGGAGTACAAGAAGCGCGGCGGCGGATTCCTGGGCGAAAAGGACGAGCGACAGAAGTCTCTCCAGCGCTGGGGCAACGAGAAATGGCAGACGAAAGAGGGCGACACCCGGGCGCGCAAGGGCGGGACGACGAGCCGCTACCTGCCCAAGAAGGCCTGGGAGGAGATGTCGGAGAGCCAGAGGCGCGCGACCGACACGAAGAAACGCGAAGCGTCCCGATCCGGCAAGCAGTACGTCGCCAACACCGGGCCGGCCAAACGCGCGCGTCGGGATGCCACCACCGCTGGACGGATGTCGGAGATGTCGGTCGCGGAGGCGGCCAAGCTTGTTCGTGGTCTCGACACGCGACAGCTCAAGACCGCGCTGCGCAACGAGCGCGCCAGCAAGGACCGCAAGACGCTCGTCCAGCGGCTGGAAGCCGAACTCAACCGGCGCGGCTGACCCAGCCGGCACGGCAGGTGGCGCAGCGGGCAGCTCAGGAAGCCTGACCCGCCGCCTCGAAGCCCGTCGAGGTGATCCGGTCGTCCTGTCGGCGGCGCAGGATCTGCACCTCGGTGGTGGCCTCGGTTCCGGTCAACGGCAGCACTCCCACCGAAGCGGGCACCACGGCGGAGATGCTCGCCGGGGCGATCGTCACCCCGAGGCCGGCCGCGACCAGATGCGCCACTGTGGCCCAACTGGTGGCCTCCTGGACGATGTTCGGTGTGTAGCCAGCTTCGAGGCACGGCCGAAGATTGCGCTGGTAGGCCCGCTCGCCGGCCACCCGGGGGAAGAAGACGAACGGGTCGTCGCGCAGCACCGCGGCGTCGATCGCGAGGTCTCCGGCGTGCGGATGATCGGCCGGCAGGACGGCGACGAAGGACTCGGTGGCGAACGTGGTGCCGACCAGGTCGTCGCGGTCGTCCGCGTCCCGAACCACGCCGAGATCGACCTCGCCGTTCAACAACCGGTCGACGATGTGCGCCGTGTACGCCTCGTGCAGGCGTAGGTGGACGGCCGGATGGCGCTCGCGGAATCGACGGATCGGCCCAGCCAGCCCGAGCTGAATCGCCGAACTGACGAAACCGATGTCGAAGCGCCCCTGCTCCCCGCGCCCGATCCGACCTGCCTCGTGCACGTCGTCGGCCACGGTGGCCAGCACCCGCCGGCACCGGTCCAGATACGCCTCGCCCGCGGGCGTCAGCGCCACCGACCGGGAGGTACGAACGAACAGCGGCGTGCCGATCATCGCCTCGAGCTGGCGGATCTGCTGTGACAGCGGCGGCTGGGCCATCCGCAGCCGCACCGCGGCCCGGCCGAAATGGAGCTCCTCGGCGACCGCGACGAAGTAGCGCAGGTGGCGCAACTCGGGTTCCATATCTCTAGGATACGGATGGCACCGAACAAGATATTGGACGTTCGAATAGCGGTGGTCGGAGAATCCCACCATGAAGCCGAGCGCGCTGACCATCACGTCCATGACGACCATTGCGGAGGCCGAGGCCTTCCGGACGCTGAACGAAGAATGGATCTCCCACTTCTTCACCATCGAGGAGTCGGACCGCAAGACGCTCAACGACCCGTTCACCGCCATCGTCGGCCCGGGTGGCGACGTTTTGATCGTCCGCGACGGCGAGGAGATCATCGGCTGTGTCGCCCTGGTCCGCAACTCGGACGACGTCTTCGAATTGTCGAAGATGACGGTGCTCCCGACGGTGCGCGGCCGGGGCATCGGGCGCCAGCTCATCGAGGCAGCGATCGCGCGCGCCCGCGAACTCGGCGCGACCACCCTGTTCCTGGGCAGCAACACCAGGCTCGCGAACGCGGTGCACCTCTACGAGACCACCGGTTTCCAGCACGTGAGTCCGGATCAGATCCCGCTGCCGCCGTATGCCCGCGCCGACGTCTTCATGAAGATGGCGCTCTGACCAGCCCAGGCCGAGGGCCCGGCCGCAGGGCCGACACCACCGCCGGCTTAACCCGGCCTTAGCGTTCGGACAGCGCGGTGCTATCCCAGTTCAGCGGATCCTCGGAGCCGACAACCAAGGAGTTGACATCCGAGGAAAGGTAGACACCACGATGAAGCGCACCAATCTGCTTCTGGCGTCGGTCGGCGGGTCGGCGGTGCTGGCGGTGGCCGGGGTCGCGCTCGGCGTCAACGCCGCGAACGACTCGCGGACCGGCGGTACGGCACTCGCCGCGGCCACCGTCGCGCCGACGGCCACCGACGCGCCGGTGGTCACCGGTTCGCCGTCGGCCGGCACCCCATCGGGTACGCCGTCGAGCGGAACGCCGTCCGGTACGCCGTCGACCGGCAGCGCGCCCGCGGGCAGCGCGGTCGACGAGAGGCGCGCCGGTGAGATCGCGCTCGCCAAGGCCGGTGGCGGCCAGATCGTCGAGGTCGAAGCCGAGCAGGAGAACGGCCGACCGGTGTGGAGCGTCGAGATCGTCGCCGGCGACACCGAGCACGAGGTGGACGTCGACCGGGACAACGGCTCGGTGGTCAAGGCCGAGCAGGAGCCGGTCGACGACGACGACGACGCCGACGACAAGGACGACGACAACGACGCCGACGACAAGGACGACGCCGACGACAAGGACGACGACGACAACGACAACGACTGACCGCCGTCGCCGCTCACCCCGGGTGCTTCCCCGGGTTGGGCGGCGACGCGTTGTGACGCGGTGGTCGGACCGTCCCTCGCGGGCGGATCGACCACCGCGCGGGTCATATGGCGACGCGTTGCTCCTGGACCGTCGGCTGGTCCTGGGCGAACTGGGTGCGGTACAACTCGTGGTAGCGGCCACCAGCCGCGAGCAGGTCGCTGTGTCGCCCGCGTTCGACGATGCGTCCCGCCTCCACGACGAGGATCTGGTCGGCCGCCCGGATGGTGGAGAGCCGGTGTGCGATGACCACGCTCGTCCGGCCGGTCAGCGCCTCGGCGAGGGCGTCCTGAACCGCCGCCTCCGAGGTGGAGTCGAGATGCGCGGTGGCTTCGTCGAGGATGACCACGCGTGGACGAGCCAGCAGCAGTCGCGCGATGGTGAGCCGTTGCCGTTCCCCGCCGGACAGGCGGTAGCCGCGCTCGCCCACGACGGTGTCCAGCCCGTCGGGAAGTGAGCGGATCAGGTCGTCGAGGCGGGCCCGCCTGAGCACCTCCCACATCTCGTCCTCGGTCGCGTCCGGCTGGGCGAACGCCAGGTTGGCGCGGATGCTCTCGTGGAAGAGGTGCCCGTCCTGGGTCACCACGCCCAACGCCGTGCGGATCGACTCGGCGGACAGCTCACGTACGTCGACGTCGGCCAGCTTCACCGCGCCGTCCTCGACGTCGTACAGGCGAGGCACGAGCTGCGCGATCGTCGACTTGCCCGCCCCGGAGGAGCCGACGAGCGCCACCATCTGGCCCGCCTCCGCGCGGAACGACACCCCGTGCAGCACCTCCTCACCACCGCGGGTATCGAGCTTCGCCACGTCCTCCAGGGATGCGAGCGACACCTTGTCCGCCGAGGGGTAACCGAACCGGACCCCGTCGAACTCGACCGCGACCGGCCCTTCCGGGACTGGTCGGGCGTCCGGCTTGTCGAGGATCAGCGGCTTGAGGTCCAGGACCTCGAACACCCGCTCGAAGCTCACCAGCGCGCTCATCACCTCGACCCGAGCACTGGCCAGCGAGGTCAACGGTGCGTAGAGCCGCGACAGGAGCAGCGCGAGGGCGACCACCGTCCCGGCGTCGAGGCTGCCCCGGAGGGCGTAGAGACCACCCAGCCCGTAGACCAGGGCCAGTGCCAGCGAGCCGACGACGGTGAGCGCGGTGATGAAGACCCACTGGAGCATCGCGGCGCGGATGCCGATGTCCCGGACCCGACGTGCCCGCGCCGCGAACTCGGCGGACTCCTCGGCCGGCCGCCCGTACAGCTTGACCAGCGTGGCACCGGGTGCGGAGAAACGCTCCGTCATCCGGGTGCTCATAGCCGCGTTGTGCTCGGCCGCCTCACGCTGCAACTGGGCGAGCCTCGAACCCATCCGGCGGGCCGGGAGAACGAAAATGGGCAGCAGGACGAGCGCCAGCAGCGTGATCTGCCACGAGAAGGTGAGCATCACTGCCAACGTCAGCATCAGCGTGACGGCGTTGCCGACCACACTCGACAGGGTGTCGCTGAAGGCCCGCTGCGCGCCGATCACGTCGTTGTTCAGGCGGCTGACCAGCGCACCCGTGCGCGTCCGCGTGAAGAACGCCACCGGCATGCGCTGAACGTGGTCGAAGACAGCCGTCCGCAGTTGAACGATCAGCCCCTCACCGATGCTGGCGGAGAGAAAACGCGTCACCAGACCCAGCCCGGCCTCGGCCAGGGCGATCACGGCGATCAGTACGGCCAACCGGATCACCACGCCGCTGTCGGCGCCGTCGACGATCGCGTCGACCACCCGACCAGCGAGAACGGGCGCCGCCACCGTGAGGACCGCCGTGACCACACTCAACAACAGGAACCTGACGATCAAGGCACGGTGTGGCCGTGCGAACTGCGCGATCCGCTTCAAGGTGGCGCGGGACAGCGGCCGCTCGTCCTGCGCGTTCATCGCGTGGTGCAGAGACATCCACGCGGTAACTTCCATGCTCATGCGTAACCTCCGATACCGGAGGCTAGGACCTCACCCGAGCTTGAGGTCAAGTCGCCACGCAAGTCTGTGGCTACGGGTTGTTCACGGTGGTCGTAACGGTGGGCCCTGTGAGCGGCGCAGACCGTCGTGAATCGCTGCGAGCGGCCCTCTCTTGGCCCGGCCGACAGGTGAGCCGGCGGTGCCGCTGGCGCTTCGGCGTCTTCGTGTTTTCCTGGCGTGATAGTCCGACACCGGTGATCGTCTTCGGCTGTTCGCTCCTATGTTCGTCGGTGGTAGTGGTTGCGGCGGGGGAGTTGTTCGGGGTCGAGCCAGGCGGGTGGGGTGAATTCGGGGTGGCCGTCGCGGCCGAGGTGGACAGTCCAGTCGCTGTGGTGCAGGTGTCGGTGGTGGTGGCCGCAGAGCAGGACGGCGTTGTTGAGGCTGGTTGGGCCGCCGTCGGTCCAGTGGTGGATGTGGTGGGCGTGGCACCAGCGGGGTGGTCGGTCGCAGCCGGGGAAGGCGCAGCCGCGGTCGCGCAGGACGAGGGCGCGTCGTAGCGGTCCGGTGATGAGGCGGCGTTGTCGGCCGACGTCGAGGACGTGGCCGCTGCCGTCGAGGACGGCGGGCAGGATGGTGGCGTCGCAGGCGAGTCGGCGCACCGTGTCTGGGGTGAGGCTGAGGCCGGTGTCGAGCGCGCCGGCGCCGAGTTGTCGGGTGAGCGCGTCGTAGGTGGTGGTGAAGATCTGGGCGGGTTCGCCTCCGCTGTTGGGTAGTGCGCTGGTGCGGAGGGTGAGTCGGCAGACCTCGGCGAGGGCGTCGTGGCGGCGTTGCCCGGCAGAGCGGGTGTCGTCGGGGCCGCAGGGTGTGCTCAGTGGGTCGACGGCGGCACGCAGCAGGGCGGCGGTTTCGGTGTCGAGGGTGCCGGTGAGTCGCAGTCGGCCGTCGGTCTGTTCGGACAGGGTGAGGTGGCGGTCGCGGGTGGCGCGGTGTGCTTCGGCGTCGAGGGCGGCTTGGGTGGCGGCGTCGGCGATGTCGGGGGCGACGTGGTCGAGGATGCGGGTGCCGAGTTTGCGCAGGTGGGTGGGGTCGAACTGGCTGGCCCAGCCGACGAGCACGCCGGCTGCTTTGTCGGCGGTCTCGGCGTCGGCCGAGGTGTTCACGGTGTCGATGGTGTCGGCGATGACCCGGGCCTGGTCCAGGCTGATGGCGCCGTCGGCCAGCGCTTGTCGGATGCCGGGGTTGCCGGTGTCGAGGACGGTGGCGAGGTCGATCAGGCGGCGGGCGGCGGGGATGGTGAGTCGCAGGTGTTCGCGCAGCCACACGGCGGTGTTGGAGGCGCCGTGGGTGCGGGCGGTGCCGCGGCCGTCGAGCTCACGGATCAGAGCGAGTTTGACGGCGGCGAGCCGTTGCTCCAAGCGGTGCGCGGCATCGAGTGCGGCGATCAGCTCGTGCTCCGGCAGCGCCCAGGCGGCGGCGTCGGCGCAGGCGGCGATCGCGTCGTCTGCCTGCGCCAACTCCTCGACCATGACCAGAGACTAGAACAGGTGTACGACACTTCCAGTCACCATGATCGATGTGCCGCCGGTCGAGTGGTGGGAACGATGCCGATGGCCCGACATCGGCATAGTGGTTTGCCGTGAACTGACCCCTGTTGCTCGGCCCGTACGGCAGTCCCCAACCGCTGGGAAGAGTTCAGCACCGACAAGCCTCCGGCGACCAGCCGGTGACGGTCACAGGCCCGCGTGCATGGTCAGGCTCTGCCGCAGGTGGAGTTTCGGCCTGGACCCGACGACCGAGCCGACGACCTCGCCCCCACGGAACACCAGCAGCGTCGGCAGGGACATGACTGCGTAGCGCCGCGTGGCCTGCGGGTTGTCGTCGGAGTTGAGCTTGGCGATGACCATCCGGTCGCCGAACTCTCCTGCCAGCTCGACGAGGCTCTTCTCGATCATCTTGCACGGCGGGCACCACTCCGCCCAGAAGTCGACGACCACGGGCCGGTCGCTGGTCAGCACCAACTCGGCGAACGTGTCGTCGGTGACGGTGATCAGGGAGCTGACGCTCGTCTCCTGGGGCATGTTTCCTCCCGGTGCGCGATTGCGTGGGTGAGCTGGCTGTGCAACTGCTGACGGACCGCTCCGAGCCGATCGAGGTAGTCGTCGACCTCGGCGAGCTTGCGTCGCAGCACCAGCACGGAATCCGGACAGACGTCGCCCGACGCGTTGCCCGCTCGCAGACAGGCGACGAACGGCCGGACGTCGTCGAGGCCGAAGCCGACGTCGAGCAGCGCCCGGATCTCCCGGACCACCCGCAGCTCCGCCTCGTCGTAGACGCGGTAGCCGTTCGCCGAACGCTGCGGGTGTACCAACCCGTGGGCCTCGTAGTAGCGCAGCGTTCGGGTGCTCGTGCCTGCTCGTTCGGCCAGCTCGCCGATCAACATCAGACCTCCTCGACCAGCCTGTCGCGACCAGGCTAAACCTTGTCGTCAGTGTCAAGGCAAGGCTGCTTCCGGTGCCGAGCACGGCTCAGGGCGCCCGCCGCGAGGCTGCTTCCGGTCCCGAGCACGGCTCAGGGCGCCGCGAGGCGGCGCCCCGAGCGTCTGCGGGCTCCGAACTAGCCGATGCGGAACTGGTCTCCGTAGACGGCGAAGGTCAGTGGCGTGTTGAGGTTGAAGTTTCCGTTGTTGAGGAACACCCGTTGGGCGGTGTCGACGCGGGAGGTGTCCGAGTGGGCCTCTTCCTTCTTCATCTCGATGACCCGCTCGTCGAGGAACGCGTTGAGCCAGGTCCGCTCGTCGCCGCCCTGGGCGGGCGGCTTCGCCCGGTTCAGGGCGCGGTTGCGGATCTGACGCATGCCCTCGTACCCGTGCATGACCGCCGCGTCGTAGTAGGCGAACTGGCCGAGCGCCCGGACCTGGTCGTTCTTGCCGTCGCGTACCGATGGGTTGAAGTAGACCCGGTCGCGTTCGGCCTCCTGGGCGGCCTGGAACACCGGGTCGCTGGCCGCAGTCCGCCAGTCGCGGGGGAAGTTCGGGTCGAGGCCGGCGTGCGACGCGGTGCCGTTGACGTTGCGCAGCGCCGGCAGGTAGCCGGCGAGCACGTTGCCCGGCTTGGTGCGGGTGTACGCCTCGACCAGTTCGAGCATGTCGCCGGTGCCGGAGCAGAAGCCGATGATGCCGGCGGTGTAGCCGCGCCCGTCGCCGATGTCCTCGATGTAGGAGAACTGCGCGCGCCAGTCGAGCGAGGAGTTCTCCGCGGCCGAGACGAGCTGCATGGCGACGTCCTTCTTCGCCGGGTCGTCGAGGTTGGCCCCGCTCGGAGTGGTGGGCGTCGGCGTGGGGGTGCTGCCGCCGCCCGGCAGGGTCCACCGCTGGTTCGTGGTGCCGCCGCAGGTCCAGATCTGCAACCGGGCGCCGTTCGCGGTGCTCCGGTCGGTGACGTCGAGGCACTTGCCGGAGCCGTCGTTGACGAGCGCGCCGTTGCTGGCGGTCCACTTCTGCGCGCCGGTGTTGTTGCAGTCGTACAGCTGCACCTTGGCGCCGTTGGCGGTCGACGCGGCGGTGACGTCGAGGCACTTGCCGAGTGCCCGGATCGAGTTGTCGGTGTTGCCGACGGTCCACGTCTGGGCCGCGCTGCCGTTGCAGTCGTAGAGCTGGACGGGCGTGCCGTTGGCCGAGCTGGCGCCGGCCACGTCGATGCACTTACCGCCGAGGCCGGTGATCGGGCCGGCGGTCGCGGCGCTCGCCGACGGCAGGCCGTAGCCGACGGCGGCGATGCCCACCAGCAGGGCGCCCACGACGTAGGCGGCTGTTCTCTTGTGAACCATGGGTGTTCCTCGGGGAAGGGGCGGCGTGCCGCCAGCCGGTCGGTGGCCCGGCGCGACGGTTCGGCCCCGGCGGGCACCGCGAGCATCAGGAAACTGTATTAACAGATACCAGTGCGTCGATTCCTCGTCAATCGACGACCGCGAGGCGTGACGGCGTCTGTTCATCCCGTCGTTGGCGGGACGTACCCGCCGGTGGCTATCGTCGGGCCGTAACTGATCAAGGGGCCGGTCCGTCGGAACCAGCACCGTCCGACGGACAGAAGATGGTCATGGAGTCGAGTCTGCGTGCTCGGGTGCGAGCCGGTGACGCCGGCGCGTTCGCCGGGCTGTTCGACACGTACGCGCGCTCGGTCTACAACCACGCGTTCCGGCTGACCGCCGACTGGGCCACGGCGGAGGACGTCATGGCCGCCACGTACCTGCAGGCCTGGCGTTCCCGGGAGCGGGTCACCGAGGAGGGCGGGTCGCTGCGGCCCTGGCTGCTCGGCATCGCCACCAACGAGGCCCGCAACCACGCCCGCAGCAACCGTCGCTACCGCAGGGTGGCCGCCGCGCTGCTCGCCTCCGACTTCACACTGCCCGACCACGCCGACGAGGTCGCCGGCCGACTCGACGACAGTCGACGCATCGCCGCCGCGATCGACGCGTTGGCCCGGTTGCGTCGACCCGAGCGCGAGGTGCTGACGCTGTGCCTGTGGGAGGGCCTCGACTACGAGTCCGCGGCGGAGGCGCTGGGTGTTCCGGTCGGCACGGTGCGCTCCCGGCTGTCGCGGGCCCGCGCCCGACTCCGTACCCTCGTCGACGCCCCGCCGCGCGCCGCACGGCCGCCGGTCGTGGACGCCTCGCTCGTGCGGGAGGGCAGTCAGTGAGCGCGCCGGACCCGACCGAGTGGGCGAAGATCGCCCCACACCCCGGTGACCACGACCTGCCGGCGGGCCGGCACGAGCTGCACCGCAGCCGCCTGCTGGCGGCGATCGCGCAGGAGGCGCGTACCCGAAGAAGGGCCTTCGTGTCGTTGCGGCCCGCGCTCGCGGCAGCCGCGTTGGTCCTGGTCGTGGCGGGGATCGGCGGCGGGCTGGCGACCCGGTCCGGCGACGCGCCGCCGGCCGCGCTCCCGTCACTCGAGGCGACCCGTCCGGCCGCTCGGCCGGCGCCGCCGGGCACGGCCGCCAAGAATCGTGGGTACGGCACGGTGCGCCAACTCACCGACACGGCCGACCTGGTGGTCCGCGGCGAGGTGACGTCGGTGACGGACGGGCAGGCGGTCTACCGGGTGGCGGAGGTGCTCTACCGCGCCCCGGGCGCTTCGGTGCCCACCGAGATCATGGTGGCCGCGGAGCCAGCCGGGGCGGCCGGCCGACCGACCGTCCTCTACCTGGGCATCGCTGATCCGGGTACGGGCGTCTACCACCCGCTCGGCGGCGAGTTCGGGATCTTCGACCTTGCCGGGGAGACGGCCACCAGCCGGTCACCGGCGATGTCGGTGACCGGTCTGCGTACCGAGGACGCCACCGCGGCGGGTCGCGCGTTCGTCACCACGTTGGCCGAGCTTCGACAGCTCGCGGGCGAGCGGCGCTGAGCCCGGAGAGCTGAGCCCGGGAAAAAGAATGGAACTCGGTGCCCGGGACGCACAGATAGAAGGCGTGAGCAGTGCCGCGTTCCGAGCGAGACAGCCCGGGACGGCACCGAGACGCGAGGAGCGTTCCATGGCAGTCGACCTTCGCCGTACCCGGCCCCTGTGGGCCACGGCCGCCGCCGTGCTGTCCGCCGCCGCCTTGGCCGCCTGCGGCAGCGGTGGTGGCGCCGACCCGGCCGCCGCGCCCGCCCCGAGCAGCGCCGCCCCGAGCAGCGCCGCCGCGCCGACCGATGTCGCGCCTCCACCGATCAAGGGCAAGCTGCGCGGGTACGCCACCGTGCGGCAGCTCAGCGACACCGCGGACCTGGTCGTACGCGGTGAGGTCGAGGCGGCCGGATTCCGGGTCGACGAGGTGCTTCGCGCGACGACCGGATCGACAGTGCGGGCCGGCGCGCGGATCACGCTCGCCCCGCTGCCCGCCGGAGTGCCGGACATGGCGCACATGTCGAAGCTCGAGGCCGGCCAGGTCGTGGTGCTCTACCTCGCCCAGGACCCGGCCGCCCCGACGTTCCGGACGCTCAGCGGCGACTTCGGCGTGTTCGACCTGACCGGGTCCGGCGCGGAGGCCGTCGCCACGACCCGCTCGCAGACCATGGCCGTCAGCGGCCTGAACGCCGAGGACCCGGTCGCCTCCGGCCACGGTTTCCGCACCACTCTCGGTCAGCTGCGGGCCGTCGCCGCCCAGGCCAGGTAGGACAGGTGGGCACGCGGACGGCACCCGCCGAGTGCCGTCCGCGCGGTCACTGTTCCCGGTAGGTGGCCAGGTCGAAGTCGGCGTGCACGCCGTCGCCGCCCAGGTCCTGCACCCACAGGCCGAGAAACGCCCCGGTGAAGCCCCACGCCGCCGGCTCACCGTCGATGATCAGCGCGGCGTGCTCGTCGGACAGGATTGTCGCGTCCAGCTCGACCGGTAGCCGCTGCCAACCGGCGCCGAGGTCGTAGTCGAAGCGCACCGCCGGCCCGTCGAAGACGGCCCGCAGGCCGACCCGGGTGACGCCGTCGGCATCGACGGTCAGCTCTGGGTACGCGGTGCGCCGCCCGTTGTCGGAGCTGAGCAGCTCCAGCACCGTCCGGCCGTCGTCGGCCCGGGTCAGGTAGAGGTGGTGCCAGTTGAGCGTGTTGTAGTAGGCGGTGATCCCGGCAAGTTGACGGTGGTCGGCCGGTTCGAATTCCACCACGGTCTCCAGTGAGCACTCCCTTGCCCCGACGCGTCGCCCGACCAGGCTGGGTGCCTGTCGACCGACCGGCGACTGCCCGCCGTGGACCCGTAGGTACGAGGGGCGGGTGCGCAGGTCGACCCAGTCCGGGGTGGCCGGGCGACGCAGCGTCGACCAGCACCGGCCCAGCTCGGGGGCGTCGAAGTGGTCCGTCTCGGGCTCCGCCGGCCAGGGGTGCGCGGGCAGGTCGGGTGCGACGACGTCGTCCGCGGGCACCCCTCCGGCGATCCGCGGCCAGCCGCCCGACGGCCACTCGACCCGCTGGATCGCGGTCTCCCGACCCAGCACACAGTTGCCCAGCGGGGAGTACGGGCGGCCAACCAGGTGGGCCAGGTACCACTCGCCGTTCTGCGTGTGGACCAGGCTGCCGTGACCCGCCTTCTGCAACCGCAGGTCGGGCCGCCCGAAGGAGGTGAGCAGTGGCCCGTCCGGGTCCACCTCGTACGGTCCGAACAGCTCCCGCGACCGCGCCATGGTGACCTGGTGCTCCCAGCTGGTGCCGCCCTCGGCGGTGATCAGCCAGTACCAGCCGTCGTGGCGGTACAGGTGCGGACCCTCGGTGACCCCGACCGGTGAGCCGGTGAACAGGATGCGGGGGCTGCCGACCAGACGGCGTGTGGCCCGGTCGTACTGCTGGATCTCGATGCCACCGAAGCGGTCGCGGCCGGGCCGCCAGTCCGCGCTCATGCCCAGCAGCCACGTGGTGCCGTCATCGTCGTGGAACAGCGCCGCGTCGAACCCGCGCCCGTGCAGCTTCACCGGATCGGACCAGGGGCCGGTGATGTCCTCGGCGGTGACCAGGAAGTTCTGCGGATCCCAGTAGCCGCTGGCGAAGCTGGCCACGTCGCTGTAGACGAGGTGGAACTGACCGTCGTGGTACGTCAGGTCTGGCGCCCACACCCCGTTGGAGTCGCCGCATCCACGTAGATCGAGCAGGCGCCGGTCGGTGATGATCCCACCCAGACTGCGCCAGTTCACCAGATCGCGCGAGTGGTGCACGAGGACGCCCGGATACCACTCGAAGGTCGAGGTGGCCAGGTAGTAGTCGTCGCCGACGCGCAGGATCGAGGGGTCCGGGTGGAACCCGGCGAGGACGGGATTGCGGATCGACCGGGTAGCGGTCGCCACGTTAGCGATGTCGGTCGACACGAGCACTCCTCTGGACGGGCTGTCTGGAACTTCCGGAAAATCGTGCTCCCGGATCACTGGAAGTCCTGCTTACGCTAGCCGGTCTTTTCGCAATAGGACAGAGGTATTGACCGCTGGGACAACAGCTCGTAGCGTGCCGGCCATCGATCGACATTACCGGCGATGCGTTGAAAGTTTCGGAGATCCATAGCTCTCATCCCGCCCGTTCAGCCGGATGACGACGCGCCACCGCGAGCAGACCTGAAGTTTCCAGCAGGACGCAGGGGGGACCGTGGGCACGGAGAACGGCCGAAATGTCACCATCGCCATGATCGCGCGGTTGGCCGGAGTCTCCGTGCCCACTGTCTCCCGGGTCATCAACGGCCGTTCCGACGTCGCTCCCGACACCCGGGAACGCGTCGAGGCGCTACTCAACCGGCATGGCTACCGCCGCCGCTCACTGGCCCGGCGTACCGACGCCGCCCTCATCGACCTGGTCTTCAACGACCTCGACAGTCCGTGGGCCGTGGAGATCATCCGTGGGGTGGAGGACGTCGGCCAGACCAGCGGCGTGGGCACCGTCGTGTCGGCCATCCACTGGCGCATCTCCTCGGCCAAGCAGTGGCTCGACAACATGCGTACACGCTCCACCGAGGGAATCATCTTCGTGACCTCGATGGTGAACCCACCGTTGCAGGCCGAACTGCGCCGGCTCCACCTGCCGGTCGTCATCATCGACCCGGCCGGGGTCGACCCGCAGGAGTCACCCACCATCGGCGCCACCAACTGGGCGGGCAGCCTCAGCGCCAACCAGTACCTGATCAGCCTCGGCCACCGCCGCATCGGCTTCATCGCCGGCCCGCCGCACCTGATGTGCAGCCGGGCCCGGATGGACGGCTACCGGGCCGCCCTCGGCGCCGCCGGGATCCCCATCGACGACGCCCTGATCCGCCCCGGCAACTTCTACCACGAGGCCGGCTTCACCGCGGGTACGCAACTACTGGCCCTGCCGGACCCGCCCACCGCCATCTGCGCCTCCAGCGATCAGATGGCACTCGGTGTGTACGAGGCAGTCCGCAAACGGGGTCTGCGGGTGCCCGACGACGTCAGCGTGGTCGGCTTCGACGATCTGCCGGAGGTGCGCTGGTGCTCGCCACCGCTGACCACCGTCCGGCAACCCCTGGCCGAGATGGGCATGCTGGCCGCGCGGACCGTGCTGCGCCTCGCTGGCGGCGAGAGGACCGAGAGCCCCCGGGTCGAACTCGCCACCGAACTCATCGTCCGCGACAGCGCCGGTCCGCCTCGCTGAGCGGCACGGTCGGCGCGAACGCGTTAGGTGCTGACGTCAGTCGTCGCGTAGAGCGTCGTCGACGCCCGTCTCCCGGCGGCCGAGGTGCGCCGGATCCCGACCGGAGAGCAGATCCAGCGCGGCTTTCAGGCAGGCGCCGTTCTCCCGGGACGAACTGAACCACCACGTCTGGGCGTACCGCTTCGCGCTGTCGTCGCCCACGCCGTTGGCGTCGATGCCGAGGCGCCGGCACAGCGCCACGGCGCGCGGAAGATGGAAGGTCTGGGTCACCACCGTGGCTCGCCGCACCCCGAAGATCCGCTCAGCGCGCGCGCACGAGTCGTACGTGTCGAAGCCGGCGTAGTCCGGCACCACCTTGTGCGCTGGTACACCCCGCTGCACCAGCCAGTCCCGCATCGCGGCGGGCTCGTTGTAGTCGGCGTTCATGTTGTCGCCCGAGACGAGGATGGCCCGCACCTTGCCGGCGTCGAACAGCCGCCGCGCGATCTCCAACCGGGCGGTGAGGACGGGTGAGGGCGTGCCGTCCGCGTCCACTTTGGTGCCCAGGACCAGGGCGACCGGCGCGTCCGGCACCTCGGCCTCACCGTAGAGGTGGCCCTCCGCGGTGTCGCGGATCCACGACACGCTGGCCACCGTGCCCCCGGTCAGCGCCACCGCCCCCACCGCGAACGCGAGGACGGTGCGACGGACCAACCGCCGGTGCTCCCCGTACCACCGTCTGGCCGCGCCGAATCGTCCCCGCATGCCGCAAGGCTATTCCGCCCGCGCGCACGACCGTCGTCGGTGTGCCCGCGACCGTCCGGAGCAGCAAACGAAGACTGTTGTCTATGGACAATCGCTCACTGTTAGCGCTAACGTGACGGACAGTCGTCGACCCTCGACCGACCTCGGGCCGCTGTGACGGAGCTGTCGCCATTGGCCCGAGGCATGCAGGACGACGATCGTGGCGTGGGGCGGGTGGCACGTGGCCGGCGCGAGACGGCCCGAGACCACCACTGGGCGACCCGCGCGCCACGCGGCCGAGGTATGAACGGCCACCGGGATTCCAGGGCACCGCAGCAGCCGGGACAGTCGTGCGACGACAACCGGCCCGCTCACCTGCCCAGCGAACCCGCAGGGCAGGGGCCCGCACCTGGGCCGCCCTGACGGCGACCGTCGGCCCAGCCCTGGCCGCCGGGTCGCGTCCCGCTGTTCGGAGTCCGGGCCCGAGCAGCGGGACGCACACCCGCACGAGCAACCGACGGGTACGCCGCCGTCGGTCACCGCGTCAGCTTCGGGTCCACCGCTGGCTGTTCGTGCCGTTGCAGCTCGACAGCACCGCCGGGGTGCCGTTGGCGGTGCCGGCGGCATTGGGCGTCAGGCACAGCGCGGACTGCACGCCGGTCACCGTGCCATCGGTGTTGACGTTCCACTGCTGGTTGGTGCCGCCGTTGCAGTCCCAGATGATCACCCGGGTGCCCGGCGAGGTCCCCGCGCCCTCCGCGTCCAGGCACTTCGTGCCGTACACCTGGAGTTGTTTCGCGGCGGTCGATGTCCACTGCTGGTTGGCGCCGCCGTTGCAGTCCCACAACGTCAGCTGGGTGCCGTTGGTCTGCGACCGCGACGGGACGTCGAGGCAGCGGTTGGCACCGGTGTTGCGCAGCGGTGCCGACGTGCCGCCGGGTGGCGGGGTGGTGGGGCTCGTCGTGTCGAAGCCGAGGAACCGGACGGCCTGCGCGGCGTCGAACGGGATGGAGTGGCCGTACCCCTGGAAGCTGATCGCCTCGACGGGCGCCGTGCCGCCGGTGCCCCCGTAACGGGTACGGGTGGCGCTGGTCTGCGGGGAGTCGGTGAAGCTGGGGGTCTGCGACACTCCCAGCACGTTGGTCCACTGCTTGATCTGCTCGCCGAAGTTGACGTAGCTCAGCGTGGTGTCCGTGGTGCCGTGCCAGATCTGGAACCGGGGACGCTTGCCGGAGTAACCGGGGTAGGCGTTGCGGACCAGGTCACCCCACTGCTGCCCGGTCCTGACGATGCGTCCGCCGGAGCACTCGCTGTTCCACTCCGCGCCGTTGGTGGTGGCGAAGCAGCCGAATGGGACCCCGGAGGAGCTGAACCCGGCGTGGAACAGGTCCGGGTAGAGGCCGACCATGACGTTGGTCATCATCGCGCCGGAGGAGAACCCACCCACACCGATCCGGCCGGCATCGACCGGGTAGCGGCTCCGGACGTGGTCGACCATGGACTTGAGGCCCACCGGGTCGCTGCCGCCGTCGCGCCGCAGGGCCTGCGGTGACGAGACGTCCCAACACTTGCTGCTCCGGGTCACCGACGGATAGATCACGATGAAGCCGTAGCGGTTGGCGAGGGTGCTCAGCCCGAAGCCGCTGTGCAGCGCCGGGCCGCTGCCGGTGCAGTAGTGCAGGGCGAGGAGCAGGGCCGGCTGAGCCGCGACGCGATCCGGCACGTACAGGTGCATCTGAAGGTTCGTCGGGTTGGTGCCGAAGTTGGTCACCTGGGTGAGCGTCGCGGCCGACGCCGGGGTGGCGACCGTGACCACGGCCGTCACCGTCGCCAGGGCCGTCGCCAGCGCGGCGGCCAGCAGTGCGATCCTTGATCTCATCGGCGGTTCCTCTTGTCGTGAGTCGGGGACCGGCGGCAGCACGGCGGTCCGGCGCAGGCGGTCGACGACGGTGCCTGGGCGGTCCCCAGGCGCGCGACGTCCGCCGCGCGTCACCGGCGGCTGCGGACAGATCCTGATGCGACGTCCACCTGCCCGGGGACGCCCTGACCACTGAGGACAGACCAGCGAGGGGTCTCCCGGTGAGCCGCGGACACTGATCGCCTCGCATCGACTGTGAGCGATAACATGCCGTTCGTCAAGCTGTAACGTATGACGTCTACCGATCTCCTGTCGAGCGTTCGCGTCTTCCGCTCGGTGGAGAGTGGATGCCACAATGAGGGCGGCGCTCAAGCGGTCACCGCTGAGCCCGGGGGAGGGCCTTCCGCAGGAAGCGGACGGTGGGCACGAACCCGGAGGCCGTCTCATGACCCATCTGCCAGACGCTACCGCCATGTCCGGCGTGGTCGATCTGCTCGTCGGCGTGCTGCAACTGGCCGCCGCGGTCGTCACTCTGCTGGCCGCCGTGAATGTCCGTGGGCGTCGTTCAGGGCGCGGCGAGGACGACGTCTGACGCACCTTGAGATTGTCGTGCCGACAGTGCAATTGTGGTACGTCGATGAAAGCCACGCGCGGGGCTGACGCCCGTCCACTGGGCAGCCGGGATCCAGATGTGATCTCCGGGGGACGGTGACACAAACGATGGACCAACCAGAGCCTGCCGTCCACGAGTTGCCCCCTCCCGCGTCGCACCCCGACCGGCCGGAGCGCTCATCCGCGTGAAGGAACCCCGCCCATGCGTGAACCGAAGACCCGAGCAGCACTCCTGGCGGGCCTGCTGCTCGCCGCGAGTGCGCTCGCCGGCGTCAACCCACCAACCGCCAGCGCGGCGGCCGACCCGGTCACCGTGACCGTCAACACCCGCGCGGGCCTGGCGACCGTGCCGGACACCGCTCTCGGTGTCAACCACGCCATCTGGGACACGAACCTCGGCACCACGGAGACGTCGGACCTGCTCAGAGATGCCGGCGTGCAGATGATGCGCTACCCCGGCGGCTCGTACGCCGACATCTACCACTGGAAGGACCACACCGCGCCCGGCGGCTACGTCGCGCCGGGGACCGACTTCGACACCTTCATGGCGGCGGTCCGGCGCGTCGGCGCACAGCCGATGATCATCGCGAACTATGGCACCGGTACGCCCGCCGAGGCCGCCGACTGGGTGCGGTACGCCAACGTGACCAAGGGCTACGACGCGCGTTACTGGACCGTCGGCAACGAGAACTACGGCAACGGCCACTACGGGTCCGCGTGGGAGGCTGACGACCACCCCGACAAGAGCGCGACACAGTACGCGAGGCTGGTCGTCGAGTACGCCGACGCGATGAAGGCGGTCGACCCGAGCATCAAGGTCGGAGCGGTGCTGACCATGCCGGGCAACTGGCCGGACGGGATCACCGCCGGCAGCGACCCGGGCCCGTGGAACCAGACGGTGCTCTCCATCGCCGGCCCGAAGATCGACTTCGTGGACGTGCACTGGTACCCGGGCGGCACCGCGGCCGAGTCGCTGGCCCGCGTCAACCACCTTCCCGACGCCACCTACCTGCTGCGGCAGCAGCTCGCCCGGTACGCCGGCCCGAACGCCGACCGCATCGGCATCAGCTTCACCGAGCTGAACGTCGACGCCGGCCGCAACACCCAACCGGCCGCGCTGTTCCTCGCCGACGTCTACAGCGGTCTGCTGGAGAACGGCGTCTTCACCGCCCACTGGTGGAACGTGCACAACGGCATGGGCACCGTGACGCAGGTGGCCGGTCAGACCGACTACGGCGACTTCGGGATGCTCTCCAGCGGGGCCTGCACCGCGGACGGCTCGGTCTGCCAACCGCCGCTGAACACACCGTTCGCGCCGTACCACGGGCTGAGCATGATGACGCTCTTCGCGAAGACCGGCGACCAGTTCGTTCGCGCCGGCACCGACGAGCCCCTGGTGACCGCCCACGCCGTCCGCCGGAGCAACGGAGATCTCGCCGTGCTGCTGGTGAACAAGGACCCGGACAACGACCACCCGGTCACCATCGACTACGCCGGGTTCACCCCGTCGGCCGTCGCGCCGACGGTGTCCACCCTCACCAACGGCGCCACCGGCATCGTCACCAACCAGTCCGGCTCGGCGACCAGCCGGACGCTGCCCGCGTACTCGTTGACCACGCTCGTGCTGCGCCCGGCAGGCGCGACCGCCGGACGGCCGGCGGCACCGGGACAGCCGACCGCGAGCGGCGTCACCGACCGCGCCGCGACGATCACCTGGCCGGCGTCCACCCCGGGCGGCAGCCCGATCGCCAAGTACGAGGTGTACCGGCAGAACGGCGCGGTCAGCGAGCAGCTCGGCGAGACGTCGTCCACCTCGTTCACTGTCGGCAACCTCGTGCCGGGCAGCAGGTACACCGTCAACGTGCTGGCCCGCGACACCGCCGGACGGGTCTCCTGGGCCTCACCGCCGCTCACCTTCGCCACCGGCAGCCCCGCCGCCAGTACGTGCACCGTCCGCTTCAGCGCCAACAACGACTGGGGCAACGGTTACATCGGCGGCGTCGAGATCATCAACAACGGGTCCCGCCCGATCAACGGCTGGACGCTCACCTGGACCTGGCCCACCGGCTGGCAGCAGGTGAGCAGTGGTTGGAGCGCCACCTGGGAGCAGGTCGGCACCGCGGTGCGGGTCACGCCCACCACCGACAACCGGCAGATCGCCGCCGGCGGCACCGTGAGCGCCGGCTTCGTCGGCGCGTACGGCGGGCCGAACGTCCTGCCCACGGCGTTCACCCTCAACGGCACCATCTGCGCCACCGGCTGACGCCACGGCCGGCTGGCCCGTTCGTCGGGTCAGCCGGCCGTCCGGTCAACCGACCTGGCGGACGGTGACCGTGGCCGACCCGGTCTCGTCCGCCCATGGGTCCAGCACCAGGGCGTACGTGCCGCCGGTGGGCAGCGGGCCCATCTCGAAGCGCCCGACACCGCCGATGACGCAACCACTGCCCACCGCCTCGCCGCCCGGGCCGGTGACGGTCAGAATCGCGCACCGGTCGGGAAGGCTCGCGGCGCTCACCTCGACGATGAGGCGCTTACCGCTGTCGACGGGAAACCGCAGGCGGCTCACCGCACCGGGCCGGCTGACCGACAGGGTGGTCGCCCGTCCATCAGCGACGGTGTCCCGCTGCTCGTCGCTGGCGTCGCGCAACCGCACGTCCGCCGAGCCGGTGTCGGTGGAGGTCCCGTCGACCTCCAGCACGTACCGGCCGGCGGCCGGCAGGACGAACCCGTCGACATGCCCCTGGCCGCCGATCACGCAGCCGCTGGCCACCTGTTCACCGGCCGGGTCGCGCAGGCGCAGCAGGTTGCACCGGTCCGGCAGTGTGGCGTCGGTGACCTGGAGGAAGACCTTCTGGCCGGCGCGGCCGTCGAAGGACAGGCGGCTGACCGCGCCCGGTTGGGCGAGCGTCGCCCGGACCGGCGGCCCGTCCAATGTGAGCGTCTTCTCCTCGTCGGTCACCGCAACGACCCGTACCGTCGCTCGACCGAGGTTGGCATCCCACGGGTCGAGCACCACCTGATGGTCGCCGGTGGCGGTCAAGGTGGTCGTGTCGATGAAGCCGACGCCGGAGATGACGCAGCCGGTCGCCAGCTGACGGCCCTGCGGGTCGAGCAGCAACAACACCCCGCAGCGATCCGGCACGGTGGCGGCGGGCACCTCCACGAAGATCTTCTGACCGGCCCGGCCCGGTACCTTCATCGCGGCCGTGGCGCCGGCCCGGGTCACCGCCAGGTCGACGTCGCCGGCAGCGGGTGCCTCGCGCTGCGCGCGGGCGGCGTCCTCGGCGAACGCCACCTGCCCGGTGAGGCCGACGTCGAGCACACAGTCGGCGAGGATCTGCGGATCGGTGACACCGGCCCGCCGGCAGACGAGTTCGGCGGTGGCCCGGTTGGGCAGGTCCCCGACGGTGAGCAGTCGGTCCGGGAAGCGCCGGTCGGTGAACGTGCCGGTGTTCTGCCCCGGCTCGTAGTCGAACAGCGACCGTTGCGCCTCGACGCGCCAACTGTCGGCGAAGCCGGGGTACAGCGCCTCGAACGTGGGCGGCTGCGCCATCCGCTTCCCGTTGCGCACTGTCAGGTCGTCGCCGGGGTCACCGTCATGGTCGCCGAGCAGGCCCTCCAGCGTGCCGGCCCGGGCGGTGGGCGCGCCGACGCTCACGCTCAGCCCCCACACCCCGATCGGCTGCGCGGTCAATCGGGCGGCGTCCGGCCACTCCACTGTCACAGTGCCGTCTCCCCAGGTGGTGACGGTGCCACCGCGCGGAAGCTTCACCCTGTCGGGCGCGGACACCGGCGCGGCGCCGTTCACCCGGACCGCCGGGCCGTCGGGTGTGACGTACACGCCGACCCGGTCGCCGGCCACCCGAACCGCGACGGCCGAGTTGACGGCCACCACCGAGCTGGCCGGGAACATCGTCTGTCGTACCTGGACCTCGAAGTCGTCGGTAGTCGAGCGGGTCAGCACGAACTCGCCGGCGGCCTGGAAGTCGTACCGCAGACCGTCGTAGGTGAGCAGGTGCGGGTCGCCGTTGCTGTTCGCGCAGCGGTAACCCTTGCCGATCACCGAGATCGAACAGCCACCGCCACCGGGGGGTCGGGGCTTGGGCTGGTCGCAGTCCTTGCCGTTCGACGGCAGCTTCTGACCGCTGTACGTCGTGCGCAGCGGCACCCCCACGGCCTTGCGGTACGCGTTCTCCGCCAGCACCGCGTGCACCTCGGCGGGGTCCACGGTGCTCGCCTGTTGACCGCCCTGCGTGCAGAACTGCCCCCGGTCGGTGTCGTTCACCTCATCGAGGGCGTGGTTCATCTCGTGGACCAGGGTGGCGCACTGGTCCTCGGTGAAGCCCGCTCCCTCCTCCGGCAGCGCCCGCCCGTCGTTCTCCGGCACCCAGTTGATCTGCACATCACTGCCCGGGACGTACGTCGTGGTGCTGCTCTCCGAGCCGAAGATGGGTCTGCGCACCTTGATCTGCTTGCCGGAGCGTTCCAGTTCGTCGAGCACCGCGCCGTTGCCGGAGCCGCGGATCTGTCCGACGCAGCCCGCGTACTCCGCTTGCAGGTCGCTGTTGACGCTGACCACGGCGGACGCCGCCTGGGGGGCGACGAGCACCAGCACGCCTGCCAGAACCAGACCCGTCCGGATCACGCGCAACCCGGTCACCCGCCTCTCACCTCGAACGCGACAGCGCCCTGCTCGGCCGTCGCGGCGCAGGCGTCCGCCGGCACACCGCGCAGCGGCGCTCGCAGGTAGCCCAGCACCAGCCGGTACGCCCCCGGCTGGTCGACCGGCCACCAGGTGACGTCGGCCCCGCCCCGCCCGTCCGGGGCGGAGGTGGTCAGCGCCGGGCCGGCCGGGCTCTGCGGGTCGCTGCCCAGCGTCAGCTCCACCGACCCACGCGGCGGCACCCGTACCAGGTTCTCGACCAGGTACGCGGTGAAGTCCCGGTAGTAGGCGGCGCCGCCGACCGCGGGCGCCACCGCCGTGCCGTCGCGGGTCAACGACATGACCGTCACCGCCCCGTCCGGCACCCGACTGAGTTGGCACTCGGCGTCGCGGTTGTTGACCAGCTTCAGCCGCAGACTGATCTGCTCACCCACCCGGTACGACGGTTGCCCGGCGCTGACGGTCAGGCCGACCGTCGCCGTGCCGCTGGACGGCGTCGGCGACGGACGTGACCGTCTGCACCCGACGGTGGTGGCCATCAGCAGTAGCGCGAGACCGCCGGCGAGCACCGCCGTCCGTGCGCGGGTTACACCCATGGGCCGCGAGCCTCCTCCGGGTGCCGCCGGTCGGCACAGATCCCGGCCAGCCTGCGCCGACGGGTGCCGGGGCGCTGTCGTGATCCGGCCCGGTGGGTGTCCGCTAGCCGACCCGAGGGGCCGAAGGTCGATGATCGTGGACGGTGTGCTGCGGGACCGGACAACAGGCGGGGGAGAGGTGGCCGATCATGACGCAGTCGCAGTCGCAGTCGCGGCCGGAGGTCGCTCTTGCACATCGGACCCACGCTCCCGAACCACCCTCTCAGTCGCTATGGAGCTGATGTCCCAAACGAATCACCCGATCGCACTGCTGCCTGATTCGTCAACGACATCAAATTCCAAAGGCCCCAAACCCCTCCTTCACCCCAGGCCCCGGGGCAAGCGGGCGGTCGTCGCGGCAGCCAGCCACAACGTGTGGCGGGCCACCGACGAGTTTGCCGCCATCGTTCGGCCGCGGGTCGGAGCAGGGCGACCGAGGTCGCCGGGCGGTCGTAGCCGATCCCCGAACGCGCCGAAGCGCCCGCCCCCATTCGAGGGGGACGGGCGCTTCGCTGTGCGGGTTGGTCAGCCGACCACGGACCGCAGTGGCACCTTGGCGGCGTTCAACGCGCGTACCAGATCCCTCGCGAACGGGTGTTCGTCCACCTGGAGTCCCTGCGGGTTCGGGATCACGACGTACGCCGAGCCGTTCTTCTCGGACGCCTGCGCGTCGGCGGTGAAGCGTTCGACGACCGCCCGGGTGCGGGCCAGGTCGCCGGCCGCCACCTGGATGGTGATCGGCCGCCAGCCGCCGCCCAGGTCCGGCGGTACCGGCGCGGCGGCGGCGCTGGCGCGCGCCGCGTCGACGCCGGCCGGACGCCGGGCGTCGGGCGCGGCGGTCGTCGGGTAGAGCAGCGCGTTGGCGACCAGGTGCAGGCCATTTTCGTTGTACGCGCGGAAGAGCGGATTGAACGCGAACAGCACCGCCCGACCGGCGCCGGTCGGCTCGTCGACGACGGCTGCGGTGCCCTTCAGCGTCTCCGCCCCGACGGTGAAACCGTTGGCCCAGAAGGTATCGCCCGTCGGGTAGGTGAGCACGTTCGTCCCGGTGGTGCTCGGGGTGAGGATCGGGTCGCTGTTGTTGAACTCGAAGTCCTCCGCCGGGCGACCCAGCGCCACCGGGCTGGCCTGGTCGACGTCGACACGCAGGTGCGAGCCGATCACCAGGTAGTCCGCCGGCTTGGCCTTCTCCGTGGTCGAGGTGAGCCCGGCGGCCCGGGCCACCCGGGTGCCCTCGTTGCGCAGCCCGAGGTAGGTGTGACCCTGGCTGATCCAGTCGCGCAGGTTGGCCTGCCCGGCGGCGGTCAGGCCGCCGCTGGCGCTGCTGCCGTCCGGCACCAGCAGCACGGTACGCCCGGTGAACGCCTCGGTGTTGTCGTTGATGTCGGCAGTGGTGACCGGTGTGAGGTCGAGGCCCCACCGCTTGCCGAGCACGTAGCGGGCCTCGCCGTGCGAGCCGGAGGTGGTGGAGATGCCGGTGCCCTGGAACAGCCCCACGTCGGGTAGATCGAGGCGGGTGCCGGAGGGCCGACCGCCCGGGGTGAGGCTGACCCCGAGGGATTCGGCCAGCCCGTCCACGGTCCGGTTCACCCTGGCCGCCGGGATGGCGACAGTGCTGGTCGTGAGGTCACGGACCAGGGGTACGCCCCGGCCGAGCAGGCTGAAGGTGAACTCCGCGGCGGCGGCCGAGTCGAGCGGGTACGTGTACGAGCCCCAGGGCCAGGCCGCACCGGTGCGACCGCCGGAGACCTTGCGTACCAGTTCGGCCCTCGGCCGGACGGTGTCTCCGGTGTAGATGGTGTTGATGCCCATCAGCAGCGGGTTGCTCCAGGACGACACGTCGTAGAAGTACGGGAACGGGACGTAGGGGTCCTCGCCCATGATGGCCTGGATCCAGTGCTTCTGCGGTTGGTCCATCGGGATCCAGTACGCGCCCTTGGGCACCGTCACGTTGGTGGCGCTGCGCCCACCGAAGACCCGCGCGGTGGGCACCCGGGTCGGCTTCTGCACCTCGTACACCTCGACGTCCATCCGGCGCAGCCGCTCGACGAGTTGGCGGACGTCGGCGAGCTGCCGGTCGGGCAGCAGGAAGTACGAGCGGATGGTGAGGTCCGGCACCGGGAACTGGACCTCGTTGGTGGGCTGCACCACCTCGTTCGGTTCGAGCGTGCCCGCCCTGCCCTGGGCGAGCGCGTCGGTCCAGATGTCGAAGTAGCCGTCGAGCACCTCGCGTTTGTTCGCGGCAGCCCAGCCGAGCGTCGACCACTGGGTGTGGAACTGCTGCTGGACCCGGTCGGCCACGGCCGACGCGCTGCCCTTCTCGTACGTCATGCCGGCCGCACCGAAGCCGGTGGTCGGCACCGTGTCGCCGTAGCCCATGAAGAACATGTCGTACGTGTCGTAGTTGAAGTAGCACTCGGTGGTGACGGTCTCGTCGCAGGCCCCGTTGAAGCCGAAGCCCGCCTTGTTGGCCTCGCCGATGCGGTTGATCCAGTCCACCGCCTCACCGGCGATCTCGTGGTGGATCGGGTCGGCGTTGGGCGGGAAGAAGTACTGCCGGCCGCCCATCTCGTGTGCGTCGATGAACACCTGCGCCGGGTAGCGGCGCAGCAGTTCGAGCTTGCCGTCGGTCTCCTGCTGGGTGCGGGCGAACCAGTCCCGGTTCAGGTCGAAGCCGAACTCGTTCTGCCGGCGGGTCGCGTCGCGGCCGTCCGGGTTCTGGGTGGGGACGATGATGGTGACCAGGTTGTCGTTGCGCTGGGCGACAGCGCAGGACAGGCCCGCCGCCAACTCGTACAACGTCTTGAGCGCCGCGTCGGCGCCGCTCTTCTCGCCGCCGTGCACGTTCGCGGTGACCCAGACGATGGCCGGGCTGTCCTTCGCCGTCCGAGCGGCCGTTCGCGCGCTGGTCCGGCGCGGATCGCGCAGGTCCCGGATGTCGTCGGCGATCTCGCGTAGCGCGGCGGGCCGCACGTGGCGTTCGTTGGACACCACCGCGTACGGCAACGGCTGGCCGAGCACGCTGGTGGTCATCACGCCGGTGACGACCCGGTTGGAGGCGCGGTCGACCGCCCCGAGATAGGTCCGGACCTCGTCGTTGGTGACGACCCGCTCCTGCCCGACGCCGAGCGGGAAGCCGAGCACGTTCTCCGGAGTGGGCACCGTACCCAACCGGGCGGCCGGGTCGTCGCTGCACCGGGTGGGCGGGGCGGCGCTCGCGGCCGTTGTGCCGCCGAGCAGGGGGACCATGCCGAGCAGGAGGGCGATCGTCGCGGCACCTGCCAGCCGCCTGGCGGGGACCATCCGGAATGGACGTGTCGGTGGGGCCATGAGTCGTGTTTCCCTTCTCGGGAACAACTTCGCAGTGGCCGGAGCCTATGAACCGCCGATACGACGGTCAAGGGTTGATCGATATTGACGACTACTCGGCGTGCCGGTTCCGACGCGGACTGGCAGGATGGTGGCGTGGGCTTGTCGTCGTCTGGGAGGAGGAGACGTGCCGGAGATGATCACGCTCTCGGTCCATCCGGATTTTCCGTCCGCCGATGCTCGGCGTTCGCTGGCGTCCTGGCTGCGCGCTGAGGATCGGCTGCGGGAGGGGGTGACCACGACGTCCCCCGACGGGACGTCGGCGGACACCACGGACGTCCTCCAGGTGGCGGCCAGCGATGCGGGCACCGCCATGGTGCTGGTGCAGGCGATCGCCGGCTGGCTGACCCACCGCCGCGACGATGTGACGGTGAGACTCACCCGGCCCGACGGATGGTCGGCCGAGGTGGACGTGCACCGGGCTCGGGACATGGACCAGGTGACAGCGCTCATCGAGGCCGCGGTGCGCGCGGTGACACCCGCACAGCGGTGAACGGCCCGCCGCCGGCCGAGAGGTCGGCCGGCGACGGGCCGGGTGACGCAGGTACGGCTACCAGGTGGTCAGGCCGAGGCCGATCGTCTTGGTCAGCGTGGCGTTGTCGTCGTCGCCGTCGAGCGACCAGATCATGGCGCCGGCCAGGCCGGCCCGGCGGATGTAGAGCGTCTTCTGCAACACGACCGCCGGATCGTCGTACGTCCACAACGTCGTACCGTCGAACAACCAGGCGTGCCCGGCGCGCAGGTCGCGGTGCACCGTGTAGCCGTTACCGGTCAGGGTCTTCAGCTTCTTGTAGTCCTCGTAGCCGGCCTCGAAGGTGGCCGGCGCGGGCCCGGTGGCCGGCTGGAACAGGCCGTTGCCGCCGCCGGTGATGCCGGTCCAGCCGCGACCGTAGTAGGGGATGCCGAGCACGAGCTTGTCCCGCGGCGCGCCACGGGCGATCCACCCGTCGACGGCGACCTCGACGGAGAAGTCCGGGTTGTCCGGGGCACCCGCCGGAACGCGCAGCGCCGACTGCTGGTTGGCCCGCGCATCCCAGCCGCCGTGGAAGTCGTAGCCCTGCACGGTGGCGAAGTCCAGGTACTTGAAGATCTTGCGGCCCTCGTAGCCGGCGTCCATGGTGGCCGGGCTGGCCGGCAGGAACGCGGTCAGTGGGTGGTGCGCGCGGGTCGTGCGACCGTACGCGTCGAGCTGCCGGCGGAACTCGGCGAGCAGTTTGGTGAAGTTCTCCCGGTCCTCCGGGCGGATGACGTTGCCGGGCTCACCCGCCCAGTTGGGCCACTCCCAGTCGAGGTCGATGCCGT
The DNA here is from genome assembly GCF_040302185.1 of Micromonospora sp. NPDC127501. Taxonomy (NCBI): domain Bacteria; kingdom Bacillati; phylum Actinomycetota; class Actinomycetes; order Micromonosporales; family Micromonosporaceae; genus Micromonospora; species Micromonospora sp. NPDC127501. The sequence goes on along the minus strand of NZ_JBEORJ010000001.1, from coordinate 128,491 downwards.
CGAAGACGCCGGCTGCGGTACCCGGGGCAGTGCCCGGCAGGTTTCCCTTGAGGTAGAGATCGATGCAGGACGTGACGAAGGCCTTGCGGGAGGAGTCCGTGCGGGCCGCGTTCGAGAAGTACGTCGACCAGCTCCAGCCGCCCAGCGAGATCAGCACCTTCAGTTTGGGGTGCTTGGCCTTGAGCTTGGCGAGCTGGCCGAAGTTGCCGTTGAGCGCCTGGCCCGGTGCGTCCGCGACGCCGTCGACGCTCTCCTCGGCCGGGACGGGACGCTGGTAGTCGGCCCAGGCGTCGCCCTCGCCGGGCCCACCGTCCACGTAGCAGCGGCCGTCCTCGCTGACGTTGCCGAAGGCGTAGTTGAGATGGGTGAGGCGGCTCGCCGCCCCGGAGGTTTCGAGCTTCTTGACCGGGAAGGCCCGGCCGTAGATGCCCCACTGGGTGAAGTAGCCGACCCGGTGGTAACCGGTGCGGCGCTGCTGGTTGTCGCCCGCGCTGGCCGCGCTGGGCGGGGCGGCCGTGAACAGCAGGGCCGCCAGGGTGACCACGGCGGTGAGACGGCGGTGGCGGAATGGTCGCATCGGCACACTCCCACGAGGCATGAGACAGAATTAGTAAAGAGACTTATCTGATTGATGAAGTTAAGCCGGTCACCGTCCGGGGTCAAGGGCGTCCAGCCACATGGGGGATTGTTGCGGCGTTACCCGGTGGTAACGATGTTGTGCCATGGACTCCGCCCTGACTCTGATCGGCCTGCCCATCGCCCTCGGCATCATCATGCTCGGTCTGGGTCTCGGACTGACCATGGCGGACTTCCGCCGGGTGGCCCAGCATCCACGCGCCGCCGTCATCGCCCTGGTGTGCCAGGTGCTGGTGCTGCCGGCCCTCTGCTTCTGCCTCGTCCTCGCGTTCGACCTGGCACCCGAGCTGGCCGTCGGCATGATGCTGCTGGCCGCCTCGCCGGGCGGCACCACGGCCAACCTCTACAGCCACCTGTTCGGCGGGCACGTGGCCCTGAACATCACCCTGACCGCCATCAACTCGGTGCTCGCCGTGTTCACCCTGCCGATCCTGGTCAACCTGTCCGCGGCGTACTTCCTGCCCGACGGCAGGAGCATCGGCCTACAGTTCGACAAGGTGCTCCAGGTCTTCGCCATCGTCCTCGTACCGGTCGCGATCGGCATGCTCGTCCGGGCGCGGATGCCGCACCTGGCCGAGCGGCTGAACCGCCCGGTCCGGATCCTCTCCGTCGTCGTACTCGTCGCGGTGATCGCCGGCGCGGTGCTCGGTGAGCGGGAGAACATCGCCGACTACTTCGTCTCGGTCGGCCTGGCCGTGCTCGCGTTCAACCTGCTCAGCCTCGCCATCGGGTACGGGGTGCCGCGCCTCGCCGGTGTCGACCGGAGCGCCGCGACGGCCGCCGGTTTCGAGATCGGCATCCACAACAGCACCCTGGCCATCACGATCGCGCTCAGCCCGGCGCTGCTGAACAGCACCCAGATGGCGATCCCGGGCGCCGTCTACGGCATCGTCATGTTCTTCACCGCGGCGGCCTTCGGCTACCTGGTGACCCGCGTCGGCGCCCGGTCCGCCACCGCCCTGACGCCCTGACGGCCGGTGCCCTGTCGCCCCGAGGGCAGCCGTCGAGGCGACAGGGCGGACGGTGACGGTCAGCCGACCTGGTTGTTGTCCTTCTGCGCGCCCCAACCGTGCCAGCGGTCGATCTCGATCAGGGCACTGACCCGGGCCCGTTCCCGGCGTGGGTACGCGTTGCCCGTGTAGTGCTTCGACAGCCGGTCGATGTCCGCCAGACCCTCGTCGGGGCGCAGCTCGGTGACGTGCCCGATGATGCTGACGTGGGTGTACCAGCCAGCCTCGTCGAGCACGGTGAGAGACACCCGGGGGTCGTTGCGGACGTGCTCCAGCCGGCGGCGGCTCTCGTCCATGTTCACCAGGATCCGGCCGTCCTCCCACAGGTACCAGGTGGCGGCGGACACCGGCTGGCCACCATTGCGAAGGGTGGTCATGACGGCGGGGTTCGGCTTCTGGAGCATGGCGACCGCGGCCTCGGGAAGCGGTGGCTTGGACATGAAGTCTCCTCGTCGCGACAACGTTTACCCCTGCACGTTACGCACCCGCCCGCCCCGATCATGGTGCTACAGGTACATCGCGCGGTCAGCCGAGCCAGCGGCCGTCACGCATGAGGACGCGGCCCTTCAGCTCGTTCGCCTCCCGCCAGGCCTGGATGCGCTGCGGTCGGATCAGAAAGTACTGGTAAGGCTCGTCGAGGCCACTCGGGTCGAAGCCCGTCTTCGTCGCGAACGCATCACCCGTCTCCGGGCCGAGGTCGGCGATGTCCACCGGCTCGGCGGTGCCGTCGACGATGACGACGTCGCGCGTCGGCCCGAGGCTGAGTCGCACCCGACCGTCCGCCACCAGGTTGCGGCCGGTGATCGAGGCGCGCGGCGTTGAGACGAGGAACGCGGTCCCGTCCCAGAGGAACGAGAGCGGTATGAGGTGTACGCCCCCGGGGGAGCCCGCCGTCGCGACCCAGAGGTCGATGTCGCTCTCCAGTCTGGCGCGAGTGTCCCGAAGCCTCTGCTCGAGCCCACGCGGCGGAACTTCCGTCATGCTTCCTCCGGTCACTTCGCGGTCGCCAGCGATGAGGCTTCCCAGGCGAACCCGTCCGGGTCGGTGAAATGCCCGCCGTCGCCGCCGATCGTGAGTCGATGCGACCCGGTGCCGTCGGGGGCGACGCCGACGTCCTTGGCGAGGGCACGACGTCGGTACAGCGCCAGCTTCACGGGGCTGGACCCGGCAACGAACTCGACGTACATGCGGCCGAAGCTCCTCGCCACGGCAAGGCCGCGCTCGACGTAGAACCGCTTGCTCGCAGCCACGTCCGCGACTCCGAGCAGGAGCACGATCTCGTCGATCTGCCGGGTAGCCGGGCCGCTGTCCTTCTTCGCCGAGGTCGCGATCTTCCAGATCGTCCCGTCCGGGGCCTGCACGACACCGCCGTAGCCCCAGAGCGACTTCGCGGCAGGCTTCAGCGACGTGGCACCGGCGTCCAGGGCGGTGCCGATGAGGCCGTTGACGGTGGCCGGCTGGGACACCGTGAGCGCCAGCGTGAACCCACGGAAGCCGCTCGTCGGTGCGTCCGAGGCCCGCAGGCGGATCTGCTTGTCCAGACCGAAGGCGGCGGTGTAGAAGCGCTGGGCGGCCGCGGGGTCGGCCACGTCGAGGGTGACGGAAGCGATGGATGTCATGGCGATCACGCTATTCGCGGCCGGGCGACCGGCGCTTCTTGAATCCTGACCGGTCTCGTCAGCTGTCCCGAACGGCGCAGATCGAGGACCGGACGGCTCAGCGAAGCTCTTGGATGCGGACCAGGTTGCCGGCGGGATCGCGGAAGGCGCAGTCGCGGATGCCGTACGGCTGCTCGGTCGGCTCCTGGACGACCTCGGCGTCGCCGGCCTGCACCTTCTCAAATGTGGTGTCGAGGTCCCGGGTGGCCAGCAGGATCCAGCCGTAGGTGCCCTTGGCCATCATCTCGGTGATGGTGCGGCGCTCGTCCTCGGTGGCCCCGGGGTCCGCGGCCGGCGGTGCCAGGAGGATGGACGTGCCGGGTTGGTCGGCGGGTCCGACCGTGATCCAACGCATCGTGCCCTGACCGACGTCGCTACGGACCTCGAAGCCGAGGGCGTCGCGGTAGAAGGCCAGGGAGGCGTCCGGATCGATGTGCGGCAGGGAGCACGTGTGAATCGTGATGTCCATGTCGATCATGCTAGGGGTAACGCCGTACCCGCGTGTGGATCCCCGTTCGCCCCCGACGAAGATGTGGTCATGAGCGAATCCACACTGCCCAGGCGTGTCGTCGTCACCGGCGCCACCGGCAAGCTCGGCCGTGCCGTTGTCGCCCACCTGCGCGCGGTCGGCGTCGACGTGCTGGCGGTGGACCGCGCCGGCGGCCGCGACCCACGCGACGTGGACGGCGAGTTCCTGCTGGCCGACCTGACCGACTACGGGCAGGTGGTGGAGGCGTTCACCGGGGGCGTCGACGAGCACGCGGGTGGCGTCGACGCGGTCGTGCACCTGGCGGCGGTTCCGGCTCCCGGGCTGATGTCGAACGCGGCCACCTTCGCGAACAATTCCGCCGCCACGTACAACGTGTTCGCCGCGGCCCGGGCGGCCGGAATCAAGCGGGTCGTGTGGGCGTCGAGCGAGACGGTGCTCGGGCTGCCGTTCGACACCCCGCCGCCGTACGCGCCGGTCGACGAGGAGTACGCGCCACGGCCCGAGTCGACGTACTCGTTGAACAAGGCCCTCGAGGAGGAGATGGCCCGGCACTTCTGCCGGTGGGACCCGGAGCTGGTCATGGTGGGGTTGCGCTTCTCCAACGTCATGGACGTCGAGGACTACGCGCCGTTCCCCTCGTTCGACGCCGACCCGCAGCTGCGCCGGTGGAACCTGTGGGGCTACATCGATGCCCGCGACGGGGCCCAGGCGGTCGAGCGCGCCCTCGCGTACGACCAGCCCGGTGCCGACGTCTTCGTCATCGCCAACGCCGACACCGTCATGAGCAGGTCCAGCGCCAGCCTGATGGCCGAGGTCCACCCGGGCGTCGAGATCCGCAAGGAGCTGGGTGAGCACGAGACACTGCTCAGCATCGACAAGGCCCGCCGGGTGCTGGGGTACGAGCCGCAGCACTCCTGGCGGGACCACGTCGACGTGCTGTAGGTCAGCGCGCCGCCTGGTAGGCGCGGCCGACGGCGGTCGCGGTGCTGCCGGTACGGAACAGGCCGGTCTGATCCTTGTCCGTGGCGGGCAGGCCGAACCACGCGTACCGCTGTAGCCAGGACAGGCCCCCCAGCATCCGGGTCGCCGCGGTGAGGAACGCGGCCTGCTGCGCCTGGGTGGGGAAGCGGACGCCGTTGGAGAAGTCGATCAGGGCGAACTCGGTGAGCCAGATCGGCAGCTCGTACCGGTCGTGCACGGCCTGGAGGTACGACCTGAGCTGGTTGACCGCGTTGGCGGTGGTGAAGTCGCCGCCGTACCAGTGCAGGGCGATGAAGTCGACGCGGTAGCCGCGCTGCTTCACCCCGGCCATGAACCGGTCGAGCCACTCGCCCGGCCGGTCGCCGCCCCAGGCCACCGCCGGGCTACCCAACGGAAGGCCGGTGGCCTGCAACTGCGGCCACAGGTCCAACGCCTGCTCGACGGTCATCTCCGCCTGACCCTTCAGGTCCGGCTCGTTGAACCCGAGCAGGTGGCGGCCGTTCTTCCTGGCCTGTTGCAGGTTGGTGGCGGTGACGCTCTTCGCCCCCCAGATCATCGGGACGAACTCGGTGTCCTTCGGGCTGGTGACGCCCGAGTGGGCCACGTCCCAGGTGTAGTACCAACTCGCCCCGGAGCTGGCCAGCGCCTGGTTGACGCCGTCGAAGGTCCACACGCCGACGCCCTTGCGCTTCGAGGTCGCCGCCGGGGCCGCCGGGGCGACCGGACGTCCCGTTGTCGGCTTCGCGGTCGGCGTCGGCGTCGGGCTCGCTACCGCCGGACTCGTCGCGGCGGCGGGTGTGGTCGCGCTGGGTGCGCCGGGCTGCGGGCTCGTTGGCGGCGGCGCGTCGAGCGCCTGCGTCGCCGCCGGGGCGGGCGTCGGCCCGGTGGGCTGCACCACGACGATCACACCGGTCACCAGTACGGCGACCACGGCGGCCACGAGGAGCGGCCACAGCAGACGCTGCGCACCGATCGGAAGGCGGGCGAGCAGACCGCCCCGGGGTTCCGCGTGGGCGCCTCGGGTGACCCCTGGTGTGACGACTCCATCCGGACCGGTTCCGCGCATCGTCTCGACTCCTCGTGTGGTCGTACCGCTACCGTCGTGGAACTGGCGGAAGATCCGCTACAGCCTCCCCTCAGGAGACTGACCGGTCGCACCGGGATAACAGTTTCCACCGCTGACGTCGGCCGCCGATCATCACGCGTCCGGCGGGATCGGATTCACCGCCGTCAACGTCTTCACTTGACCACAACGAGCGCGTAGCCTACCTGAAACGATTCATTAACCCGGAGGCCGACCCCTGCCGCCACACCGCGCAGAGAAGGATGAGGGCCAGGAATGATGCACACGTCGCGGCGTCACACCACACTTTCCGCACTTCTCGTGCTGCTACTTGGCCTGACACCGATGGTGGCACCGCACTCGGCGACCGCCGCGACGGCCGCCGCGGCGTTGACGGCGACCGACCTGACCGCCGAACGGGCCACCGCGCCGATCGGCCTGGACGTGGCGCGACCCCGCCTCGGCTGGCGGATCGACGCCACCACCCGGGGCGTCGTCCAGGAGTCCTACCAGGTACGTGTCGCCACCAGCGCGGACCGCCTCGGCGCCCCCGACGTCTGGGACAGCGGCCGGGTCCGGTCGCGGCAGAGCACCCTCGTCCCGTACGCCGGGCCGGCACTACGGCCATGGACCCGCTACGCCTGGCAGGTCCAGGTCTGGGACACCTCCGGCAACGCCTCCGGGTGGAGCACGCCGACGTTCTGGGAAACCGGCGTGCAGGGTGGTGCGGGCTGGCAGGCCGACTGGATCGGGCTGCCCTCGCCCACCGAATCCTGGGCCGACTACACAGTGCAGACGACGGTCCGGCTGGAACGCGACGCGGCTGGGATCTTCCTGCGTGCCCGGGGCGCGGGCAACGCGTACATGTGGCAGTTCTCCATCACCGGCGGCAGCGCCAAGCTGCGCCCACACGCCCGGGTCAACGGCGCCTGGACCGTGCTCAAGGAGGTGCCGCTCGGCGGTGTCGTACCGGCCGACAGGCTGACGACGCCGCACACCCTGCGCATCACGGCGGCCGGGAACACCATCACGACCTGGGTCGACGGCACCCAGGTCGACGTCACCACCAGCACCGCGCACCAGTCCGGCTCGGTCGGCCTGCGGACCAACGGGCTGGAGTCCGGCGTCTTCTCCAACTTTTCGGTGACCAGCGGCGGCCAGACGCTCTTCGCGGCTCCGCTCACCGACGGGGTGAACCCGTTCGGGGCCGGCACGGCCACCGCGGCCGGGCTGCGGGTCGGCGGCGACACCGAGGCCATGCTCGTCGCGCTGGACGCGAACCCGCTGCTGCGCCGAGGCTTCCGGGTCGACGGTACGGTCGCCCGGGCCCGGATCTACGCCACCGCGCTCGGTGTCTACCAGCTCTCCCTCAACGGCCAGCGGGTCGGCGACCACGAGCTGGCACCCGGCTGGACCGACTACCACAAGCGGGTGCAGTACCAGACGTACGACGTGACCGGCCAGCTCCGCCCGGGCGACAACGCCCTCGGCGCCCTGCTGGGCGATGGTTGGTACGCGGGCAGCATCGCCTGGTTCGGCACCGACAACTACGGCTCCCGGCCGCACCTGAGCGCGCAACTGCGCATCGACTACACCGACGGTCGCAGCGCGACTGTCAACACCGACGGTTCGTGGCGCGCCACGGCGGGGCCGTTCCTGCAGAGCGACCTGATCCACGGTGAGACCTACGACGCGCGGCGGTTGCCGGCCGGCTGGAACCAGCCCGGGTTCAACGACTCCGGCTGGAAGCCCGCCACCGTCGACGCCGTCGACGCCACCGACAAGATCGTCGCCCAGGTCGACCCGCCGGTGCGGGTCACGCAGGAGTTGCCGGCCCGGGTGCTGACCCAGCCCACCCCCGGCACCTGGATCTTCGACCTCGGCCAGAACATGGTTGGCAAGGTGCGGCTGAGGGTCAACGGTCCGGCCGGTACGACGGTCCGGATCCGGCACGCCGAGGTGCTCAACCCGAACGGCACCGCGTACACCGCCAACCTGCGGTCGGCCCGAGCCACCGACCTCTACACCCTGCGCGGCGGTGGTGCCGAGGTCTACGAGCCGACCTTCACCTTCCACGGCTTCCGCTACGTCGAGCTGACCGGCTATCCGGGCACCCCCGACCTGTCCTCGGTCACGGGTCTGGTGATGCACACCGACGGGGAGCTGACCAGCGAGTTCCAGACCTCCAACGCCATGGTGAACCGGCTGCACAGCAACATCACCTGGGGGCAGCGCGGCAACTTCCTGTCGATCCCGACCGACACCCCGGCCCGCGACGAGCGGCTCGGCTGGACCGGCGACATCAACGTCTTCGCCGACACCGCGACGTTCAACATGGACAGCCTGACGTTCCTCACCAAGTGGTTGCAGGACCTGCGCGACGCGCAGTCGGCCAACGGCGCGTACCCCGACGTCGCGCCGCGCGCCTGCTGCGGGGACGGCGCGACGGGCTGGGCGGACGCCGGGATCACGGTGCCGTACGCGCTGTGGCAGCGCTACGGCGACACCCGGGTGATCGAGGAGCACTACGCGTCGATGGTGCGGTACGCGTCCTGGCTGGAGAGCACCAGCTCGGGCAATCTGCGGACCAACGCCGGCCCGTACCTCGACTGGCTCAACCTCGACGATCCGACACCGGCCGGGGTGGTCGGCACCGCCTACTACGCGTACAGCATCCGGCTGCTGGGGGAGTTGGCCGCCGCCATCGGGCGCGACGCCGACGCGACCCGCTACGCGGCGCTGTCCAGGACCATCGCCCAGGCGTTCGTCAACACCTACGTCGCGGCCGATGGAACCGTGCAGGGCGACAGCCAGACCGGCTACGTGCTGGCCATCGGTATGGGCCTGCTGACCGACCCGCTGCGGAGCAGGGCCGCCGACCGGCTGGTCGCCAACGTGCAACGGCACGACTGGCACCTCTCCACCGGTTTCCTCGGCACCCCGGACCTGCTGCCGGCGCTGACCGCCACCGGGCACCTCGACGTCGCCTACCGGCTGCTGCTCAACGACACCTACCCGTCCTGGGGTTACGAGATCGCCAGGGGCGCGACCACGATCTGGGAGCGCTGGGACTCGATCAGACCCGACGGCAGCTTCGGCGACGTGGGGATGAACTCCTTCAACCACTACGCGTACGGCGCCGTCGGCGACTGGATGTACCGGACGGTGGCCGGCATCCAGCCCGACGCCGCCAACCCGGGATACGCGCACGTCACGTTCGCCCCGCAACCGGGCGGCAACCTCACCTCGGCCACGGCGTCGTACCGCTCGGCGTACGGGACGATCGGCAGCGACTGGGACCTCGACGCGCGCGGCGACATGCGGCTGCGCGTCACAGTGCCGCCGAACACCACGGCGACGGTGCGCTTCCCGGCGCCCGGACGCGAGGCGGTCACCGAGGGCGGGCGGCCGGCGGAGCAGGCCGACGGGGTGCGGTTCGTGCGGATGGACGGCGCGGTCGCCGTGTACGAGATCGGGTCCGGTTCCTACTCCTTCGCGGTCGTCCCACCGACGGGCGCCTCCGACCACGTCGACCTCGGCGTTGCGGCGTCCGAGCAGGCGCACCGCCTCACCGCCTCCACCTACTCGGCCACCAGCACCGAGGCCGGGCTGACCCGCCGGTACACCGACGTGACCCGCCCGGGCGGTTGGTTCGAGTTCGATCTCGCCGTCCGGCCCGGTGAACCGTTCGCGCTGCGCCAGGTCGAGACGTACGACGGGCCTCAGCTCAAGGACTACCAGGTGGTCGTGGACGGGGTGGTGGCGCACACCCGCTCGTGGCAGCGCACGGCGGGCGGCGCCGGCACGGTCAGCTACCAGTTCGTCGTCAACCTGCCGGACGCCACCCGGGACGGCGTCGTGCGGGTGCGGTACCAGGACACCGGCACCGGCTACGACCCGTCGATCGCCGACGTCTGGGCGATGCCCGGCCCGGCGGCCTGACCCGGCGGGCCGAGCCTGCGGATTCGTGAATCAGCGTCGGGGCTGGTCGCTGGATCGGCGGACGACCAGCTCGGGCTGGAACACCACGTGCCGGTGCCGGTGCGTGTCGCCGGAATCGGCCTCGTCGAGCAGTAGCTCCGCCGCGGTGCGGCCGAGCTGGTCGCGGGGCTGGCGTACCGACGACAGCGGCACCGCCGCCGCGTCGGCGAACTCGATGTCGTCGTAGCCGACGATGGCCACGTCGGCCGGCACCCGCAGCCCACGCGCGGTCAGTTCCTGGAGTACGCCGAGCGCGAGCAGGTCGTTCGCGCAGAACACGGCGGTGGGGCGCTGCCGGGCCGGTAGGGCCAGCAGTTCCTCGGCGGCACGTCGGCCGGCGGCGACGGTCAGGTTGCTGGTGACCGCCACCCGGAGTTCGGCGGTGCCGCCGCGTTCCTTCAGCGCTGCGGCGGCTCCGGCGTGCCGGTCGGCGACCTGGGCGATGGAGACCGGGCCACCGAGGTAGGCGATGCGCTGGTGGCCCTGGTCCAGCAGGTGGTCCATGGCGAGTCGGCCACCGAGGACGTCGTCGACCGCCACCGAGCAGCGGTTCGCGCGGCCCGTGCCCCGGTCCACCAGCACCACCGGGATGCCTCGGTCGACGAGCTTGTCCAGGTTGGGCTGAGGGCCGTGGCCGACCGGGGTGATGAGGACGCCCCGGACCCGCTGCTCCTCCAGCAACTCGAGGTGGCGGCGCTCCCGGGCGCTGTCCTCGCCACTGTTGCAGACGACGAGCATGGCGCCGGCTTCCTCGATCACCTGCTCGGCACCCCGCACGACGTCGGTGAAGAACGGGTTGGCCACGTCCAGCACCACGATGGCGACGGTGCGACTGTGCCCGGCGCGTAGTTGACGCGCGGAGTCGTTGCGGACGTAACCGAGGGTGGTGATGGCGTCGAGCACCCGTTGGCGGGTGGCGGGGGCGACCGTGTCGGGCCGGTTGAGCACGTTGCTCACGGTGCCGAGGGAGACGCCGGCGTGCCGGGCGACCTCCTTGATGTTCGCCGTTGCCATGACTCCCTCAATGCCTGGTGCGGTGGTCGGGGCCCGCGCCGACCGGGTCCGCCCGGCAGTCTATAGCGGCTAAAACGTTTCATCTATTCGCCTCGGTGTGGCAACAACGAAGAAATGACAGTGAAACCCTTGACGCTCTCGAAGGCCCGACCCTACGGTCCATGTCGATGCATGAAACGATTCAGGAAGGGGTCGCATGACCGCCGAAGCACCGGACACGGACCGCGCTCCGCTGCTGGTACTCGACGGCGTGACGAAGTCCTTCGGGGCCGTCGCCGCGCTGCGCGGGGTGCACCTGGCGCTGCACTCCGGCGAGGCGCACGCCCTGGTCGGTGAGAACGGAGCCGGCAAGTCCACACTGGTGAAGATTCTGGCCGGCGCGCACGACCCGGACTCCGGCGAGATGACCCTCGACGGGCAGCCGCTGCGCCTACGCGGCCCCGGCGACGCCCGGGCCGCCGGCATCGCCGTCATCTACCAGGAGCCGACGCTCTTCCCGGACCTGTCGGTGGCGGAGAACATCTTCATGGGCCGCCAACCGCTTCGCGGTCTACGCCGCATCGACACCGCGGCGATGAACCGTGACGCGGCGACACTCTTTCACCGGCTGGGCGTCCGGATCGACCCGACCCGCCCCGCTCGCGGGCTCTCCATCGCCGACCAGCAACTCGTGGAGATCGCCAAGGCGATCTCCTTCGATGCCCGGGTCCTGGTCATGGACGAGCCCACCGCCGCGCTGTCCGGTGTGGAGGTCGAGCGCCTGTTCGCGGTCACCCGGTCGCTCTGCGAGCGCGGGGCCGCGGTGCTGTTCATCTCGCACCGGTTCGACGAGGTGTTCGACCTGTGCCACCGCATCACCGTGCTCCGTGACGGTGCCTGGGTCTCCAGCGACGCCGCCACCGACCTCACCGTCGACGAGGTGGTGCGGCGCATGGTCGGTCGGGACGTCTCGTCGCTCTACCCGAAGCAGGACGCCGAGTTGCGGGACACCTTGCTCGAGGTCCGTGGGCTGACCCGGAACGGGGTCTTCGCCGACGTGTCGTTCCGCGTCCGGGGTGGGGAGATCGTGGCCCTCGCCGGGCTGGTCGGGGCCGGGCGCAGCGAGGTCGCCCGCGCCGTGTTCGGCGTCGACCGCTACGACACGGGTGCGGTGCTGGTGGCCGGCCGGACCGTACCGGCCGGGAACCCAGGCCGGGCGATCGCCGCTGGCATGGCGCTGGTCCCCGAGGACCGTCGACAGCAGGGCCTGGTGATGGAGCTGTCGGTGGAACGCAACGCCACCCTGGCCCGCCGTCGGGCACTGAGTCGGCTGGGTCTCCTGCTCGGTGGCGCCGAGCGGTCCGAGGCCCACCGCTGGACACGGCGGCTACAGGTGAAGGGCGCCCGGCTCGGGGCACCCGTGGCGACCCTCTCCGGAGGCAACCAGCAGAAGGTCGTACTCGCCAAGTGGCTGGCCACCGAACCACGGGTCCTGATCGTCGACGAACCCACCCGTGGCATCGACGTCGGGACCAAGGCCGAGGTGCACCGCCTGCTCTCCGAGTTGGCCGGCGAAGGTCTGGCCATCGTGATGATCAGCAGTGAACTGCCCGAGGTGCTCGGCATGGCCGACCGGGTTCTCGTCATGCACGAGGGGCGGCTGGTCCGCGAGCTGTCCCGGGCCGAGGCGGACGAAACCTCGATCATGTTCGCCGCCACCGGTCAAGGAGCAGTCGCGTGAGCCCCACCGACGTCGAAGCGCCCGTCCAGACCGCCGGGCACGCCCCGACCGACCCCGGCCGGCGGCGCCGTGGCCTCACCGAGCGGCTGCTGGCCGTACGCGAGCTGAGCCTGCTGATCGCGCTCGGTCTGCTGGTACTGGTCACGACCCTGCGCAACGACCGGTTCCTGAGTGGCCAGAGCGTCAAGGACCTCCTGCTGGGCTGCGCGATCCTGGTGATCCTGGCGGTCGGCCAGACCCTGGTCATCGTCACCCGCAACGTCGACCTCTCCGTCGGCTCGATCCTGGGCCTGGTCGCCTTCGCCACCGGCACGCTGTTCGTCTCCGCGCCCGGCACCCCGTGGCCGGTGGCGCTCGTGCTGGGCATCGCGTTGGGCGCGCTGTGCGGGGCCGTCAACGGCGGCCTGATCGCGGTGGCCCGGGTGCCCGCCCTGGTCATCACCCTCGGCACCCTCTACGCCTTCCGGGGCGTCGACTACTACTGGGCGTCCGGGCGGCAGATCAACGCCGCCGACATGCCACAGTCGTTCCTGCGGCTGGGCAACCAGACGGTGCTCGGCGTACCCGTGCTCTTCCTCGTCGCAGTGGGCGTCGTGGCCGTCATCGGTTTCTACCTGCGGTCCTACCGGAGCGGCCGGGAGCTCTACGCGATCGGTTCCGAACCCGCCGCCGCGCGCCTCTCCGGCATCCCGGTGCGCCGGCGGGTCTTCGCCGTCTTCGTGACCAACGGCGCCCTCGCCGGCCTCGCCGGCGTTCTGTACGCGGCCCGGTTCGGCACCCTGGACGCGGCCGCCGGGACCGGGCTGGAGCTCCAGGTCGTCGCCGCTGCCGTGGTCGGCGGAGTGGCGATCTTCGGCGGCAGCGGCAGCGCGTACGGCGCGGCGCTCGGCGCCGTGCTGCTGACCACGATCGGCAGCTCGCTCGCCGTTCTGCGCATCGACCCGTTCTGGCAGCAGGCAGTGGTCGGCGCACTCATCCTTGCCGCCATCGGGTTGGACCGGCTCCTGGCCCTGCGGGTGGCGGCCCGGCTCCGAGGGAGAAGCGCCCATGGCGCATGACAGCCTGTACGCGGCACCGCCCACCGCCGAGGCCGAGCCCGGCGCGGGCCGCATCGCCAGCCTGCGCGGGCTGCTCGGGTCCTGGGACGCGGTGATCGTCGCCGCTCTCGTGGTGGTCGTGCTGCTCGCCGGCCTGACCGTGGAGAATTTCGCCACCGGCCGCAACGCCCAGTTCCTGCTGCTCGATCTGGTGCCGCTGGCGCTCATCGCGCTACCGATGACCCTGATCGTGATCACCGGCGAGATCGACCTCTCAGTCGCCAGCATGGTGGGCCTGAGTAGCACCCTGATGGGCCAGCTCTGGCTCTCCAGCGGGCTGTCCCTGGAGCTGATCTGCGTCCTCGTGGTGCTGCTCGGCGCCGTGCTCGGCGCGGTGAACGGCCTCTTCGTCACCGGCTTCGGCCTGCCGTCGCTGGCGGTCACCATCGGCACGCTCGCCCTCTACCGCGGCCTGTCCTTCGTCGTGCTCGGCGACCAGGCCGTCGCTGACTTCCCCGCCGACTGGACGGCCGCCATGGTGCGCAACATCCCCGGCACCTCCGTTCCGGTCGTGATCGTGCCGCTGCTGCTGCTCGCGGTGGTGTTCGCGGTCGTGCTGCACGCCACACCGGCCGGCCGAGCGCTCTACGCCATGGGCAACAACGACCAGGCCGCCACGTTCACCGGCGTCTCGGTCGCCCGGACGAAGTTCTGGCTCTTCGTGGTCTCGGGTGCCGTCTGTGGGCTGGTCGGCATCTTCTGGACCCTGCGCTACGCCAGCGCCCGCGGCGACAACGCCACCGGCCTGGAGCTGACCGTGGTGACCGCTGTCCTGCTCGGCGGTGTGTCGATCTTCGGGGGCCGGGGTGGTCTGCTCGGTGTGCTGGCCGGTGTCCTGCTCCTCGGAGTCCTGCGCAACGCGCTGCAACTAGCCGACGTCGACGCCAACGCGCTGACGATCGTCACCGGCACTCTGCTCATCGCATCCGTCGTACTGCCCAACGCCGTCGCGGACGTCCGCGCCCGGCTGCACCGTCGACGACATCGGCAGCCCGCCGGGTCGTGACGTTCCCCCGCGCACCAACCACCCCCGGAAGGATGACGATGTCCGCGTACCGCAGAGGGCTCCGCGTCGGGGCCACCAGCCTCACTCTCGTCGCACTGCTGCTCAGCGCCACGGCCTGTGGCGGCACCACCCGGGACGACACCGACAACGACGCCGGTGCCGGCAACCAGGCCAGCGGCGCCGCCAATCCCAACGCCGCTCTCCGGGAAGGACTCAAGATCGCCTTCCTGCCGAAGCAGCTCAACAACCCGTACTTCACGGTCTCGGACAACGGCGGAAAGGACGCGGTCACCGAGATCAAGGGTGAGTTCAAGGAGGTCGGTCCCTCCGAGGCCAGCGCCTCGTCCCAGGTCAGCTACATCAACACCCTGTCCCAACAGGGCATGGACGTGATCGTCACCTCGGCCAACGACCCGAACGCGATCTGCGGGGCGCTGAACCAGGCGAAGGCGGCTGGCGCGAAGATCGTCACCTTCGACTCGGACACCAAGCCGGAGTGCCGCCAGGTCTTCGTCAACCAGGTCACCGCCGAGGGCATCGCCGAGAACCAGGTCAAGCTCATCTCGGAGCAGATCGGTGGTGCCGGCGAGATCGCGATCCTCTCGGCCACCGCCAACGCGACCAACCAGAACGCCTGGATCGCGTTGATGAAGACCGAACTGGCGAAGCCCGAGTACAGCAAGATCAAACTGGTCACCGTGGCGTACGGCAACGACGACGACCAGAAGTCCTTCCAGGAGACCCAGGGCCTGCTGCAGTCGTACCCGAACCTCAAGGGCATCATCTCGCCCACCACCGTCGGTGTCGCCGCCGCCGCCCGCTACCTCAGCGGGTCGCAGTACAAGGGCAAGGTCAAGCTGACCGGCCTGGGCACGCCGAACCAGATGCGCCAGTACGTCAAGGACGGCACCGTCGACGCGTTCGCCCTGTGGAGCCCGGCCGACCTCGGCTACCTCGCCGCGTACGCCGGTGCGGCCCTGGCCTCCGGGCAGATCACCGGCGCCGAGGGTGACACGTTCAAGGCCGGCAAGCTCGGCGAGTTCACCGTCGCCAAGGACGGGGTGGTCATCCTCGGCCCGCCCACCGTGTTCGACAAGAACAACATCGACCAGTTCCAGTTCTGAGCGCCCTTCCGGTCGGTGCCGGCGCACGCCGCGCACCGACCGGGGAGCCGACGGGAGAGACACCATGACGCTGCCCGACACGCAGACCCTCGAACGGGTCAGGCAGGCCCTGCGGTCCCAGCGGATCGAGACGCCATCCTGGGCGTACGCCAACTCTGGGACCCGGTTCAAGGTCTTCCCGCAGGAGGGGGTGCCGCGTGACCCGTACGAGAAGGTCGCCGACGCAGCGGTCGTGCACCAGCTCACCGGCATCGCACCCACCGTGGCGCTGCACATCCCGTGGGACCGGGTCGACGACTACACCGAGCTGGCCGCGTACGCGGCGGAGCGGGGTGTCGCCCTGGGCGCGATCAACGCCAACGTCTTTCAGGACAACGACTACAAGCTGGGCAGCGTCACCAACCCGGATCCGGGGGTACGCCGCAAGGCCGTCGACCACCTGCTCGAGTGTGTGGACATCATGGACCGCACCGGTTCCCGCGACCTGAAGCTCTGGTTCTCCGACGGCACCAACTACCCGGGCCAGGACGACATCCGCGCCCGGCAGGACCGGCTCGCGGCGGCGCTGCGCGAGACGTACGACCGGCTCGGCGACGACCAGCGGCTGCTGCTGGAGTACAAGCTGTTCGAGCCGGCGTTCTACAGCACCGACGTGCCGGACTGGGGCACCGCGTACGCGCACTGCCTGGAACTGGGGCCGAAGGCGCAGGTGGTCATCGACACCGGGCACCACGCTCCCGGTACGAACATCGAGTTCATCGTCGCGTTCCTGCTGCGCGCCGGCAAGCTCGGGGCGTTCGACTTCAACTCACGCTTCTACGCCGACGACGACCTGATGGTCGGTTCGGCGGACCCGTTCCAGCTGTTCCGGATCATGTACGAGATCGTCCGCGGTGACGCGCTGGCGCCGGAGGCCGGCATCGCCTTCATGCTCGACCAGTGCCACAACATCGAGGCGAAGATCCCCGCCATCATCCGCTCGGTGCTCAACGTGCAGGAGGCCACGGCGAAGGCGCTCCTCGTCGACGCGGACGCGCTGGCCGCCGCACAGCGAAGCGGCGACGTGCTCGCCGCCAACGGCGTGCTGATGGACGCGTACAACACCGACGTCCGACCGCTGCTCGCCGACCTGCGCGCGGAGGTGGGCCTCGATCCGGACCCGATGGCCGCGTACGCCCGCTCCGGCTACTTCGAGCGGATCCGCGCCGAACGCGCTGGCGGCCAACAGGCCGGCTGGGGTGCCTGATCGCCACACAGATTCGCAGACTGAGGACGTGAGGACCATGCAATCCGAGGTTCAGGCGCTGATCGCGCGCAGCAACCGGCTCGGCGCTGACCCGACCACCACGAACTACGCCGGGGGCAACACCTCGGCCAAGGGTGCGGCCACCGACCCGGCCACCGGCGGTCCGGTCGAGCTGCTCTGGGTCAAGGGCTCCGGCGGTGACCTCGGCACGCTCACCGCGTCCGGGTTGGCCGCGCTACGGCTGGACCGACTGCGCGCCCTCGCCGACGTCTACCCCGGCGTGGAGCGGGAGGACGAGATGGTCGCCGCGTTCGACTACTGCCTGCACGGCCGAGGCGGTGCCGCGCCGTCCATCGACACCGCCATGCACGGCCTCGTCGACGCCGCCCATGTCGACCACCTGCACCCCGACGCCGGAATCGCGATCGCCACCGCCGAGGACGGGCCGGAGCTGACCAAGGAGATCTTCGGCGACCGGGTGCTGTGGATTCCCTGGCGACGACCCGGTTTCCAACTCGGCCTCGACATCGCCGCGGCGGCGCGAGCCAACCCACGCGCGATCGGTGTGATCCTCGGCGGGCACGGCATCACGGCCTGGGGCGCGACCAGCGACGAGTGCGAACGCAACTCGCTGGAGATGATCCGGGACGCCCAGGCGTTCCTCGACGAGCGGGGCCAGGCGGAACCGCTCGGCCCGGTCATCGCCGGCTACGAGCCGCTGCCACCGGACGAACGTCGGCGTCGGGCGGCGGCGCTGTTCCCGGTGCTGCGGGGTCTGGCGTCCACCGACCGGCCGCAGGTGGGCCACTTCGATGACAGTGACGTGGTGCTCGACTTCGTCGCGCGGGAGAAGCACACCGCACTCGCCGCCCTCGGCACCTCCTGCCCGGACCACTTCCTGCGTACCAAGGTCCGTCCGATGGTGCTCGACCTGCCGCCCACCGCCCCCGTCGAGGCCGTGCTCACCCGCCTCAGCGAGCTGCACGCGGCCTACCGTGACGACTACCGCGCGTACTACGAGCGGCACGCCGGTCCGGACAGCCCCGCGATGCGTGGTGCCGACCCTGCGGTCGTGCTGCTGCCGGGCGTGGGCATGTTCAGTTTCGGTGCCACCAAGCAGACCGCCCGGGTCGCCGGCGAGTTCTACGTCAACGCCATCAACGTGATGCGCGGTGCGGAGTCGGTGTCGCGCTACGCGCCGATCGACGAGGCCGAGAAGTTTCGGATCGAGTACTGGGCGTTGGAGGAGGCGAAACTTCAGCGGATGCCGAAGCCGAAGGCCCTCGCCACGCGGATCGCGTTCGTCACCGGCGGCGGCTCCGGCATCGGCCGGGCCATCGCCCACCGGCTCGCCGCGGAGGGCGCGTGCGTCGTGGTCGCCGACCGCGACGCCGAGGCGGCCGGCACCGTCGCCACGGAGATCGGCGGCACCGACGTGGCGGTCGCCGTCGCCGTCGATGTCAGCGACGGTACGGCCGTCGCGAACGCCCTGCGCGACGCGGTGCTCGCCTTCGGCGGAGTGGACCTGGTCGTGAACAATGCCGGGCTCTCGCTGTCCAGGTCGCTGCTCGAGACGACCGAGGCGGACTGGGACGTCCAGCACGACGTGATGGCCAAGGGCTCCTTCCTCGTCTCGCGGGAGGCCGCACGGGTGCTGCTGGCGCAGGGGATGGGCGGGGACATCGTCTACATCTCCAGCAAGAACTCGCTGTTCGCCGGCCCGAACAACGTGGCGTACGGCGCGGCCAAGGCCGACCAGGCGCACCAGGTCCGCCTGCTCGCCGCCGAACTGGGCGGCCACGGCATCCGGGTCAACGGTGTCAACCCGGACGGGGTGGTCCGCGGCTCCGGCATCTTCGCCGGGGGCTGGGGTGCGCAGCGGGCCGCCGTCTACGGCGTGCCGGAGGAGAAGCTGGGCGAGTTCTACGCCCAGCGCACGCTGCTCAAGCGCGAGGTGCTGCCCGAGCACGTCGCCAACGCGGTCTTCGTGCTCACCGGCGGCGAGCTGTCGCACACCACGGGGCTGCACATCCCGGTGGACGCCGGGGTCGCTGCGGCCTTCCTTCGCTGATGACGGCCGTGCGACTGGCCGCCGTGGACGTGGGCGCGTCCAGCGGCCGGGTCATGCTCGCTCGTGTCGGGCCCGAATCGCTGGAGCTGACCGAGGCGCACCGGTTCCGCAACGATCCGGTGCGGGTCGCGGGCACCCTGCACTGGGACGTCCTGGCGCTCTACCGGGGCGTCCTGGAGGGGCTGCGCTCCGCCGGTCCGGTCGCCGGTCTCGGCATCGACACCTGGGCGGTGGACTACGGGTTGCTCGACGCCACCGGTGCTCTGCTCGGCAACCCGGTGCACTACCGCGACAGGCGTACCGAGGGCGTCGGTGACCGGGTGGCGAAGCAGCTCGGCCCGGCGCGGCTGTATGCCACGACCGGGCTGCAACACCTGCCGTTCAACACCCTCTACCAGCTCGCCGCCGCCGCCGGAACGCCTCAGCTGGAGGCCGCGCACCGGCTGCTGCTGATCCCGGACCTCATCGCCTACTGGCTCACCGGTGTGATCGGCGCGGAGGTAACCAACGCCTCCACCACCCAGCTGTACGACCTGCGTCGCCGCACCTGGGCCACCGACCTGATGGCCGACGCGGGGATCCGCGGCGAGATGTTCCCGCCACTGCGCGAGCCGGGAACCCGGATCGGCCCCGTGCTGCCCACGCTCGATCTGCCCGGAACGCCGGAGGTGGTGGCGGTGGGATCGCACGACACGGCCTCGGCCGTGGTGGGAGTGCCGGCGGTGGGTGAGCACTTCGCCTACATCTCCTGCGGCACCTGGTCGCTGGTCGGCGTCGAGCTGGACGCTCCGGTGCTCACCGAGGCGAGCCGGCGGGCCAACTTCACGAACGAATCCGGCGTCGACGGCACGTTCCGCTACCTCCGTAACGTGATGGGCCTCTGGCCGCTGCAGGAGTCACTGCGTACCTGGGGCACCACGGACCTGCCCGCCCTGCTCCGTCAGGCGGCCGACCAGCCGGCGTTCCGGTCCGTGGTGGATCCTGACGACCCCACGTTCCTGCCACCCGGTGACCTGCCCGCCCGCATCGCCGAGACGTGTCGGCGTACCGGCGAGCCGGTGCCGGAGCACCCGGCGGCGACCGTCCGGTGCATCCTGGACAGCCTCGCGTTGGCGCACCAGCGCGCCGTCCAGCAAGCGCAGCAGCTCTCCGGTCGGCACGTCGACGCGGTGCACGTCGTCGGCGGCGGCGCCCGCAACGACCTGCTCTGTCAGCTCACCGCCGACGCCTGCGGCCTGCCGGTCCTCGCCGGGCCGGTCGAGGCGACCGCCCTGGGCAACGCCCTGGTGCAGGCTCGGACCCTCGGCGTGATCGGCGGTGGCCTGGCCGAGCTGCGGTCCGTGCTGCGCGCGACCCAACAGATCGTGCGGTATGAGCCACGCCCCGACGCGACGGCGTGGCGCGCCGCCGCCCGACGGCTCGGATGGGCGGACTGAGCGGGCGGGCGGTCCCGGGTTCAGCACGCTTCGGCGCCGACGGCGGCGTGGGCTCCACGATCTACGAGGCGGGTCCACGCCTGGGCGCCCGGATCTGCGTGGTCCGGGCGGTCTGAATCGCTCGTCACCGACGCAGGGTGGTGGACGGCGTCTCACCGAAGCGGCTCCGATACTCGGTCGCGAACCGACCGAGGTGCACGAAGCCGTGTTGCAGGGCAACAGTGGTCACGGACGCCCCCGGCGCGGCCGAGCGGAGCGTGCGGTGCGCCGCGTCGAGCCGGCAGGCCCGCAGGTACGCCGTCGGGGTGGTCTGCAACTCACGGCGGAAACAGTCCTGAAGTGTTCGTACGCTCACCCGTAGCGCCTCGGCGACGTCACCGACGGTCAGCGCCTCCCCGTGGTGTTCGGAGATCAGGGCGCAGGCCCGGCGGACGAGACGCCCGGGGTGGGCGTGCTGGCCCGGCTCGACCAGCAGGTGGGAGTGGCTGTGCCGATGGGCCAGCAGCAGCTTGCCGATGAGCCCCTGTTCGAAACGGGCGGCTACCTGCGGGTGGTCGAACAGGGACGCGTCGGCCGGCTGGGACAGCTCGTCGGCGAGGAACGCCACCCCGCGCGCCCACGCCTGCGCGGTCGGCGTGGTCATGACCATGCCGACGTCGAGGCGGACCGGCTCGTCCACCGGGTGGCCCAGCAGGCGGGCGAGTTCCCGGTCGACGGCGCGCCGGTCGGCGTAGAAGATCCGGTGGGGCGATCCCTCGGACCACCGCATGTCCGAGGAGTCGTACGGCGACAGCACCGAGGCGACGTCCGGGGTCGAGGTCACGGTCTGACCGGCGTGCCGGACCATCGTGCTGCCGGCGCTGGGGATCTGGACGAGGTAGAAGGTCTCCAACGCGGGCGGTTGGATGCGCACCGCCTGCCCGTAGTCCAGGTCGATGACGCCCACCCCGCCCGCCCGGCGAGCCGCCATCCGCAGTCGCACGGTGTGCACACCCGCCTGCGGGGTGAGCCGGTGTGGACAGAAGACCCGACCCACCTCGGCGCGAGCCCGGTCGACGTCGTCCGTCCGGACCGTCACCGCATCCATCCGACACCTCCCGGGCGTCCCGTCGCGCTGACCGTAAGGCGTGACCGGCCCGGGCCAGACCGGAAAGCCGTCGACCCGACAGGAAAAGGGTCCGGCTGCGGAGCGCGGACAGCGCCCGCGTCGAGCGGATAGCGACAGTCCCGGCCTGCTGGCTAGCGTGCGACCACCGCGGGCGGTCAGCGCCGGCACGGTTCGTACGTCCTTCGGAGGAGATCATGAGGATTGCCGTCGTCGGTGCCGGATTCGCCGGTGTGAGCGCCGCGAAGGTGCTGCGCCAGAGCGGATTCGACGTCACCGTGTTCGAGCGCGCGCCCGACGTCGGTGGGGTGTGGAGTCGTACCCGGCGATACCCCGGCCTGCACACCCAGAACGACAAGGGCACCTACCACCTCTCCGACCTGCCGATGCCCGCCGACTACCCGCAGTGGCCGTCGGGAGAGCAGGTCCAGCGGTACCTGGAGAGCTACGTGGAGAAGTTCGGGCTGGCCAGCGCGCTGCGCCTGTCCACGGAGGTCACCTCGGCCGAGCTGGTCAACGACGAGACCGGGTGGCTGGTCACCTCGCGGCCGGCGGGCGCGCAGGACCCGCTGACCGTGGAACGGTACGACCACCTGATCGTGGCCAACGGCATCTTCTCCGACCCGCTCGTCCCGTCCTTCGCCGGGCACGCGAGTTTCGCCGCCGCCGGAGGGCGCGTGCTGGCAACGGGGGAGTTCCACGACATCGAAGCGGCCCGAGGTAAGAACGTCCTCGTGGTCGGGTACGGCAAGTCGTCCTGCGACGTGGCGGTCCCGGTGAGCGAGGTCGCCGCCCAGACCCACGTGGTGGCTCGTCAGTTGCTCTGGAAGATGCCCCGCAAGCTCGGTGGAGCGGTCAACTACAAGTACCTGCTGCTCACCCGGATGGGTGAGGCGCTCTTCCGCTACCTGCACCTGAGGGGCTTCGAGCGGTTCCTGCACGGCCCGGGGAACGGTCTGCGCCAGCGCATGGTCGACAGCGTCGGCTCGGTCGCGACCCGGCAGTTCAAGCTGCGCGAGCTGGGTCTGGTGCCCAACGGCAGCTTCGAGGACATCGCCCGCAGCACGGTCAGCCTCGTCACCGAGGGCTTCTTCGAACGGGTCACCGACGGCCGCATCGCCGTGCACCGGGATCAGGTGATCACCGAGTTGCTGGTCGACGACGGTGGCCGGCCCGCCGCCCGCCTGGCCGACGGCACGGTGCTCCCCGCCGATCTGGTGATCTGTGGCACCGGCTTCCGCCAGCACGTGCCGTTCTTCGACGACGCGTTGCACGCCCGGCTCCAGGACGACGCCGGTAACTTCATGCTCTACCGGCAGATCCTGCCGATCGGCGTACCGCGGTTGACGTTCGCCGGCTACAACTCGTCGTTCTTCAGCCCGCTCAGCGCGGAGATGGCGGCGGTCTGGACGGCCGCGTACCTGCGGGGTGGCATCACGCTGCCGACCGAGGTCCGGATGCGCGACGAGGTGCGCGCCCGGCTGTTCTGGATGACGAAGCGCACCAACGGCCGGCACGCTCGCGGCACGAACATCATTCCGTTCTCGATGCACAACGTCGACGAGGTGCTGGACGAGTTGGGGCTCAACGTCGGCCCGCTGACCCGGGCCAGGCAGTGGCTGCTCCCCGTCGACCCGGGCTCGTACCGCGGGGTGACGGCAGAGATGATCCGGCGTACCGCCGACCCGGTATCCGCCATCAGCGACGGAGACCCGATAAAGATGGATAAAATACGCAGATAGGGATCATGTGGGGCCGGTGGGCGAGGGAGGCTCGGGGACGATGGCAGCGGAACAGGGTCACCACGGTGGTGTGCCCGTGCCGGCGGCCCTGGCCGGCTGAGCTGTCTCGCCGTCCGTGCTGACGCGCACCGAGTTCTTTCGTGGTCTCGGGGACAGCAGGAGCCCCCGCTCGGCGACCGTCCTGGAACTGCTGTTCGACATCGTCTACGTCTTCGCGCTGGCCCGCCTCGCCGGGCGGGTCGCGGACGACCTGACCATCGTCCGGCACACACTGCTGTCGGAAGCGGGCCAGACCGTCCTGTTCTTCACGGCGATGTGGATGATCTGGTCGCTCAACGCCCTACTGGCGAGCACCTACGATCCCCGGCGCCCCGATCTGCAGGTCGTCCTGCTGGCGACGATGTTCGGCACGCTGGTGCTGGCGGTCACCCTGCCGCAGGCCTTCGGCCAACGCGGCGTCGTGTTCGCCTGCACCTACGTCGTCATCCAGGTCGGTCGACCGCTGTTCCTGTCGTTCGCCCTGCGCGGCCACGCGGGCCGGGCGTTCGCGCTCCGGGTGCTGACCTGGCACCTGGCGTCCAGCGTGCTCTGGATCAGTGGCGGCATCAGTGGTGGTCTCGGCCGGGGTGTCTTCTGGACCCTCGCTCTCGCCATCGAGCTGATCGGCGCCGCCACCACCTACCCCCTGCCCCGGATGGGCAGCAGACAGCTCACCAGCTCAGGGGTCACCGTCTCGCAGGAGCATCTCGCCGAGCGGTACAACCAGTTCTTCATGATCGCTCTCGCCGAGGTGGTGCTCGAGGCCGGCGCGGCGGTCAGCTTCCCGGGCTTCACCACCGAGGGAACCATCGCCCTCGTCGCCTCGTTCGTGGCGGTCGTCTCGTTCTGGCGGATCTACTTCTACCACGTCAGATCCGGCCACGCCTCGACCCCGAGCGGGGAGGGGATCCAGCTGTCGCGGTTTGCGAGCTACAGCCTGCTGTTGATCGTCGGTGGCATCATCTGCACCGCCGTCGGTTTCGGTCAGGTCATCGAGGATCCGCACCCGCCGATCGACTGGGCTCTGGTGGCCATCATCTTCGGCGGCCCGGTGCTGTTCCTGATCGGGCGGAGCGCCCTGGAGAAGGAGGACCGGTCCGCCCCGCGGTGTCGGGCGCTGTACTTCGGCGCGGTGGCGCTGGTCGTGGCGGCCCCGCCGATGGTGCTGCTCCCGCCGATCGCCGTCGCGGCCGTCGCGGCGGTGATCCTGGCCGGCATCACCGTGTACGACCAGCGTGCCCACAAGCGTGGGTCGGAGACCAACCCGACGCTGTGACGACCCGTTGCGAGTCGGCGACCGGTCCGCGTAGGGTCGTCGGGCACGCCGTCGAGCGGGAAGGAGGTCAGAACAATGTCCGATGTTCTGCGCCCCCTCCGCGCTCCGGCGTCCGCGCGGATCTGATCCGGGGCGCGCGCTTCCCGGAGGTCCGACCCATGACTGATCTGGTCATCCGTCCGCTCGTCGCGGGCGAGGAAAACCTGTTCGACTCCATGCCTGATCCGCTGCCCCAACTACGCCAGGTCGCGTACGCCGACGGGATCGCCGGCGGCGGCTACCGTCCCGAGAACACCTGGGTCGCACTGCGCGCCGGCCGGTTGGTGGGCCGGGCCGCCTGGCTCCTTCCGCCGGGCGCCGTCGGTGCCCCCTGGTTGGACCGGTTCGATCTGGACGCCGAGCCGGAGGTGGGCGCCGAGCTGCTGCGCGCCGCCCACGAGGCACTGGGCGGTCCCGGTCTGTACTACGCCGCACTGCCGGCGCACTGGCGGCGTCGGCCCGAGGTGCTGGCCGTGGTGCGGGCACCCATGGAGGCCGCCCGGCTCGCCGGGCTGGTCGAGCGGGGGGAGCGGCTCCGCTGTTCCTGGACGGGCACCCCTCTGCCGGCATCCTCCGGGCGGTACGACTTCCGCGCCCCCGTCGACGTGGCGGAGGTCAAGGCCCTGGTCGCCAGGGTCGCCGAGCCGGACGTGCTGACCGGCGTCGAGATCGCCCGGGTGGTCGGTGGCGTCGACCTCGCCACCGGCCCGCTGGCCTGGTTGGGCGAGAACACCGAGGAGTGGCGTATCGCCCTGACGGCCGGCAACCCGGTCGGGCTGGTCGGCACGGCCGGAGACGCCTGCTACCCCCTGCTCGCCTATCTCGGCCTCCTCGACGAGGCGGCCCGGCCCGAGCTGTTGGCCGAGGCGGTCCGGGTGCTGGCCGCCGGCGGTGCCCGCGAGGTCATCGCCGACGTGGAATCGCACCGGGTGACGGTGCTGGCGGAGTTGGAGCGGACCGGCTTCCGGCAGTTGCGCTCCCGGGTCGTCTTCGCGCCGCCGAACAGCCAGGAATAGCTGACCGGGTGCGCCCGGTCACCCGGGCGCACCCCCTCAGCCGGCGTCGAGCGCGACCCCTGTCAGCATCTGACCATGCCGGAGATCATCGCGCTTCTCGTCGGCGGGTTGGCGCTCGTCGGGGCGGCGGTCGCCGGGCTCTACCTCTGGCCGGTGGGCCGCCGTGGGCTACGGGTCGCACCGGCCCGACCGCTCGACTTCGACACGGCAACCCGTGCCGCAGCGGCCATCATCGCCGCCGAGACGGCCGATCCGGAGGTCCGGCCGGAGTCACGCAGCCGCTTGCTGAGCCACGGTTCCCGTACCGGACGGGCCGTACTGCTGTTGCACGGGTACACCCTCGCGCCCGAGCAGTACGCGGGGTTGGCCGAGGAGTTCTTCGACAGTGGATACAACGTCTGGGTTCCCCGGGCGCCCCGGCACGGGACCGTCGACCGGCGGGCCCACCACCGGGTCGAGGCCGGTGAGCTGACGACCTACGCCGCGCAGGGCTGGGCCGTCGCGGCGGCTCTGGGAGACGAGGTCGGCGTCGTGGGGATCTCCGGGGGTGCCGTGCTGGCCGCCTGGCTGGCCCAGGTGCCGGGCAACGTCGTACGGCATCTGCTGTTGCTGTCGCCGTTCTTCGGTCCGAATCCGCGACAGGCGCCGGCCTACGCGGTGAAACCGCTCATCGTGCTGTACGGGCGTCGCGTTCTCCGGGACCGCGTCACGTCGCGCGGATACTCGCTCGCCGCGGTCACCCAGTACCTGACGATCGCTCGAAGCCTGCCGAATCCGCCCCGGCGGACCGGTCTGCGGACCGCGGCGGTCGCGATCAGCCCGCTCGACGGCGTGGTGGACCTCAGGGCAGC
Source organism: Micromonospora sp. NPDC127501 (assembly GCF_040302185.1). Classification (NCBI taxonomy): domain Bacteria; kingdom Bacillati; phylum Actinomycetota; class Actinomycetes; order Micromonosporales; family Micromonosporaceae; genus Micromonospora; species Micromonospora sp. NPDC127501. Next base: position 101,890 of record NZ_JBEORJ010000001.1, on the reverse strand, counting down.
GGTCGACGTGCCGCGCCGGATCGCCGACGCGAACGCGGTAACGCTGCGGGTGTGCACCCTGCCGGAGACGTTGGGCGTCGAACACAACACCCTCAACCTCGCCGCCCTCGGCACCGACGGTGAGGAGTGGCGCCGCCGGTACGTCGCGCTCTACGAGGGGGAGACGGTGCCGGAACCAAGCCCTGCGACGGCGGACAACGCACCAACCCAGCGGTAGCCCCGCCCCTCGCCGTCCCGCCCCCCGCCCCGCCGCCGTCCCGCCCCCGGCCCCGCCCCGCCGATCTTGCACTTTCGGTTGTCGACATGAGTGGGATGCCCCTTATGTCGGGACAGTAAGTGCAAGATCGGCGGGGCGGGGCGGGGGCGGGGCGGGGCGGGGTCGCGGGCGGGGGGAGGGGGAGGGGGGCGGGGTCGCGCGGGGGCGATTGTTGTGCGCGAGGTCTTACCTGGTGGGCTGGGTGGCGCCGTTGAAGACCGGAGGGGCGTAGCCGGCCGGCTTGTCGCCGATGCCGAGGCCGGGGCTCACCACCCAGGACTGGTACTGCGGGGTGAACATGCCGTACGGCAGCCCGACGTTCGGGGTGCTGGCCTCCTCGAGCTGGCGGCGGGCGTCGGCCGGGATGTCGAAGTCGAGCGCACCGAAGTTGCTGGCGAGCTGTTCGGGGCTGCTCGCGCCGATGATCACCGAACCGATGGCGGGCTGGGTGGCCACCCAGTTGATCGCGACCTGCGCCATGCTGCGACCCAGGTCGGCGGCCACGCCCTCCAGGGCCTCGATGACCTTCCAGTCGCTGGGACTGATCTCCCGACCCGCGGCGTTGGGGGTGGTCAGCCGGCCGGTCCCGGTCAGTCCCTCGCTGGTCCGCCGGTACTTGCCGGTGAGGAGGCCGCCGCCGATCGGGCTGAACGCGGTGATGCCCATACCCAGGGTCTGGGCCATCGTCACGAACTCCGCCTCGATGTCCCGGGTGACCAGGGAGTACGGCAGCTGCACGTTGATCATCGGGGCCAGCCCGTGCGCCTCGGCGTAGCTCTGCGCCCGAGCCGCGTACCAGGCCGGTACGTCGGAGAGCCCGGCGTAGCGGATCTTGCCGGAGCGCACCAGGTCGTCGAAGGTGCGCACGACCTCCTCGACCGGGGTGATCCGGTCCCAGGTGTGCAGCAGGTACAGGTCGATGTAGTCGGTGCCGAGCCGGCGCAGCGACGCCTCCACGGCCCGCATGATGTGCTTGCGACCGTTGCCGCTGGCGTTCGGGTCGGACGGGTCGACGGTGTTGGTGGCCTTGCTGGTGAGCACGAGCCGCTCGCGTACGCCGGCCCGGTCGATCAGACGGCCGAGGATCGTCTCGCTCTCGCCGGCGGTGTAGAAGTCCGCCGTGTCGATGAAGTTCCCGCCCGACTCCAGGTACTGCCGGAAGATCGGCTCGGCCTCCTCCTCGGTCCTGCCGTACGCGGCGTGGAACCCGTCGACGCCGAAGTTCATCGTGCCCAGCGCCAGCCGGCTCACCCGCAGACCGGACCGCCCGAGCAGGTAGTAGTGGTTCATCGTGGTGCCCTCCCGATCGTGGTGTCGGCCCGCTGCGGACCGCGCGTTCCAGACCTTTGCTCGGCAAAAATGGACCTGCAAGTCCAAAAACGGGGATAGGGTTGGGTCCGCAGGTCCAGACCAGGAGGTCTCATGACACGGGCGTTGACCCGCAAGGGCGAGGCGACCCGGGCGCGGATCGTCGCCGGCGCCGCCGCCGAGGTCCGCGAGCGCGGCGTCGACGAGGTACGCCTCGAGGATGTGATGGCCCACACCGGCACCAGCAAGGGCCAGCTCTTCCACTACTTCCCCGACGGGAAGGAGGGATTGCTGCTCGCGGTGGCCCAGCACGAGGCGGACCAGGTGCTCATCGACCAGGAGCCGATGCTGAGCAACCTGACGTCCTGGCCGGCCTGGTTCGCCTGGCGCGACCGACTTATCGAGCGGTATCTCGCGCAGGGGGTGAAGTGCCCCCTCAACGGTCTGCTCGGCCAGACCGGCCGGCGGGCCCCCGGCGCGCAGGCGATCGTGACCGGGCTCATGTGGCGCTGGCAGAAGGCGATCACCGAGGGCATCCGGCACATGCAGTCGACCGGCGACATCGACCCGGAGCTCGACGCCGACCGGGCTGCCGCGGCACTGCTCGCCGGCATCCAGGGCGGGGTGCTGCTGCTGCTCTCCACCGGAAAGATCGACCACCTCGAAGCCGTCCTCGACCTCACCATCGACTCGCTGCGGGCAGGCGCCCGGACGGGCGGGAGCTGAGCCGAGGCCGGCGACGGCCGCGTTATTCTTGCGCCCGAACGGAGATCGGAGCAGACGTGGCAGGTGACGACGACATCTCCGGGTGAGCACCCGGACCGGCCGCCGACGGGCGCGTGATCGCGCCTTTGTCGCCGCGGCCTCCGTCGTCATGTCCTGCTTCCGCCGGGGTGCCGGTGTGCGCCCCGGATCGTCGTTCTCCGAGGTTCCCCCATGTCTGTTCGACCTGCTCTCATCGCCCATGACCTCGTGCGTGTCCGCGGCGACCGCCGGGTGCTCGACGGCCTCTCCCTGACCGCCGCGCCCGGCCACCGGATCGGCCTGATCGGTGAGAACGGCACCGGCAAGACGACCCTGCTGCGGGTCCTGGCCGGCGTCGACGTACCCGACTCCGGCACCGTCACGCGTCCGCCGGACGTCGGCTTCCTCCACCAGGAACTGCCCTTCCGAGCATCCACCACCATCGCCGCGGTCCTCGACGACGCGCTGCGCGAGGCTCGCGCCGACCTCGCCGAGCTGGACCGGATCGGCGACGCGCTCGGCACCTCGCCGGAGGGCACCGAGCAGCACGACCGGCTGCTGTCCGCGTACGGCGAGGTGCTGGAGCGGGCCCAGGACCGCGACGCCTGGGACGCCGACCGGCGCGCCCGGACGGTCCTCGACGGCCTCGGCCTCGGCGGGCTGCCCCACGACCGCATGGTGGGTGCGCTCTCCGGCGGGCAACGTGGCCGGCTCGCCCTCGCAGCGATGCTGATCCGCCGGCCGAGCGCGCTGCTGCTCGACGAGCCCACCAACCATCTCGACGCGGCGGCGGCGTTCTGCGAGGACCAGCTTCGTGCCATGCCCGGGGTGGTCGTGGCGGCCAGTCACGACCGGGCCTTCCTGGACGCGGTCTGCACCGATCTCATCGACCTGGACCCGGCGGTCGACGGGCCGGTCCGCTTCGGCGGCGGCTACACCGCGTACCTGACGGCGAAGCGCGCCGAGGCGCAACGGTGGCGGCGGCGCTACGACGACGAGCAGGCGCTCCTCGCCGACCTGCGCGAGGCCGCCGCCGTGACCGGGCACCAGGTCGCCCACGGCCGGGGCCCGCGCGACAGCGAGAAGATGGGGTACGGGCACACCGCCGGCCGCGTCCAGAACCAGATCTCCCGTCGCGTCCGCGACGCCGTCCGTCGACTGGAGACGATCGAGCGCGACCCCGTGCCGGTTCCGTCGGAGCCGTTGCGCTTCCACGCGCCGGCGCTCGCCGTCGGCGACAGCGACGGGGTCATCGTCACGGCGGACCGGCTGGAGGTTCCCGGCCGACTGCGGCTGGCGCACCTGGAGCTGAAGTCCCGCGATCGGCTGTTGGTGACCGGTCCCAACGGCGCGGGCAAGTCGACTCTGCTCGCCGTGCTCGCCGGCCATCTGGTCGGTGCCGGAGCGCTCTGGCGACGACCGGAGCTGCGGGTCGGCCTGCTCGCCCAGGACAGCGTCTTCGCGGATGCGCGGCGGACGGCCCGGCAGGTCTTCGACACGGCCGTCGGCGTGGAGCGGGCCGAGGTCGTACCGCTGTCGTCCCTCGGGCTGCTCGCCCCGGCGGACCTCGACCGTCCGGTGGCCGACCTGTCGGTGGGGCAGCGCCGTCGGCTCGCCCTGGCGGTGCTCGTCGCCGATCCGCCGGAGCTGCTCCTGCTCGACGAGCCCACCAACCACCTCTCGCCGACGCTCTGCGACGAGCTGGAGGACGCCCTGGGCACCGGCCCGGGTGCCATCGTCGTGGCCAGCCACGACCGTAGACTCCGCTCCCGCTGGCCAGCCAGGGAGCTGCCCCTCCCGCTGTCACGCCCCTAGAGCGTTGATCAAGAGGTTGGCGTCATCCCGCCCGGCGTGGCGTGACGCAAAACCTCTTGATCAGCGGCGGCGGATCAGCGGGTACGGGTTGGAAACGTTTTCGTAACGGGGGGTTGACCTCTCGGGCGCCTGCGGAGCAAACTCCCCGGAAACGTTTACAGCTATCGGGTGGAGGTGCCGGACGTGGGTCGTAAACGTTTACAGGAACCGGCGGACGGCCGGCCCACGGTGCACACCGTCGCCGCCCGCGCCGGCGTCTCCATCGCGTCCGCCTCGCGGGTGCTCAACGGCGTCGGTGGCAGCCCCGAGACGATCCGCAAGGTTCGCGAGGCGGCGGCCGAGGTGGGCTACGTGCCCAACGCGATCGCCCGATCGTTGCAGTCCCAGCGCACCGGTCTGATCGCGCTCGCGGTGGAGGACATCGGCAACCCGGTCTACGTGGAGATGATGCGGGCCATCGAGGCCGTGGTCGCGTCCTCCGGGCGGCAACTGCTGGTGCACGCCACCGGCGGGCGGATCGACAACGAGACCGCTCTGCTGCGACGACTGGCCAACCGCTACGTGGACGGCATGATCGTCTCGCCGATCCGGGTCACCGACGACCACCTCGCCGCGCTGGTGGACAGTCCGGTGCCGGTGGTGGTCGTCGGCCAGCTCGGCGCGGACGCCCCGATCGACAACGTGCGTACCGACTCGCGGCACGGTGTGGCGCTTGCCGTGGACCATCTCGTCGCCACCGGTCGACGGCGGATCGGCTTCGTCAACGGCCCGCTCGACACCGTCCCGGGCGCCGCTCGTGACGCCGGATTCCGGGCCGCCCTGGCCCGACACGGCATTGGGCTCGACGCCGAGCTGATCGAGGTCGGCGACTTCCAGTACGCGGCCGGCCGCGCCGCCACCGAGCGACTGCTCGCCCGCGCCGAGCCGGATGCCCTGGTCTGCGCCAACGACCTCATCGCGGTCGGCGCACTGCACGCCCTGCTGGCCGCCGGTCGTCGGGTGCCGCAGGACGTCGCCCTGGTCGGCATGGACGACACCGAACTGGCCCGGATGATGTTTCCCCAGCTCTCCAGCGTCTCGCTCGGCTCGGCCGAGCGTGGTCGCCGAGCCGCCGAACTGCTCCTGCAACGCATTGCCGACGCCGCCCTGCCGCCGCGGCGCGAGCAGGTGCCGCCAAGTCTCGTCGTTCGCGCGTCCAGCGCCGCGACCCTGCCGGTCCCTCGCCCCGCCACGGGGACGGCCGGCCCGCCGACCACCCACCCGTCCAGCGAAGGGGTGACCGCATGACCACCCTGGCCGAGCGGCCGGACGTCGAGCGGGCCGAGCCGGCCCGCCGGTCGAGCCGGTTCCGCTCCGACCGCACCACCATCTACCTTCTGTTGCTGCCGTCGCTGCTGCCGATCCTGGTGCTGTCGGTGTTCCCGCTGCTGCGGGGCATCTACCTCGGCTTCACCGACGCCCGCGCCGGTCGCAACGTCGAGGTCAGCTTCACCGGCCTGGCCAACTACCGCGAACTCCTCGGCGACGAGCTGTTCTGGAACTCGTTCAAGATCGGCCTGCTCTGGGCGGTCGGGGTGACGGTGTTGCAGTTCCTGCTCGCCCTCGGGCTGGCGCTGCTGCTCAACCAGCAACTGCGGTTCCGAGGGGTGGCGCGGGTGCTGGCCGTCGTGCCGTGGGCGATGCCGCCGGTCGTGGTCGGCATCCTGTGGAAGCTCGTCTACCACCCCGACGCCGGCCTGATCAACGAGTTCTTCCACCGCATCGGCGCCGACGGACTGCGGACGAACTGGCTGGGCGACTTCAGCACCGCCCTCCCCGCGGTGATCATCGTCGGGGTCTGGGCGGGCATGCCGCAGACCACCGTCGTCCTGCTCGCCGGTCTGCAGGGCGTGGGTCGCGAGCTGCACGAGGCGGCGGCGGTGGACGGGGCGAGCACCTGGCACCGGTTCCGGCACGTCACGTTGCCCGCGCTGGCGCCGGTGATCGTGGCGATCACCTCGCTGGACTTCATCTGGAACTTCAACTCGTTCGGCCTGGTCTACGTGCTCACCGCTGGCGGACCGGGCGGCAAGACGATGCTGCCGATGCTCTTCGCGTACGAGGAGGCGTTCCGCTACGGCAACTACGGCTACGCGGCGGCGCTCGGCAACGTCATGGTCGTGATCATCATCGCGCTGCTCGCGGTCTATCTCCGTCGCCGGCTCAGGGAGGCGAACTGACATGTTCGGAAAACCGAGCCGCACGAGCCGGACGCTGCAGTACCTGGCGCTCGCCGGTTACCTGATCTTCCTCGGGTTCCCGCTGGTCTGGCTGCTCTCCACGGCGTTCAAACCGCCGCGCGAACTGGTACGCCTGCACCCGACGTTGATCCCGGACAACCCGACAGTGCAGAACTTCGTGCAGGCGTTCACCGAACAGGAGCTGGGTCGGGCGGCGCTCAACAGCCTCCAGGTCTCCCTCGCCTCGGCGGTGCTGACAGTGCTGGTCGCCATGCCTGCGTCGTACGCCCTCGCCCGGTTCCGCTCCAAGCTCGGCACCGCCGCGCTGGGCTGGGTGCTGCTGTCCCAGCTCTTCCCGTTCGTGCTGCTGATCATCCCGATCTTCCTGGTGCTGCGGCAGGTCGGGCTGGCCAACACGCACGCCGGGCTGGTGCTGATCTACGTGGTCTGGGCGCTGCCGTTCGCGCTGTGGATGTTGCAGGGCTTCGTCCGCAACATCCCGAGAGAGCTGGAGGAGGCCGCCTCGGTCGACGGCGCTACCCGGGTACAGGTCCTGCGGCGGGTGGTCTTCCCGCTGCTCGCCCCGGGCCTGGTCGCGACCGCGCTGTTCTCCTTCATCTCGGCCTGGAACGAGTTCTTCTTCGCCCTGGTGCTGATCAAGACCCCGGAGCTGGCCACCCTGCCGGTGGCGCTGGCCCGGTTCGTCGGCATCGAGGGCACCGCCCGGCTCGGCCCCCTGGCCGCCGGCTCACTGCTGGCCACGCTGCCCAGCCTGATCTTCTTCGCGTTCATGCAGCGCCGGCTCTCGTCCGGGTCGCTCGCGGGCGCGGTCAAGGGCTGAACCGTCCCCCCAACCACCACCACCAAGGAGGTAACCCCCCATGCTCCGTACCCGATTCCGTCGACTCGCGGCGGCCGCCGCGGTCACGGTCATCGGCCTCGGCGCGCTCACCGCGTGCGGTGCCGGCGGCGACGACGAGGCCACCTCCGGCCCGGCCAAGCTGCGCTTCCTCAGCCTCGCCTGGCAGAAGGAGTCGTTGCAGGTCAACAAGGATCTGGTCGCCAAGTGGAACGCCGAGCACCCGGACATCCAGGTCGAGTACGTCCAGGGTGACTGGAACTCGGTGCACGACCAGCTGCTCACCTCGTTCGAGGGCGGCGACGCGCCGGACATCGTGCACTACGAGGCGTCCGCGATCGGCGAGTTCAGCAAGCAGGGCTACCTGGCCGACCTCTCCGACCTGGTCTCCGGCGACCTGTTGGGTCAGATCGACAAGGGCATCTGGGACACCGCCACCGTCGACGGCAAGGTCACCGGTGTGCCGTTCCTGCTGGAGTCGCAGGTCGTCATCGCCAACAAGAAGCTGCTCGACGCCGCCGGTGTCGCGGTGCCTCCGGCCGACGGCGGCTGGACCTGGGACGAGTTCCAGGCCAACGCGCAGAAGCTCACCAAGCCCGGCCAGTACGGCGCGGCCTGGGCGCTGAAGTCGCCGACCAACCGGGTGCTGAACCTGGCGCTCAACTACGACGGCAAGTTCTTCTACGGCGACGGTGGCCGCACCGAGGTCAAGGTCGGCGACGCCGAGAAGGAGATCCCGAAGCGGATCCACGACATGATCTACACCGCCAAGTCCGCCTCCCCGGAGGCGCTCGGTATGAGTGGCGCGGACACCCTGCCCGGCTTCTTCGGCGGCAAGTACGCGATGCTGCCCGGCTCGGTGTCGCTGCGCCAGCAGATGGTCGAGCAGGCGCCGGCCGGCTTCGAGTGGGTCACCCTGCCCCCGATCAAGGGGCTCTCCACCAAGCAGGCCGCCAACCCGCAGACGTTGTCGATCTCCGAGGACAGCAAGCACAAGAAGCAGGCCGCGCAGTTCCTGGAGTACTTCCTCAACCCGACCAACATGGCTGCCCTGGCCAAGGGCGACTGGTTGGTGCCGACCGGCAAGCAGGCCAACGAGGAACTGGTCAAGCTCACCGCCGGCAAGCAGGGCTGGGACGTCGCCGCGGACAGCGCCGCGGACCTGACCGTCGCCCCGTTCCAGCAGGCCGACGGCTACCCGGAGTGGAAGACCAAGTACGCCACCCCGGCCCTCCAGCAGTACTTCGCCAACAAGATCACCCTCGATCAGCTCGCCACGCAGCTGGTCGACGGTGGCAAGCAGGTTCTGAGGTAACGACATGTCACTCTTGCTCGACACATCGGTCGGTTGCCTGGTCGGCGCCGCGGTCGGAGACGCCCTCGGTGGCGCCACCGAGACGGCGCTGCCCGAGCAGATCCGCACCCGCTTCGGCGGCTGGGTCGAGGGCATCGTGCCCCCGTACCACGCCGACTGGGCCACCGCGCGACCCCTTGCGCCGTACCACAAGGGCGACGGGCACATCACCGACGACACGTTGATGACCCATGCCCTGGTCCGCGCATACGCGGCCAAACGCGACCACCTCGACGCGTACGACGTGGTGGAGCTGCTGGTTCCCGACCTGATCGAGCGGGTGGTGTACATCCCCGACCTGGAGCGCGACGGGGTGACCTTCCATCGGCTCGCGGCCGCCGAACGGTGGCTGGTCACCCGACTGCATCACGCCCACGCGGACCCGCGCGAGGCCGGGGTCGGCAACATCGTCAACTGTGGCGCGGCCATGTACATGGCCCCGGTCGGCATCGTCAACGCCGGCGACCCGGCCGGGGCGTACGCCGAGGCGGTGGAGATCGCCGGCGCGCACCAGCACAGCTACGGGCGGGAGGCCGCCGCCGTGTTCGCGGCCTCGGTCGCGGCGGCCGCGACCCCCGGCGCGGGCGTCGAGGACGTCGTCGCGGCGGCGCTGGACCTGGCCCGCGACGGCACCCGCGCGGCGATCGACGCGGTGGTCAAGGAGGCCCGCGGCCACCACGACTGGAAGCAGGCCATCCCGGCGCTGCGGGCAGCAGTCGCCCCCTACGACACGGTGGGGGAGGAGTACCGCAGCCCCGGCCTCGGCGCGCGGCGGCCCAGTCGGCTGCACGCCATCGAGGAGCTGCCGGTGGCTCTCGGCATGCTCGTGGTGGCCGGCGGCGACTTCCGGGCCGCGGTGCTCGGCTCGGTCAACTACGGCCGGGACGCCGATTCCACAGCCACCATGGCCGCCGCCATCGCCGGGGCGCTCGGTGGCGCCGACGCGGTACCGGCGGAGTGGTCCGACGTGGTCGCCGCCGCCTCGAAGACCGACCTGGTGGAGCCGGCCCGGGTCCTCGCCGCGGTGGCCGGCGAGGTCTTCGAACGCGACCAGGCCCGGTTCGCCCGCCGGGCGGAGCGGTTCGCCGGGCTGGCCGCCGGTGCCACCCGGGGGGTTGGGGGCGAGACCCGGTGAGGATCACCTGGGTACAGCCGGAGGACCTGCTGCCGCACGAGCTGGCGGCCAGCCGAGACGAGGGGCGTGACGTCGCCGCGATCGCCCAACGGTGGACGGCGGCCGGCGGGGACCTGACCCCACCGGTCAGCGGGGCGTCGGCCACTCCGGCGTCACCGCAGCTGCGAGCCCTCGCCACGGAGCTGCTGGACGCCGCCGACGCGTTGCCCGCCGTCGACACCGCCGACGAGGCCGACGACCTGGCCACGCTGCGCGCCGGATGGCCGACCAGCTGGTCGCTGCCGACCGAGGTGTCGTACGACCGGCTGCACGGCGGGTGGCTCGGCCGGGCGGTCGGCTGCCTGCTCGGCAAGCCGGTGGAGAAGATTCCCCGCGAGGGCATCCGGGAGATCCTCACCGCTACCGACCGGTGGCCACTGCGCGACTGGTTCACCGCGAAGGGACTCCCGGCCGACGTGGCCGCGCGCTGGCCGTGGAACCGGCGCAGCGCGCCGACCAGCCTCGCCGAGAACATCGACGGGATGCCCGAGGACGACGACCTGAACTACGCGTTGCTGGCGCTGCGCGTGCTGGAGACGCACGGTCGGGGCTTCACCAGCGCCGACGTGGCGCAGGCGTGGCTGGACTGGCTGCCCGGCGGGCGGGTCTTCACCGCCGAGCGGGTGGCCTACCGCAACCTGCTGCTCGGGTACCCGCCGCCGCAGAGCGCCCGCCGGCACAACCCGTTCCGGGAGTGGATCGGCGCGCAGATCCGCACCGACGTGTACGGCTGGGTCAACCCCGGCCGGCCGGACCGCGCCGCCGAACTGGCGATGCGGGACGCGACGGTCAGCCACGTCCGGGGTGGGGTGCACGGCGCGCTCTGGGCGGCGGCGCTGGCCGCCGCCGCGCCGGTGGCCGACACCGTGGACGAGGTGCTGGACGCCGCCGAGGCGGTGCTGCCGCCGGGTAGCCGCTTCGCCGCCACCGTCCGGGAGGCGCGCGCCCTCGGCGCGGGCACCGACGACTGGGAACGCGTGGTCGACGAGCTGTACGCACGACACGGCCACCTGCACTGGGTGCACGTCCGCAACAACGCCGCGCTGGTGGCCGCCGCCCTGGCGTACGGGCGGGGGGACCTGGAACGGTCGATCACCGCGGTGGTCAGCGGCGGCTGGGACACCGACTCGACCGGCGCGACGGTCGGCGCGGTGACCGGAGCGCTCACCGGCGCGTCCGGGCTGCCGCAGCGCTGGGTGGCCCCGCTGCGCAACCGCCTGGCCAGCAGCATCGCCGGCTTCGACGGGATCGGCTTCGACGAGCTGGCCGAGCGGACCCTCGCCCTGGCGCAGCCGGCGACGGAAGGGAGCGTGGCATGAGCGCGCGGGTGGCGGTGGTGGGCAGCAGCAACCTGGACCTGGTGGTCACGGCGTCGCGGCTGCCCCGCCCCGGTGAGACGGTGCTCGGCGGAAACTTCCGGACCGTACCCGGCGGCAAGGGCGCCAACCAGGCCGTCGCCGCCGCCCGGGCCGGTGCGGCCTGCGACTTCGTGGGCGCGGTCGGCGACGACGAGTTCGGTACCCGGATGCGGGCGAGTCTCGTCGACGCCGGCGTGGACGTCCGGGGCCTGCGAACCGCCGCCGGCCCTTCCGGTGTCGCGTTGATCGCCGTCGACCGGGACGCGGAGAACTTCATCCTGGTCGCGCCCGGCGCCAACGGCACGCTGACCGATCTGGACGCGGACGACCGGGTGACGATCGCGGCGGCGGACGTGCTGCTGCTGCAACTGGAGGTGCCGCTGACCGCCGTGCTCCAGGCGGCGCACTGGGCCCGGGCCGACGGCACCACGGTGGTGCTGAACGCCGCGCCCGCCGCCGCGCTGCCCACCGCACTGCTCGACCTCGTCGACGTGCTGGTGGTCAACGAGCACGAGGCGGCGGTCGTCGCCGAGGTCGCCTCCGACGACCCACCGGTGCTGCTCGACGCCCTGCTGAAGCTGGTGCCCCGGGTGGTGCTCACCCTCGGCGCGCGCGGGGCCGCGTACGCCGATCGACACGGCCTGCGTCTCGCGGTCCCGGCGCCGCAGATCGACGCTGTGGACACCACCGCCGCCGGTGACGCGTTCACCGGCGCGCTCGCCGTGGGCTGGGCCGAACGCGGCGGCGCCAGCAGTGAGGACACCGTCACGGCCAGCCTGCGCTGGGCCTGCGCCGCCGGCGCGGCCTGCGCCCAGCGGCCCGGTGCGTCCACCGCCCTGCCCGACCGGCCGGCCATCGACGCCCTCTACGACGCGACCTACCGAGGTGCACCGTGAGCTTCAACCCGTACGTCCCACGCCCGATCGACCGGCCGACCGAGGTGCCGTTGGGCGGGCACGCCGATCTGAGCACCCTGGATGAGGCGAAGATCTTCGCCGCCCCGGCCGACCCGGCCGACTGGCCGGCCTGGCGGGAGCAGATCGCCCGGTGGCGGGTCGACGCACGGGACCGGATCGGCTACGTCGGCGAGCACTACGACCAGATCGCCGGTGACTGCTTCAGCGTCTGCCTGGCCTGGCTCTGGGACGAGACGCTCTACGACCACGAGCGCGGCGTCTTCACCGTCGACGAGTTCCTCGACGCGGCCGGGCGGGACTTCGGCGGCTTCGACGGGGTGGTGCTCTGGCACGCGTACCCGGTGATCGGCCTCGACGACCGCAACCAGTTCGACTGGTACCGCGACGTGCCCGAGCTGCCCGAGGTGGTGCGCGCGTTCCAGCAGCGCGGGGTGCGGGTCTTCGTCGACTACAACCCGTGGGACACCGGCACCCGGCGCGAGCCGGGCAGCGACGCCGAGGAGGTCGCCACGCTGGCCGGCAAGCTCGGCGTCGACGGGGTCTTCCTGGACACCCTCAAGGAGGGCGCCGGGGAGCTGCGCGCCGCGCTGGACGCGGTGCGCCCCGGCATGGTCCTGGAGGGCGAGAGCCGGGTGCCGCTTGCGCGCATCGCCGACCACGCGATGTCCTGGGCGCAGTGGTTCGCCGACTCCGAGGTGCCCGGCGTGCTGCGGGCCAAGTGGTTCGAGCGACGGCACGTGCTGCACCACACCCGGCGCTGGCACCGCGACCACCTCGACGAGCTGCACTCCGCCTGGCTCAACGGCGTCGGCGTGCTGGTCTGGGAGAGCGTCTTCGGCGTCTGGGTCGGCTGGAACGACCGGGACCGCGCGGTGCTGCGGGCGATGCGCCGGGTGCAGGCCAGCCACGCGGCGTGGTTGCGCGCCGAGGACTGGGTGCCGCTCGCCGACCATCCCGGCGACGGCCAGGTGTACGCGTCCCGCTGGACGCACGACGACGAGCCGCTGTGGACGGTGGTGAATCGGGGCGCGGACCACGACGGCCCGTGGCTGGTCACCGACCCGAACGCCGGCCGACACTTCGTCGACCTGGTCACCGGTGCCGAGTTGACGGTCACCGAGACCGCCGACGGTCGACTGGCCGTGGGCGGCCCGCTTCCGGCCGGCGCGATCGCGGCCGTGGCGCGCGGACCCGCCGCCGCGCACCGGCACGAGCCGCCGACCGGCGACCCGTCCTTCCCGGCCCGCGCCGCCGTGCGCGTCCGCACGCCGTGGGCACCCCGACCGCAGGTGCCGCCGGGCCTGGTCGCCGTCGAGGGCGGCCGGCACGACCTGCTCGTCCGGCACCGGGTACGGGAGACCGGGCTGTACGGCGAGGCGCCCTACGTCGACGAGTGGAAGCCCCTGCCGCCCCGGCTGCACCAGCCCGGCACATTGCGGCGCAATGTGCGGCTCGGCCGGTTCGCCATCGCCGTGCACGAGGTCACCCACGGCGAGTACGCCGAGTTCCTGCGCGCCACCGGCTACGTTCCGGTGCGCCCGGAGCGGTTCACCGCCGGCTCCGGTCCGGCCGACGCCCCGGTGACCGGGGTCGAGTTGGCCGACGCGCGGGCGTACGCGGCGTGGGCCGGGCTACGCCTGCCCACCGAGGACGAGTGGCAGGTCGCCGCCGAGGCGGGGCTGCTCGTACGGCGCGAACCGCTGGTGTGGAACCTGACCGAGAGCGAGCACTCCGACGGTCGTACCCGCTTCGCCATCCTCAAGGGCGGTGCCCAGTACCGGGCGGAGGGCTCCGACTGGTACCTCGACGGTGGCCCGCAACCGGCGGACGTGTCGGTGAAGCTGCTGCTGACCGGCGCCGGTCTCGCCCGCTCCGAGCAGGTCGGCTTCCGCTGCGCGGCCGATCTGCCGGAGGTGACCCGGTGACCGCGCCACTGGACGGCGTCACTGTCGTCGACCTGGCCACCCTCTTCGCCGGGCCGCTCGCGGCGGCGTTCCTCGGTGACTTCGGCGCCGACGTGATCAAGGTGGAGCATCCGGCCAAGCCGGACCCGTCGCGGGGGCACGGCCCGGCCCGCGACGGTGTCGGGCTCTGGTGGAAGGTGCTCGGCCGCAACAAGCGCACCGTCACCCTCAACCTCTCCGACCCGGACGGCGCGGCGCTGCTGCGCCGGCTGCTCGCCGACACCGACGTGCTGGTGGAGAACTTCCGCCCCGGAACCCTGGAACGGTGGGGGCTCGGCCCGGCCGAGCTGCACGCCGTCAACCCTCGGCTGGTGATCACCCGGATCAGCGGGTTCGGGCAGGTCGGCCCGTACGCCCGCCGGCCCGGTTTCGGCACCCTCGCCGAGGCGATGAGCGGTTTCGCGGCGGCCACCGGGGAACCGGACGGGCCGCCCACGCTGCCCCCGTTCGGGCTGGCCGACTCGGTGAGCGCGCTCGCCGCCGCGTACGCGGTGATGCTCGCCCTGCGGGCCCGCGACGTCAGCGGCGCCGGGCAGGTGGTCGACCTCGCCATCATCGAGCCGATCATGGCGATGCTCGGGCCGCAGATCACCTGGTACGACCAGCTCGGCTACGTCCAGCCCCGGCTGGGCAACCGGTCCAACAACAACGCCCCGCGCAACACCTACCGCTGTGCCGACGGGCGCTGGGTGGCGGTCTCCACCAGCGCGCAGAGCATCGCCGAGCGGGTGCTGCGGCTGGTCGGCCGCCCCGAGCTGATCGACGAGCCGTGGTTCGCCACCGGCAGCGGCCGGGCCGCCCACGCCGACGAGTTGGACGCGGCGGTGAGCGCCTGGGTGGCGAAACGGGACCGCGACGAGGTGGTGGCCGCGTTCGAGGAGGCGCAGGCCGCGGTCGCGCCCGTCTACGACGTACGCGACATCCTCGCCGACCCGCAGTACGCCGCGCTGGGCACCGTGCGCACCGTGCCGGACGAGGAGTTGGGCGAGGTGCGGATGCAGAACGTGCCGTTCCGCCTCGCCGAGACGCCCGGCGAGATCCGGCACGCCGGCCGGCGGCACGGCCAGGACACCGACGCGGTCTTCGGCGCGCTCGGCCTGAGCGCCGAGGAGTTGGCCGCGCTGCGCGAGCGGGGAGTGCTCTGATGCTGTTGAGCTGGCTCTACGTGCCCGGCGACCGCCCGGACCGGTTCGCCAAGGCGGTCGCCTCGGGTGCCGACGCGGTCATCCTCGACCTGGAGGACGCCGTGGTCGCCGGGCGCAAGGCGTACGCCCGCGACGCGGTCGCCGAGTTCCTCGCCGAGGCGCATTCGGTGCCCGTGCAGGTCCGGGTCAACGAACTGACCGGCCCGGACCTCGGTGCCGACCTGGCGGCGGTGGCCGGCCGGCCCGGGTTGGCAGGGCTGCGGCTGCCGAAGGTCGAGTCGGCCGCGACGCTGGCGGCCCTCGCCGAGCGGGTCGACGTGCCAGTGCACCCGCTGATCGAGTCGGCGGTCGGGCTGGAGGCCGCGTACCCGATCGCGGCTGCCCACCCGGCGGTGGCCTCGATCGGTCTGGGTGAGGCCGACCTACGCTCGGATCTGGGGGTGAGCGACGACGACGGGCTGCTCTGGGCGCGCGGCCGGGTGGTGGTCGCGGCCCGCGCGGCCGGTCTGGCCCCGCCGGCCATGTCGGTGTACGCCGACGTGGTCGACCTCGCCGGTCTGGCCGCCTCCTGCGCGGCGGGCCGACGGCTCGGCTTCCTCGGCCGTGCGGCGATCCACCCACGCCAACTTCCGGTGATCGTCGACGCGTTCCGGCCGGCCGACCGGGAGGTGGCCCGCGCCGCGGAGCTGCTGGCCGCCGTCGCGGACGCGCACCAGCGGGATTCGGGGACCGTGGTCCTGCCCGACGGCCGGTTCGCCGACCGGGCGATGGTGGCCGCCGCCCGGCGCGTCGTGGACCTCGCCGCCCGTTACGCCGCCTGAGCCTCGCCGGTCCTGTCCCGTCCGGTCGAGATGGCCGCGTTCGTGACCGCTCGCGGCTGAGTCCCTGCGGGTTTGGGTGTGAGCGCCTGCGGCTACGCGGGGTCGAGATGATCGAGTCGTTCGAGGTCGGCGGTGCCGGACCGGACCACGGCCGCCGCCAGCGCGACGGTTGCCGGCTGGGCCCCGTTCTGCTGCTCCGCTGTGGCGATCCGGACCGACTGTGCGAGATGCGCCCGCAGGTGCCCGGCGAGCAGTCGGTGGAACGGCTGCCCGCTGGCGGTCCGCAGCGCGCTCATCTCCTGCGCGGTGGCCATGCCCGGCATGTCGTGCCCCTCGTGCGGATTGGTCGTCGGGGCGGCGGCGTCGGCCAGTAGCCGGCGGGCGCGGTCCAGATCGGCGCGCCGGGTGGTCGCCACCTGGGTGGCCGTCCGCCGCCAGGCCGGGTCGGTGGTCCGCGCCGGCACCAGATCGAGTACGGGCAGCAGGCGTTCGGTCATCGCCACCGTCAGTTGCAGCCAGGCGATGTCGGTGGGGTTGAACGCCGTACCCGTGGGTGTCGGCGCGACCGTCGCCGGTGGCGCGGTCACGGGTGGTGCGGTGGTGCTGGCCGCGCCCCGTGGTCCGGCGCCGCAGCCGGCGACGAGCAGCACCGCGACGAGCACTGTGAACGCCGTGGGCTGGCGCATCCGATCCCCCTTCGACCAGGGCGGCGGGCCCGGGTGACCGGACCCGCCGTCGTGGTGTGGAGCTGTCGCTCAGATCGGTCGGCCGTCGTGACCGCACTTGATGACGGGACGGATGCAGTCCTGGACGCGACGGGCCAGCTC
This sequence comes from Micromonospora sp. NPDC127501, assembly GCF_040302185.1. Lineage (NCBI taxonomy): Bacteria > Bacillati > Actinomycetota > Actinomycetes > Micromonosporales > Micromonosporaceae > Micromonospora > Micromonospora sp. NPDC127501. The sequence continues at coordinate 85,129 of NZ_JBEORJ010000001.1, read as the reverse complement.
CGCCACCGGCCAGGCGTTGAAGAAGTCGCCGTGCATCGTGTAACCCGGCCCGGAGGCCAGCCGGAACCGCGACGGGTCGCCGGTGACCGGGTACCGAAGCACCTGGCGCAACTTCGGCACGTGCACCGGGTGGGTGCTCGGGCAGGCCTGGTTCACCGGGTACGCCAGGTGGCTCTTGTGGTCCGGCGAGTCGAGGTCACGGCCGTTCCAGCACTGCGGGAAGTCCAGGTACGACTCCAGCATCGTGCCCGACGGGCAGTTGACGAAGTCCTTCGACGGCGGCACGTGCCCGGCGTGCAGGCAGGACCAGCGGGCGATGCTGTCGTTCGGCCCGGTGGCCTTCGCGTTGCCGGCGACGAGCCGCAGCCCCTGCGGGAACGGCTGGGTGTTCGCGACGACGTCGGCGCGTACGCCCTCGCCCAGGTAGTAGAACGTTGCGATCGCCGGCTCCACCGCGACGTTGTCCCGATACAGGGTCGGCACCCAGTACGACGAGACGTCCACCCGCGGGTTGCAGGTGGTGGGTGAGTTGACCAGGTCCGGGAGCGTGGTCCTGGCGTTCGTCACCGTGCTGCCGAAGAAGCTGTGCATGTGCGACGCCCCGGGCAGCCCGGGGAAGACGATCGGGTCGTCCGGCAGCCGGTGGCTGTAGGTGCAGTCGGCGGGGAACTCGGCGACCCGGATGGCGTTGGCGCCGAAGTCAGCGCCGGCTCGGCCGGGGGCGGCGTCGGCCCGGTTGGTGGTGGACACCAGGTACGTGCCGAGTAGCACCAGCAGTGCGCCGATCGCCGTGGCGAGGCGCAGTCGGCGGGGGATGCCGGAGAGGGGTGCGGCCCTGTCCATCGTGACTCCTGTCGGGGGACGGGTCAGGGACAGCTCCGGCGCCGCCGCCGAAGGCATCGGAGTTGTGCCTGGCCAGACTGGGTGGTGGCCGGTTGGGCCGGTGCGAGAGAGCGCTCTCACTGCCCCCAGCCTCACGCTGAAGTCGACAATTGTCAATACGTGCCGCAGTTGGTGGAAAAGACGCCGAAGGGCCGGGCCCCGTGGTGGGGTCCGGCCCTTCAGTGTGTGCTGGTGGTGCTGGGGTCAGCTGGTGGCGTAGCCGCGGGTGGCGATCCAGTCGGCGAGGTGCTCGACGGTGACTTCGTAGGAGGCGGTGTTGGCATCGGCGGAGTCGGCGATCTTCACTACGTTGCCGCCGTCGCGGTAGCCCACGACGCTGATGTAGTGCCCGCCCTCGAAGGAGTGCGCCTCGCCGTCGGTGTCGACGCTGGTGCCGGCGATGTTGGCGACCACGGCCCGGCCGTCGTCGACGGTGCGGACGATGTCGGCGCGCAGCCGGTCGGTCTGCGTGGCGTCGGCGTCGGGGCTGGAGATCTCCACGGACCGGTAGGCGTCGTTCTTGCCGGTTTCCTTGTTCAGTACGGGGGTGATGTCGTTGATGGAGTTGGTGCCGGCCTCGGTGGTGCCCATTTCCTTGGCCATGGCGTCCACGCTGATGTCCTTGCCCTGTACGGACAGGGCGTTACGCGTGGCGGCCGGGCCGCAGTAGTAGAAGTTCGGCTGGGCCTCGTAGCGCACACCGAGCTGACGCTCACCGGCGGGCTTGCGGTCGTTCTGCGTCTGGGTGGCCGGCTTGGCATCCGAGGCGGCGTACGCGGCGGTCACCGGTCCGGCGATGGCCCCGCCGGTGAACGCGAGGCCGGCGGCGGTCAGGGCGGTCTTACGGATCAGATCGGTACGCATGATGGCGTGCTCCTCTGCATCGGGGGTGTCCGCACGGCAGTCAACGGGGGGTCGGTGTGACCGTGCGGGAAAGTTCGAGGGGTTCTGCCCGGTGACCCGCGAAGGGGGTCGGCGTCGGGACAGGGTGTAACCGTTCGCGGTGGCAGGTCATTCCGCCTACCCGCGGGGGTCGGCCGTTGTGGTGCTCGGCCGTACCGGGGGGTGTAACCGGGGTGGGCTGGCGGATGTTCCCGCCGGCTGCCGCGCCCGGATGCTCGACCGTGCCGGGGGTGTAACCGGGGTGGCCTGGCGGGTGTTCCCGGCCGGGGGCCGGCGCACCATGACCCGGGGCTGTTGCGGTGGTCTGCCAGGTATAACGACCCGGCCCGGCCGCCGATTCCGCCGACGGGGTGGCCCCGACCACCCGACAGCCGACACCAGACCCGACAAACCTCTCACGCCGCCGGGCTGGCGAACCCGACACGAAGGCCGTGGCGGCGTGATCCACTCGGGTTCCTGAAAGTCGCGGTGTCGGGCTGGCGGGGATGCCCCGACATCACGAAAGCCGAGTGGATCATGCCGGTCTGCGCCGTTCGCGCGCACCGGACCGGTCCGACCCGAGGGCAGCGCGCCGTGTGCCCCGGCCTGGTCCGGGTCAGCACCGCGGACGGGCAGCAGCCAAGGTCCGAGGGAACCTCGCATCCCGCCAAGGTCCGACGGAACCTCGCATCCCGCCAAGATCGTGCTCGATCCAGGAAACAGGCCCTTCCCCACGGCACGAGGCCACTACATCCAGGATCGAGCACGATCATGCGGACTCGGGCAGGGCGGCGGGGTGCTCCCGACGTGCGGGTGGGGCAGCCCGAACGTGTCGGACTGCCCCACCCGGAAGCGCACTGACGGAATCAGAACCCGAGGACGCTCCGCCCGCCGACAACCGGCAGTCGCAGTTCGCTGTCGTTCGGTGCGACCCGCAGTTCGGTGCCGCCCAACGGCAGCAGGGTGTACTCCTGGTCGCTGGAGAAGACGACCACGCCGATCCGGTGTCCCGCCGGGAAGATGTAGTCCTTCGGCTCCATGGTCCACCGGTAGTCGTACAACTTGCCCTGCTTGACCGGCTCGGTGCGCGCGGCGCTCTTGCGGTTCTGCGGGTCCATCCACCCTCGCGTCACCACTGTCGGGGCGGCCGTCGACCCGGCCGGGCCGTAGTCGACAAGGTACGCGGTGAGGTTGGCGTCCGGCTTGTTGTCGATCGCCATGCGCAGTCGCATCTCCGGACGCCCGGAGATGCGCACGCTCTGCGTCAGCTCGGGGGAGCGGTAGGCGAGTCGGTTGGCGCTCGCGGTGTCCGGATTGGACACCAGGGTGTCCGGGTGGATGGTCCGGCCCTCGTCGACGAAGCTCTGCTCGACAGTGGCCTTCGGCGGCTTGCCGGTGGTGAGCGCGCCGGGTGCCGTGGCGTCGGTGGCCGCGAAGCGCAGGGCGACCTCCCGCGCCGCCGGGTCGGGCCAGTTGGCGTACGTGGTGTAGGCGCGGTCCTCGCGCTGGAGCACCGCCGTCGGCTCGTCCATGATGCCGTTGCGCACGTTCCACAGCCAGAAGTCGAACCAGCGGTTCTCGGTCTGCTTGTAGGTCCACGTCTGGCCGCTGGGCAGGGTCACCGAGGCGCTGCTGCCGGGACCGCCGTGGCCGCCCTGGTGCAGCCAGATCTTGCGGGGGACGTCGCGCTTGGCGAGCTGGTCCCACCAGCCGGCGAAGTGCTCGGTCTTCACGTTCCAGTCGTTGAGGCCGTGCACGACGAAGACGCTGGCCTTGACGTCGCGGGCGTCGAGGTAGTCGCGGTCGCGCCAGAACTTCGAGTAGTCGCCGGTGACCCGGTCCTGCTTGGCGGTGATCTCCGCGAGTTCGTCGGCGCAGGGCCCTTCGGCGCGGGCCTGCCCGGCGGTGTACTGGGCCAGGATGTCGAGGTCCTCGCCCTGGAACGTCCCGGGCGCGACCACCAGGCCGTTGGCCCGGTAGTAGTCGTACCAGCTGCTGATCGCGGAGACCGGCACGATGGTCTTGAGCCCCTTGACGCCCGTGGTGGCCACCTGGTTGGGCAGCGTCCCGTTGTAGGAGACACCGGTCATGCCGACCGCGCCGGTGGTCCAGCCGGCGGTGACCGGGGCGCCGTTCGCGTCGTACCCCTTCGCCCGGCCGTTGAGCCAGTCGATGACCGCCTTGGTGCCGAGCGTCTCGGCCTGGTCCCCGCTGGTCGGGCAGCCGTCCGAGTCGCCGGTGCCGACGCTCTGGCCGAGCACCACCGCGTACCCGCGGGGCACGTAGTAGTCGTCCAGCGAGCCGGGCAGGTTGGCCTTCGCCTGGGCCCGTTGTGCGCCGGCGTCGAGTGCGCGACGCCCGTTGCGGTCGGTCAGGCCGTTCTGCGGCAGGTCGTCGACCAGCACGCTCGGGTACGGCACGTCACCCCAGGTGCCCTTGCGGTACGGGCTGTGCTCGAAGATGACCGGCACCTTGAAGCCCTGCGTGGCGGTCTCGCGGGGGCGGGAGATGTCGATCGCCACCCGGTCGGGCCGACCGTCGTGGTCGGTGTCCACCGGGGTCTGGACGAACACCCGCTCCTCGATCGCGTCGGCGAGCGAGAACACCGGTTGGGTCATGCCGTCGCTGACCACGATGCCGGTGGGCGTGGTGGGCGTGGGCGCAGCGGCAGCCGCGGGTGGGGCTGCGCCGAGGGCCAGGGCGCCGGACACGCCGACGCTCAGGAGTGCCAGATGACGGGGTCGACGCATGCGCGTCTCCCTTCGGTTGGGCTGGTTGCCGGGGGTCGGCAGGGGCCAATCTCGAAGATCCATTCGTCGTCATGCTAGGTCCGGGCCGGCGTCCCGTCGATCCCTTCGGCCAGGGACGCTATCTGTCGTCGACACCGTCGCTGCCGGTCCAGTGGCGGCAATCGAAACGACATCGAACTGTGCCCGGCGGCGAAACAGCGCCGAAATCCTCAGCGCGTGGGCCGGAAAACCCCTCGTCCAAGGGGTGCCCGGATGATCGTTCCCGTGCATATGATCTTGCCGGAGTCGCCCGAAGAGGCGGGTTCGTCCACATTAGACGAGGAGCGACATGCTCAGGAAAACGCGATGGCTGTTGGCCGTCGCCGTCACGGCCACGACGCTGACCGCCCTACCGGGCGGCACCGCCACGGCCGGACCCAGCGACATCGGTCAGGCCGGCGCACCCGCAGCCACGGCTGACGGGAAGACGCACACCGTCACCCTGCTGACCGGAGATGTGGTGACCGTACGGGACAGCGGAGCGGGCTGCCCACAGGCAACAATTCGGCCGACGGACGAGAACGAGGTGATCCACCAGAGCTGCGGCCCCGACGGTCACCTGCACGTCATTCCCGCCCGTGTCGCGTCCCAGCTCGGCTCGGTCCTCGACCCCGACCTGTTCGACGTCACCACGCTGATCGCCGACGGCTACGACGACGACAACTCCGCCGAGCTGCCGCTCATCGTGCAGCCCGCCACCGCGTCCGCCCGGGTGGCCGCGCTCGGTGACGTGCTGTCGCTACCCAGCATCGGTGCGGTCGCCGGGCGCGTACCCAAGAAGAGCCCGGCCACGGCGAAGCTCGCGACCAACTCGCTGCTCGCCGGCGCGAAGAAGGTCTGGCTCGACCGCAAGGTCCGGGCCACCGGCCTGACCGGCACTGGGCGCCCGGCCGGCCTGGACCGCAACCTGGGCCAGATCGCCGCGCCGGACGCCTGGAAGGCCGGCTACACCGGCAAGGGCGTCCGGGTCGCGGTGCTCGACACCGGCGCCGACTTCACCCACCCGGACCTGGTCGGCCGGGTCGCCGACCGGGCCGACTTCACCGTCGAGGGCGGTGACGCCGTCGACCACAACGGCCACGGTACGCACGTCGCCTCGACCATCGCCGGCACCGGCGCGGCCGCCCACGGTCAGCGTCGCGGCGTGGCGCCGGACGCCAAACTGGTGATCGGCAAGGTTCTCGACGACCACGGGTACGGCGACGACTCCGGCATCATCGCCGCCATGGAGTGGGCCGCCACCCGGGCCGACGTCATCAACATGAGCCTCGGCGGCAGCGACCCGGACGACGGCAGCGACCCGCTGTCGCTCGCCGTCGACGCTCTGAGCAGATCCACCGGCGCGCTCTTCGTCATCGCCGCCGGCAACAGTGGCGCCGCCATCTCCTCGCCGGGCTCGGCCGCCAGCGCGCTGACCGTCGGCGCGGTCGACCGCAACGACAAGCTCGCCGACTTCTCCAGCCGCGGACCGCTGGTCACCAGCAACGTGGCCAAGCCGGAACTGGTCGCGCCCGGTGTCGACATCGTCGCCGCCCGGGCCGCCGGCACCAACCTCCAGGACCCGATCGACAGGTACTACGAGGCGATCAGCGGCACCTCGATGGCGAGCCCGCACGTGGCGGGCGCCGCCGCGCTGCTCGCCCAGCGCCACCCGGACTGGAGCGGTGAGCGGCTCAAGGCCGCCCTCGTCGGCGCCGCCGACCCACTCAGCGGCATCGACCCGTACGCCGTCGGTGCCGGTCGGCTCAACGCGGCCCGGGCCCTCGGCGGCCCCGCCAGCGACCAGCCGGTGGTCAACCTCGGCACCTTCGCCTACCCGCAGTCCGGGACCAGCGAGACGACGCTGAGCTGGACCGGTGAGTCGACGGCCGTTCTCGACCTCGACGTGTCGATCGTCAACCACGACGGCCAACCGGTACCGCGTGGCGCGGCGTCGCTGTCGACGAGCCGGCTGACGCTCACGCACGGCACCACCGGCTCGGCGACCCTGCGGGTCAACCGTGCGGCGTTGGCCGCGCGACCGGGCTTCTACCTGGCCACCGTCACCGCCCGTTCCGGCCGCAAGCTGGTCGCGACGACCCCGGTGAGCTTCTACGTCGAGCAGCCCAGCTACGACCTGACGATCCAGACGAAGCCGCTGCCGGGCCTGAAGGACGGCGCGGAGAGCTGGATCAATCTGCTGGTCAGCAACCTCACCGACCCGCTGATCTACTACGGCGGGGCGGGCGGCGCGCCCGGAGACACCTTCACGCTGCGGGTGCCGGCCGGCCGGTACGCGATCCTCGGCTCCTCCGTCGCCTACTACGTCGACAGTGACGTGCTGGAGACGACGCTCGCCGCCGAGGTCGACCTGGACGTGCGCGGCGCCCGGAGCGTGACGCTCGACCCGGCGCGGGCCAAGCCGGTGACGGCGACTGTCGACGGGGTGCCCACCATGCCCACCCGGACCGACCTCACCAATGTCCAGACCGCGCCGAACGGCCTGTCCTGGTGGCACCAGATCAGCGGGTACGGGGCCCAGACGACGGTCCGTACCACCGCGCTGCCCAAACCCACCGTCGGCTCCCGGCGCACCTGGGCGGCGGTCAACCTGGACTCGCCGGCCGGCACCGCCAAGCCGTACCGCTACAACCTGGTGCACGAGTACGCGGGCGGCGCACCGGCCGACCCTGCCTTCCGGGTGAGCAGGGCGGAGCAGGCGAAGCTCGCCCGCATCGAGGAGCGCTTCCACCAGGTGGACTCGGAGGGGATGGTCACCCAACTGATCCGCAGCGGCTTCACCGCGGACGGGGTGCCGGTGACGCAGACCCACGAGGGGAACCTGCCGCCGTACCGGACCGACTACCTCTCGGCCGGCTACCGCTGGGCGGACGAGGGTGTCTACGGTGGCCTGTCGGCCCAGGAGGCGCCCCGCACCTACCAGCCGGGCAGTCGGCAGACCAAGGTCTGGGCCCGCCAGCCGCTGCACTCCGGCTGGTACGACGACCCGGCCGGTGTCGACCACAGCTGCGCCACCGCGCCGTCACGGACCCGGGGCAACCTGCACATCGACCTGGTGTCGCTGACCGACCAGCACCAGCGGGCCGACTGCCTCCAGGGCTCCTCGATCGGCGTGAACCGCAAGCTGTCGTTGTACCGCAACGGGAAACTGGTCGAGGAGCGGGACCGCCCGCTCGCCGACTTCACGGTGCCGCAGCAGGCTGCCGACTACCGGCTGACCCTCAACGTCGACACGAGCCTGATCCTGCCGATCTCCACCAAGGTCAACACGTCGTGGACGTTCCGGTCGGCCGGACCGGACGGCACCGGGAGCGTGCCGCTGCCGCTGCTGGCGGTGGACTACGCGCTGCCGATGGACACCAACAACCACGCCACCGGCGGAACGGCGGAACTGGCCGTCCGGCAGATGCGGGGCATCAAGGCGCAGAAGGTGACGTCGTTCCAGGTCTGGACCTCGACGGACGACGGTGCCACCTGGAAGTCGGCCCGGGTCACCGGCAGCGGCGACAGCTACCGGGTCGCGCTGCCGAAGGCCACCTCCGGGCAGTCCGTGTCGTTGCGGGTGAAGGCCGCCGCCAACGGCGGTAGCGGAATCGACCAGACCATCATCCGGGCGTACCACGCCGACTGACTGTCGACAAAGGTGGTGCGGTCCGGCTCCGGCCGGGTCGCACCACCTTTTGCGTCGCGGTGTCGATCCGGCCCCACCTCGTTCGTCGTGACGGTGAACCCCGACGTCGACAACGAGAGGCACGCCCATGACGTCCGTCGCCGAGACATCGCTGCGCCGAACCCGTTTCCTGCTGGGCTGTGGCACTGTCGCCGGCCTGTTGTTCCCTCTCCTGTCGTTCGGGCAGGCGTTCACCCGATCCGGATTCGACCTGCGCCGGCACGCGATCAGCTCACTCACCCTCGGTGACCTCGGCTGGTTGCAGGTCATCGCGTTCGTGGGCACCGGCGTGCTGGCCGTCGCCTTCGCGGTGGGTCTGTGGCAGGCGCTGCGACCGGGTCGGGCCGGCACCGTGGTGCCGGTGCTGGTCGGCGTGTACGGGGTGGCGATGGTCGGCGGTGGGATCTTCGTGCCCGATCCCGCGCTCGGCTGGCCACCCGGCGCCCCGGGGCTGCCCGAGCAGGCCAGCACCGGCAGCGTCCTGCACACGGTGTGCGGCGCGGCGGCGTTCCTGTCGTTGATCGCGGCCGGCCTGCTGCTCGCTCGACGGTTCGCCGCCCAGGGGGACCGGACCTGGGCGCGCTACAGCGGTACCAGCGGTTGCGTCGCGTTCGTGCTCACCGCCCTGCCGTGGAGCGGGGGGAGTGCGAGCATCCGCTTCGCCGTCGGAGCGGTGCTCATCTCGCTGTGGCTCGTGGCGCTCTCCTGGTGGGCGCGCGGCGAGTGGCCCCGACCGCTGAGGGGATTGTGGTCGTACGCAGGTGACAGCATCACCTCATGGCCACAGCGAAGCAGCCAGCAGCCGTTCCGACCGTTGTCAGCGTCGACGACTTCCTGGTCGGCAATCCCGACGAACGTAGGCGGGCCGACGCGGGGCGGCTCCGCGCGATCATGGGCGAGCTGACCGGGGAGCCGGCGGTGATGTGGGGCCCGAGCATCGTCGGCTTCGGCAGCTACCACTACACCTACGAGAGCGGGCGTAGTGGCGACGCGCCCCTGGTGGGGTTCTCGCCGCGCAAACAGCACCTCGTCGTCTACCTCGCCGACGGCAGCCTCGATGAGCGGCACGCCGCGCTCCTCGCCCGGCTCGGCCCGCACCGCTCCGGCAAGGGATGCCTCTACCTGAAGCGGCTCGACGACGTCGACCAGAGCGTGCTGCGGCATCTGATCGAGCGCACCGTCCAAGTGCACAGGGGCGTCGACCGGGCCAGCCGCCAATGAGCCGCCGACGTCACTGGCCTTCCCAGACCGCCTTCGCTCCGGAGTCGCCCGTGCGGAACACGTAGTAGATGGCGACGCCAGCGGCCACCACCGACAACACCTGCAACGCCAGGGTCAGCAGTCGACTGGGGCGTCCAGCCGCACTGGTCTCGGCGGCCCTCGGTGGTACGAGCCAGACCAGTGCCAGCGCCACGACCGCCAACCCGATCGTCGCGTAGAGCGTGATGTCGCCGAAATCCTGATGCGCCTGGAGCTTCGGGAGGAACTCGGGGGTGACCCGGTTGGCCGCCTGCATACGTTCGAGGAAGGCGTCGCCGGAGAGCTTCGTCAGCAGCGCGGCGACCGGCGCGCCCACCGCGAGCAGCCCCAGCACCCAGCGGGTGTGCGGCCGGATCGGTGCGACGAGCGCGTAGCCGACCGCCAGCAGGGCCAGCAGCGGCACGAACACGACCGCGGCGTGCAGCAGCAGAGGATGGGCGGGGATGCCCATGAACTCCTCGAACATCGGCGGCTCCTCCTGATTTCGGCCAGACGTCGACCGTTCGGGGGTGGACGCTATCGGTACCGCGGGGGTGTGTCAGCCCCCAAGATTGCCCCCGCAGCGGCCATCCGGCCAGCCGCGCTGGTGACCGGCCGGATGGAGGCACGCCGATCGCTCACCTGTCACAGCGCAACGCGGCCAGGTCGACGGCGTCCGCCATCGCCTGCATGCCCTTGTCGTTCGGGTGGACGTGATCCCCGCTGTCGAGGAACGGCAGCAGCGCCTGCGGGTCGTACGGACTGCGGGTGATCCGGTCGAAGTCGACCACGGCGTCGAACACGCCGCTGTGCCGGATCCAGTCGTTGACGCCCTGGCGCACGGCCTCACCTGCGGCGTCGTACTCCGGCCAGCCCTTGTACGCCATCACCGTGGCGCCGACGACGCACTTGCCGGCCGCGTGCGCCCGGTCGGCCAGCTGCCGATAACCCGTGGTCAGGTCGTCCACCGTCACGCCGGTGTGGGCCTTGATGTCGTTGATGCCCTCGTACACGAAGACCGTGCCGACCCCGGGCTGGGAGAGGACGTCACGGTCGAAGCGGCGCAGCGCGGCCTCCCCGGCGCCGTCGGCGAGCACCTTGTTGCCGGAGATACCGGCGTTGCCGACGCCCTTGACCGGGCTGTCCGCCGCGGCCTGGAGCCGCCGGGACAGGTAGTCGGGCCAGCGCCGGTTCGCATCCGTGCTGGAGGCCCACCCGTCGGTGATGGAGTCGCCGAGGGCTACCACCGAACGGGTCGCGGTGGACGTCCGCACGCTGACCGCGTCCAGCCAGTACCAGGAGGTCATCGAGTCGGTCCAGTTGGTTGCCGCCTCCTCGGCGGCGTGATCACCGGAGGTCGCGTACGACGTCTGCATGGCCATGCCGTGCCCGCTCGTCGGGCCCTGCGCTCCGGTGACGTGGAGGCTCACCACGAGATTGCTCTGGGCGGCCAGTCGGCCGGGCAGCGGGTCGCTGAGGATCGTCTCCCCGGCGGCGACGGTGACCGACGGCTGACCGCCGAACGTCAGCCGGCGGTTGCTGCCGCCGACCAGCTCGGCGCCCTGCCGCTGCAAGCCGGCGTACGCGCTGCTGAAGGTCACCGGGTGCTCGCCGAAGGCGTTGGTGAGGCGGACCCGCAGCGCGTCCCCGCCGACGCTGGTGCGCACCACCAGCCGGTAGCTGCGCTCGGCGGGCCCGGCGCCCTGCCGGTCGGCACTGGCGGCCCAGGTGACAGCGAAGTGCCGGCCGGCACCGGCCGCTGGGTCGTGCCGCGTGCGCGCCTGCGCCGCCGACCCGACCACTGGTACGCAGAGCAGCGCGGCGACGGCCGCGGCCGCCCCGCGCCGGGCGAGACCGGCCCGCATCAGAGGTTCCTCAGGGTGACCGACTCGCCGGGGCGCACTGTGACCTGGCGGGAGCGACCGTTGGCGAGCACTGTGGTGCTGCGGCCACCGACGCTCGTCAACCGCGCCTGGGTGACCCGCCCGTCGCGCCAGCTGAGGTCGGCGGTGAAACCACCGCGTACGCCGACGCCGGCCACCGAACCGGCGGACGCCCACGCGGCGGGCAGCGCCGGCAGCAGCTCGACGTGACCGGGCCGGGAGTAGAGCAGCATCTCGACGATCGCGGCGGGGGTGCCGAGGTTCGCGTCGATCTGGAAGATGCCCCGGCCGGGGTTCGTCTCGTAGATGTCGAAGAGGTTCATGGCGCTGCCGTTGCTGCCGTTCGTCGACGGCCGCAGGTTGTTGACGACGAGCTGGTACGCCTTCTCCGCGTTCTTCAGCCGCGCCCAGCACAGGCTGCGCCACGCGTTGGCCCAGCCGAAGCTGTTCATGCCGCGCGCGGTGAGCAGGGCGGTGGCACCGGCGACGATCTCGGTGGGGGTGGAGCCGTCCGGGCGGATCCGGTCGCCGGGGAAGAGGCCGATCAGGGGGGAGAGGTGCCGGTGGGTGGTCTCACCGAGGTTGTCCGGTGACATCCACTCCTGCAACCAGCCCGAGGTGGGGCTGACCTCGGGCAGGTAGAGGCGTTTGCGGAGCGCGTCGACGCTCCGGGCGTGGTCGGCGTCGCGGCCGAGCACCCGGGCGGCGGTGTGGTAGTTCTCGAAGAGGTTCCACACCAGCTCCTGGGAGTAGGTGTTGCCCCGGGTGTCCTGCGGCCCGTGCTCGGCCGACCAGTCCCGGTCGGCGACCAGCACCTCGCGGGTGGCGCCGGACGCGTCGGTGACGGTCGCGGTGACGAGTCGGGTCTCCCAGAACTCCACGGCACCCTTGACGACCGGGTAGATCTTCGCCAGGTAGCCGCGGTCCTGGGTGTACTCGTAGTGCTCGAACAGGTTCTGGCAGAGCCACGCGTTACCGCTGGGGTGCCACCACCAGCCGCTGCCGCCGTACGGGTTGGTGGAGAAGGCGACGGCCCACCCGGCGACCTTGCCGCTGGTGTTGCGGAACCGGTTGGTCGAGGTGTTGAAGAGCCGCTGGGTGACCTCGGTCCAGACCGGCAACTGCGCCACGCAGTAGTCGGCGTACGCGTCGAAGGTGTCGGTGAGGCCGGCCCGGTCGGCCGGCCAGTAGGTCATCTGGATGTTGACGTCGCTGTGGTAGTCGCCCATCCAGTCCGGGTCGTTGCCGTCCAGCCACGGGCCCTGCAGACCGATCGGCAGGCTGCCCCGCGACCCGGAGATCAGCAGGTACCGGCCGAACTGGAGGTACGCGGCCTCCAGCTCCGGGTCGGGGACGTTGTCGCGCCAGCGCGCCTGCACCCGCTCCCAGGTGTCCAGTTCGCGCTGGCCGGCGGACGACGCGCCGAGGTCGATGGCGAACCGCTCGAACGCCGGCCGGACGTCGGCGACATGGGTGTGCAGCAGCTCGCGGACCGACGCCCGCGCCGCTGCCAGGACCTTGTCCCGGGCCAGCCGTTGCGGCTGTACCGATTCGTCGCGGAACCCGGTGGCGGCGGTCGGCGCGTAGTTGGTACCGCCGCTGACGATGACGGTGAGGTCCCGGCAGTCGGCGAAGGAGATCGACGTGCCGCTCACCGCCACCGTTCCGGTGCCGCTGTGCGCGGTGACGGCCGCGCCGTAGCGCAGCCCGTTGGCGAACGACGCGCCGAACGACGCGTACCGGCCGGCGGGGTCGGCGGTGGTGGACTCGTCGTGGGTGCCGGCCAGGGAGACGGTGCCGGTGTACGTGCCGCCGGCCTGCGAGGTGAAGTGCAGGACGATGACGTCGTCCGGGCGGCTGGCGAAGACCTCCCGCCGGTAGCCGACCCCACCGATGTCGTACGCGGTGCTGACCAGGCCCTGCGCCAGGTCGAGGGTGCGGCGGTAGGCGTCGACCGCGCCGAGGTCGTGCCCGGGGATGTCGACGGTGAGCGTGGCCAGCATGGTCAGCGAGCCGAAGTCCTCGCGCCCGTAGGGGAACTGCCCGTCGCCGTCGAGCGTGTCGTTGCGGCCACCGGTCCAGAGCGTCGCATCGGTGATCGTCAGGAATTCCCGGGACGGGTCGTTGCTGGCGAGAGCCCCGAGTCGGCCGTTGCCGACCGGCAGGCCCTGCTCGATCATCGAGGTGGCGGAGCCGGGTGCCCGCCACCAGAGTTGGTTCTTCGCGGCGACGTTCGGGGCGAGCATCGGCGACGTCGTGGGCCGCCGGGGTGCGGGTGTGGCGGCGAAGGCGGGTAGGCCACCCAGTGCGGTGGCCGCGCCGGCGGCGGTGGCCAGCGCGAGAAAGCCGCGACGGCTGGGGTGGTTGTCGCGCGTGCTGTGGATCTCCATGTCGGGTTCTCCAACCTGGGCGTTCGGCGGATGCGCGCGCCGGCGCGGCCCGGCTGTTCGCGCCGGGCCGCGCCGGGCACGTCAGAGGGTCTGCGGTACGGCGATCCGGTCGATGTCGGGGGAGTACCAGGTGCCGCTGTCGAAGGTGATGGTGTTTTTGCCCGCCTTCAGCGCCAGCTGGACGCTGACCGTCTCGACGGTGCCCCAGTCACCGGTGGAGGGGAACTTCAGGTAGCTGCCGTTGCCGCTGTTGGAGGAGACCTGCACCGAGCGCGCGTCACCGCTGACGTAGGAGACGGCGACGGTGTAGATGCCGTCCTTGCGCACTGTCACCTCGTTGAACCGCACAGTGCCGCCGACGTAGAGGTTGCCGACCTTCTGACCGCCGGAGCAGGCGTCACAACCGCCGACGGAGGCGGTGCCGGTCAGGGTGTTGACCGACGCCTCGGCCTCGTAGCTGGTCGAGGTCAGAGCGGTGCCCGGCCGTACGGTGAACAGCCGTGAGCCGTGCGCGGGCAGCGCCGCGGTGATGGCGTTTCTCTGCGTGCCGAGGTCGCGGCGGTTCCACACGTCCCGGACCGAGGCGTTGCCGGTGAACCCGAACGACGCCCAGTGCGCGGTGACCGACGCGGGCGCGTCGCCGAGGTTGAACAGCGCGACGGTGTAGCTGCCGTCCGGGTTCTTCGCACCCCAGACCTGCTGGTCACCGGCGGGGGTGACCGGCCGGGCCGGCGCGCCGCCGTTCTGGTCGATGGCGATGACCTCGCGGTTGGTCAGCAACGACAACCCGTAGTCGTCGAGTCGGGTGAGGTCGTCCCCGGTGTACAGCGGCGACTTCGAGATCGCCCACAGCGTCGCGTACGACTGACGCTCGGCCCTGGTGAGGCCGTCCATCTCGCCGTTGCCCACGTTGAGCGAGTCGAGGTCGTTCCATCCGCCGGGGCCGGCCTTGCGGCTCCAGGCCGGCGCGTCGTCGAACCGGTCGTCGACTGAGTTCTCCCAGCTGACCAGGGTGTTGCAGTAGCACTCGACGTCGGTGTCGATGCGCCACCCGTTGGAGTAGCGCTTCCAGTCGGCGGCGTGGTTGATGTCGAGCGACCAGGACAGTTCGAGGTGGATCGGGCGGCCGGCGGTGGCGATGGCCCGCTGCCAGGCGGCCACGTCGGCCACGTTGTCGTAGTTGTCGCCGGACTTGAACGAGCCCGGACCGACCCCGTCGAGCTTCAGGAAGTCGTAACCCCAGTCGGCGAAGAGTTGGGCCTGCGAGTCGATGTACTTCTGCGCGCAGGGGTTGTCGAAGTTCAGCTTGTACGCGCTGTCCCAGCCGTTGGTGGTGCGCAGGTCCGGGTAGACGATGTTCGCGGTGGTGCAACCGGGGGCGTTGAAGATCGGCGCGGTGCCGTTGGCGTACGCCTCCTTCTCCAGCCCGACGGGCAGGTAGATGCCGGCCTTCAGCCCCTTGCCGTGGATGTGCTCGGCGACGGCCTGCATGCCGCGCGGGAAGCGGACCGGGTCGGGGGTCTGCCGGGCGTACTGGTCGAAGCGCGGCACCCAGGCGTTGTCCCGCCACCAGCCGGCGTCGATGTTGACGTACTCGTAGCCGTACGGCTTCAGCTTGGTGGCGAGGGCGTCGGTCTGCTTCAGGACGTTGGCCTCGGTGAGGTAGCTGTAGTCGCCGTCGGGGTTCAGGCCCGGGTACTTCGAGGACTGCATGGTCCAACTGGTCCACCCCATGAAGGGGCGTTGCGCGATGTCCGCGACGGTCTGCACCGGCGCGGCCTGGGCCGCTGTCGTCGGGGCGGCCTGGGCTGGGGCGGCGCCCGCGGCGAGGAGCACGCCCAGCGCCGCCGCGACGAGCGGCACCCGGGTGCGGGGCTGTCTGCGCGGGGTTGTCGGTGACGGCATGGTCAACCTCCTGGTGCGGTGGGTCGAGTCGAGCGCTATGGACGGGAAGTGGCCGAGGTGACGCCGGGGTCAGGGGACGACGAGCGACTGGATGCTCACGGCCGCCGCCGCGCGGGCCCACTCCTCGAAGGGCAACGGGCGGATGAAGAGGGGGCACCGCGCGGCGGCACCGAAGGCCTGCCGTTCGAAGCTGGCGCGGATGTGGCTGTCGAACAGGTCGTACGCGGCCAGCCCTTCACCGGACACGACGATGCGGGTGGGACCGACCAGGTTCGCGACGGCCGCGATGCCACAACCGATCGCGCCGCCGGCCCGGGTGAAGACCGCCCGCACCTGCTCGTGGCCGCCGCGGGCCAGGGCCACCGCCTCGTCGATGGTGAGGTCGGGGCGGCCGGTGCGGTCGCGGGCCCGGGCCACGATGGCGTCGGTGCCGGCGATGGACTCGACGCAGCCGCGACCACCGCAGTGGCAGTCCGGTCCGGTGGCGTCGACGGTGAGGTGGCCGATCTCGCCGGCCACGCCGTACGACCCGGAGACCAGACGGCCGTTGACGACGAGGCCACAGCCGATGCCGGTGCCCACGGTGACCAGGGCGAACGACTCCGCCCCCACTCCCTCGCCGAACCAGTGCTCGGCTGCGGTGAGCGCCTTGACGTCGTTCTCCACCGTGACGGTGAGACCGGTGCGCTGGGCGGCGAGCCGACCCAGCGGCACGTCCCGCCAGTGCAGGAACGGTGAGTAGCGCACCAGGCCGATGCCGCGGTCGATGTCGCCGGAGAGGGCCAGCCCGAGCCGGCGGACCCGGGCCCGGTCGCCGGGGAACGCGTCGAACAGGTCGTCGGCGAGCCGGTCGACCTCGGTGAGGACCGCGTCGACGTCGGGGTCGTCCAACGGCCGGCGGGCGCTGGCATGGACCTGCGCGCGCAGGTCGCAGACCACGCCGATCACCTCGTCGGCGGTGATCTTCACGCCGAGGAAGAACTCGCGTTCGGCGCGCACCGCGAGCGGGCTGGCGGGGCGTCCGGCACCCGGCCCGGAGCGTTCGGTGGCGGCCAGTTCGTGCAGGTAACCCAGGTCGATGAGCGGCCGGGCGGCCTTGGTGACGGCGGCAGAGGAGAGCCCGAGCCGGCGGGCGAGCGCGACCCGACTCACCGGCCCCTCGGTCAGCACCGTCGTGAAGATCGCCGTCGCCGCCGGTGGCCCGGCGAACGCACCGGCGTCGATCCCAGGAAACATGGACGGAATCTAAGGCGAATATTTAACTTCTTCAAGTATTGATTTGCCTCAGTGCTCCGTCCTAGAGTCGGCGGCGCGCCCGCCACGGCAAACTCAGGTCGCCGCCGCACGTACGCCGAGGCCGACCAGGATCACGCCGGTCAGCCGATCGAGCATTCGTCGCACCGATACGGTGCGGAGCAACCGGGCGGCGGCACCGGAGACGACGGTCCAGCCGGCGAGCCAACAGGTGGCCAGCGCGGCGTGCGCCGTGGCGAGCAGCAACATCGGCACCAGTACCGGTCGGCCCGGTTCGAGGAACTGCGGTGCCAACGTGAGGTAGATGGCGGCGGCCTTGGGGTTCAGCACGTTGCCGAGCAACCCTTGCAGGTACGGGTGGGCCACCCGCCAGGGCAGCCTTCGGGCGGAAACCCTCGGTCGCCGTCCCGCCTCCGTGCGACGGCGCGACGCGGACCAGAGCATCCAGAGCCCGAGCCCGACCAGATAACCGGCCCCTACCAGCTTGACCACCCAGAACGCCTGCGACGAGCGGAGCACCAGCGCGGCCAGGCCGACAGCGGCCAGCGTGGCGTGCACGTAGAGCCCGGTCACCGTACCCAAAATCACCCACCAGCCCTGCCGCCGCCCGCCGGTGGCGACCCGCGAGACGACCAGGGTCAGGCTCGCGCCCGGAGTGGCGGTGATCGGCGCGACGGCGAGCAGGAAACCGAGCACCGTGACCCCGTGCACGCTCAGACCACCACCCGGTAGTGGGTGGTGAGCAGCCCGGCGTCGTCGTACACGTGGAACGCGACGCCGGGCGGTTGGGTCTGGGTGGCCAATGGGCCCTCGCCCTCCCAGGGCATCCGCACTGTGGAGACCACACCCGGGGCGATCCGCAGTGGACGGCCCGCGAAGGTGCTCGCGGCGGCGGTGTGGAAATGCCCGGTCAGCACGGCGACGACCTGCGGGTGGGCGGCGACGAGTTCGGCCAGGGGATCGGCCGGCAGAAGCCGCATCGGGTCGATGACCGGGTGGTGCAGCACCACCGGCGGGTGATGCAGGGCGATGAACGTCGGCGTCCCGGCCGGCACCGAACCCAGCTCGTCGGTGAGCCAGGCCATCGTCTCCTCGTCCAGGTGACCGTCGTCCGCGCCGGGCACCGAGGAGTCGGCGAGGAGGAAGACCGCCCCGGCCACGTCGTGGCGGGCGTTGATCGGGCCGGTGCCGCCGCTGTCTTCACCGAGCAGACCCTTGCGGTACGCGTCGCGCACATCGTGGTTGCCGGGGCAGACCATGACCGGCAGCGGGGAGTCGAGGAGCTTCGCGGCGGTCTCGTACTCGGCCACCTCGCCGTGGTCGGCGATGTCCCCGGTGATCAGGATCGCGTCGACAGGTCGTGGCAGGCCGTGCAGGTAGTCCATGACCCGGGCGGTCCGCTCGGCCGACCGGGGATGGCTGTCGAGGTGGGTGTCACTGAGATGCGCGATGACCAGCACGAGGGTTCTCCTAACGGCTACGAACGTCAAAGCCGTTAGGGACGCTACTCTGGGCCAGGTCGGCCGCCGCCGAGGTCAGCTCCGCGAGCGCGGCAGGCAGTCTTTCTTGTACTTGAGGCCCGAACCGCACCAGCACGCGTCGTTGCGCTCCGGCGGCCAGGGGATCCGTGCGCTGGGCCGCGCCGACACCTCGGCCGCGTAGCCGGCGCGGACCGCCGCGTCGGCCGGATCGCCGCCACGTCGACCGGCGAACGCGGTCAACCCGGCCACCGTCGCGCCGAACACGCCCAACCCGGCCTGACCGGCACCCCGCAGCCGAACCAACTCCGTCTCCAGCCGGCCCCGGTGCGCGTCCCAGTCCGGCCCGTACACCTCCGTGAGGGCAGGGTGCTCGGCGAGCAGGCGATCGAACTCGGCCCGCGGCCAGAAGAGCAGATCCGACTCGGCGTCCCGACGCTCCCCGGCCCGCCGCACGAGCTGGGTCTCCAACCGGTCCGCCAGGTCGTCCTGCCGGTCGTGCGGCAGGTTCAGATTGCGGCGTACCCGATGCCGTTGCTGCAACAGGAAGAAGGCGACACCGGGCGCATCCGGCGGACCGAGATCGACCACCGGGTCGATCGCGGTGCTGGCCGGCCCGGACGCGGCGGTCGCACGTTCGTTGAGCACTGTGTCGACAGCCTCGCTCAGCCACGTCTCGGCGGTCGCCGAACGCCCACCGGCGTCCAGCGCGGCACTGACGTAGGCGGGGGCGTCGGGCTGCACGAGCAGCAACGGACGCAACGCGGTCAACTCCGCCATCGCCTCGTCGTCGCGACCGCCGGCCCGGAACAGCGCGCGGGCCCGCAGCGCGCGGGCGAACCCGGCCCGAGGGTCATCGCCGGACGGGTACGCCGCCAGGGCCTGCTCCGCGTACCGCAGCGCGGCCTCGGGCCTCGCTCGGATCTCCGCGATCTCGGCGGCCAGAGTGAGCGCGTCCCCGGCGTCGTCCGGGTCCTCCAGCCGGCCCTGCTCGGCCGCCTCCGCGAGGTCGGCGGCGACACCGAGCGGATTCGCCGTCCCGAGCGCGGAGCGGCGCAGTTCGGCGAGGTCAGCCTTGGTGAGTGTCTCTCTCGTCGGCACGATCTCACGGTACGTCGGGGTGCTCGCGGTATGCGGGCAGATCACCTGTTACGCCGCTCTCACACCGCGTCTTCTGCCGCCTGCCGGGCAAGCTACGACCAGGCGCCGGCCGCCGCGGCCCGGGCGGCGTAGGTGTCGAAGTCGAGCGGGTCCCGCCCGAGAATCCGACGTACCCCGTCGGTCGGTTGGGCGAGATGGCCCGCCCGCATCCCGGCGAAGAGGGCGTTCAGCGCCGTGGCCGCCTCCGCCGGATAACCCTCGGCGAGCAGTTCGGCGTGGTACTCCTCCGGGGTGAGTTCCACGTAGCGGATCGAACGGCCGCTCACCCGGGCGATCGTCGCCACCGCCGCGTCGAAGGTGAGCGCCCGAGGACCGGACAGGTCGTACACCTGTTCGTGGTGACCGGGCGACGTCAACAGCGTCGCTGCCACGTCGGCGACGTCCTGGGCGTCGACGAACGGCTCCGGGGTGGCACCCATCGGCAGGGCCAGCCGACCGTCGAGCAGCGGTTGGCGAAACAGGTCCTCGCTGAAGTTCTGACAGAAATTGTTCGGCCGGATGATCGACCACTCGATGCCGGACTTCCGCACCGCCTCCTCGGCCGCGAGCATGCCGGGGGAGAAGTCACCCACCCGGTCGATCCCGCGTCCGGACAGCGCCACGATCCGGCCGACACCCGAGTCGACCGCCAGCGTCACGAAGTCGGCGGCCGGCGCGGGGTCCTCCGGGGCGAGCAGGTAGACCGCCGAGGCGCCCACCAGGGCCGGCCGCCACGTGTCGCGCCGCGACCAGTCGAACCGCACCTCACCGGAGCGAGAGGCGGCCCGCACCTGCCGACCCGCCGCCCGCAGCGTCTGGACCAGCCGGCGACCGGTCTTGCCGGTGCCGGCCATCACGAGTGTCGAAGGTGCGTCCGTCGTCATGACCACGAGTCAACTCGCCCCGCCGCGGGCGGGACATGTCCCGTCGTACGCCAGGCATGTCCGATCGTCCGCGGTCCATCCTCCGCGACCTATGGTCGGTGCATGGACCCGTTCGACAATCTGCTGCGCGGCCTGCACGCCGACGGCGCGGCCTTCGGCCGGTCGGTGCTGACGCCACCGTGGGCGCTGCGGTTCACCGACGGCGCCCCGCTGACACTCTGTGTCCCGATGCGGGGCGAGGGCTGGATCTCCCACCCGGAGAGCGACAAGCCTCGCCTGGTCCGGGTCGGCGAGGCGGCCACCGTGCGCGGACCGGCGCCGTTCGTCTTCTCCGCCGAGCCCCGGTCGAGCTTCGAGCCCGGGGAACTGCGGGACGTCCGACGCGGCCGGACCGGGGTGGTCGACCCGGCGGGCGCGGACCACACCGACAGTCTCGTCCTGCTGGTCGGGGTGTACCACGTCCGGGGTCGGGTGCCGCAGCGGCTGCTGGGTGCGCTGCCGCCGGTGCTCGTCGTGCCGGAAGACCAGGACTGCGCCGCGCTACGCGACTACCTGGACGCCCAACTCGACGCGGGGCGGCCCGGACGGCAGGTTGTGTTGGACCGCCTGCTGGACTGGCTGTTGGTGTGCACGGTGCGGGACTGGTTCGACCAGCCGGAGGCCGAGACCCCCGGCTGGTACCGCGCGTTGAGCGACGACACGGTCGGGCCGGTGCTGCGCGCCATGCACGACGCGCCGGGCCGGCCGTGGACCCTGGCCAGCCTGGCCGCGCAGGCCGGCGTCTCCCGGTCCACACTGGCCAAGCGGTTCACCACGTTGGTGGGCGAACCGCCGCTCACCTACCTGACCGACTGGCGCATGACAGTCGCCGCCGACCTGCTGGCCGAATCGACAGCGACGGTCGCCGCCGTGGCGCGTCACCTCGGGTACGCCGACGCGTTCGGCTTCAGCGCTGCCTTCAAACGCGTGCACGGCATGAGCCCCAGCGGGCATCGACGGCTCGCCCGCGCTGACGCCACGGCGGCCTGACCGCTGCTCTTCCAGGCCCAGAGCCGGTCGACGAGTGGTCGCAAAACCAACGAACTACGGTCATCTGCCGTCAACCCGTCGTCGGTAGCGTCCGGTCGCCAGTTTCCCGACCAGGTCGCACAAAGGCGGAGTTATGGGCACCGTGGATCGCCGTACGTTCCTCAAGGCGATGGGAGTTCCCGCGATCGGCGCGGCGCTCCCGTTGGACCTCAGCAAGGCGCTCGCCATCCCGGCGAACAACCGGACCGGCTCGATCAAGGACGTCGGGCACGTCATCATCCTGATGCAGGAGAACCGCTCCTTCGACCACTACTTCGGCACCATGCGTGGCGTACGCGGCTTCGGTGACCCCCATCCGGCGACACTGCCGTCCGGCAAGGACGTGTGGCACCAGCCCAACGGGGCCGACGAGCTGCTGCCCTTCCGCCCCGAGGTGAAGGACCTCGGCCAGACCTTCCTGCCGGACCCACCGCACGGCTGGAACGACGGGCACGCCGCCTGGAACGACGGTCGGTTCGACAAGTGGGTGCCGAACAAGGGCGTCACGGCGATGACCTACCACACCCGCCAGGACCTGCCGTACCACTACGCGCTCGCCGACGCGTTCACCGTCTGCGACAGCTACCACTGCTCGCTGATGGGGCCCACCGACCCGAACCGCTACCACATGTGGAGCGGCTGGGTCGGCAACGACGGCAGGGGCGGCGGGCCGGTCATCACCAACGCCGAGGCCGGCTACGACTGGTCCACGTACCCGGAGCGGCTGGAGCGCAACGGCATCTCCTGGAAGATCTACCAGGACGTCGGCACCGGCCTCAACGCCACCGGGTCCTGGGGCTGGACGAACGACCCGTACATCGGCAACTACGGCGACAACTCGCTGCTCTACTTCCACCAGTACCAGAACGCGCAGCCCGGCAGCCCCCTGGCCGACAGGGCCAAGACCGGCACCGAGGTCAGGACGCAGGGCCGCGACCCGGAGGCACTGCTGGCCGACTTCCGCGCCGACGTCGAGGCGGGACGCCTGCCGGAGGTCTCCTGGATCACCGCGCCCGAGGCGTACACCGAGCACCCGAACTGGGAGCCGGCGTACGGCTCCTGGTACATCTCGCAGGTCATCGACATCCTCGCCTCGAACCCCGAGGTGTGGAGCAAGATGGCGCTCTTCATCACCTACGACGAGGAGGGCGGCTTCTTCGACCACGTGGTCCCGCCGACGCCCCCGCAGACCCGCGAGCACGGGCAGTCGACAGTGCCGACCACCAACGAGATCTTCCCCGGCGACGCCGACCACCCGGCCGGGCCGTACGGACTCGGCATCCGGGTGCCGATGGTCATCGTCTCGCCGTGGACGCGCGGCGGCTACGTGAACTCGCAGGTCTTCGACCACACCTCACTGATCAAGTTCCTGGAGGCGCGGTTCGGGCACGGCCGGCCGGACCTGGTCGAGAAGAACATCACCCCGTGGCGGCGGGCCGTCGTCGGCGACCTGACCACGGCCTTCGACTTCAAGCACCCGAACCGCTCGCGCGAGGTCAGGCTGCCCGACACCGACGACTTCAAGCCCGAGGAGTTGGTCCGGCACCCCGACGAGGTGCCGGTTCCGCCGGCGGACCAGCGGCTGCCGAAGCAGGAGCACGGCGTACGCCCGGCGCGGCCGATCCCGTACACCCTGCACGCCGACGGGCACCGCGGCGACGAGTCGTTCCGGATCGACTTCCGCAACTCCGGCGGGGTCGCCGCGGTCTTCCAGGTCCGCCAGGCGGGCAGCGCCGACGCCCCGCGCAGCTACACCGTCGAGCCCGGCAAGCACCTGACCGACACCTGGCCGGTCACCTCCGGGTACGACCTGTCGGTGCACGGGCCGAACGGGTTCTTCCGCCGGTTCACCGACGGCCGGTCCCAGCTCGACGTCACCCCCGCCTACGACGAGCACGGCTACAAACTCACCCTCACGCTGCGCAACCATGGCGCGAAGCGGGTCGAGGTGACCGTCCGGGACGGGTACAACGCCCGACCGGTCAAGCTGTCGCTGCGCCCCGGCGAGACCGAGCGCGCCACGTGGGCGCTCGCCCGCACCCACGGCTGGTACGACCTGACGGTTTCCGTCGCCGGTGACGGCGACTTCGCGTACCGCTGCGCGGGTCACGTCGAGAACGGCAAGGACAGCATCAGCGACCCGGCCCTCGGCGGGCTCGTCTGACGTTCCGGCTCGACGCGGGCGATGTGCTCGCGCCACTGGCTGGTCGGCGGGGGACGCGGTGGTGAGCGCCATGACTCAGCGGTATATCTGTGCCCCGGAGTCATGGCGCCCATCACGGCGTCCGCCCGCCCGGACCTTCCGTTCCCGGCGCAGCCACGGCGCGGGTGACGCGGTCGCCGAGCCGCCGCAGATGGTCGACCAGCTCCACTGGCTCGTGGACCGTGAAGTCGCAACCGAGCAGCGTGAGCCGGAAGGCGAGCCAGTCGACGGTGTCTTCCGGGCTGCGCCACCGGCACGACGCGTCATCGAGCGGCTCCAGCTCTCCGGCATGGTCACCCAACCGGGCAGCCGCCTGCTCAGCCGGCAACGCGAGCGTCGCCACCGCTCGGAACACCGGCGCCAGGCTGTGCAACTGGTCGGTCACGAACGCGGACGCGTCGTCGGTCGCTAGCGCGCGGGGCGCCACCCGTACCCCCGTTGTGGTGGCGTGTTCGATGCGGTCGACGCGGAACGTGCGCCAGTCCTCGCGCTCGTTGTCATAGGAGACGACGTACCAACGGCGGCCCAACACGACGAGCCGGTGCGGTTCGACGAGCCGCCGGCTGACGCCGCCATCGCTGTCGCGGTAGTCGAAGCGGACCCGCTCATGTGCCGAGGCTGCTGCCGCGAGGACGATGAGCTGCGTCGGATCAACCAGCGACACCGCCGCCGCGGTCGACGACACCGTGGCCGCGGTGAGGGCGCTGACGTGGCGGCGCAGCCGCGGCGGCAGCACCTGCTGCAGTTTGGCGAGCGCCCGCACCGACGCCTCGGCGATACCAGCGACCGGTTGCCGGGCCGCGGTGTGCAGGCCGACCGCGATCGCCACTGCCTCCTCGTCATCGAGCAGCAGCGGAGGCATCGCCTTACCCGCTACCAGCCGGTAGCCGCCCAGCGTGCCCAGACTGGCCTGGACCGGGTAGCCGAGTTCACGCAGCCGGTCGATGTCGCGGCGCACGGTCCGCGGGGTCACCGCGAGACGCTCGGCGAGTTCGCTGCCGGGCCATTCGCGGGGCGTCTGCAGAAGGGAGAGCAGTCGTAACAGGCGGGCGGGTGTGTCGCGCATGCTCCCATGATGGCCCTTGATCTAGGACAGGTAACGGCCTAGATCAGGTCTATCGTCGCCCATCTGAATGCGCGGACGCCGCACCAGAATGAGGAGACAGACCGATGAAGGTTGTTCCCGACGGCTACCACACCGTGACCCCCTGGATCATCTCGCCGGGGAGGACGGGCGAACTGATCGATTTCATCGTCGGCGTCTTCGACGCCACCGAACTGGCCCGCATGGAGGTGGACGGGTGGATCGGCCACGCCGAGGTCCGTATCGGGGACTCGGTGGTGATGATGTTCGACAAGCCACAATGGCCGGCCACGCCCGCCTTCCTACGCCTCTACGTCGCCGACGACGCCGAGGTGCTCCGCCGGGCCGTCGAACGCGGCGCGAACGTCGTCACCGAGCCGACCGAACTCTTCTGGGGCGACCGCGTCAGCCGTTTCCGCGACCCGCTCGGCAACCTGTGGTGGATCCACCAGCGCGTGGCGGAGCCCACCGAGGAGGAGATGGGCCGACGGCTCGACGACCCGGAGTTCACCAAGGCAATGGAGTACGTCCAGAGTGCCGACTTCTCTCCCCACGGCTGACCGCGCTCGCGCGCCTCGATCGCCCCGGGTTCGGGTTCGTCAGAACTCCTCGTACACCGCCGGGTCCTGGTCCGAGAGCCGCCCGTCCGGGCGGCCCAGCGCGGTGATGGCCTCGACCTGCGCGTCGGTGAGCGTGATGCCGAAGACGTCCAGGTTCTCTGCCTGCCGCTGTGGGGAGGCGGCCTTGGGCAGCGGAATCACCTGGCGGGCCACGTGCCAGGCGAGGATCGCCTGCGCCGGGCTGACACCGAGCGCTGTCGCGATCTCCACGACGACGGGATGCTGCTGCAGGTCGTTGCCATGGCCGAGCGGGCTCCAGCCCTGCACCAGGATGCCGTTCTCCCGGTGGTAGTCGATCGCCTCCTGCTGCGGAAAGTACGGGTGCACCTCGATCTGGTTGACCACCGGGGCGACCCCGGTCTCGGCCACCAGCCGCTCGATGTGCTCGGGCAGGAAGTTGGAGAGCCCGATGTGCCGCACGAGACCACGCTCACGCGCCTCGATCAGCGCCCGCCACGCCTGCACGTACAGGTCGACCTTCGGGTTCGGCCAGTGGATCAGGTACAGGTCGACCCGGTCCAGGCCGGTGCGGAACACACTCTCCTCGATGGTGGTCAGCGCCTCGTCGTAGCGGTGGTGCCGCCCCGGCAGCTTCGAGGTGACGATCAGCTCGTCCCGGACGTCACCGGCCGACCGGGCGGCCCGGCCGACCGCGCCCTCGTTCTCGTAGTTCACCGCCGAGTCGATCAACCGATAGCCCGCCCGGATTGCCTGACCGATCGCGTCGACACCGGCCGAGCCGTTCAACCGGTACGTGCCGAGCCCGATCGCCGGCAGGGTGGTGCCGTCGGCTGCCGCAAGATGGGGAATCGTCATGATTGGGACCCTACCCGTACGAGCTGCGCGCCGACGGAGGCTCGATGCTGAATGCCTTGCGGTTACCGGGTGATCGCCCGGGCCGTCGAGGACTCACCGCTCAGCAGCGGGTCGGTACGCCGCTCGGACTCGGGTAGGTCCATCGCCGCCGCCAGGAGATTGGCGAGCCGGCGGCTGTCGTCCAACCCCTGCCCCTTGCCGGCCCAGTCGTCGAAGGTGAGCTTGATGTTCTCGTCCGTGGTGATGATGTCCAGAACCGGGCCTCGCTTGTCGCGTTCGCGGAAGCGCACGTAGCGAACGTCCGCGAGCGGAAACTCGCGCTCGATCACGCCTTGTTTGCGAACCGAGCTCTGCGTCGAGATGAAGAGACGTGCGGGTGTGACGCCGAGGTACGCGTCCTCGCCGACGAGGCGGTCAAGGTTGACGTCGGCGATGGCCAGCAAGGGTTCCTCGCCTGGCACGACCCACCGGAGGATGCGCAGCACGTCATCCGGCACAGCCTCGGCGAATACGGTGAGAGGCGGATCCAGCGGTCCGGGTTGCGTGTGAACGCGATTGCGAAGGGTCGCTACCCGCTCGGCCAAGGCCTCGGCCATGGCAACGGTGTCCCGGGTGTTCTGGCGCTTCGTGGTGAACGGCAGGCTCCACTCGGCCGGGAGTTCGGCGATCAGACGGCACTGACGTTCAAGGTCGGTGAGGAGATCCGCCACCTCGTCCATGGCTCGGGTGTGCTCGCGCTGAGTGTCGGCGACCAACTCGGCCAGGAGCCGTTCGTTCTCGACGGCATTCGCCTCGTCGCGGCTGATGTGGCCCGCACGCAACACTTGAGCGCGATACCAGGACCACTCCGCCATGAGCATGCCGTGCGCGTCGGCGAGAATCTGCTCGATGTTCTTCTGGATATGGGCACGGCGGCTCGGTCCGTCAGTATCGAGCGCCTTGATGTGCCCGCGGACGAACGACCTGAAGAGCAGCCGTTGCTTGCGCAGGTCCGGTTCCCTGGTCGCGATGGCGGCGTAGATGTGGTCGTTGACGGCGCCGGCCGCCTGGGCCTCGCGCACCGCGCGCATTGTCGTCTCGTGCAGGCCAAGCAGCGTCGTCCACTGATCCTCGTGCAGCGCCTGGAGGACGTCACGGGTGAGCTGGATGTTCTCGTCGATACGACGTGAGATCGACGCCAGCTGTACCTGCAGCGCGAGGAGCGCGGCGGCCGGCCCGAGAGCGCTGAGTATGGATGCGGCCTGCGCCCCCGTCACAGGTGCCCAGCGTACGGAGGCGGCGATCTTTCCCTTGCTCGTGACGAGCGAACCCAGGTTCCAGCCGCCCGACGTCATCGGCTGCGCCGTCTTGAGCGCCTGCAACGTCTCGGGCGCCAGACGCACCAGCCCCTGCGCGGTGGCCGCGCCCTGTGCGCCCTGCGCCGCGAGATTGCCGATGCCCGAGGCCATCGCGAGCTTGTCGGTCAGGCCCTGGCTTGCGTGAAGGCTCATCATTTCAAAGGGGATCAGGTCGAAGCCGACGGGCGGCTGGTCCGCGAAGAGCACGGCCAGCCCCGGCTCAATCTCGACGAGGCTCACCATCGGTCCATCGAGCGCCATCCCACATCCTTCATGATCGACAACGGGAGCATCACAGTACGTGTCAAGCAGGTCACCCCGGCTCAACCGGAGCGGCACCTCATTCCGCGTACTGTCCACACGAGAGTGGCTGAACAGGTCGAACGCGTGGCGCGAGCGCGACTGACGGATAGGGGCTGGGTCAGCTCGTGCTGCTGGCGGGCGCCTGGAGTCGGGTGAGCAGGGCGCTCACCTCGGTGTGCAGGCGACGCAGCTCCGCAGCGGTAGGGGCCAGCTCGTAGCAGTGGTGGTGCGTGGCGGTGGAGAGCGTCGCCCAGGCGAAGGCCACCCGACGAGCGGTTTCACTGCCTGGGCCGAGCCGCCCGCGCAGCATCAACTGCTTCGCGCGGCCCTGCCGGCACGCCGCCACGGCCGGCTTCACCCGCCGCCAGTAGGCGTCAACGCCGCCTTCGAGGGCGAGCCGGATCAGACAGGCGCAGGCCCGCGGCCACCAGCCCGCGGTCACGGCAGTGGCGCCGAGTAGCCCGGCCCCGCGCAGCAGCTGATCGGCCGCCGTCAGGCAGCGCTGTGGCGTCGGCGCGGTCACGACAGCGCCGCCACGAGGAGGCGGGCGTCCGCGACCAGGCCGGGCAGGTCCGCCAGGTACGCACCGTGCACACCCTCCCGACATGCCTGGTACGCGTTCACCGCACGTCGTCCGTGCCGGCGGCCCAGCCAGCCGAGCACGTCACCACCCTTCTCGGCGTCGTCGAACACCGCCAACGCGACCGTGGTGGCGACCCGCCGGGACGCGTCCTCGATCGCCTCCTCGATGTCGGCATGCCGGACACCCCGCGCCACCCGGTTCCGCCACACCGAGCGATGGCAGGCCGCCTCGACCGCGGAGCGGCACAGCTCCGCGACCACCGGCCCGCGCACCTCGGCGGGGATCTCCTCGTTGCGCGCCAACGCGTACGCGTCGTTCAGGTAGCGGGTCACCGGGTCGGAGCCGGGCCGCAGCGTCACCACCGACTTCTCCGCGCGGGTCACCTCGATGATCCGCGCCTTGCCGAGATCGAGTCGGCGGACCGCGTCCGGCAGCCGGGTGTCGTGGGTGAAGACGACCACCTGCCGCTGCTCGGCCAGCTCGGCGAGCACCCGCGCGAGACCATCCACCTTCGACGGGTCCATGCTCTGCACCGGGTCGTCGACCACAATGAACCGGAACGGGCTCTCCGGGGCGCAGCTTCGGGGCAGGAACGTCGCCAGCCCGAGCGCCTGCATCTCACCCTGACTCATCACGCCCAGCGCCGTACCGTTGTCAGCACCGTCCACGCTGACCGGGAAGACGACCCGCCGCCGCGTGTTCGCGCCCTCCAACGTCATCGACCCCAGCTCGACGTTGCTCTCCTGCCGCAGCTGCGCCCAGATTTCCTGCGAGTGCTTGGCGAACGGCGCGACGCGCTCGTTGCGGATCTCCGTACCGGCGTCCTTCAGCCAGGCGCGCGCGGCCTTCAACCGGGCCACTGTCGCCTCCCGCGCCGGCAGTCCGCCGGCGGTGGCCACCCACTCGCGCACGTCGGCCGCCGCCGCCCGCCAGCCGGTGTCGCGCTGCCGCAGAAACCCCTCGGCGTACGCGCGGGCGGCGTCGACCGCCGCCACCACCGCCGGGTACCGCGCGGCCAGGTGGTCGGCCAGCTCGCCCGGCTCCCCGGGTACGCGCCGCAGCGCGGCAACGGCGTCACGCAGCGCCCCGACCGTCGGCTCCGATCCGGGGCCCTCGGGCACAGCGAGGTCGTCGATCAGGTGGTGCGTCTGCCGCAGCAGAGCCGTCAGCCGGGTCGTCGCCGTCTGGGCGGCGACACTGCGCTGCCGAAGGTCGCCGAGCGACTCTGCGGCGACGGCACGCCAGCCACCGTCGAGAGTGCCGGTGGCGCAGACCGGGCACGACCCGTCGCCCTCGTCCTCGTGATGTTCGAGGGCGAGGCGGAGCAGCTCGGCGCTCCGCAACGCGGCCCGGGACCGACCACCGTCGTATCGTTGGGCCTCGACCGACGCGTCCCGCAGCTGACCGGCCAGCCGGGTCACCTCGTCGACCGGCGGCGGGGCGAGGGCGGCGAGCTCCCGACAGAGCAACACCTGCTGGTCGGTGGTCGCCTCGTCCGGCTCGTCGAGGATCGCCGTCACCGCCGCGAGGTCGACCGCGCCCCGGCCACGCAGCAGCGCGGCGGTCCGCCGGGCCCGGTCGTCGGCGATCCCGTCGAGCGTGGCGACCAGGGTGGCGCGCTGTGCGCGTACCTCCTTGATCGCTGCTTCGTGCGGCCGGGCGGCGCGCAGCAGACGCTGGTCGGCGTCGGTGAGCGCGTCCAGACCGAGGATCGCGAAGAGCGCGTCGAAGAGCTGACTCTGCGTTCCGGCGGCGAGCTTGCCCAGCTCGGCCGCTGTGAGGAACGGCCGGTACAGCTCCAGGGGACGGGCCAGACCCAGCTCGGAGAGGTCCGCATGCCGGCCCTGGGCGCTGGTCACGGTCACCTCGGCGTCGGCCAGCTCGGCGCCGACCGGCCAGGCGCGGTTCACCCTGGTCGGCGTGGCCACCCCGTCGACACGCAGCTCCACACCCACCCAGCACGGGTCCGGGTTGTGCAGGTTGCGCCACCCGGTACGCCAGACGCTGGTCTTGTCGGCCCACCGGGCGCTGTCCCCGGTGAGAGCGAGTTCGGCGGCCTCGGCGAAGCTCGACTTGCCGGAGCCGTTACGGCCGACCACAAGGGTGAAACCCGGGCCGGGCCCGATCTGGATGGTCCGCTCCGGCCCGACGCCACGGAACCCGGCGACGGTCACGGACTTCAACCAGATCCGTTCCGCCGGACCGTCGTCGGTGGGGGAGCGGGGGTCGAGCCGGGTGGGAGTGCCGGCGAGTGCCGCGGTCAGGTCCTCGTCGCCGGTGAGGGCGGCGAGGACGAGCTCGGCGGTCTCGGTCGGGACGCCGTCAGCGGCGGCGAGGCGGTCGAAGATCAGCTCGATCAGCGGGGCGGTGGTCGGTGCGGGCTGGGTCATGGTCGTCTCCAGGCGTGTGGTGTCCGCGGGCCGACGGCGCGTCGGCCCGCCCGGGGTGAGCGGTGGAAGTGGGGAGGCCGCTGTCGGCCTGGCTGGGGGCGAGCAGCGGGGTCGGGAGGCGGTGGTGGTCGCCGGACGCTGTGGAGCTGATGTCGCAAACGAATCAGTGGTCCAGCGCCGGCCGCTCCGGGCGCCCCCGGGAGGGCTCAGAGCATGGCGTTCGCGTGCCAGTCGCGCAGGAACGCGTCGACCAGGGCATGCGCACGAGGACGGAGGTCGAAGGACTCCTCCCGCCGGCGGCGGGCCATGTGCGACAGGCCGTCGGCGGCCTCGTTGAGGGCGTGGCCGCTGTGCCCCTTGACGTGCGTGAACGTCAGGTCGGGACGGTGGGCCACCTGCTCAGCGAGCCGGACCAGGGTCGGTTTGTCTGACCAGCGGCGCTGCCGCAGGCTGTAGCCGGCGGGCATCGCGTCGGTCTCGCCGGCCTGCCAGCGGTGCAGGTACCGCACGGCCGTCAGGCTGTCCAGCAGCACGGTCATGCCCGCTGGCACCTCGTCGTACCCGGTGAGCAGATAGTCGACCGCGCGCAGTTCATCGACGAGCACCCGGGACCTGCCGGTCGGGTCGAGCCGGCCGGTGCCTCGCCCGAGCAGGCCGTAGTGGCCGTCGCTGACCACGTACCCGATGCCACCGGCGCGGCCCTTCCAGCTGGCGTCGGTCGCCGCCACCAGCGGACCGGCCGCCTTCGCCCAGCGGATTACCCGCCCGCGCCCGCACTGCTGGTCCGGGCGTGGCGGCGCATGCTCGGCGTGCTCACCAGCGAGGCGCTCGGCGGTGTCGAGCAGCTTGGCGGCGGAGGTCAGCTCGTCGTAGTGGGCGGCGGTGAGGGCGAGGTGGACCGCATCACCGATGCCCTGGCAGTCGTCGCAACGGGTGGCGCGGGTGTAGGGGCGAAGGATGAGGACGCGGTCGTGCAGGGTCGGGGGGAGCTGGGTCAGGGCGCGGAGGAACTCATCGGGGCGCACGACGCCTCCTGACGTCTTGTGATGGGGGCATGCTCATCGAGTTCTCACAGCTCCGACACGTCGGTCACTACGGCGGTCAGCTTGTCGCCGGAGCGCTTCGTGCTGGCCGTCTCCTCCTGCTGGACGGAGGCGGAGTCGCCGGTCACCTCGAAGGTGTTGATGACCGGGTCCTCCGCGCCCTTGACCTCGTACGTCACCTCGTAGGTGCTGGACGGGTCGAGGCCATCGCCGGTGTAGGTGACGTCAATCCGGTAGGTGATGTTGCAGCCGGCGCTGCCGAAGCACTGCTTCCGCAGGGTCTTGACCTTGAGCTTGAAGTCGCCCTTCGTCGGGGTGTCGTAGACGGGTGCGGGCGGCGGCGTCGTCGCGGGCGCGGTGGTCGGCGCCGCAGCACTGGTCGGGGCGGACGTGCTGGGGCGCGACTGGGATGCGGCGGTGGGGGCGGCCTTGCCCTGGTCGGGCGACTCCTCACCGTTTGTCGTGGCCAGCAGCACGCCGCAGCCGCCGAAGCAGAGCAGCAGCACCAGAACGGCAGCACCGGCGATGACCCACCGGACCTGGGACCTCTTGCGGATGACGGGCTGCGGGCTCGTCGCGCCCACGGTCTCGGGCTGAGCCGAGGGCTCAGCCGGCGGGTTCGGCTGGTGGCGGGGCTCGGTCATGGTTCTCTCCTCTGTGGAGTCGGAAGCTGTGGAGCTGATGTCGTGAAGGGATCAGGCCGACGGGATGCCGACGACCTGGACCTCGACGCCTTCGTTGCGCAGGGACTTCATGGCCCGGTAGAGCGCGACCTGGGCGAAGGTGAAGAGCGAGTCCACGGTGAGTGGCTTGCCGGAGCCGAGGGCAATCGCGTAGATGACCTTGCGGGGCCGGAAGTCCAGATCGACGTCGCGCGCCGATGGCTGCCGCTTGACCATCTCGACCAGTGCGGTGCGGGCGTCAGCCTCGTAGCGGAGCGCGTCGACCGACACTGCGCCCTGGGCGAAGAGATGACTCAAGGCCGAGCTGCCCTTGGCCCGCTTGACGTGGATCAGCTCGTCGCCGGGCCCGAGCAGGTCGCAGGCCTCGAAACCGCGGTGGTGCTGGCTCGTCCGCAGCAGCTTCCGATCCAGCAGGGTCAGACCGCAGACCTCCGCGGCGCGGAGGTTGTACGCCTCCTCGTCCGACAGGTCGGCGGTCCAGGCCGGGAGCGCGAAGCTGGCCGGTCCGGCCAGGATCTGCTCGATTTCGTCGCGGAGGAACTTGCGGTGCTGGTCGCCGATTTCGTACCAGCCGCCCTCGTGCAGCAGGAGCTGACTCTCACCGTGGGCGAGCTGCGCGGTGATCCACCGCGAGGCAGCCGTCGAGCCAATCTCCTCCGCACCGGCTGCATCCGCGTAGAGGGTGACGCGTCCGTTGCAGAGCGACGCCCACCGCTCGCCGTCCGGGACGCCCTCGGTCTGCGCGAGCACGTCCGCCACCGTGAGCTCCGGCACACGCGCCGGAGCGAGGCCGGACTTCGGCACCCGAAGCTTGTACGACCGGATCCGCTCGATCTCGCTGAAGACCCGGCCCGGTACGGCCAGTCCGACCTCCGCAGGCTCCGGCAACCTGAGCAGCCGATCCAACTGCTCTTCTACCTTCGCCAGCCGGGGATCCCGGGCCGGCACCGGTCGGATCTGGGTGATGAACTCCAGGTCAGCGAAGGGTGCCTCCTGCCTGCAGACCCGGTCGATCTCCCGCAGGTCGGCGAGCAGGCTGGCGGGCTCGACACCGAGGTGGATGCGCAGGGTGTCGCTGCCCTCGACCGGGGTGGCCTTGCCGGTGGACCGGCAGACGGTGAGGTTCGGGTTGAACGTCCGCCCGCAGACCTGGCCGACAATCTCGCCCCACTTGTCGATGCCGTACATCCGGATGTGCTGACCGCCCGGGACCATGTTGCGGTCGACGCGGCCGGTGGTGCCGAACACCCGCCGGCGTACCTGCTTGATCTCGTCGGGGGCGAGCGAGCGCACCGCGAAGCCGATCCCGAAGCCCGAGTTGGCCAGGTCCAGGTCGACCATGTGGCGGCCGACGGTGCCGTAGGCGAGTGCGTAGACGTGGTCGTCGACCGCGACGAGCAGCGCGGCACCGCCACTGCTGAACCCCAGGTCGGTTTCCTCTCCGGTCAGCGAGGCGAGCACATCGCACCAGTCGGCCCGCTGGCGCGGCACCGTCCCGTGCACCAGCAGCGCCGGCGCACCGGCGACCAGGCGCTCCTCGACCAGGAAGTCGTGCTGTCGCACGTAGCGGTGGTTGACCGCGTCATGCAGTCCATCGATGGTCGGCGTCACCCGCTCGAGCTGGTAGACCGACGTCAGATAGGTGCCCTCCGGTCGCTCGGGCAGGTCGAGGTCGAAGAGGGTGGGTGCTTCGTACGGCGGATGGGTGACGTCCTTGCGGACGACACGGCGGTTGGTCGGTCTGGTCGTGGTGGCTCTGGTCGTGGTCGGCTGGCTCGCACGGCGCACGTCGATCTCCTCGCGTTGAGAATCGGGGTGGCGGTGGTGCGGGGGAGGGGTGCGCCGAGGACGGGCTTCGCGGGTCCCGCCCTCGGCGCGAGGGGTCAGCTCAGGGCGACGGTGACGCCGCCGGAGAACATCGAGTCGTGCAGCTCGAGCTTGGTGAGCTTGACGTTCTTCGGGATGTCGAAGACCACGACGCCGTTGACCTGGTTGCCGGGGTTGATGTCGTTGAGGAACGTCTCGGCGTTCTTGTTCGCGTAGATCGCCGCGCCGGTGTCAGCGGAATACTCGGTGCCATCGGCCGCGTACGCCTTCTGGCTGCTGCCGTCGAACATCTGCGCTTCCTTGCCGATGTTCTTCACGTTGACCGTGACCAGGCAGAACTGGCCCTGCGCCTTCTGGTCGAGCGGGGCGCTGCCAACCTTGGCGACGCCGCACTTGGACGACTTGACCGTGAACTCGAACTTCCCGTCCCGGGCCGGCTGGCCGATCTTCGCGGTCTTCGCCGGCTTGTCCTCGCTCTTGGCGCCGCCCGCGTTGTCGCCGGCACCGCCCGCGTCGTTGCTGGAGCTGCTCGCGTTGTCGGTCGAGCCAGCGCCGCAGCCGAGGGCGACGACAGCGGTGGCGAGCAGGGCGAAGGTGGTCATCTTGCGCATGGGGGTGCTCCTGTCGTTACGAAAGGGGGATGCCGCGGCTTCGTGCCGCCGGCTCGGTGATGCCGCTGAATCAAAACAGCTATGAGCACGACAGCGCGAGCACAAAGCCGTCGAGGCACTGATAACCCGGGTTACCAGAGTCATAGCTGGACCTGTAGCCGACGGACGTCTACTGTCGACGCGACCGTAGAAGGCGTTCCGAGAAGGGGGCGACACCTGTGAACACCCTGCTCACCGACCTGATCTCGCTGCCTGAGGTCGCGGCCCTGGCTGGTGTGCGCCGTCCGGTCGTCACGACCTGGCGCCGTCGCCACCCATCCTTCCCGGCACCGGCTCAGGTCGAGGCGGGTCGCCCACTCTTCAAGGCACGCGACGTCGTGGAGTGGTTGGTGGAGACCAACCGAGCGGTCCGTTCCACCATCGAGCCTGACCTTCGGCTCCACCTACTCGCCTGTCTGCCCCTGCAGGCCGGCGCCTCGACAGGTGTCGGCCGTCGTCGCAATCTGCGACCCCAGGAGTTGGTGGGGGCGATGACCGCGCTCATCTGCCTGCACCACCTCGATGACGAGCCGCTGCGGCCCGCCGGCTACACGGACCGGCAGGCCATTGACGCCCTCCGCGAACGAGCGGCCGAGGCCGACTGGGACGACCAGTTGCTGCGCAGCGAGATTGACACGCTGCCGTCGGACGCTGCCTGGCTCGCCGAGGTTGTCGACGAGCTGATCGAGGCCGCCTGGGGTTGCGCCCAGGCATACGAGCGGGTGCTCGCCGCCCGACAGCGGTTCGGCGTGCAGGCGCTCTACGAGGAAGCGGTTACGCCGCAGCTGGCCCGATTGATGGCCAGCCTCTCCGGTGCCCGGGAACGCGTTGACGAGCAGGGGTACCTTCAGGTGGCCGACTATCGGGCCGGTGTTGGTGACCTACTCATGACGGTGCGGCATCAGCTCGGCGATCACGAGCCGGTGGTGATCCGTGCGGCCGACTCCAACCCGTTCCTGGTCCGCATCCTGCGGCGTCGGCTGGCGGTGCAGGGCCTGTCACGCGGCAGCTGGCAGGTGGCGACCGCCAGGGGCCTGGCAACGGGCATCTCACCCGCCGATGTCGTGCTCGTGCACGTGCCGTACCGCCCGTCCGAGTCGCGCACCGACACCGACCCGTTCGCCGAGATCAACGAGGTCGCCCGTGGGCTCGCCCCGGGCCAGACCGCCGTGGTGCTCGGACCGGCGGAGCTGCTGGTGGACGCCCTGCCGCCCTATCGGCCGGCGGCCCGCTCCCGTAATGAACTGCTGAGCACTGGTCTGGTCGAGGCGGTCGTGCAGCTTCCCGGCGGCCTTGCATCCTTTCGGCCCGGCTACCGGACAGCGCTCTGGGTGCTTCGCAGGGAGGACCCATCGCCGTGGCAGGGACGGGTGCTGCTCGCCGACGTCTCCGACCGCGCGTTGACGGAACATGTCGTGGACGAGCTCGTCGTCGACATCGTGACCTGGCGGCGGAATGGGCACCGTCCCGAGGAGCACCTCCGGGCGTATGCCAGCCAGGTGAACATCGCCGATCTCACTGCGCCCCGACGCCCCCTCACGGCCCGGCGGCCAGCCCGTGCCCGGGACGTCGTACGCGATGGCAGGGTGACGGTCGCCGAGGTCACCGAGATGGAGGTCGCGCTCGACGACCTCGCCGGGCCGCGACCACGCCTACGCAGCCGCCTGGCCGCACGGGACGAACGGGAGCAACCGGCCACGAGGTCGATCGCCGCTCTGGTCCGCGATGGCCACCTGCAGATCGTCTCAGGGGTGCGCATCGCTGGTGACGACGCGCTAACAGAAGGTCACCACCCGGTGATCGGCCCGGACGAGGTGATCGGGCGAGCGCCGATCGGCTCCCGGCTGATCGACCGCGTGATCTTCGCCGAGCGATACCCACGGGCGCGCCCGACCGAGCCGGGCGACGTGATCGTCAGCCTGACGCCCACACTTCGGGCCCATCATGACACGGAGGGCTTCTCCGTTGTCGAGTTCCCGACCCGGGTGTTGCGGATCCGCCCCGACGGGCGAGCCCGGTTCACGCCGCGGGTGCTCGCAGCCCTGATCAACGCCGCAACGCAGCGACGGGCACCCGGCGCGGTACGACCCTCGTCCCGACTCACCGACCTACAGCTCGCCGTGCTGCCGCCCGCCGACGTCGCGCGCCTCGACGCGCTGCTCACCGCGTCGGAGGTGCGTCGTAACCTGGCCCGCCGTGAACTCGAACTACTTGACGACCTCGACCGCCGCGCTGTGGCCGGGCTCACCGACGGCCTCCTGACCATCGCGGAGGGGCCGCCGCTAACTGGACCGCCTCGGGCCGAAGAGCAAGACTGACCGCACCGCAACGAACGCAAGGAGCAGCATGCCCCCCAGGAAGAGGGCTGCCGGGCAGAACGCACTGCCCGGCATGCCGACCATGGCCGACCTACGCGACACCCTCTGGAAGGCCGCCGACAAGCTGCGCGGCTCGATGGACGCCGCGCAGTACAAGGATTTCGTCCTGGGGCTGGTCTTCCTCAAGTACGTCTCCGACTCCTTCGAGGAGCGGCGCGAGCAGATCAGACAGGAGGTGCTCGACCAGGGCATCCCTGAAGATCGCGTCGAGGCATTCCTCGACGACGCCGACGAGTACGCCGGGCAGGGCGTCTTCTGGGTGCCAGAGGAGGCGCGCTGGACGTACCTGGCGGAGAGCGCCAAGGGAGGCGAGATCGGGCTGCTGCTCGACCACGCCATGGACGTCATCATGAAGGCCAACCACTCGCTGCTCGGCGTGCTGCCGAAGATCTTCAACCGGGACAACGTTGACCAGCGGCGTCTCGGTGAGCTTGTCGATCTGATTACCGACGCCCGCTTCACCGGCCACGGAGATCGCCCTGCTCGGGACGTGCTCGGCGAGGTGTACGAGTACTTTCTGGAGAAGTTCGCCCGCGCCGAGGGCAAGCGCGGCGGCGAGTTCTACACCCCGCGCAGTGTCGTGGGTCTGCTGGTCGAGATGCTGGAGCCCTACTCCGGCCGCGTCTACGACCCCTGCTGCGGCTCCGGCGGCATGTTCGTGCAGGCCGAGAAGTTTGTGCTCAACCACCGGGGCCGACGCGACGACATCGCCGTCTACGGCCAAGAGCTGAACGAGCGCACCTGGCGGCTGGCGAAGATGAACCTTGCCATCCATGGCGTCACCGGCAACCTCAGCACGCGCTGGGAGGACACCTTCCACGCTGACAAGCACCCCGACCTGCGTGCCGACTTCGTTCTCGCCAACCCGCCGTTCAATATGTCGGACTGGGCGCGCAGCGCCGAGGACCCGCGCTGGCGGTACGGCGTGCCACCGGCCGGCAACGCCAACTTCGCCTGGTTGCAACACATCGTCTCGAAGCTCGCTGAGCGCGGCACCGCGGGCGTCGTGCTCGCCAACGGCTCGATGTCCTCAAAACAGTCCGGTGAGGGTGAGATCCGCGCGGCGATGGTCGAGGCGGACCTGGTGTCGTGCATGGTGGCGCTGCCGCCACAACTCTTCCGCACCACGGCGATCCCGGTCTGCCTGTGGTTCTTTGCCAAGGACAAGGGGCCGCAAGGGGCGAAGAAGCTGGCTGACCGGCGCGGCGAGGTGCTCTTCATCGACGCCCGGAACATGGGCACGATGGTCGACCGCACCGAGCGCATCCTCACCGACGAGGACATCGCGAAGATCGCCAGGATGTATCACGCGTGGCGCGGCACCGCGTCCGCCCGAGCCGAGGACCGGAAGTACGAGGACGAGCTGGGCTTCTGCTATTCAGCAACGCTCGACGACATCCGTGAGCACGATCACCTACTCACGCCGGGTCGCTACGTTGGCGCGGCCGAAATCGACACCTCGGGCGATGAGCCGATCGCGGACAAGATCGATCGGCTGAGGAAGGAGCTGCACGCGCACTTCGACGAGTCCGTTCGACTGGAGCACTCGATCCGGCAGCATTTGGAGGGCCTTGATGTCTGAAACGATCATCGGTGCCGTCCCGGACGAATGGCGTCTCACGACCCTTGGTGATCTTTGTAGATCGGGCGGCGGGGGCATTCAAACGGGGCCATTTGGTAGCCAACTACATGCATCGGATTATGTTCCGGTCGGTATCCCAAGTGTGATGCCGCAGAATATTGGGGACAACGTCATCCTGGAAGATGGCATCGCTCGTATAGATAACGATGATGCCCAGCGGCTATCGCGCTATCTCCTGCGTGAAGGAGACATCGTATACTCGCGGCGGGGCGACGTTGAACGTCGGGCACTTGTGAGGAGTCACCAAGATGGGTGGCTATGCGGTACAGGGTGTCTACGGGTGCGCCTTGCGGGATCGGCGGAACCGAAGTTCATTTCCTACTATCTTGGACATCCAGAGGTGCGTTCGTGGATTGTGCGCCATGCTGTGGGTGCCACAATGCCAAATCTGAACACGGCGATCCTTTCCGGCGTTCCTGTCGTCGTCCCGCCAGCAAATACACAGCGAGCTGTCGGTGAGGTGCTCGGGGCGTTAGAAGACAAGATCGCGGTCAACTCTCGGATCCTCGCAACTGCGACCGAACTGGCCGTGGCGCATGGGCAGCGATTGCTTTCAGAGGCGGGCGGGGCTGAGGTGTCTCTCGGGGATTACGCGGAGATCACCAAGGGGGTGTCCTATCGAAGCGCTGACCTTGGGGCTGGGGAGAACTTCTTGGTCACTCTGAAGTGCGTTGGGCGCGACGGGTCGTTCCAGCAAGTGGGCCTTAAACCGTACTCGGGCGAACACAAAGGTTCACAGGCTCTAGAGAGCGGCGATATTGTTGTAGCTCAAACCGATCTGACGCAGCGAGCAGAGGTCATCGGTCGTCCCGTGCGGGTAGTGCCCCTTAATCCAGCGGGCCGACTTGTCGCGAGCCTCGACCTCGTGATCGTTAGGCCGGGCCCTGCCCTCTCGCGAGAGGTGCTTATCGCCCTTCTCGATAGCCAAGATTT
Organism: Micromonospora sp. NPDC127501; assembly: GCF_040302185.1. Taxonomy (NCBI): domain Bacteria; kingdom Bacillati; phylum Actinomycetota; class Actinomycetes; order Micromonosporales; family Micromonosporaceae; genus Micromonospora; species Micromonospora sp. NPDC127501. Next base: position 45,173 of record NZ_JBEORJ010000001.1, on the reverse strand, counting down.
TCGTGATCATGCTCTTTCCTATTGCAATGGAACGACCGTGTTGCACATGGGCGCGCGTGCCCTTCCTGACTATCGGTTCAAGATGCCGGGCGGGGCGACGGTGGCAGCCGCTACCGAGTTCATGTCTCCTCTGCTCCTGAAAGGCGATAGCGCCGCACGGGAGAATCGGACCCTTGTCCAGATGCGCGATACGTTGTTGCCGGGGCTGCTGTCCGGGGCGATTCGGGTGCGGGATGCCGAGAAGATCCTGGAAGCGGCGACATGAACGGCGAGGTTTTCGAGCCTGGGCCTGACCTAACGGAGGCGCAGTGGGAGGCCCTCGCGCTGGAGGCATTGGCCGAGATCGGCTGGGAGCCCGTGCCCGGATCGTCGATTGCGCCCGGGACAGGGGAGCGTGAGTCGTGGTCGGAGCTGATCCTGCTCGGCCGGCTGCGTGACGCCATCGCTCGCCTCAACCCGCAGCTTCCTCCGGCGCAGGTCGACGAGACGGTGACCCAGGTGCTCACCGCCCGGTCGCGGGACGCCATGACCGAGAACCGGCGACTGCACGAGTTGATGGTGAAGGGCCTCCGGTCCGTCGTCTATAACGATCAGCACGGTGCCGTGCATAACCCGACCGTTCGCCTCATCGACTTTCGGGACGAGGCGGCCAACGACTACCTGGCCGTAAGCCAGGTAACCGTCACCGAGGGTGATCATAAGCGCCGCTTCGATGTCGTCTGCTACATGAACGGTCTGCCGGTCGGGCTGATCGAGTTGAAGAAGGCCGGTGACGCGTACGCCGATCTGCGGGGTGCCCACCGGCAGGTCGGCACCTACGTCGAGGAGCTGCCGCTGGCCTTCAAGGCCAACGTGGTCTGCCTGGTCTCTGACGGGATCACCGCCCGCTATGGCACCGCCTTCACCCCCTTCGAGCACCTCGCCCCCTGGAACGTTGGCGACGCAGGCGAGCCGGTGCCGCAGCCGCCGAAGCACGACGACGACTTGGCGCTGAACCTGGCTCTCTACGGCCTGTTCACGCCGCGCCGTTTCCTGGAGCTGCTCCGCGGCTACGTCGCCTTCGCCGACGGCGGAGGCGGCGCGATCAAGCGGATTGCGAAGCCCCACCAGTACTTCGCGGTGGAGAAGGCCGTCCGCAAGACCATCGAGGCGACCCGCAGCGACGGCAAGGCCGGCGTCGTGTGGCACACCCAGGGCTCCGGCAAGTCGATGGAGATGGAGTTCTACTCCCACCAGGTCGCCACCCATCCGAGCCTCGGCAACCCGACCATCGTCGTCATCACCGACCGCACCGACCTGGACGAGCAGCTCCTAGAGGCGTTCGTCGCGAGCGAATTACTGCCGGAGCGACCGGTGCAGGCCGTCACGCGGGAGAGCCTACGCACCGAGCTGACCAACCGCCGTACTGGTGGGATCATCTTCACCACGCTGCAGAAGTTCGGGCGTACGCGGGAAGAGCGCGAAGCGGGCCGCCACCACCCGCTGCTGTCGGACCGGCGCAACATCATCGTCGTCGTCGACGAGGCGCACCGTAGCCATTACGACAGCCTCGACGGCTACGCGCGTCACCTGCGTGATGCGCTGCCGTACGCCACGCTCATCGCGTTCACCGGCACGCCGATCTCTCAAGCGGACCGGGACACCCAGGCGGTGTTCGGCAACTACATCGACATCTACGACCTGACCCGCGCCGTGGACGACGGCGCCACTGTCCGCGTCTACCACGAGAGCCGGCTCATCCCGGTCGACCTACCCGCTGACATCGACCCGGAGACCATCGACGAACGGGCCGACACCGTGACCGCCGGGCTGGACGACGCTGAGAAGGCCCGCATCCAGCGCACCGTCGCGGTGATGAACGCCGTCTACGGTGCCCCCGACCGGGTGGAAGCCCTCGCCGCCGACCTGGTCGCGCACTGGCAGACCCGATCCGAGCAGATGCGCAAGTACATCGGGGGGCCTGGCAAGGCGATGATCGTCTGCGCCACCCGCGACATCTGTGCTCGCCTCTACGACGAGATGATCGCGCTATTGCCCGACGGTTGGCACTCGGACGCCGACGACCTCGGCAAGATCAAGGTCATCTACACCGGCGGCCCGGACGACGAGCCGCACATCCGCAAGCATGTCCGACGGCCGTCACAGACGAAGGTGATCCGGGCGCGCGCGAAGAACCCCGACGACGAGCTGGAACTCGTCATCGTCCAGTCGATGCTCCTCACGGGTTTCGACTCTCCGTCGCTGCACACGCTCTACCTCGACAAGCCGATGCGCGGAGCGGCGTTGATGCAGGCGCTCGCCCGGGTCAACCGGACCTTCCGCGGCAAGGAGGACGGCCTGCTGGTCGGGTACGCCCCGATCACCCAGAGCCTGCACGAGGCACTCGCCGAATACACCAAGAGCGACCAGGACACCAAGCCTGTCGGGCGGGACACCGACGAGGCGATCGCCAAGCTGCGGGACCTGCACGACGTCCTCTGCGGCACGATCCTCGCCGGGTACGACTGGCGGGGTGTGTTGAGCTCAGGCGCCAAGAACGCCTTCATGAACGCCGCCTTCGGCACCATCGACTACCTACGCGACCCGAGCCTGCCGGAAAACCAGCCGGAGCCGGGCGAGCCGAATCTCGCCGAGCGCTTCCGGCGGGCCGCAGCCACCCTCGACCGGCTCTACGCCCTCTGCTCCAGCAGCGGCGACATCAACGACCTCCGGGACGACATCGCGTTCTTCCAGGCCGTCCGCGTATGGATGGCCAAGTTCGATGTGGAGGACCGTCGCTCGCGGGGGCTGCCCATCCCGGCGGAGGTGGCGCTCTACCTGCGGCAGCTGACCGCCGGCGTCATTGAGGCTGGTGGAGTCACCGACATCTACGCCGCCGCCGGCATCGACCGCCCGGACCTGTCTCATCTGGACGAGGCGTACTTGGAGCGGCTGCGCGCATCCAAGACGCCGAATCTGGCGATTGAGGCGCTCCGGCGAGCCATCGAAATGACGATGCGCAAGGTGACCCGGCACAACATCGTGCGGCAGGAGGCCTTCTCCGCACGGCTGCTTGAGCTGATGCGCCGCTACACCAATCAGAACCTGACCTCGGCGGAGATCATCGCGCAGTTGGTGGCGATGGCGAAGGAAGTGAGCGCCGAGGCCGAGCGGGGTCAGCAATTCAGCCCTGCGCTGACCGATGACGAGCTGGCCTTCTACGACGCGGTCGCGGAGAACGAGTCGGCCGTCGTGGTAATGGGGGAGGGGCAACTCGCCGCCATCGCACGCGACCTGGTCAAGTCCGTCCGCCGGTCCATCACCATCGACTGGACCTCCAGGGACGACGTACGCGCCAAGCTCCGCTCTACGATCAAGCGTCTACTCGCTGTGCACGGCTACCCCCCGGATGCTGCCGAGGAAGCCATCCGGCGTGTGCTCCTGCAGACCGAAACCTTCGCCGAGGAGTGGTCACCCGAGGCGCTAAGCTGACCGATCTCTCCAACACCGTCGAGAGGGCCCCTTTATGCCATCGCGTCCTCGATCAGCGCCCGTTAAGGCCTTGTGGTTCTGTGCAGATTGGCTCGAGTTCAAGGCGGTCGCCGATGAGTGACCTGCGTGCCGTCGTCGAGCAGTGCGTGGAACGGCAACGGCGCTACCGCCAACCCGGCCAGCGGCTCAACGAGCAGAACACCAAGGCTGCGCTAATCGACCCGGTGATTCGGGCACTTGGCTGGGATCTCTTCGACACCGACGAAGTGCACCGTGAATACAAGCGGAGTGGTCACGAGAATCCGGTCGACTACGCCCTGCTGCTGCTGCGCACCCCGCGGCTATTCATCGAGGCGAAAGGGTTGGGGGAGAACCTCGACGATCCGCGCTGGGCCAATCAGACCATCGGCTACGCGACGATGGCTGGCGTGGAATGGGTCGCCCTGACCAACGGCGCAGAGTGGCGGGTCTACAACGCTCACGCCCCGGTGCCGATCGAGGACAAGCTTTTCCGTTCGGTGCGGCTGGAGGACGACATCGATGCCGCCCTCGAGTTGTTGTGCCTGCTCAGCAAGGAAAACATGGGGGACAACCGGATCGAGGAGCTGTGGAAGAGCTACTTCGTTGACCGGCAGGTCCATGCCAAACTGACGGATCTGTTCGCCGGATCGGATCCCGCGCCCGGACTGGTTGACCTGCTTGACAGCCGAATGCCGAGGTTGAGCCGCGAGGAAATCCGCCAGAGCCTTGTCCGGGCGCGGGCCACCTTCGACTTTCCAACGTCGGTGGCTGTAGCCGTGCAGGCCCAAGCGCCAGCCTCTCCACCGCAGGCGCACGAGGCTCCCGTGCAGAGATTGACGTCCGAGCCGGCCCCGCCGCCGGTATACCAGTCGCCGCCGACCAGAAGCTCGAAACGAGGATCACCGGTGACACCGGACGAGCGGAGGCTGAAGCTCGTGGATCTTCTTGCAGCTGGGCGGCTGCGGCCGGGGACTACGCTCTTTGGCCGCTACCTCGGTGAGCAACACACAGCGGAGCTGTTGGCGGATGGCCGGGTTCGCTATCGGGAAAACGTTCACAACTCACCCTCCCGCGCGGGCGAGGCGGTGAAGATCGCGATTCATGGCCGGGACATCACCGACACCCGCAAGGCGACTGACGGGTTCGACTTCTGGCAGGCGCAGGATGCGGTGGCGGGTGACGTTGTCAAGCTCAAGGAGATCCGCCGTCGCGTCGCCTCGGGCAGGTAGCAATGCCACCTGGTTGGCTTGGACTGTCCGACATCATTGCTGTACTCGATGACGAGCGGTCACTCGACGATCTGCGGCGGTACTTCGCTACCGGCCCGAAGTCCTGCTTGTTCACCGCAGTAAGTTTGAGGCACTGGGCGGCGACCCAACAGGCATGTTTCGTAACGTCGTGACCGCCGAGGACCTGATCGCCGTCGAGATGTTGAGCGTGCGCGTCCCGCCCATGGTCGCGCTCGAACTCCTGCAGGGCGAGCTCGGTCAGCAGATCAGTGATGAGCTACGCGAGATACCGATCGCCGTGGACCTGAGCGATGAAAGGGCAAAGCGGTACATCGACGACAACGGACCGGCAGACCGTGCGTGGCACCTCCTTGTGGGCTGTCACGGCGTGAACAAGACCATCGCCGGGAAGCTCCTCGCCCGCAAACGACCGAGGCTCATCCCGGTCTATGACAATGTTGTGGCCTGCGCCCTGCACGGGCGCTGTGGATTCTGGCTCTGGCTCTACGACCAGCTCCGGGCCGACGGCTTCAGCCTGACCAACCGGTTGCGGAGACTTCGCGCCGAGGCCGGTATCCCAACTCTGGTGTCCGACATCCGAATACTCGACGTCGTGATCTGGATGCGTCACCAGCCTCAACACCAGCGCAAGAACTGTCCTGGCATGACGGTACCGAGTAGGACGGCGGAGTTGTGACGCTAGAGGAAGAGGACGAGGACTACACCGCGAAGTCTGCGGATGCCAGTCGGATGGGGAAGACCGCTGAGCATCTCGTGGCAGCGTTCTGCATCCTGGCCACCCGTGGGATGCTAAACGTGTCGACAGCGCTGGTCGACGACGAAGGGGTCGACCTCGTCTTTCACCGTCGCAACTCCACGGCGACGCTAGCGGTACAGGTCAAGGCCCGGATGTCCGACAGCAAGCGAGTGCGCTCCGAGGGCTTCGTCGCGTTCGTCCGTGCGCAGACCTTCACCCCTCGGCCGGCACTTGATCTGCTCTTCGTGGCGGTCGATGTTGCCCGCGGCGCGGTGATGAAAGCGTGGCTCGTGCCGAGCGAGATCTATGCGGCCACACTCACCGCACCCAACAGCCGGGGCCGGTACCGGTTTGTAGCCTCGATGAAGCCAGAGTCCAACGATCGATGGCGTCCGTACCGCCTGGAGGCGGAGGAGTTGCCCCAAGCCGTCCTCAAGCGCTTGGAAGAACTGGCCATGCCTAGCATCGCCTAGGAGGATACGAATGCTGTAGGCGGAGCGCGTTCTGCCTCTCACATGGCTGTCGTCCCAGCCGCGCGGGTCATCGAGCAAGGCCCTCACGCTTGATCGCGGCGAGGAACGCCCTCCATGACCGAGGAGGATAGGACAATGCCGGGCAAGCGGGGTTCTTGGAATCCCGCACGGCCACGATGCCGGGGAGGTTGGTGGCGACCTCGACGCAGTCGCCGCCGTTGTCGCCGCTGCGGGTGCTCTTGCGCCAGACGGCGCCGGTCAGGTCAGTCATGCCGCATCTCCCCAGCGATCCGTTTGATCATGTCAGTCGATTCTGCCTCGCTGAGGGCCAGCGCATCTAGCCCTCGCCAGACGCGTTGGTAGGCGGCCAACTCGTCGGGCTTGTCGAGGTAGATCGCCCCGGTCAACGACTCGCTGTAGACCACGGATGGCTCTGGCGCGGCACGGCCCCCCTTGGTCGTCGGGAAGTCGAGGATCACGAAGGATCCTGCGACCGCGCCGGGCTGGGGGCCTGCTGCCAGTGGCAGCACCCTGACGCTGACGTTCGGTAGCTCGGACAGCTTGGTGAGGTGGGCGAGTTGCTCGGTCATGACCGGAGAGCCGCCAACGCCACGGCGGAGTACCGCCTCAGACAGCACGGACTCAACCCTAGGAGCAGCCGGCAAGCGCCGAAAGAGCAACGCCTGCCGTTGAAGTCGGACCTGTACCGCCCGCTCGCAATCCTCCTCGCTCAGTATCCCGCCGAGGCGGTAGAGCGCGTGGGCGTACTCCTTGGTCTGAAGGATCCCCGGGATGAGCGACTCGTCGTAACGGCGGAGGCGGGAAGCGGCGGATTCCAGGCCCACGTACAGCTCGAACCAGCTCGGCACCGCGTCGCCGTACGCGTGCCACCAGCCCTTGGACTTCGTCTCCGCAGCCAGCCCGCGCATCGCCTCGGTCATCTCGGGCGACACCCCATACAGCTCGCACATCGCCTTGACGTCGAGGACACGGACCGAGCCCTGGCCGCATTCGAGGCGCCAAATCTTCTGCCGGCTGTACTCCAGGGCCTCGGCGGCGGCGTCGAGCGTCACCCCGGCCTCATTGCGGAACTGCCGCAGCAGCCGGCCGAGTTGCCGGCGCGGAACAGTCGATCCGATGTCTTCGGGCATCCGCACACTCCCTGGTTCCAACACGCAACACTGCGTGACCCGCTCCTGCAACTCCTACGGGTTTCAGCAAAGAAAGTCAATGCACAACAGCGAAATTACGGTTTAGAACGTTGCGTTTCCACTGCGGACTGTCGCAGGCTGGTCACAGCACGGCAGCCGGCCGGTCCCCCCGAACGGCCGCCGTGTTTCCCCGAACACCCCTCGCCCCTCCGCATTAGGAAGGCAGGCAGGCATGAACGCAAAAAACCAGCGACCAGGGACGGCGAGCGGTGGCGCTACCTACCGCTCCGCCGCGTACACCAGTCTGCTGCCGTGGCAGGTGCGTGAGCGCCGCTTCGCGTCGGTCGGGTTCGGACGTCGCGGTTTGAACCCCGACGACGTGTACGCCTTCCTCGACCGGGTCGCCGTCGACATGGCCGCCGTCTACGCCGCCCTCGCCGAGAGCCGCCGCGAGACCGCCCGGATCAAGGACGGGCTGCGTCGCTGGCAGACCGATCAGGCCCGCGTCCGCAACGAGCGGGACCAGGCTCGATGAGCCAGCGGTACGTCGTCCACCTGCCCGTCGTTGCCAACGACCTGGCTGCCGCGCAACGCCTGGCCAGGGTCATCGGACGCTGGATGCTGGTGCTGCCGATGACCGACCCGGGGGAGACCACCGTCTCCGAAGAGGACCATCAGCTCGTCCGGCACCGGGTCTTCTGCGACCTGCTGATGCCCGGCGGCCGGCGCTGCCTGCTCCGCGCCGACCACGACGGGCCCTGCTCCCGCCGCCTGCGCCGTTGACAGCCGGTCCAACCCGAGATACCTGCGGCGCGGGTGCGCGTGCTTCTACTACTGGTCAGGGCATAGGCGGTACCGATCCTACGAGCCGTAGTCACGCATGGCTATCGATCGATTGCAGGATGTGCTCGGCGTGAAGCGCCGGTAATCCTGAGGGGCCAGCCCACGGCAGCAGGGGGATTCATGGGTAGTCCCGCACGTCGCCGTCATACGCCTTCCAGTGAGCGTCAGCTACGCCTGGTGCCAGATCCCACCGCCCAGGCAGTGGCTGCCTTTGGTGCCCGAGTCGCGGAGAAAACCGGTCGGGGCGGCGATCCCGAGGACCAGTTACGCAGTCCTCTGGAAGAGCTGCTTCGTCGCATGGGCCGGCACCTGGGAGTCGACGCCGTTCCCTACGGAGAGGTCCGGCTCGACGTGGTGCGTGCGCGCCCCGACTTCGCCGTGGACGTCGGGGGAGTCCGCGTCGGGTACGTCGAGCTGAAAGCCGACGGGCACGGGATCCCCTCGACCTGGCGTCGCCCCACGAAACGTGAGCGCCTGCAGTGGGAGAAGCTCAAGGCCCTACCGAACGTCCTCTACTCCGACGGCACTGCCTGGGCGAGATACACCTACGGAGAACTGGCTGGCTCCGTTGTTCACCTGGAGGGCGACCTCTCCGGCGGTCGGCGCCCGCTGCGGGCGAATGGGCCCGAGTTCGAAGCCCTCATCCAGGAGTTCCTGCTGTGGGAACCCGAACAGCCGCGAACCCTGGCCCAGCTCATTCGGATCGTCGCCGGGCTGTGTCGGCTGCTGCGCGACGAGGTTGGTGCGATCCTCGCGGACCCCACCCGTGATCTGGCCCACGAGGAGCTGTCGCTGCTCGCCGATGACTGGCGTGACCTGCTGTTTCCCGATCTGGATGACGCCGGCTTCGCGGACGCTTACGCCCAGACCGTCACCTTCGCACTGCTCCTTGCCCGCATCGACGGAATCGTCTTCGACGAGACCCCGATGCACGAGATCGCCCGTCTGCTCGGCAAGAAGCACTCCCTCATGGGCCGGGCTTTGGCGGTGCTGACCGACAACGACGCCGCCTACGAGCTTCGGATGATCGATACCTTGTTGCGGGTCATCGGTTGTGTGGACTGGAGCACCATCGACAACGGGCGGGGTGATATCCACGCCGACTTGTACGAGCGCTTCTTGTCCATTTACGACCCCACGCTGCGGCGGCGCAGCGGATCCTTCTACACTCCACAGCCCGTGGCGGGTGCGGTCGTCGACTTTGTGGACGAGATTCTGCGTGACCGGTTCGATCGTTCGTGGGGGTTCGCCGCCCATGATGTCACTGTCGTGGATCCCGCCATGGGTACCGGAACCTTCCTAGTCGAGGTGTTACGAGCGGTCTCGGCGACGATCGACGCCAAGCAGGGTGCGGGCGCGCGAGGACCACAATTGCGGCAGTTCTTCCAACAGCGTCTCGTTGGCTTCGAGATCCAGGCCGCACCCTACGCCGTCACCGAACTTCGGCTGCATCAGGCGATGAAGGCGCAGTTCCGCACCGAACTTCCCCCATCCGAGTACCGGTTCCTCACCGACGCGCTGGAAGATCCCGATACTCAGCAGGGCCGGCTGCGGGCAGCGTACCGGGTCATCGAACGCTCTCGCCTGGAGGCGAACCGGATCAAGCGTGAGATGCCGGTCATGGTTGTGGTGGGCAACCCTCCGCACGTGGAGAACACGCGAGGCCGAGCACCGTGGATCGAAGAGCGGCGGAAGACGCCCCTTCTTCCGGGCACCTGTCCCGATCGGCCCTCGCTCGACGAGTTCCGGGTGCCCGGCGGAGGCCGCTACGAGTCGGACCTCTACGGGCTGCCCTGGTGCTTCTGGCGCTGGGCGCTGTGGAAGGCGTTCGAGGCTCACCCCGGGGAACCGCAGGGGATCGTGGCCTTCGTGACGCCGTCGAGCTTCGTCAAGGGCAAGTCCTTCGAGGGCATGCGCGAGTATCTTCGACGAACCTGCGACGAGGGATGGATCATCGAGCTGTCCCCTGAGGGGAACCGACCACAGCAACACACCCGCCTTTTCGGTCCGGACGTCGGCCGGCAGCTCTGCGTTGCAATCTTCGCTCGCTACGGCCAGGGCGACCGGACGACCCCGGCGACTGTCAGGACCCTCGCAGTGACCGGCGCGATGGAGGACAAACTCCAGCGGTTGCAGGAGCTGTGCCTCCCCGACCCGGGGTGGCAGCGTTGTCGCGCGGACTGGCGGGCGCCGTTCCTGCCAGAATCCGACACCGACTGGGGCCGCTACCCGGGACTGAAGCAGCTCTTTCCGGAGTCGTCCCGCGGTGTGACGGCAGGACGGACCTGGATCTATTCCCCGGACGCCGATACCCTGCGCCGCCGCTGGCGCAGGTTTATCCAAGCTGGGGAGGGCCTGCGCCGACGGATGCTGCCCGAGTCCCGGGACCGCAAGCTCGACACCGTCGTCCGTCCGCTGCCCGGGATGCCGGGACCGGCCGGGCCGCTCGCTGCGGAGACGGGCCCGGCGCCGACGGCGGTAAGGGTCGCCTACCGCTCCTTTGACCGACAGTGGGTGCTGCCGGACAGCCGGCTCATGGTGATGCCACGACCACCGCTGTGGGCAGTCCGGTCACCGCACCAGATCTACCTGACCGAGCAGAACAGCCAGCCGATCGACAGCGGTCCGGGCGTGACCTTCACCCAGCTGATACCCGACCTGCACCACTACAACGGACGCAGCGGGCGGGTCTTCCCGCTCTACTGCGACACCTCGACAGAGCGGCCCAACATCGCACCAGGGCTATGCGGAATGCTGGCCGAGACGCTCGGTACCGAGGTGGCGGCCGCCGATGTGATGGCCTACGTCGCCGCAGTCACCGCCCATCCCGGCTATACCGAGCGGTTTCGGGAGGAACTGCAGCATCCCGGCGTACGGGTGCCGCTGACCGCGGATGCCGAACTCTGGGCCGCAGCGTTGTCGATCGGTCGTGAGGTGTTGTGGCTGCACACCTTCGGGCAGATCAGCCTGGCAGAGCACCCGATGTCGTTCCGCGACTTCGTTGACGAGGCGGCGCCAAGGGTGCGGACGGCGATACCGGACGAGCCGGGAGCCCTCCCCGACAGCATCTCCTGGGAAGCGGACAGCGAGACGTTGCTGGTCGGCAGCGGGCGCATCGCTCCCGTACACCGTCGAGTCTGGGAGTACGACGTTGGTGGGATGAGAGTTCTGCGGCACTGGTTCAACTATCGCTGCGCACACCAACGCCACCGACGTCGCTCCTCTCCGCTGGATGACGAGGAGCTGAACCGGTGGAGCAGCGACCTGACCGACGAGCTGCTGGAGATCCTCGCGGTACTCGGCGGTTGCGTGGCTGTGGAACAGCGGCAGGCGGACCTACTGGATCGCATCTGCGCCGGTCGGCTGATCTCCGTGGCAGACTTGGCGGCCGGTGGCGTCTTGCCGATACAGGGAGCCGCCAAGCTCACCACGGTTGACGAAGGGCGCAGCCCGAGATTGTTCTGACGGCTTCCCGTCGATGCACCCTTCCGATCGCTTGCGGAACCTCAACAGGCGTAGCAGTGCCCGCAGAGCAGCCGTCGTATCGTCTCCGGATTGGGGCCCTCACCGCCCCAGCGCCTCGTCGCAGGTGACGGCGTATCCGCTCTGGTGCAGCTTCGCCAACAGCTCGCGCGCCCGTGCCGATTTATCGGGATCGAGGATGTCGCCGTAGCGCGCCGTGGTGATTCGCCGTCTGCTCCGCGGTGAACACCGCGGCCCCAGCACCCGCCGCCTGCGCCGCTGACAAGACAAGCATGTCGGCTATCCGTCACTTCGCTGGCCGCGTCGGATTGGTCTGGTTCCGTAGCGCGGTGGATCTCATGGACCAGCCGAGCGTGGGGAAGCGCTGGTGACCGCGATGCTTGGTCCGGCGTGGACGCTCAAACCCGACACCCCGGAGGACACCGGCCGCCAGCCGCTCGCCGTGGAGACTGTGATCGGCACGCACGCGGCGGCGCTGATTCCCGGCGTCATCACCACCACCCCCCACGCCCGTTACCTGGCCCTGCACGCCCGCCTCGCGATCGAGGCACAGCGGCGCGGCTGGACCGACAAGACGGACCTGGAACGGTTCCGTGCGCTGGTCCGCCGCGCCGAGGTCGTGCTGGGCGCGGTGTCCGTCGCGCACGGTGAGGCGGACGACGACCACCACCTACGGGCGGGCTCCTTCGGGTCACACGGCGTGAACACGATTCGGCCGGAACTGGACCGGCAGCGTGCCGTCGATGTCGGTCGGGTGGCCGACGCGTACAGCCGAGTGCCTGGCGGTTACCTGCAGACGTACGCGGGGATCGAGGTGGTGCTCGGCCTCACCGATGGGGGGCGGATTCCCCTGCCCGGGCCGGCGGCCGACGCCGACCAGCTCGCCGCCCTCGATGAGGCGCTGAGCGTGGCGGAACGGAGGAGGCCGCTTTCCGTGGCGGACCTCGATGCCCTGCGCCACTTGTGCGTGTGCGCCATCGGCGACGCCCCCGACGGAGCGTGCGTGCGGAACGCCTACTTCGGCGACCGCGGCCACCTCGATTACGCCGGAACCCATCGGCGCAGCGCCGCGCTGTTGGTGGGGGCGCTCACCGGCGAGCAGATCGATGCTGAGTCGATCGACATGTCCATGGACCGGTGGTGCTGCTTCCGGCCGGGGCTGCTGGAGTTGGTGGGCGAGGACCTGCACCCTCATGCCCTCGTTTGGCGTGGTGCGCTGCTGCGCAATTGGTCGGTCTGGGCGTGGCGGCTGATCTGGGCGCGGTTGGTATCGCCGTTGTCCAGCACCGGCACCCTTGAGCAGGCGATCGCCGAATTCGTCCGCGCTCTTCCGGACGCAACCGTCCGTGAGGTGCTCGTCGACGGACTTCCTCCAGTGGTCGACCACGTCGGTAACCCATTGCCGGTCGAGCACGACCTGTACCGCGACGCGCTCGACGTTGACGACTGGACGGTGCTGGGAATGCTGCGGCTGCTCGCCGTCGGCGCCCGACGTCTGGACTATCTCGACCCGGTCACCCGGGACGCCTTCGTCGGCGCATTCGCCGACGACCTGGGACCCGGCTACGTCGCGGCGTGGCTCGACCGCGACGCCGACCGCCCGCTGGCCGAGGCCGTCTCCGGCCTTGCGGTCGCGCTGTTCCACCGCGCCGAATCGGTGAGCCGGCAGAAGATGCAGTGGACCCGGTACGGCCTGCGCCTGCCCACCCGCCTGCGGCGCGTCGGTGATCGGTGGCGGCTGGAGGGCCGGGAGGGCCGGGGGGCGGTCTCCCTCCGGCTGCCGACCTTCACCAACGTCATGCAGCAACTGGATGTGGTCGCTCACGATGGCGGGATCTGGCGTCCCGGCCGGCACGCCCGGGAGGTAACGTCGTGACGCCGTGGGAGGACCTGCGAGGAGCCGCTCCGCCGGCGCTGCTGCGCGGCCGGCCGCTCGCCGACGCCGAAGAGGTCCTCGTCCTCACGTACACCTGTGACCTGTCCTTCTTCGAGGACGTCTGCCTGCGGGAAGCGCAGGCCGTCCGCGCCCGCACCACCATCCTGTACGACGCCGAACAGCTCACCCAGGGGCCCCGCCGGGCCGATTACCTGGCCGTGCCGGTCGTCTGCAAGGGAGGCGGGGCCTTCCACCCTAAGCTCGTCGTGATCGCCTCCGAGACGGACGCCGTGGTTGCGATCGGGTCCGGCAATGCCACTCCGTCTGGCTGGCACCACAACGCCGAGGTCTGGACGCTGCTGCGCGGCGCAGGCCAGACGGTGCCGCAGCTGTTCCATGACCTCGCTGCCTGGCTGCGTCGACTGCCCACCGCGGTCTGGGTGGAGAACCTCGGTCGGGAACGCCTCGACCGGGTCGCGGCGATGCTCACCGCCCGTCCAGCGGGGCAGGCGCCCGGCCAGCCGGTGCTGGTGACGACGGCGGTACGGCCGATCATCGAGCAGCTTCCGGTGCCGAAGACGCACGTCACGTCGCTCGCGGTCGCCGCCCCGTTCTTCGACCCGCGGGCGGAGGCGCTAAGCCGGCTGCTCGACCGCTTCGGACCCGACGAACTGCACCTCCTGCTCACCCGGGACGTCCAGTGCGACCCAGACGCCCTCGCCCAAGTGGTCAAACGCGCGCCGACAGGGGTGGTCGCCACCCCGAAGAGCAACCGCTACCACCACGCGAAGATCGTGGAGTGGAGAACGGCCGACCAGTCGTGGGCGCTGACCGGCAGCGCAAACTGCAGCATGGCCGCCCTGGTCAGGACCATGGCCACGGGTGGCAACTGCGAGCTCGGCCTGCTCACCGAGACGGCCCCGTTGATCGACACCGGAGCCGCCCACGAGGTAGACCTGGCGCAGCCGGCGATTCTGCACGTACGGGAACCCGGCGAACGCGTCCCGTCGGAGGCGCCCCTGCGCGTGCTCGGGGTCCGGGTCGACGCCGAGTGGGTGGAGGCCACCGTTCTCGCCGACGCGGAGCTGGGCCCAGCATGGCTCATGGTCGACGGGCTGCGGCTCGACCACCACCACAGCGACGGCAAACTCCACCGCTACGTCGGTGTCCCGGCTGCCGACTGGTCCCTCGTATCCGGTGGGCGAGCGACCGTGAACGTAGAGACGGACATGGGCGTCGAAGTCCGCGACGTGGTGGTGACCGACGTGACTGCCGCGCTGTCGCGCATCGACCGCCCATCCCCGCTGGAACACACGTCGCTGCCGCTCGTCATCGCCGACCAGGCGCACCTGGCCGCGCTCGTCGAGGCGCTCGCCTATCTGGCCTCGGTCCGCCCGGACGGCATCGCCACCCCGCCCGGCATCAACCGGCGGCGCCAGGTGGAAGGTCGCATCACCGCGGCCGTCGGGCCGGCGCTGCTGCGTTTTACCCTCGGCGTGGACGGCCGGAGCCGGTCGACGCCAGCCGACGAAGAGATCTTCGACGACGCGGACGAGGACAACGGCGCTTCGCCCCGGGTCGGGCAGGAAGAGCTGAGAACGACGGCGGAGAGGCCGCCGGCCCGGGCGGAGACTGTCGCGACGGTCCTGGACGCGCTCACGCCGGGCCAGCGCACCCGACTACGACGTGAGATCGAAGGACTGGTCGACGCGTCGGAGGGATGGTCGCTACCGGCGAAGCTGGCCGTCAGCCGACTGGTGCTGACCTTGGTCGCCGGCGGGCTCTGGCTGGATCCGAGCGACTGGTCCGACCTTCTCTACTGGGTCGTGCTGCAACTGTGGATGACCGACCAGGAGGAGTGCCTGGACGACGAGCACGCGGCCCTCGCCACCATCGGGCTCGTGGCACTGCATGGCGGTCTTCACCGCCGGACTGAGTCGGACAGCGAACTCGTCGAGCAGTTCGAGGAGCTACGGAAGGCGTATGTGGAGTGGACCGAATGGCTCGCGGCGGTGCCGGTGGAGACGGTCCGCCGGTACGCGGCTGGCCTGGACGGACACACCTTCGGCCTGCTGTTCGGGCAGACCGACTTCGTGGCCGAGCTCAGCTGGATCCTGGGACGCTCGGCGTTACACGACGCGGTGGACCGGCTCACCGGTGCCTGGCTCGACAGTGGTTCCGTCGTCCGCGTCACCGGCGGCCGGACCACCCGTCAAGCCGTCCTCTCCGCCCTCGACGCCCTGCGCGACTTCCCCGACGTGCAGGTGGCGTCGGAGGGTGAGCCGGCGGTGCACGGCTGGTGGAACGGGCGACGTCTGCTGCTGGTCAGCCGGACGGGTGCCACGTGGCGGGCCGAGACCTGGTCGAACCTGATGACCGGTATCGCCGCCTACTCGCGCGGCGCGCCGTTGCGCCCGTCTGACCGGCGCTCGACGGCGTCCGGGCCGGACGCCGCCTTCGGAAGTCAGACGACCAGCCCATGAGCGAGCCGGACGAAGGGAACCAGACTTCGATGAGGGGCCTCACGATCGCGGAGCGGGTCATGCAGGAGTTGCTGCATACCAGGACGCCGCTCGACGACGACGAACTCGCCCGACGGCTCGACGTGCAACCGCGGCAGACCATCAACCAGGTGTGCCGCCGGTTGGAGCAGAGCCGTCGGATATGCAGATACGTCGGGCCCACCGGCAAGATTGTGAACGAACTCCCGAGGGAGGGCGGTACGGCGGCCCCGATCGTGCGGCAGGAGACCCGGCCGGCACCGGCCGCCGGCGACAGCGCGGTGCAACGGCACGCCGAGAGCGTGATGCTCGGGTTGCTCGGCGTCCGGTTGCGCTGCGCGCTCAGCCCTCGGCGATTCGTGCTGGAGGATGGATCCCGGGTCGAGGTCGACGGGGCGGACGAGAACCTGACCGTCCTCGTCGAGGCGTGGGCGCACCAGGGGCCGCCGAAGTCCGCGCAGAAGCACAAGGTGCTCGCCGACGCGTTCCGACTGATGTTCGTGGCGTCGTCGCTACCGACCTCGCCGCGCCTGGTGCTCTGCCTCTCCGACCCGGAGGCCGCCCACCATTTCACGACCGCGCGCTCCTGGGCTGCCGCGGCACTACGCGGGTTCGGGCTGGAAGTCGAGGTGGTCGAGCTGCCAACGGAGGTGAGGTCAGAGATCCTCGCGGCTCAGCAGCGTCAGTACCGTTGAGCTCTGGGCATCGGACTTCGCGCGCTCAGGGGAGCCTTCGCCGAATAGGTCCGTCCACCACTTCCTTGAACAACGCTTGACGTGGACACCGACGGGAGCTGGGCAGCCCGACCGGGTTCAGCTTGCGAAGAGCATTCTCGTCGGGAACTCGCCGCTGGACCGCCAAGCCTTCACGATCTTTGCCGTTATCGCACCTGCCGCCGAGTTGAAATCACCATCTTCGACACTGGCATCGAGGGTGCGTGGATCGATTGTCAGGATCCGGTCGAACTTGTCATCCAGCCCGAACTCGTATCGGACCTCACCCCCTGTTGCATCCACGCGCCGGGCGGTCACCATCATTCCCATGTTCTAGCCTCCCAACGCTGAGTAGTCCTCGTAGGTCGGCCCTGGTACGGACGTCTCCCAGTCGGACACCTGGTTGGCGGCAAGATGTGCTTCCCGGTATGCCGCCTGGGGGTGTTCCCGGTAGTAGCGCAGTTCCGCCAATTCGTGCTCCAGCAGTGCGTAATCCTCGGGCAACGGGCTGCCTCGCCGCAAGCGTAACCATGCTTCAGCCATGGGTGGGCTCGGATCGTATCGTTGATGGCTGATCCCGCCCGCGTAGTCATCCATCGGGTGCTCGTCAAAGAAGATGTGTCGGCGGATCTGCTCGATCTCCTCCTGCGAGAACCCTCGCCCCCCGTCGAGACGGGGGGCGTCCGTGAGATGGCGAGCGATGACGTCGGCATCGGCCCGTTGACGGATCGCCTCGTACGCCTCCTCCGCCCAATGATCCTGTCGTCCGTAGTCCGCCAGATTGCGAGGCCGAGTGGTATGGCCGCCATGGACCCACCGTGCCCCATGAGTTGCGCTGCCGGGGCCCGCATCCGGCGCGTTCCGAATGCGTCCCAACGCCTGCTTGAGTTTCTCGATGAGGTCGCCGAGTCGGCGGATCTCCGGAATCAGCCGTCGCAGGCTGGCCAGCAACCCGCGCAACAACCGCGCGATCCGCGCCCCCCAAGACGCCACCAAGGTCGTGACCTGCTCCACGACCAGCGGCGCGGCCAGTCCGCCGGTGATGAGGAGTTCGCCCGCGTACACGATGATGCGGGACACGCAGGTGGCGATGGCGTCGCGGACCAGGAGCCGGACGGCGGCCACCAGGCCGGCGGCGCCCTCGGTGATCGCCGCCATGGTGTCGGCGCCCTGGGCGAGGCCGGTGATGGCCTGTTGCTGTTCCGAGGCCCAAGTTCGGTAGGCGGGCCCGGCACTGCCGCCCCAGCCGGCGACTTCGGTGCGGACGGCGCGAGCCAACTCGGCGGCTTCGTCGCGGAGCGACCCGGCCACGTTGCGCCAGGTCTGGGCGTGTGCGGTGATCTGCGCTGGGTCGCCGGCGAGCCAGTCCAGGGCCTCGCTGAGCGGCTTGACGTGTTCGATCAGCCACGCGATCCCGTACTGGAGCAGGGCGCCGACCGGGTCGGAGACGAAGGCGAGGGCGTCGAGGCCGGCGCTCACGACGCCGAGGCTGCCGTCGATCCAACTGCCGGTCCGGATGCCCTGCGCGATGAGTTCGATGTCCTCGCAGATCCACACACCCGCCCAGGCGCTGGGCGCGGTGTCCGCAGCGGCGGCGACGAGCGGATTCGACGTCACGAGCGCTGCCGCACCCCGTCGAGCTGGTGCCGCCGCACCCCGTCGAGTAGCTCCTTGGCGTGGGCGTCGGAGCTTCGGTAGCGGTCCGCTCCGACCCGCAGTTTGCCTGCGGTGTCCCGCACAGATGCGGCGGCGGCGCCGATGCCGTCGACCAGGGTTCGCTGCAGACCGTCGAGCAGCCCCGGCATCATCGCGCAGAGCTGCCCGTAGGCGTCGGCGCCCAACCGGGCGTGCTGGCCTGCCTGCTGGGCGGTGTCGAGGCGGTCGGCGCAACGATCGAGGCGCGCGGCGTGGGCGGTCAGGTCGTCCGGGTCGACCTGGATGCCGTCACCGGCGGGCATCGTTCGATCCCTGGTCCGGGAGAAGCCGGCTGCGGTACGAGTCGATGATAGCTTGGGCGCTCGCGTCGTCGCCCAGTGACTCTGTGGCTGCGTCGCTGACCTGTCGGAGCAGGTCGGCGCGCGCGGCAGTGGTGGTCTCCAGGATCTGCCGAGCGGTGTGCGCGGCGGGTTGTTGCCGGATGCGCTCGTCGAGCCGTAGGTCGATCAGCAGGCCGGCCGAGTCGACGGTGACGTCGACAGTCCGATCGGCGTTGTGGGCGGTGCCGGTCAGATCCCGCATCGTCGCCGACAGAGTCTTGGCTCGCGCAGCCCGCTCGGCGAGCGACGATTCCCACTCGTCGAGCCGGCGCTCCGCCGCGTCGAGCGCCGCGTCGTCCGCCCACACGTCGACCCTCCCCAGGGGACCACTGCCGGCGGCAACCGTCGACATCACCGGCACGCTACCAACCAGTGGCGCTGCGTGCATGCCCCCTCGGGATGGTCAACAAGGCTGGATCGCCTCCGCGCGATCTTGCACTTTCTGTCGCGACGAATGACGCAGAATCCCGCATAACGACGACCGAAACTGCAAGATCGACGCAGTGGGGCGGGGCGTCCGTATCATCTCGGCATGACGCGGTTCAGTCGGCGGGCGGTGCTGCTGGCCGGCAGCGGGCTGCTCGTCGGCTGTTCACGTCACCCCGAGGCAAACGAGGTCCAGCTGCGACTGGCGACCGGGCCGGCGGGAGCGGTCTACCGGCGGATCGGTGGGGCGCTGGCTGAGCACATCTCCGAGCAGGTGCCGGGTGCCACGGTGACCACCGTGCCGAGCGGGGCGTCCACCGACAACATCCGGATGTTGCGGGCCGGCGAGGTGCACCTGGGGCTGACCAGCCTGGATGCGCTGATCACCAGCGACGGCAGCGCGCCCGGTGGACTGTCGGCGATCTGCCGGCTCTACGACAGTCATCTGCATCTCGTGGTCATGGCCGGCTCGGCGATCGGCGAGTTTCGGGATCTTGAGGGCAAACGCGTGTCCCTCGGTGCCCACGACTCCGGCACGGAGTTCACGTCGTTGCGGGTCCTGAAGCTCGGACCGCTCAAAGCCGACGGCCGGAACCTCAGTCAGGCCGAGTCGGCGGGGGCGTTGCGCGACGGCACGATCGACGCGATGTTCTCGCTGACCGGCGTCCCGACGCCCGCCATCACCGAGTTGGCGCAGCGGCACCCGATCCGGTTGATCCCGTTGGACGCGCAGGCCGACGGGCTCTTCACGGCGTACCCGGGTCCCTACGCCCCGGCCATGATCCATGCGGCCGCCTACGCCGGTGTCCCGGCGACCCGCACCGTCGCCGTACCGAACGTGCTGCTGGCGCGCGACGACCTGCCTGACGACCTGGTCTACGCCATCACCGACACGGTCTTCCGGCACACCGGGGCGATCACCTCCGCCGGTCGTGACGGCGCCGAGGACCTTCCGGAGGCGTGGCAGATCAACGTGCGTACCGGAATCTCCACCGCGACGGTCCCGCTCCATCCGGGCGCGGCGGCCTGGTTCCGCGACCGCAAACGCTGACCCCCGCGACCGCAAACGCTGACCCCCGCGACCACAACGCTGAGGCCGCGACCGCAAACGCTGACCCCCCCCGAGACCGGAGTCGTCAGATCGGCGACGGAGCGTCGGACGGCGACGCCACCCGGGGAGCGACCGGCAACACCACCACCGCGGCGAGCCCGTGCCCGGACCCGTCCGGACGCGGCAGGCCCTCCTCCAGCCGCAGCTCACCCCCGGCCGCCCCGATGAGGTCGGCACAGATCGCCAGGCCCAGGCCGGTCCCGGAGACGTTCTGGTGCCGAGGCGAGCGCCAGAACCGTTGCAACGCCTGGGCCCGCTCGGACACGTCGATGCCCTGGCCGTCGTCGCGAACGGCGACCGTGACGGTGCCCGGACCAGCGGAGACGACCCGCGCGGTCACCTCCACGACCTGCGCGTCGGACAGCCGCAACGCGTTGCTGATCAGCTCGTCCAGGATGCTGCCCAGGCCGCCCGGCGGTTCCAGCAACCGCAACCCCGGAGGTACGTCGACAGTCAGGGTCTGCCCGGCCGTGGCCGTCAGGGCCCGCCACCGGTCCACCCGGGTCGCCAGCACCTCGTCGAGGTCCACCGGCGACGCCGTGCGCAGGCTCTCCATCCGCGCGCTGGCCTGGAGCGAGTTCAGCATCCGCTGCATCGCCTTCAGTTCGTCGACGGCGACGTCGTACACCTGCTGCCCGGCACCCTCCGGTCGTAGGTGTGGCGCGAGGCTCTCCACGGCGAGCCTCAGGCTGGTCAACGGGTTGCGTAACTGGTGTGACGCGTCGGAGACGAAGGCGCGCTGTCGCTGGGCGGCGTTCTCGACGGCGTCCATCATGGTGTTGAACGACCGCGCCAGCCGCCGCAGCTCGATCGGGCCGGCCTCGGCGTCGGCGCGGATGGTCAGGTCGCCCTCGGAGATCCGTGAGGTCGCCGCGTCGAGTTTGCGTACCGGCCGCAGCACCCACGCCGACACCGGCCAGGCGACGGCCGTCAGCGCGAGCAACGGCAGCAGCCCGAGGCCGGCCAGCCGGGCCCAGCGTACGAGGATGAGCTCGCGCGTCCGGGACAGGTCGGAGATCGTCACGACGGCGCCGACGACCTCACTGTCCCGGCCGACCGGCTCCGCCACCACGAGTGCGGAGTCGTCCCACGGCGCCCATTCCCAGGACGGTTCGGAGCGGGCGCCGGCGAGCGCCGCGGTCACGATCCGGGGCAACGCGGCCTCCCCGCGCGCCGCCTTCTGGTACGCGTCGGCCGGTCCGAGCAGCACCGTGCCCGACGTGTCGATCAGCGCGACCGGGATGCCGTAGAGCTCGTGGTAGCGCGTCAACTCCTGCTGCAACGCCTCGGTGCGGCCGGTCGACAGCGCGGTCTCGGCCAGCGAGGCGAACCGGCCGACGTCGTTCAGCCGGTTGACGTACGTCTCCTGCATCTCCCGTTCGGCAACGGTGATGCTGAGCGGCACCCCGAGCGCTGCGACGAGCAGCACCGCGAGGGGAACCAGGACGACGAGCAGCCGGCGGTGCACGGCCCGTCAGCCGATCAGCTCCGGCTGGTCGGCCAGCAGCCGATAGCCGACGCCGTGGACGGTCCGGATGACCACGTCCGGCCCCAGCTTGTGCCGCAGCGCCGCGATGTGGGTGTCCAGGGTGCGGCTGGACGACTCCCAGGTCGCGCCCCAGATCTGGTCGAGGATGACGTCGCGGCTGACCACGTTGGGTGCTCGTCGGGCCAGGAGCAGGAGCAGTTCGAACTCCTTGCGGGTCAACGCCACGAGCGCGCCGTCGACGGTGACCTCTCTGGTGCCGACGCCGATCCGCATCGGGCCGAGGGCGAGTGGCTCGTCGGCCTGGCCGAGGGCGCGAGCGGCCCGGGTGCGCCGCAGGACGGCGTCGATGCGGGCGAGCAACTCGGGGATGCCGAACGGTTTGACGATGTAGTCGTCGGCGCCGGCGCGCAGGCCACGGACCCGTTCGTGCTCCTCGGACCGGGCGGTCACCGCGATGACGGCGGTCTGCGGGTGGTCACGCAGCTTGCGGATCACGTCGAGCCCGTCGCCGTCGGGGAGACCCAGGTCGACGAGGACCACGTCGGACGGCGCGGCGCGCTCGGCTTGCGCGGCGGTGGCGACGCGGTGAACCTCGAAGCCCGCCTGGGTCAGGACGGTCACCAGACCCCGCGCCACGCGGTCGTCATCCTCGATGACGGTTATCCGCATACCGGCGAAGTGTACGGCCCGGATGGGTGCTCGTGCCGGCCCGGTTCTTGGGATTTTTCTGACACCATCCGGGCCCCGACCAGCCGAGACTGGGTGCCACTGACGCGCCGAGGAATGTCCATGCGTTGATGGGGAGGTCGCCACATGGGAACGACCAGCAGGTACCGGGCCACCGCGCGGATGATCGCCGCGATCGGTGTCGTCGCGCTCGCCGCCGCCTGTTCGGGTAACGGGGGTGCCGCCGGCGGAGGGGATGCCGCGAACTACCCGGACGAGAACATCACGATCGTCGTGCCGTTCAGCGCGGGTGGTCCGACGGACACTGTCACCCGGATGATCGCCGGGCCGATGGCCGCGAAGCTCGGTGGCAAGATCGTCGTCCAGAACGTCGAGGGTGCCGGTGGCACTGTCGGCGCCGGCGATGTCGCGCGGGCCAAGCCCGACGGCTACACAGTGCTCATGCACCACATCGGCATGTCGACGGCGCCCGCCCTCTACAAGAGCCTGGGTTACAAGCCCCTGGAGGACTTCGAGACGGTCGGGCTCGTCACCGAGGTGCCGATGACGATCGTCGCTCGTAAGGACTTCGCGCCCGCGACGCTCCAGGACCTGGTGACCCACGTGAAGGCGAACGCCAACAAGGTCACGCTGGCCAACGCCGGCATCGGCGCCGCGTCGCACCTGTGCGGTCTGCTGTTCCAGAGCACCACCGGTGTGAAGCTCCAGGAGGTTCCGTACCAGGGCACCGGTCCCGCGCTGACCGACCTCGTCGGTGGCCAGGTCGATTTCATGTGCGACCAGACGACAAACACCAGCGGTCAGATCGCCGCGGGAAAGGTGAAGGCGTACGCGGTCACCACGCCCGAGCGGGTGAAGAGCCTTCCCGACCTGCCCACCACCACCGAGGCCGGGTTGCCGCAGCTGAAGGTCAGCGTGTGGCACGGTCTCTACGTTCCGGCCGACACCCCGCCGGAGATCGTCCAGAAGCTGTCCGAGGCGTTGAAGGTGGCACTGGCCGACCAGGGGGTCATCGACCAGATGGCCAAGCTGGGCACCGCGCCGGTGCCGGCCCAGGACGCGACCCCTGACGTGCACCGGGCGAAGCTCGACGAGCAGCTCGGCACCTGGGCGAAGATCATTGCCGACTCCGGGGTCAAGGTCTCCTGAGGTGGAGCGCCGTCGGTCGTTCCCCGACGTCCTCGCCGGGGGGCTCTTCGTCCTGATCGGTGGCGCGTTCGTGGTGGGGGCGCTCGGCTACGAGCTGGGCACCCCGACCCGGATGGGCCCGGGCGCCTTCCCGCTGCTGGTCGGCGCGGCCGTGGTCGCCCTGGGCCTGGCGATCGCCGGCAAGGGGCTCATCGCCGGTGAGGTGATCTCGTTCGGGCCGGTCCCGTGGCGGGCGGTCGCCGTCATCGTGCTCGCGGTCCTGTTCTTCGGGTTCACCATCCGGCGACTGGGGTTCGTACCGACGACGGCGGTGACCGCACTGCTCACCACACTGGCCAGCGCACGCGTACGGCTGCTCACGGCGGTGGCCGTGGCCGCCGGGCTGACAGTGGCCAGCACGCTCATCTTCGTCGTCGGACTTCAGCTGCGGATCCCGCTGTGGGGCCCCTGGCTGGGCCTCTGACGCGGCATCCGGATTGAGGCATGGAACTTCTCGACAACCTCGCGCTGGGCTTCTCGACGGCCCTGCTGGTCCAGAACGTCCTCTACTGCTTCGTGGGAGTGCTGCTCGGGACCGCGGTCGGCGTGCTGCCCGGCATCGGGCCCACGGCCACCGTGGCGATGCTGCTGCCGATCACGTTCAGCTTCGAGCCGGTCACCGCGCTGATCATGCTGGCCGGCATCTACTACGGGGCACAGTACGGCGGCTCGACGACCGCCATCCTGATCAACCTGCCCGGTGAGTCGTCCGCGGCGGTCACCGCGCTGGACGGGCACGAGATGGCCCGCCAGGGCCGGGCCGGCCCCGCCCTGGCGGCCGCGGCGATCGGTTCCTTCGTCGCGGGTACGGTCGCCACCGTGGCGCTGGCCGCCGCTGCCCCGCCCCTGGCCAGTGTCGCGCTGAAGTTCGGCCCGGCCGACTACTTCTCACTCGTGCTGTTCGGCCTGATCGTGTCGATCGCGCTGGCGCGGGGCGCGGCGCTCAAGGCACTGGCGATGATCGCGCTCGGCGTGCTGCTCGGCACCGTCGGCCAGGACATCTACACCGGTACGCCCCGCTTCGTGTTCGAGCAGCGCGAGCTGTACGGCGGCATCGACTTCGTGTCGGTCGCCGTGGGCCTGTTCGGGGTGGCCGAGATCCTGCGCAACCTGGAGAACGAGCAGACCCGTACGGCGATCGTCAGCAAGGTGACCAACCTCTGGCCGACCCGCGAGGACCGGCGTCGGATCGTCGCCCCGATCCTGCGGGGCACCGGTCTCGGCGCCGCGCTCGGTGTGCTGCCCGGCGGCGGCCACGTGCTCGCCTCGTTCACCTCGTACGCGGTCGAGAAGCGCATCTCGAAGCGGCCGCAGGAGTTCGGGCAGGGCGCGATCGAGGGTGTCGCCGGCCCCGAGTCGGCGAACAACGCCGCCGCGCAGACGTCGTTCATCCCGCTGCTCACCCTGGGCCTGCCCGCCCACCCGGTGATGGCGCTGATGATCGGCGCGTTCATCGTCCACGGCATCACCCCGGGCCCGAACGTCATCAACGACGAGCCGGCGCTGTTCTGGGGCCTGATCGCGTCGATGTGGATCGGCAACGTGCTCCTGCTGCTGCTCAACCTGCCGCTGATCGGCCTCTGGGTGCGCATGCTGCGCATCCCGTACCAGGTGCTCTTCCCGATGATCATCCTGTTCGCGGCCATCGGCACCTACTCACTGAACTTCAACGCGTACGACGTCTACGCCATCGCGTTCTTCGGGATCCTGGGCTACGTCCTGATCAAGTGCGGGTGCGAGCCGGCGCCCCTGCTGCTCGGCTTCGTCCTCGGACCGCTGCTGGAGGAGAACCTGCGACGCGCGCTCATCATCTCCCGCGGCGACCCGTCGGTCTTCGTGACCCGGCCGATCTCCGCGGCGCTGCTGGCCCTGGCCGTCGTCGCGCTCGTCGTCGCCGTGCTGCCGACGATCCGTCAGCGCCGGGCTGTCGTCTTCGCCGAGGAGGAGTAGCAATCCGGACCACGTGACGGTCAGGTCGACGAAGATTGTTCCCGTGACGAGCGACAACACGCCCCGGGGCTGGACCAGCCGGACCGTCTGGGACAGGCGGTTCAACGCCCCGCTGCGCTCGTTCCTGCGTACCGAGACCGGCGGCGCGCGGGTGGTGCTGATCGCCGCGGTGGTGGCTCTCGTCTGGGCGAACCTGCACGTGTCGTCGTACGAGTCGGTCTGGGAGACCTCATTCTCGATCCAGCTCGGCGACTGGCGCGTGTCACATGACGTGCGTTTCTGGGTCAACAGCGGCCTGATGACGTTCTTCTTCCTGGTCGCGGGGCTGGAGTTGCGCCGCGAGTTCGACATCGGCGAGTTGCGGGAGCGGCGTCGCCTGGCGTTGCCGATGCTGGCCGGGGTCGGCGGCATGCTCGTGCCGATCGCGATCTACCTCGCCATCAACGCCGGGCACACCACCGCGGCGGGCTGGGGTGCGGTGATGGCCACCGACACGGCGCTCGCGCTCGGCGCGCTGGCCGTCTTCGGGCCACGCTTCTCGGAACGGCTGCGGGGTTTCCTGCTGACCGTCTCCGTCGTCGACGATGTGGTGGCGATCGCGGTGCTGGCCATCGCGTACCCGCATCACCCCTCGCTGACGGCGCTGATCGTCGCGGCGGCGATCTTCGGCGTCGTCCTGCTCGTCCGGGGCTGCGGGGTGCGGTTCGGGCCGGTCTACGCGCTGCTCGGGGTGGCGGCCTGGCTCGCCGTCTCGATGTCCGGTGTCGACCCGGTCGCGGTGGGCCTGGTGATGGGGTTGCTGACCTACGCCTACGCTCCCGGTCGAGGCGACCTGCAGCGGGCCAGCGACCAGTTCCGCCTGTTCCGGGAACAACCCACCCCGCAACTCGCCCGGATGGCCCGGGCCGGGCTCACCTCGGCGCTGTCGCCCAACGAACGGTTGCAGACGCTCTACCACCCGTTGGCGAGCTACGTGGTGGTGCCACTGTTCGCGCTGGCCAACGTCGGCATCGTGATCGACGGCGACCTGCTGGCCCGGGCCGTGACCTCACCAGTCACGCTCGGGGTTGTGGTCGCGTACGTCGTCGGCAAGCCGGCCGGGATCGTGGCCAGCGCGTGGTTGGTGACCCGGCTCAGCGGCAACCGGTTCCGGCCGCCCGTCGGTTGGGTTGCCGTCGCGGGGGTCGGCACGATCTCCGGCATCGGCTTCACCGTCGCGCTCCTGATCGCCACCCATGCCCTGAGCGGCCCGGCCCTGGACGAGGCGAAGTTCGGCATCCTCGTGGCGACGCTCGGCGCGTCCCTCGTCACCTGGCTGGTGTTCCGCTCCGTCAGACGGCTCTCGCCGGCGCGGCGGACCCGCGCGCTGCTGGGCGTCACCGAGGGGATCGTCGACCTGATGCTGCCGGTCGATGCGGAACGCGACCACCTGCGGGGGTCGCTCGAGGCGCCGGTGACGGTGGTGGAGTACGGCGACTTCGAGTGCCCCTACTGCGGGCAGGCCGAGCCGGTCGTCCGAGAGCTGCTGGCGGACTTCGCCAACATCCGGTACGTCTGGCGGCACCTGCCGCTCACCGACGTCCACCCGCATGCCCAACTCGCCGCCGAGGCCGCCGAGGCGGCGGGGGAGCAGGGCGCGTTCTGGGAGATGCACGACCTGCTGCTCGCCCACCAGGACGCTCTCAACCCCACTGACCTGCTCGGTTACGCCGAACAGCTCGGCCTGGACCTGGACAGGTTCCGGGAGCACATGGTGAAGCGGATGGGCGTGGACCGGATCGCCGAGGACGTCGACTCGGCCGACCTCAGCGGCGTCACCGGCACCCCGACCTTCTTCATCAACGGCCGGCGACACCACGGCGCGTACGACATCGCCGCGCTCTCGGCGGCGGTCAAGTCGGCGTTCGCGAGCGCGAAGCTCCGCCCCGAGTACCACCCTCGGGATCCCGGCCGCCGCGAGACCGGGCCGGCGAGCTGACCGCGCGGTCCGTGCGGTCGTCACCGGGCCCGGTGGTCGACGGGCGCCGCGTCGCCTCCCGGCCGTCGGCGGTGCCGCCACGATCACGGGTACGGGTGGACGTCTCGCTCACCCTCCGGCAGTCGCGGCTCGCCGGATCAACGGGATCCGCCGCCGTGCCCTTCGATCCGCCTCCGCGTCGCGGGGTGGAGAGGTGTTGGTCGGCGCCTTTGGAGCTGAATCGTTTGCGACATCACCGTGGCACACAGAGGGTGTGAATCGTTTGCGGCATCAGCTCCAAAGGCAGCGTGCCAACCCATACAGCCCCACAGCCCGCAGCGCTTGCGGCCCGAGGCAGCGCGGGGCGTTCAGGCGGCGGGGAGAGCGGCGAGCCGACTGGCGCGGTGGCCGGCGACGGCCACGGCGACCGCGAGGGCCAGGGCGATCAGGAAGAAGACGTCCGCGCCGGTGAAGGCCGCGTGAAAGCCCGCCGTCGGGTCGGTGGCAGAGCTGGCACGGGTGTACGCGATGGTGAGGATCGCGATGCCGAGTGAGCCGCCGAGTTGGTGGGCGACGTTGACGAGACCGGACGCGGCGCCGGCGTCCTGCGGTTCGACACCGGCGACGCCGCCCTGGGTCATCAGGATGATGGCGATGCCCTGGCCGATTCCGATCACCAGCAGGGGCAGCAGCACGTCCGGGAAGTAGCTGGAGTCGGTCGAGATGCGCGACAGCCAGGCCATGCCGACCAGCGCGAGAACGAGCGATGCCACCAGCAGGACTGGACGGCCGAGCCGGTTCTGCAGGGGCCGGATGGCGTACACCATGGCGAAGAACATGCCGGTGATGGGCACGTACGCGAAGCCGGTCTGTAGGGCGCTGAGGTGCAGCACCTCCTGGAAGTACTGGCTGAGGAAGTAGAAGGTGGAGAAGGTCGCGCCGACGATGAGGATCCGCCCGGCGTACGCCCCGGAGCGCTCCAGGCTGCGGAAGAGCCGCAGTGGGGTGATGGGCTGCGGTGCCCGGTGTTCGATCAGCACGAAGGCGGTCAGGAGGCCGGTGCCGAGGCCCAACGCGGCCACGGTGGTCGGCGCGCCCCAGCCGGCCGCTGCGGCCTGGATGAAGCCGTATACCAGGGCGGTCATGCCGCCGGTGGAGGTGAGAGCCCCGCCGAGGTCGAACGTACCGGCACGGCGTTCGGTCTCGACCAGGAACCGTGGTGCGAGCAGCGCGATGGCGATGCCGATCGGAACGTTGACGAGCATTCCCCAACGCCAGGAGAGCAGGTCGGTGAAGACGCCGCCGGTGACGATGCCGACGCTGCCGCCGGCGCCGATGACCGCGCTGTAGAGGGCGATCACCCTGGCTCGGGCCCCCGGTTGAGGGTGGTCGGCGACCAGCAGCGCGAGCGTGGAGGGCACGGCGAGCGCGGCGGCGAGACCCTGCACGACGCGGGCGGTGATCAGCCAGCTGCCGCTCTGGGCGAGGCCGGCGGCGAGGGACGCCGCGGTGAACAGGGTGATCCCGGCGAGGAAGACGCGGCGGCGGCCGAGCAGGTCACCGGCTCGTGCGCCGAGCAGGAGCAGGCCGCCGAACGCCAGGACGTAGGCGTTCTGCACCCAGGAGAGCCCGGACTGGGAGAAGCCGAACTGCCGCTGCACGTGCGGCAACGCGGTCGTGATGATCGAGGTGTCCAGCGTCATCATGAGCTGCGAGCCGAGGATGAGCGCCAAGGCGATCCCGCGACGGGAAGCGGGAGTCGGAGACATGGTCCGCCTACTTTCGGACTAGACTGATAGGAGACCTCCGAATAAGTGGAGGCGCACTATCACTCTAGTGATAGCCGACCTCCGGTTGCTAGCGCTGGGAGACATCGGCATCGTGACGGCCCTCACCCACCTGCGCGTGGCCCGCCCGCACCGGGCCGACGCCGCCCGCAACTACGACGCGATCCTGGCGGCGGCCCGGGTCGCCTTCGCCGAGCAGGGCGCGGAAGCTCCGCTGGAGGAGATCGCCCGCCGGGCCGGAGTGGGCATCGCGACGCTCTACCGCAACTTCCCGACCCGGGAGGTGCTGATCGAGAACGTCTACGTCACCGAGGTCGAGGCGGTGTGCGCGACCGCCGGGGAGGCGGAGAGGCTCGCCCCTCGCGACGGCCTGTACGCATGGCTGCGGCGCTTCGTGGAGTACATCGGGGCGAAGCAACCGCTGGCCGCCGGCCTGAACCGGGAGTCCACCGCCTACCTGGAGTGTCGGCGGGCGCTCTACGCCGCCGGTGGGCCGCTGCTGGAGCGGGCCCAGCGGGCGCGCGAGGTGCGCGCCGACGTGACCATCGACGACGTCATGCGTCTGACCAGCGCCATCGCCTCCGGGCACTTCCCCCGCGCCGACCAGCGCGATCACGTGCTCACGGTCGCCCTGGACGGGCTGAGCACGCAGCCGTAGTGACCTCAGGCCAGCCTGCGGGTCGATGTCCGAAGTGGAACAGCTGCGGAACGTGATCGCGGAATCACGATGGACTCGGGCCCTTGACTCTCGGGAAACATCGGGCCACCATCTGACAACGTTGTCAGAGACCCCCGCCGTATGACAACGTTGTCATGTCTGGAGGCAAGATGTCCGAGCCATCGCCGATTTCCCGGCGTACCTTCCTCTCCGCCGGCGCGACGCTGCTGGCGTCGGTCGGGGTGACCGCGGCTCTCCCGGACGCCCTCGCGTCCGCCGCCGGGCCGGCGCCGACCGCCACCCCCACCCCCACCCCCACCGCCACCGACCTGGCCCGGTACCGCCCGGTGACGGTCTCCTCGACCGACTACGCGCCGACGCCGGCCACCTTCGCCGTGGACGGCCTGCCGCAGGTCGGCGTCCGGGGGAGTGGATGGCGCGCCGCCAACGGCGACCCGCAGTGGATTTCGGTGGACCTCCAGGCGCTGTGCCGGATCGAGGCCGTCTCCCTGGTCTTCGAGGCCACGCTCACCGACGGGCCGTTCGACGGCAACTACACCGACACCGACGGCGACGAGATCCTCTCCAGCGCCGCGACGGCGTACCGGATCGAGGTCTCCACCGACGGCCGTGCCTGGCGCTCGGTGTACGAGACCAGCGAGGGCCAGGGCGGCGCGCAGACCATCAAGCTGCCCGAGCCGGTCAGCGCCCGGTGGATCCGGATGACCGCCACGAAGCGCTCGAACAGCAACCCGGTGGGCCTCAACGGCTTCCAGGTCTACGGCGTACCGCTGGCCGGCCGGCCGAAGGCCGAGGGCTGGACCAGTTGGGAGGGCGGCAACACCGGCCCGGCCCCCGAGCTGAGGGTCGCCGCCGACGGCACGGTGCCGCTGGAGTCGGGCTGGTCGTTGACGATGGACGACTTCGCCGGCACCGCCGACGGCGCCGAACTCTCCCGTGCCGGCGTCGACGTCCGGTCCTGGCTGCCGGCGACGGTGCCCGGCACCGTGCTGGGCACCCTGGTCGAGCAGGGCCACCTGCCCGACCCGGTGGCCGGCTTCAACAACATGCGCATCCCGGAGGCGCTGTCCCGGCACACGTGGTGGTACCGGCGTGCGCTGCGGCTGCCGCGCGACCTGGACACCTCGGCCGGTCGACGGATCTGGCTGGAGTTCGACGGGATCAACCACGAGGCGACCGCCTGGGTCAACGGCGTGCAGGTCGGCAGCGTCAAGCACCCGTTCGCGCGGGCTGCCTTCGACATCACCGACGCGTTGGCCGGTCACCGTGGCGAGCACGTCCTCGCCGTCCGGGTCACCCCGATGCCGCACCCGGGCACGCCCGGCGACAAGGGCCCCGACGGTCGTACCTTCCTCCAGTCGGCCCACCACTACCTTGACGCACCGACCTACCTGGCGGTGTCCGGGTGGGACTGGATGCCGGCCGTCCGTGACCGGGTCACCGGCCTGTGGGACCACGTCCGCCTGCGCAGCACCGGCGCCGTGGTCATCGGCGACCCGCACGTGCAGACCACGCTGCCCGATCTGCCCGGCACCGACACCGCCGAGGTCACCATCCGGGTGCCGGTCCGCAACGCGGCGACCAGCGCCACCACTGTCACCGTCCGCGCCGAGTTCGACAAGGTACGCGTCGAGTCGACAGTGACCGTTCCCGCCGGCGGGAGCACCACAGTCACCTTCACGCCGGAGCGCTTCCGCGCGCTGCGGCTGCGCGACCCCCGGCTCTGGTGGCCCAACGGCTACGGCGACCCCCACCTGTACGACCTCACTCTCACCGCCACCGTGAAGCGCTCGGTCAGCGACCGGCGTGCGCTCCGCTTCGGTGTCCGCGAGTTCGCCTACGACTGGCACCAGCCGATCGTCATCTCGCCGCCCGGCAAGCCCGCGCTGGAGTTCGTCGACGGCGCGGCGACCCAGACGGTCACGTTCGACCGGCAGCACGCCCGGCACGTGCGCATCCAAGCCGGCCAGCGCGCCACCGGTTGGGGCATCTCGATGTTCGCGCTGTCGGTAGCCGACGGCACCGGCCCGGATCTCGCCCTGCGCCGCGACGCCACCGCGTCGTCGTCGGAGAACGACGGCAACGGTCCCGGCAAGGCCGTCGACGGCGACGCGGCGACCCGCTGGGCCTCGCAGGCCGAGGACAACCAGTGGATCCAGGTCGACCTCGGCGCGGCTGTCGACTTCGACCGGGTCACCATCGTGTGGGAGCAGGCGTACGCGCTGGACTACCGCGTCCAGGTCTCCGCCGACGGGGACGCCTGGAGCGACGTGACGTCGGTCAGCAACGACACCCCGCTGGGCAGCCGCGCCACCCAGGTCGAGACGTTCGCCAGCCAGACCGCACAGCACCTGCGCATCCAGACCGGAGCGCGGGTGACCTCGTGGGGCGTGTCCATGTGGGCGCTGTCGGTGCAGCGGCAGGCCGAGCCGGACGTCGACCTGGCCCTGCGCCGGACCGCCACCGCGTCGTCGTCCGACAGTGACTCGAACGGCCCGGACCGGGCCGTCGACGGCAACCCCCGGACCCGCTGGTCGTCGAAGTTCGAGGACAACCAGTGGATCCAGGTCGACCTCGGCGCTCCGGTCAGCTTCGATCAGGTCACCATCGTCTGGGAGCAGGCGTACGCCCGTGACTTCGTCATCCAGGTCTCGGACGACGGGCAGCGGTGGACCGACGTGAAGTCGGTCAGCAACGCCGTCACCCAGCTCAAGATCAGTGTGAACGGTGTGCCGGTGTTCGCCCGGGGCGGCAACTGGGGCTGGGACGAGCTGCTGCGTCGGGTGCTGCCCGACCGGCTGGCCGACACCGTCGAGATGCACCGCGACATGAACTTCACGATGATCCGCAACTGGCTCGGCAGCAGCAACCGCGAGGAGCTGTACCAGGCCTGCGACGAGCAGGGCATCCTGGTGTGGAACGACTTCTGGCAGGCGGGGGCGTTCCTGCCCAACCCGCCCGGCTACGTCGACATCGCCGCCGACACGATCCGGCGGTTCCGCCACCACCCGAGCATCGTGGTGTGGTGTGGCGCGAACGAGGGTGACCCGCCGCCCATCGTGGACGCCGGGCTCAAGCAGGCCGCGGCCACCGAGCACCCGGAGATCCTCTACATCCCCAACTCGGCCGGCGGCATCGTCAGCGGCCACGGCCCGTACCACTGGGTGGAGCCGGCGACGTACAACAACAGGAACACCTACGACACGGGCGCGTTCGGTTTCCACACCGAGATCGGCATGCCGGTGGTGTCGGTGGTCGAGAGCATGCGCAATCTCGTCGGTGACGCGCCGGAGTGGCCGATCGGTGAGGTGTGGAACTACCACGACTGGTCGACCATCGGTAACCAGCGTGTCGGCACGTACCAGGCGGCGATCGACGCGCGGCTCGGTGAGTCCGACTCGCTCGACGAGTTCGCCACCCGGGCGCAGTTCGTCAACTACGAGAGCCACCGCGCCATGTTCGAGGCGTGGAACGCCAACCTGTGGCGGGACGCCACCGGTCTGCTGCTGTGGATGTCGCACCCGGCGTGGCACAGCACGGTCTGGCAGACCTACGACTACGACCTCGACGTGAACGGCGCCTACTACGGCGCGCGCAAGGGGTGCGAACCGGTGCACGTCCAGGCCGACCCGGGCACCTGGCAGGTCCGGGTGGTCAACCACACCGCCGCCCCGCTCAGCGGGGTCACCGTGAGCGCCCGGCGCTACGACCTGAGCGGCCGGTCGCTGGGCTCACCCCAGCGTCAGCGGGTGGACGTGGCCCGCTCGGCCACCACGGCGGCCTTCCCGCTCTCCGCGCCGGACGGCGGCGGGCTGCACCTGGTGCGACTGGAGCTGCGGGACAGCAGGGACCGGCTGCTCGCGGAGAACACCTACTGGCGCTACGACAAGGCCGAGCAGTTGCGGGCGCTCAACGACGTACCGAGCACCCGACTGTCGACGTCGTCGAGCACCGTACGCGTCGTGGACGGGCGCAACACCGTCACCACGACGGTCCGCAACCAGGGTCGTACGGTCGCCGCTCTGGTGCGGCTCGCGGTGCGCGACCAGCGCGGCAAGCGGGTCCTGCCGGCCCGCTACGACGACAACTACTTCTGGCTCCTGCCGGGGGAGAGCCGCGACGTGCGGATCTCCTGGCCGGCCCGGTCGGGCCTCGCCCGCCAGGTCACGGTGACCGCGCAGGCGTACAACTCCTAGACCAGGGCGCTGCGAGGCTTGCTGGCTCTGGCCGCGGACCCGGAGCTGTGGACCGGCGGGGTGTGGCTCGGCCGGTGACGGTCGGTCACCTTCGTCGGGGCGGATGCGATTGTGAGCGGTATACCTCAGAGGTATGAATATGCCTCTGAGGTTTACCGCTTTTCGGCAGATCGACATGGCGGGCACCCGGCCCGCGAGCTGATCGCCGGCCAGGCCTGTTCAACGCATCCGGGGTGCCTGACGAGCCATTCACGGAGGTCTTGCGGCGGTCATCGTATACAACATACGCTCCCCGAATCGCCCACTTGAGGAGCTCTCCATGACGAACCTCTCCGTCCGCGAAACGAACCTGCCCCGCCGCCGGGTGCTCCGGGTCGCGGTGGCGGCGGCCGCCGTCGTCTGCACGGTCGTCGCCTGCTCACCGGTGTCGAACAACGAAGGCGGCGACCCGTCCGGCGGCGACCAGTCGGCAGGCCAGGATTCCTTCGGTACGCCCGCCGACCCCGCCGCCGTGAAGCAGGGCGGCAAGCTGGTCATCGCCCTTTCCGCCGAGCCCGACGCGCTGGACCCGACGCTGTCGAGAAGCCTCTACTCCCGCTACGTCTTCCAGGCCATGTGCCAGAAGCTCTACGACGTCAACGAGCAGGCGCAGGTCGTACCGCAGCTCGCGACGGCACTGCCCACCACGAGCGGCGACGGCCGGACGGTGACCATTCCGCTGCGGCCCGGCGTGCGCTTCGCGGACGGCACGGCGTTCGACTCGGCCGCGGTGAAGGCCACCCTGCAACGCCACCTCACCAACGCCCGGTCGGCGCGCAAGAGCGAACTCGGCCCCATCGACGGCGTCGACACCCCGGACGCGCAGACCGTCGTCCTGCGGCTGAAGCAGCCGTTCGCACCGCTGCTCGGTGCCCTCGCCGACCGGGCCGGCATGATCATGAGCGCGCAGGCGCTGCGGACCCTGGGCGACGACTTCGCCTCGGCACCGGTCTGCGTCGGCCCATTCAAGTTCGCGAAGCGGGTGCCGCAGAACTCCATCGAGGTGGTGCGGGACCCGAACTACTACGACGCGAGCAAGGTGCACCTGGACACCATCTCGTGGCGGATCCTCACCGACGCCAGCATCCGCGCCGCCAACCTGCGCTCCGGCGACGCGCAGGTCGCCGACTCGGTCTCCACCCAGGACGTCGCCTCGCTCCGGCAGGACGCGGCGGTCTCCGTCCTCCAGTCGCAGTCCCTCGGCTACCAGGGTCTGACCATCAACGTCGGCAACGTCGACGGCGTCGGCACCGCCCCCAAGCCCATCAACCGCCCCCTCGCCCAGAACGCCAAGGTGCGGCAGGCCTTCGAGCACGCCATCGACCGCAAGGCCCTGGTCGACGCGGTCTTCAACGGTCTGCACGCCGCCGCCTGCTCCCCGATCTCGCCCGCGAGCACGTTCTCGTCCCCCGAGGCGCAGACCTGCCCGGCGCACGACCCCGCCAAGGCCAAGCAGTTGCTGGCCGAGGCCGGCGTGCAGACGCCGTACACGGTCACGATGCTGGCCTCGAACACCCCCGACACGCTGCGTCTCGCGCAGGCATTGCAGTCCATGGTCAAGGACGGCGGATTCGACCTGAAGATCAACCCGGTGGAGTACTCGTCGCTCCTCGACGAGCAGGACCGCGGCAACTTCGAGTTGCTGCAACTGGGGTGGAGCGGACGGATCGACCCGGACGCCAACATCACGAACTTCGTCGGCACCAACGCCAGCCAGAACGTCGCCGGCTACAGCAACCCGCAGCTCGACACCCTGCTGACCCAGGCCCGACAGGCCGGCGACGTCGAGCAGCGCAGGAAGCTGTACGGGCAGGCGGTCACAGTGCTCCAGCAGGACGACGCCCTGATCTACCTCTACCGGCAGCGCAACCTGACCGCCGTCAGCAAGCAGATCCAGGGCCTTCAGGTCTACCCGGACGGCGTGATCCGGGCGGCCTTCGCCGGCTTCGGCAAGTAGGCCGTCGTGGCCCGATATCTGCTCACCCGCGCCTGGCAGTCGGCGCTGACCCTGCTGTTGTCGACGATCGTGGTCTTCGTCGGCGTACGGGCGCTCCCCGGCGACCCGGCCCTCGCCCTGGCCGGGGAGGACCGGTCGCCGGAGGCCCTGGAGGCCATCCGGCGGCACTACGGGCTGGACCAGCCGCTGCCGGTGCAGTTCGCCCAGTACGTGGAACGCATGGCGCAGGGCGACTTCGGGGTGTCGATCCGCACCGGCACACCGGTCTCGTCGATGCTCACGACCGCCCTGCCGGTGACCGTCGAGCTGTCCGTCCTGGCGATCCTCATCGCGGCGGCGCTCGGCGTCGGCGCCGGGGTGCTCGCGGCGGTCCGTCGTGGACGGCCGGCGGAGTGGCTCGCCAACGGCCTGGCCCTGATCGGCCTGTCGGTGCCGCACTTCTGGCTGGGGCTGCTGGCGATCCTCTACCTGTCCGTGGCGACCGGGCTCTTCCCCGCCTCCGGCTTCGTGCCGATCCTGGAGGACCCCGTGGACAACCTGCACCACATCGTCCTGCCGGCCGTGATCCTGGGCACCGGCCTGGCCGCCATCATCATGCGGCAGACCCGGTCGGCGATGTTGGACTCGCTCTCCTCCGACTACGTGCGCACGGCGAAGGCGAAGGGCCTGCGACCGCGCGCGGTCATCACCCGGCACGCCCTGCGGAACAGCCTCATCGTGGTGGTGACCGTCGTGGGTCTCCAACTCGGCGGGCTGATCTCCGGCGCGGTCGTCACCGAACAGATCTTCGGGCTGCCGGGCTTCGGCAAGATGACCATCGACGCGGTGTTCCAACGGGACTACCCGGTGATCCAGGCCGTCGTCCTGCTCACCGCCGCGGCCTACATCGTGATCAACTTCTTCGTGGACCTGCTCTACTCGGTCATCGATCCACGAATCCGGGTGACGGGAGATCCGGCATGACCGTCCTCACCGTACCGATGGCGGAGACCGGCACCGCCAGCATCACCCGGCGTACCCGGGTGCTGCGGCGGCTGCGGCGCAACCCGCTCGCCGTGGTGAGCTTCGTCGTGCTCGCGCTGGCGGGCGTCATCGCGCTGCTCTCACCCTGGCTCGCGCCGTACTCGGTCGACCAGACCGACTTCGCCCGTACGTTCGCACCTCCCGGCACCGCCGGGCACCTGCTGGGCACCGACGACCTCGGCCGGGACGTCCTCTCCCGCATCATGCTCGGCGCCCGGGCGTCGTTGCAGGTGGGGCTCCTGGCGGTGGCCACGTCGCTGGTCATCGGGGTGCCGCTCGGGCTCGCCGCCGGGTACTTCCGGGCCTGGGACGCGGTGATCTCGCGCTTCACCGACCTGTTGCTGGCGTTCCCGTTTCTGATCATGGCGGTGGGTTTGGCGGCCATCCGGGGCGCCAGCCTCGGCAACGCCGCGGTGGCCATCGGCATCGCCCAGATCCCCGGGGTGATCCGGGTCGTCCGCTCGGACACGCTGCGTCTCAAGTCGCTGGACTTCGTCGCGGCGGCCGTCGTGGACGGCGCGAGCGACCTGTGGGTGCTGGCCCGGCACATCCTGCCGAACGCGACCTCGGTGATCCTGGTGCAGGCCACTGTCGCCATCCCGGCCGCGATCCTCGGCGAGGCGGTGCTGTCCTTCCTGGGCCTCGGCATCCAGCCCCCGGCACCCAGTCTCGGCACCATGCTGGCCACCGCCCAGCAGTTCGCCGCCCGCGCACCCTGGGCCGCCGTCTTCCCCGGCGTGGTGATCATGGGCCTGGCGCTGGCGTTCAACGTCTTCGGTGACGCCCTGCGCGACGCCCTCGACCCGAAGGGAGACCGGCGATGACCACCGCCTCCGCGCCCGTGCTGGAGATCCGCGACCTGTCGGTGTCGTTCCCGACCGAGACCGGCACCGTCTCGGCGGTCGACGGGGTCAGCCTGGACCTCGCAGCCGGCGAGATCGTCGGAATGGTGGGCGAGTCGGGGTGCGGAAAGAGCGTCACCGCGATGAGCATCGCCGGACTGCTCCCGGGCAGCGCCCGGGTCACCGGGTCGGTACGCCTGGACGGCACCCAGCTGGTCGGGGCCCGCGAGTCGGCCCTGCGTCGGGTCCGTGGCCGGGAGATCGCGTACATCTTCCAGGAACCGATGACGTCGTTGAACCCGGTGCTCACCGTCGGGCGGCAGATCGGGGAGGTGCTCCAGGTCCACGAACGGATGTCCCGACGGGCGGCGCGGGCCCGCGCCGTCGAGCTGTTGACGCTCGTCGGGATCCCGTCCGCCACCCAGCGGGTCGACAACTATCCGCACCAACTCTCCGGGGGCATGCGCCAGCGCGTGATGATCGCGATGGCGGTCGCCTGCGGCCCGAAGGTGCTGGTGGCCGACGAGCCGACCACCGCGCTGGACGTCACCGTCCAGGCCGGCATCCTCCAGGTGCTGCGGGACCTGCGCGACCGGCTCGGCACGAGCGTCCTCATCATCACCCACGACCTCGGCGTGATCGCCGACATCGCGGACCGCGTCGTCGTCATGTACGCGGGCCGGGTGGTCGAACGGGCGCCGGTGGACGACCTGTTCGCCCACCCACGGCACCGGTACACGGCCGGCCTCCTGTCGGCGTCACCGCAGCCGGGCCGGCACGCCGGCACCGACCGGTTGACCGAGATCCCCGGGCTGGTGCCCGTCCTGGCCAGCCAACCCGACGCCTGCACCTTCGCGGATCGCTGCCCGGCCGCCGATGAGCAGTGCCGGGCGGCCGCCCCACCGTTGGAGGATGTCGGTGGCACCGACCATCTCGCGGCCTGTTGGCACCCCTGCACCACGGCACCGACGGCAGCTCAGGAGGCGAACCGATGACGCCGCAGCCGAACGCCCTGGAGATCACGGACCTGGTGATGCACTTCGGCCCGGTGCGTGCCGTGGACGGGGTGTCCCTGACCATCGCGCGGGGCCGGGTCACGGCCCTGGTGGGGGAGAGCGGTTCCGGGAAGTCCACAGTGGGCCGATGCGTGGTGCGGCTCGTCGAGCCGACCGCGGGGACGGTCCGGATCGCGGGCACCGACGTCACCCACCTGTCCCGACGACGGCTGCGCCCCCATCGCGGCGCGGTGTCGATCGTCTTCCAGGACCCGGCCGCGTCACTGGACCCACGCATGCTGGTGGGCGAGATCGTGGCCGAGCCGTTGCGGCTGGCCGGCAAGCGGATCTCCCGGCGCGACCGGGACGCCCGCGTCGCCCCCCAACTCGAACGGGTCGGCCTGCGCGCCGAGGTGGCCCGTCGCTATCCCCACGAGCTGTCCGGCGGGCAACGCCAACGGGTCAGCATCGCGCGGGCCCTGATCTCCGAGCCCATGCTGCTCATCGCGGACGAACCCACCAGCGCGCTCGACGTGTCAGTGCAGGCGTCGGTGCTCAACCTCCTCGCCGACCTGCAACGCGACATCGGATTCGCCTGCCTCTTCATCACCCACGACCTCTCCGCTGTCGAGTACCTGGCCGACGACATCGCGGTCATGTACCTGGGTCAACTCGTCGAGACGGGCAGCCGCGAGCGGATCTTCGCCCGGCCCGCACACCCGTACACGCAGGCGCTGCTCTCCGCCGCGCCGGTGGCCGACCCGGTGCGTCAGCGCCACCGCCAGCCGGTGCTGCTCGGCGACGACCTGCCGTCCGCGCTCGACCCGCCGTCCGGCTGCCGGTTCCGGACCCGGTGCCCGCTCGCCTTCGACCGGTGCGCGACGGAGGTGCCGGCGCAGACCGCCACCGGCGACGGCATGGCCGCCTGCCACCTGGTCCGGCCGGACGGCACCGGTCCCGACGTTCGTACCGCAGATCCCAGTGAGGTGTTGTCATGACGTTCACCACCCGACCCACGTTGCAGGGCACCTTCGGCATGGTGTCCTCCACCCACTGGCTCGCCAGCCAGTCGGCGATGGGCATCCTGGAACGCGGGGGCAACGCCTTCGACGCCGCGGTCACGGCCGGGTTCGTCCTGCACGTCGTCGAGCCGCACCTGAACGGGCCCGGCGGCGAGGTACCGGCCATCGTGGCCACCGCGCGGGACCCCCGACCGAAGGTGCTGTGCGGGCAGGGGCCGGCGCCGGCCGGCGCCACCATCGCGCACTTCCGCTCGCTCGGGATGGACCTCATCCCGGGTGCCGGGCCGCTCGCGGCGGCCGTACCGGGCGCGGTGGACGCCTGGCTCCTGCTGCTGCGCGACCACGGCACGCTCACCCTCGCCGAGGTGCTGGAGCCGGCGATCGGCTACGCCGGCGCCGGGCACCCGCTGGTGGGCCGGGTCGGTGACACGGTGGCGGCCGTCCGGTCGTTGTTCGAGGAACACTGGCCCACCTCCGCCGCGCTCTGGCTGCGCGGCGGCCGGCCACCGGCTGCGGGGGAGTTGGTCACCAACCCGGCGTACGCGGATACCCTGCGCCGGCTCGTCGAGGCGGGACGGGCGGCCGGCGTCGACCGGGAGGCCCAGATCGAGGCGGCGCGCCGGGCCTGGAGCACGGGTTTCGTCGCCGACGCGATCGACGCGTTCAGCCGGCGACCGTTCCAGGACTCCAGTGGCCGTCCGCACGCCGGGCTGGTCACCGGCGACGACCTGGCCGCGTACTCGGCGAGCTGGGAGTCGCCAGCCACCCTGGACTGGCACGGCTACTCGGTGGCGAAGACCGGTTTCTGGGGTCAGGGCCCGGTGCTGCTGGAGTCCCTGGCCACAGTGGACGCGCTCGACGACCCGGGCGCGTACGACCCGGCGACCGCGGCGGGTGTGCACGCCCAGGTCGAGGCGCTCAAGCTCGCCTTCGCCGATCGGGAGGCCTGGTACGGCGACGGGGCCGACGTGCCCGCCAAGGCGCTGCTCTCGCCGCAGTACGCGCGGGAGCGGGCCGCCCTGATCGGCGATCGCGCGTCGGCGGAGTTGCGGCCTGGGCGCCCGGACGGGGCGCAGCCGCGCCTGCCCGCCCACGTCCGACCCGGTGCCGCGCGGCGTACCGGGCCGACGGATGCCACGACGGGAGAGCCGACAGTGCAGTCGGACGGGGTGACCCGGGGCGACACCTGTCACGTGGACGTGGTCGACCGCTGGGGCAACATGATCTCCGCGACGCCCAGCGGCGGCTGGTTGCAGAGTTCCCCGACGATTCCGGAGCTGGGCTTTCCGCTGGGCAGCAGGTTGCAGATGTTCTGGCTGGAGGAGGGGCTCGCCTCGTCGCTGGCGCCGGGCCGCCGCCCGCGTACGACGTTGAGCCCGACGATGGTGCACCGCGACGGTGAGCCGGTGCTGGCCTGCGGCACCCCCGGCGGCGACCAGCAGGACCAGTGGCAGTTGCCGTTCCTGCTGCGGCACCTCGTCGGTGGGCAGAGCCTTCAGGAGGCCATCGACGCACCGGCGTGGCACACGGTCAGCCTGCCGGGGTCGTTCTATCCCCGCGACATGGAGCCCGGTGTCCTGGTGGTGGAGAACCGGTTCGACGAGGGCGTGCTGGCGGCCCTGCGGGCGTACGGGCACGAGGTGCGGGTCACCGACGGGTGGAGCCTCGGTCGGCTCTGCGCGGTGACCCGTGACCCGGCGACGGGAGTGCTGGCGGCCGGCGCGAACCCCCGGGGGATGCAGGGCTACGCGTGCGGCCGGTAGCGGGCGGCGTGGCCGCGTGCCCGTCAGCGGGCGCCGTAGCCGCCTTCGGCGTTCTCGTACGCCGCGGCGGATGCCGCGTCGAGGTGGTCGAGCGCGGCCCGCTCGGCGCGGTCACCGTCGCCCGACTCGATGGCGTCGACGAGTTGGATGTGCTCGGCCCACGAGTGTGGCGCGCGTTCGGCCGCCCCGAGCCGGAAGACCCACTGGACATGGAGGTAGAGCGACTTGGCGATCG
Organism: Micromonospora sp. NPDC127501; assembly: GCF_040302185.1. Classification (NCBI taxonomy): domain Bacteria; kingdom Bacillati; phylum Actinomycetota; class Actinomycetes; order Micromonosporales; family Micromonosporaceae; genus Micromonospora; species Micromonospora sp. NPDC127501. Next base: position 3,273 of record NZ_JBEORJ010000001.1, on the reverse strand, counting down.
ACGACAGCCAGGGGTTTCCGCTGATCTGGAGGATGCGCAGGTGCAGCATGCTGTTCAGCTCGGCGACCCGGGCCAGGTCGTGGCGCTGGGTCGCCTCGCGGCCCTGGTCGAGCAGGGCGCGCAGGGACGCCACGTCGGCCGAGGTGGCCCGCTCGGCGGCCAGTCGGGCGGCCAGCGTCTCCAGGCGCTCGCGCACGGCGAACATGTCGGTGATGGTCCCGCTGCTGGGTGAGGCGACGACCGCTCCCCGGCGGGGAAGGATCACGACGAACCCCTCCGCCTCGGCGACGCGTAGTGCCTCCCGCACGGGGTTGCGGGAGACGCCGAAGTCCTCGGCGAGGCGGTCCTCGGTCAGCCGTTCCCCGGGCAGGTAGTCGCCGTCGATGATGGCGGTCCGCAGCGCGGCGAGGACCTGATCGCGGAGCGGCAGGTGTTGCGCACCGAGCTTGTCCCGTAGGTCTTCAGCCACCTGGTCGCCTCTCCGTGAACGTGTCCGGACAAAGTGTATACGAAGAACAATTACTGGAAGGTGGCCGACAGTGTCGAGCACAGCGCCCCGCGTCACCCACCCCCGCGTCGCCCCGCGCCGAGACGAGCGCCTGCTGCGGCGACGGCAGGCGCTCGTCGTCGTCCTCACCTTCCTCACCGGTAGCGCCGACGCTCTCGGTTTCCTCGCCCTCGGCGGCGCCTTCGCCAGCGTGATGACCGGCAACATGGTCCTGCTCGGGCTCTCGGCCGGCCGAGGTGAAGCCGATCTGGCTCTGACGTCGGGCTGCGCCATCGTCAGCTTCATCGTCGGTGTCCTCGCGGGCGCCCGCGTCGTCGGCTCGGCACAGCCCGACGATCCGGTCTGGCCCCGGCGGGTCACCTGGGCGCTGGTCCTGGAGCTGTCGGTGTTCGGGGTGTTCGCCGTCGTCTGGGAGGTCACCCTGCACACCCCCGACACGGGCGTCCACCTGGCGCTGCTCATGCTGTCCGCGGTAGCGCTGGGCGTGCAGAGCAGTGCGATCCAACGTTTCGGCGTGTCCGGCCTGTCCTCCACGTACCTGACCGGCACCCTCACCAGCCTGATCGCCGGGGTCGCCGCGCGCAGCCCGTGGGCCAGCCTGCGCCCCAAGGCTCAGGTGCTGCTGGCCCTCATGGTCGGCGCGGCGGTCGGCGCCCTGGTCGCCCTGCACCTGCCGGTCGTCGCCCCGGCCCTGCTGATCGTGCCGCTGGTGCTCGTCATCGCCGTGTCCGCGCGGATGCGGGCCTGACCGTCAGACACCGCGTGCGAACAGGGCCAGCCGTACCCGGTTGGGGCTTTCGGTCTTGGTCATCAGGCTGGTGATGTGGGTCTTGACCGTGGTGACACCGATGTGGAGCTGGTCGGCGATCTCGGTGTTGGACAGGCCCTCGGCGACCAGGTCGAGCACGTCCCGTTCCCGGGCGGTCAGGCCCGGCAGGGCCGGTGGTGACCCGGGGCGGGCGTGCACCGCACGCTGCACGAGGCGACGCAGCACCTCCGGGCTGAACGGGCTGTCACCGACGGCGGCCCGGCGGATGCCGTCCAGCAGCTCGGTCGGGGGTGCGTCCTTGAGCAGGAACCCGCACGCCCCGGCGGTCAGCGCGGGGTAGAGGTGGTCGTCGTCGCCGAACGTGGTCAGCACCAGGACGCGGGTGGCGGGGCGTTCGGCGAGGATCCGGCTGGTCGCGGTGATCCCGTCGACACCGGGCATCCGCAGGTCCATGACGACGACATCGGGGAGGAGCCGCCCGGCCAGCGGGATCGCCTCACGGCCGTTGTCGGCCTCCCCGACGACCTCGATGTCGGGTTGGGCGTCGCAGAGCATGCGCAGCCCGGCCCGGATGAGGTGCTGGTCGTCGACCAGCAGCACCCGGATCACGCCGGCTCCGGCGCGGGCGACCCGGCCGGGGCCTCCCGCTCGCGGGGCACCGCGCCGACCGGTGCGTCGCCGGACGCGGCGGCCACGACCGGAAGGACGGTTCGCACCCGCCACCCGGCGTCGGTCGGGCCCGCCTCCAGCCGGCCGCCGAGGACCTCGACACGCTCGCGCATCCCGGTGATGCCGTGCCCGCCACCGGCCGGCACGCCCGCCGGCATCCCGCCGCGCCCGTTGTCGGTGACCTCCCAGTGCACGGCGCCGTCCCGGACAGCCACCACGAGGTGCGCGAGCGCGGACGTCCCCGCGTGTTTGGCCACGTTGGTCAGCGCCTCCTGGGTCAGTCGCAGCACCGCCATGCCGCGCACCGCGTCGAGTGAACCGATCGCCGGGTCGAGATCGGCCTCCACCGTGACACCAGCCTGCCGGGCGCGGTCGATGGACGCGCCGATCGCCGCCGGCAGCGCGGACGGTTCGATCGCGGTCAGCGCCGCGTCGCCGCGTACCCCGTCGGGGTTGCGCAGCACCGCGACCAGCCGGCGCAGCTCGGCGAGGGCCGCGGTGCCGGTGCCGTGCACGTCGTCGAAGACCTCGCCCACCCGCGGGTCCAGGTCGGTGAGTACGTGCCGGGCCACGCCGACCCGCAGGACCATCGACGCCACATGGTGCGCAATGACGTCGTGCAGCTCGCGGGCGATGGCGCTGCGTTCGTCGGCGCGGGCAGCGCGACTCTCCGAGGCGTGCTGGCGTTGCTCGGCCACCGCCCGCTCCACGGCCTGCCGACTCAGCTCCCGGTTGGTGCGGATGACGAGACCGAGCAGCACCGGCACACCGACCTCCAGGGCCAGGCCGACGACGCCCGAGGCGACCTGGCGGACCGGGTCGCCGACCGAGTCGGTCAGGTCGACCACGACCAGCAGCGCGGCGGACAGCCAGATGGTCCGGGGGCGGCGTGCCCGCATGGTGATCTCGAGCAGGGCCCAGCTCGCGCCAACCTGGTTGATGGTGAAGTCGTCGACCAGGCGGATCGCGACCGTCAGCAGGGCGGCCTGCGCCAGCAGGTTGACCACCGGCCAGCGGTGCACCGCCAGCCCCACGGTGAACGCGAGGACCGCGAGGATCCACTGTGTCGTCGTGGGCGTGCTGGCGGAGTGCGGGACGAAGAGCAGGTAGCCCAGCCCGGCGAGGTCGAGCAGCGCCATCCGCACGAGCGTGTCCCGCATGTCGAACAGTCGCCCCGGCCAGCTCACGGTGGTCAGCCTAGGTGCTGCGGGCCCGGGGGGGGGGGCGCGCGCGCGGGCCCCCCCCCGCCCCCCCGCCCGGCCCGCGCCCCGCGCCCCGGCGGACGCGTGCAGGGGGGGGCAGCCGCGCCCCCGCCAAACACACCCCC